>JBHSCB010000032.1:0-39657 GCA_042650965.1 Novosphingobium lubricantis | reverse complement strand
CGCAGCCGACCTTGCCTGCCATCAGGCAGGCAATCCTGACCCAACTCAGCCAGCCCCCGCCGCCAACATGCCCGCACTGCCGTAAACGATGGCGACAAATGATCCGCAGAAATCTGCCAAAGTAGTGTTAGGCCGTAGACTCATAAACGCGCAACCACAGCCGCATTGAGGCGAGTTGGACCATGGCGAGGAAGTTTTCGGCCAGCTTATCGTAGCGGGTGGCAACGCGGCGGAAGTGCTTCAGCTTGGAGAAAAAGCGCTCGATCAGGTTCCGCTCGCGGTAGAGCCAAGTGCTGAAGTACGGTTTTGATCGACGGTTCGACTTTGGCGGGATGTTGGCGAATGCCCCTTTCTCGCGGAGAGACGCCCGGATGCGATCGGCATCGTAGGCCCTGTCCGCCAGAACGATTGTTCCTGCACCAACATGATCGAGCAAATCGCCAGCGGCTTGGCCGTCATGGCTTTGCCCTGCGGTCAGGCTCAGCCGGATCGGGAGGCCTTGCCCGTCGACGACCGCATGGATTTTGGTCGTGAGCCCGCCTCGGGAGCGACCGAGACAATGATCTCGATCCCCCTTTTTGCCGTCGCGGCCTGCTGATGAGCGCGAACGGAGGTGCTGTCGATCATCTGGATGTCGCCATCATACGCGGCGGTGATGGCGTCCATCATCCGATCCCACACACCTGCTTTCCGCCATCGCGTGAAGCGGTTGTAGCAGGTCGTGCGCGGGCCATAGCGCTCCGGCAGATCGCGCCATGGAGCGCCAGATCGCAGCACCCAGAATATTCCGTTCAGAACGCGCCGGTCATCGACACGCGGCACGCCCCTCGGCTTGTTGGGCAGAAGCGGCTGGATGACGCGCCATTCGAAGTCGGTCAGGTCGTATCGGCTCATGCGGAGCCTGAATCAGATTCTGTATCGAGATGTAAGTCGCCATCGAATGCTACAGATTGCGAATGCTCAGATTTATCGGCAAGCTTGGTGCATGAAAGCTGCACGCATCATCAGATTTGGCTTTTTTCTAACAGGTTTTGCCGCCTTGGCCGTAATCTTTTTGGGCATTGGCGGCTGGGCAGGCTTCGCGCTTTCTATCGCTCTGACCATGCCCTTCACCGCACTGATCATGTTCGGGATGAAGTGCCCGAGCTGCGGCGTGAGCTATTACTTTGCGCCCTCCAAGGACGGATGGAACCTTACCGGAATTAACATGCTCGCACCCGTTGCCGACCACTGCCGGAAATGCGGAGCTGCACGATAAAAGAAAGCGATCCATTACGCTCGGATTTATGGGTTCACGGCCTAGTATAGTGCATTACTTGCGTGCTTCATTCACATCTCTGATCCGTTTGTCTGTCGCAAAACGCGGCACGGTCTTGCGCTCGAGCCGATACCTGAAAAGAGGTCAGGTCCACTGGCCCGCTCACAAGGAGAAGAAGCCTATTCAGGAGCCTTACTGTAAGCCCGCCTAAAGCCATGACCGATATATTGCTAACGCGGAAGTGATACTTTTAATATAATGGCTTTTTCGAAATATGCGGACCCGACCTACTTCATATCGGATCAACGCACCCACTTCACGAGTTCAGCCGCAACCGCTTTATAGTCCTTGTCGATCGGCAGCATCACAACGGGTTTGCCTCGTCTGTCCATAAGGTATGCGATGCGGCTATGATCCATCAGATAGCCCCCAGCGCCTTCGGTTCCCTTCGCAGAATAAGCAGCAAACGCCTTGCTGGCTGCTGCGATGGCTTCTGGACTGCCTGAGAGACCAAGAAGCCGCGGCGAGAATGCGGCTGCGAATTCGCCGACAACCTCAGGAGTGTCACGTTCCGGATCAATAGTTATGAAGATCGGCTGGACCTGCTTCGCGAGTTCGGGATTGACTTTCTCAAATTCGCCGAAGCCTTTCATGAGAATCTGAACGTCCATGGGACACACGTCTGGGCAATATGTATAACCAAAGTAGACTATACGGTACTTCCCGTCGAAATCAGTCCAACGCACTTCTCGGTTGGTTTTGTCCACCAAGGTGAATGGACCACCAATCGCCGCCCCTGCAAGAGGGGGGGACTCAAGGGGGGCGTTCGGCGCGCTATCACATGCTGCAAGCGCCAAGGCGAGAAGCGGAATAGCTATCGTGCGAATTTGATCGGTCATGACGCGGCGTCATGCTATGCGAACAGCACGCGCGCAAGTTTGTTCTATACCAAACTTGCGCAACCCTTGTGGATCCTGGGCCGCCATGATGTTCGGCATTGCGGAACTGTGTGCCTTTTGGGATCAGGTTCCCTTCCAGCGTGAGAGGCCACCCTGTTGCATTAGGGGTCAGAGCGCGCGGATTTCGGCGATCAGTTTTAGGATGGCACCGGCAGTTGCCCCTGCGTCGAGTCTGAAATGACTGTGCATCGCTGAGTTGTGCACGCGAGGCTATAATTGCTATGCGCAGTTTGGCCCAGGGACTGCTGGAACTGTCATCGCGTCGCAGCAACCTCGGACTTCACAAGCGCGGAGAGCTGCTCGGCTCCAATGTTGCTCAAGACCTTACCGTTCACGTAGAAAGTGGGAGTCCCCTTGACGCCGATCGCGCTGAGGTCGGCGACATCCTGGTTCAGGTTCTTCGTGAATTCGGGCGATGCCGTTGTCTGGCGCGCCCGTTCCACGTTCAGGCCGACCGAACTTGCTGCGGCCCAGGCCCTCTCCGCGCGAGCATCGTCGTGCCATTCGGGCTGGGAGGCCAGGACCGCCTCGAGCACGGGAACGAAAATGCCCTGTTCCCGCGCCCCCTCCAGGATCTTGATGGCTTCCTCCGAACCCTGGTGCAACGGGGCGTAGCGAAGAACCAGGCGCACGTCATTCGGATGCTCAGCCATGATCTGCTTCACGACAGGATACATGGCCCGGCAGGCCTCACAGGACGGGTCGAAAAACTCGACTATCGTGACTCGCCCGTTTTCGGCGCCCAGCACCGGCGCATGGGCGCGTATCAGGATGTCCGATACCGATGCCGGGGCCGGCACCTGAGCTTCCCGGACTTCGGCTGATCTATTGTAATAAAACGCCGATACGCCGAATCCGACTATAGCGAGAATTGCCACGGCAACGACAGCGAAGCGCTTGCTCATTCGTGAGACCTCCAGCTTATGGGGATAAGCAGTGCGATGATCGCTGTAAAGGAAAGCAGCGAGAGAAAGGGAATAGGGATACCGTCGAAGATAAGCATGTTGGAACTCGAACAGGACGGACCGATCCCACACGGCGTGATATTCTGCGCGATGACACCGAAATAAAGCAGAGCATGATAGAAGGCGATCAGCCAACCAACCCCGGCGACCGGCAAGGCATAGCGCCACGCGCCCGCATCTGACGTATAACTTGCCACGGCGAGGATTATGGCAAGCGGGAACATGAACGCGCGCTGGAACCAGCACAGGACGCAGGGCGATTGCCCCATGATCTCGCCGATATAAAGAGCGCCAAGAGTGGACAGAAGCGCCACGAGCCAAGCGGAAAATAGCAGGGTCCATACACTTCCGGGACCCGAAGGGGCCTTCATCATCTCAGCACTCCTTTGCCCTTTGGTAGGGTTCCCAGCGCGAAGCTGCAAGCGGGGGACCGATCTGACGAAATTGAAACTTGGCCGGCCAGCCCTGGTTCAAGCCCGTCGGTGGACATCGCAACCGAAGCAAAAGCTAGCCGTTTGTCGCACTGTTTGGCCATCTCGACGGTCGACGGGTTAAACCTATAGCAACTCGAGCACCAACATGCGGCTCAGACCTGCCCGTGTCCCTATGCGCGCTGCAGCGGATAACGCGCTCACCGTCCTCATCGGGCCGGACAAAAAGCTCAAGCTCACCATCACCTATCCAGCAAGCACCGTGCGCAATTTCAAAGAAATCCTCCGAGTGATCGATTCCCTGCAACTGGCCGCCAGACATGGCGTGGCGACGCAGTCACCCGCCCGCCAGCGCGGCTTGGTCGTCGAAGAAAAGGCGGCGCGCGTTGCACGGTTTCATAAGGCAACGCTCGACGCCCTGCACGACATCGTCGTGGCCTGCGGCCTCGAATCACCTGACGAGTTCAGTCCGGACAATTTCGGGCAGCAGATCAGCGCGATAGAGATGCGCACGATGGATGAAGTCTATCATTTCGTCGCAGCCGGCGAGTTGATTGACGGCGCACGCGACGAGCGTCTCGCGAAATGGTGGAAGCTGGCTGATGCCGCCAGTTTCTCTCGCCGCGCAGTTTGACAAACAGCCAATTCGGCCAGAGCACCCGACAATCTTCTAACGATCGCTGATGCTCCCCTCCATCCGCCCATCGACATCGGCAGTAGCGCATATTTAGTCAGCCAATGAGGCGGATCGCAGGGTCATTCCTGACTATCGATGATGACGGCGAGGGCGATCGTGCCTGCGTCGCTCGTGCCGGTCTTGGCGGTAATTGTCGCGATAGGCATGGCGATCGTAACGCGGGTCGTTCCAACTTTGCTGGTGGCGATCGTAGTTCCCGTATCCATAGGAGCCGTAGCTGCCGTAGCCGCCGTACGAACCATGGCCCGAACCTTGACGAGGTACGTCATGCCCGCCGCGATTGCCGCCGTGTCCTTGCGCCATCGCGACCGGCGCAGCAAGCAGTGACAACATCGCCGCAGCGGCTGCCAGAATAACGCGTTTCATCGATCATCTCCTCAAACGAACGTTGGCTTCACGCCATGCGTCATGTGATGGAGTGATCCGGCTGAACCTAGCCGGAACGCATCACCGAACGTCTGTTCATCTAATGACGCGAGAAAATTTCGTGTCTCATTAGACTGTAGATTCACGGTTCTCAGGCTCTGCGCGCCAATCACCGATGGTGGAATTGGGGCGACCAGTGCGCTGATCTATATGGCATGGTCCACCCGCTGGCGGACGACACGCTCACCGTCAGATCGGTACTCGTTATCGGGCCGGACAAGAAGCTCAAGCTGACCATCACCTATCCGGCGAGCACCGGGCGCAATTTCGAGGAAATCCTCCGGGTGATCGATTCCCTGCAACTGATCGCCAGGCATAGCGTGGCGACGCCCGTGAACTGGCGTCAGGGCGAAGACGTCATCATCGTGCCATCGCTCAGCGACGATGAGGCTCGAGGCAAGTTTCCCAAGGGATGGCGGACACTCAAGCCCTATCTGAGAATCACGCCGCAACCGCAGGATTAGGCTCGGGCCCGCAAGAGCGGCGCGATGGGCGATCGCCTCATCCCGACACTGTCATATCCGGATCGGCGCGAAAGGCGTCCAGAATACGGCAGTCGTCGAGCGTAGTGTGACCGCACTGCGTCAAGAGGCGCGAGAGCGTGGCTTCAAGCGCCTTGAGATCGGCGATCTTCCCCCTGACTTCGGCAAGACGCGCGATTGCTATCGAATCCACCTCGGCGCACGGAGCTTCCACCGGTCGTGCCGACAGGGACAGAAGTTCGCGCACGGTGCCAAGCGGGAAGCCGAGTTCTCGAGCTTTCCGGATGAAAACGAGCCGTTCGAGATGCCGGCGATCATAGATCCGATGCCCGCCCCGGTTTCGGCCGGGTTCGGCGAGCAGCCCGATTTTCTCGTAGTAGCGGATCGTGACGACCTTGCATCCGGTGACGGTCGCCAAGGCTCCAATTGAAAAGTTTTGTCGCATCCCCTTGAACCTATAGCAGCTATAGGGCTTACGTAGCAATCTGGATCTCATTGGTAGGCGACGAGCGTGTCATGAAAGAGTGCTGCGAAGGGGCTGACAAGCAGCCGAAGGCGTCGACCTGCGACAAGCCAGAGACAACGGATGGAATCGCCTTGCCGGCGTGCTCGTCGTCAGGCGCAGCATTGACGAAAGCATCCAGTCCTTGCTGCCCGGAACCGGCTGAAGAGGACAAAGCGGCGTCTGCCTGCGAGGCGCCGCGCGCGCCTGATGAAGCAGGCGGGCATTTCAGCGGTGACGACTGCTGTTCCGCGAAGGAGCAGGAGATCGCCGCGCTGGGGACTCATTCGGACGTCAAGCGCGTGCTGCAGATCGTACTCGCCATCAACCTCGCCATGTTCGTCGCCGAGTTCACGGCGGGCCTTCTGGCCAACTCCACCGCGTTGATGGCGGACTCCGTCGACATGCTCGGCGATGCGCTGGTGTATATCCTGAGCCTCTATGCTCTTCAGCGCAGCTTGCGGTGGCGGGCCGGAGCGGCCCTCGCGAAGGGCGGGATCATCGCTGCGTTCGGCATTTGGGTGATGTTCGAGGCTGCATCGAAGCTGGTGAACGGTGTGACTCCGGTGGCCGGGACAATGGTTCTTTTCGGCCTGATTGCGCTTGCCGCGAATCTCACCTGCCTCGCGCTCCTTTACCGGTTCCGTGACCGCGACGTGAACCTGTCGAGCACGTTCGAATGCTCGCGCAACGACGTCATAGCCAATACGGGCGTGCTCATCGCGGCAGCGGGCGTCTATGCGACAGATGCCGCCTGGCCCGATATTCTTGTGGGCGTGATCATCGCGATCCTGTTCTTCCGCTCTGCGATACGCGTGCTGCGCCAGGCCTGGCCACAATTCAGGGCGGCGCGGCCGGCCGTTGCGGTGCCGCTGGATTGAGCGGACGGTGCAGAGGAAGGAACTACTTATGCTGAGAAAAGTCGCGATGCTGGCTCTCCTCGGGGCAATTGTGACCGCGCCTGCCGAGGCTGGGACCATCGGCGGTGTGATGTACAAGGATCCCGGCTGCGGGTGCTGCGACGGTCACGCCGCCGCGCTGCGACGGGCAGGAATGGACATCGCGGTGGTCCCGACCGGCAATGATGTTTCGGTCCAGGCGCGCAGGGCCGTGCCCGAAGCGCTTCGGGGCTGCCACACTACGATAGTCGGCGGCTATGCCGTCGAAGGACATGTGCCGGTCAATGTGGTGCAGCGCATGCTGCGCGAGAAGCCGGCCATTCGCGGGATCGCGCTGCCCGGAATGCCGTCCGGCTCTCCCGGTATGGCGGGGCCGAAGACCGCGCCTTTCAAGGTGCTGAGCTTCGGACCTGCCGGCACCAAAGTCTATGCGGTCGAGTAACGGAGCGTGAATGCGGTGACACTCTTCGGAAATGGGAGATGGTTGGAGATGACATCGTCTATTTCAAGCGCTGCTCCGAAGCCCAATGCGGGATGCCGGGACACCCCGACAATTTGTCAGCCCGTATCGCATTCTATGCCGATGCAACCGTGGCGGCCTCGCCGCTTGACTGAGCGAGGCGTACCAGTGTCTGGCGTTTGCCCAGCGTCATGATTTTTCGACAGCTCTTCGAGCCGGAGTCGGGCACGTACACCTATCTGATTGGCTGTCGGGATAGCGGACTGGCCGTGCTGATCGACCCGGTATGCGAGATGGTCGATCGCGATCTGTCCGTCCTTCAGCAGCTGGGTTTGACCCTGACATATACGCTCGAAACGCATATTCACGCGGATCATGTCACCTCAGCCTGTCGGCTTCGGAGCCTGACAGGATGCAAGATCGCCTATCCGGAGATGGACGGCCTCGCCTGCGCCGACATCGCCGTGAATGAAATGAACCCGCTCAGCGTGGGCAGCCTGATCTTGCGACCCCTGTTCACGCCGGGTCACACCGACGCGCATCACAGCTACCTGATCGACCGGCCCGATGCGAGCAGGGTGTTCACTGGCGATGCTCTCCTGATCGACGGGTGCGGGCGCACCGACTTTCAGAACGGCGATGCGGGCACATTGTATCGGTCGATCCACGAGAAGCTGTTCACTCTTCCCGACGACACGCTCGTATACCCCGCGCATGATTACAAGCATCGCCACGTCACGACCGTGGCCCAGGAGCGCGAGCGAAACCCGCGAGTAGGCGGCGGCAAGACACTTGAACAGTTTATCGAGATCATGGCGAACCTCGACCTGCCTTACCCCAAGCAGATCGATGTCGCCGTTCCGGCCAACCGCCTGTGCGGCGACTGCCGGGATGAGGACACCGCCGCCCGTGATCCATCTTGCCGTGCACTACAGGGTTGATCCGGTGGGCTCGGAAACCAAACGCCCGGGCCGCTCGAGAAGGAAGCCGCGGACAATATGACGCAAGATTGCTGCGACGCTCTGATTATCGGGGGCGGTCCGGCGGGGCTGACCGCCGCCATCTATCTCGCACGCTATCGCCGCCGGGTCGTCGTGGTGGATGAAGGCCATAGCCGCGCGAAGTGGATCCCGCTTTCGCACAATCATGCCGGTTTCCCGGACGGCATTGGCGGCGAGGATCTTCTCCTTCGCATGCGCGCCCAGGCCGAGCGCTATGGCGCGACGATCAGGGCCGGCCGCGTAGACGTGATCGAAGGGTCCGCGGATGCGTTCGCCGCTCGCGGTGAGGGGCTGAGCATTTCCGCGCGCCAGATCCTGATCGCGACGGGCGTGGAGAACCGGCGTCCGGAAATGAACGAGGACACCCATCGGGACGCCCTCGATCGGGGGCTTCTGCGCTATTGTCCTGTCTGCGACGGCTTCGAGGCAAGCCACCAGTCGATCGGGGTCATTGGCGCTGATACCCATGGTGTGGCGGAAGCCTTGTTCCTGCGAACCTTTTCGGATCGGATCACGCTGCTCGCGCATCAATCCACCGAGCTCGACGACAGCGACCGGGAAAGTCTGAGCCATGCGGGGATCGTGGTCGCGTCGAGCACGCTCGACCGGCTGGATTTCTCCGGCGATCAGGTGGTGGTGCATCTGATCGATGACACCGAATTGCGGTTCGACACGATCTATCCCGCGCTCGGCTCCGACACCAACAATGCGCTCGCCAGGCAACTTGATGTCGAACTGAGCGACGATCGCTGCATCGTCGTCGATACCAAGCAGCGCGCATCCATGGAAGGTGTGTATGCGGCTGGCGATATCGTGATGGCGCTCGATCAGATCAGCGTGGCCATGGGCCATGCAGCAGTCGCGGCCACGGCCATGCACAATGACTTGCGGAACAGGGACGGACAGACCCCCGCAGAGAAAGGCGATCATTGAAATGCATGCGGATCGCAGGTGGAGAGAAGCGCAGATGGGGTCGTGCGGGCCGCACGCAGCGATCCCTCCGACGCTCTTTCATGCTGGCGCAGAAGGCTCTGCCCGAATCTGCGATTCGTTCGAGAGGAAGCCTGCTATCTAGGCTATATGAGGATGCGCGAAATCGTGCTCGATCCCGTCAGGAAAGAAGGATTTGTCACAATGGAAAACCGTGCAGCGCCAGGTCTCCTTTGCCCTACCTGCCGGGTTGATCTGGTCATGAGCGAGCGTCAGGGCATCGAGATCGACTATTGCCCGCAATGTCGCGGGGTCTGGCTCGACCGGGGCGAACTCGACAAGATCATCGAGCGCAATATAAGCGATGCAGCAGCCCGCCCGACTGGCGACGCGTGGTCCGGCGGAGGGCGCGCGGGGGCGTTCGACGACCGTCGCGGCCACAGCGATCACGGAGGCAAGCACGGCTACGAGCGTGGCCATCGTGGTCGCCGCAAGAGCTTCCTGAGCGAATTGTTCGACTGAAAGTCCCGTGGGTCGGTGCGATCATTCCCGCGAAGCCACGCCCCCGTGAGGGACGATGCGTCGTCGAGGGGACGACTGAAGCGCCACTTTCCTGCGCGCGCCGGCCGCACCGCCTCTGATCCCGCGTTCGAACCTTATGGTCGGCGCGCTCGCCTGGAACGCTGGGCCTCGTTATTCGACCGCAACCCTTATCAGCTTGTCGGGCTCGTGCGGCCTTCATGGGCGTCAGGTCGTGAAGTCATCCCGATGGTATCGAGCCCGAGCGCGATCGATATCGCGTGGGCAGATCCCGTGTTTCGGGTCACCGGTCTGAGGGACCGATCCCGCGGCGCGATGACAGCCTTCTTCGGCCTTTCGGACGCGCAGTTCGACCGGATCGCCTCGGGCTCGGGGCGCGTTCCGCTTCGCCCGGCGTGGCAGATGGCGGCGCGAATCCGGAATGTCGCCGACCCGCGCCTGGAAAGGCTGCTCCTGATCGGCATCCTGGCCATCATCGCCATGGTCATCGGCACCGTGCAATGGCTTGGATAGTGACGGGGTCAAGGGCCGGTCGATGGCGGCGATACTCTATACGCTAATCTCGCTTGCGGCGGTTCTCGCAGATATCGCGGGATAAAATGCGAGGGGGCAGAACGCATCGGCGTTTGACGGGTTTTCTCGTCCGCGAGCGTCAGGCCAGCATGACGGGCAAGCCCTGCCAAAGCACGGCGAGGAGGCTCAAGACAGCGCCCGCCATGCCAACCGACCGCCGCCACTGCGCGAATGCTTCCGAGCATGCCATCGCGCGAAGCCAGCGCAGCAGCCATAGATCGGCGATGATGCAGAGAATTGTCAGCGCGATAACGAGCGTTGCCGACGGCGCGAACTCCGCGATCAGATAGAGGCCGAAGAAATGGACGGTCCAGACGATGAAGCCGCCGAGTAGAATCAGCCAGCTTTTCACGCGCCGACCGCGCGGGTGAAAATCGTACCCACCAGCCCCTGCGCGCCGCAATAGCCGATGAACAGGCAGGCGAGGTCGAGCGTGCTGTTGCGCGTCGGCGTGATGAGCCCGCGCAGCGCTCGCCAGCCGAGATAGGCGGCGAACAGGATGCCGATCGCGGCCACGGTGCCCTGCAGTGATAGGATGGCGAACACCGCCGCCCCCTGGCCGCTGGCGTCGGGGGCCAGCACGGCGCTCCACATGCGGATATCGAGCCAGGTGAGCAGCGGCGCCGCCAAACCCGCGAGCAGCACGGGGGCGACCGCCCAATTATTGCCTATGCGGTGCAGCCACCGAGACGACACGGCGGCGGCCACGACGAGTCCGTAGCCCAGCGCTATGGGCGCACCTTCGCCAAGCAATGCCGGCGGCGTCCAGAAGGTGGGTTGGTTGCTCCACAGGAAGGCAAGCCCGAACATCGCCATGGCCGAGATCATGGCCATGACGATCATCAGGATGACCATCGCCCACCAGCCATGGCTGCGCGGGCCGGTCATGTAGGTCGGCACCATGATGCCGGCGCCGATGTCGACCTCGTCCTGCGCGATCGGCCGGTCGGTCTCCGACAGCCAGCGCAGCATGGCCATGACGGTGATGACGCCGCTGGCGAGGCCGAACATATAGGCCTGCACCGTCAACGCGAGGAAGAAGAAGGCGGTGAAAATCGCCGCGACGAGCGGCCAGACCGATGGGCCGGGCATGATCTGGACATATTGCGGTTCGGCCAGCAGCGGGCTGGTGACGATCGTTTCGCGCAGACCGGTGGCCGAGCGCGGCAGGAAATAGCGGCCCTGCTCGACATTGTCGGAAATCTTGGGGTCGTCCCACAGGGGCTCGCGGCTCTTCACCACCGGGATCGAGCGCGTCGAATAGAGTTCGGTCGGCAGCCATTCGAGCGAGCCCGCGCCATAGACATTGCCGGCATTGCCGCCGCCCGGCGCCATGCGGAAATTGCGCGCGAGATCGATCAGGAACAGCAGGACGCCGAAGGCGAACAGGAACGCCCCGACCGTCGAGATGAGGTTCAGCATGTCCCAGCCGCTGCCCGGCAGATAGGTGTAGACGCGGCGCGGCATGCCCATCAGGCCGGCGAGGTGCATCGGCATGAAGGCGACGTTCATGCCGGTGAACATCAGGCCGAACACCCATTTCGCCAGCCGCTCGCTCATCGCGCGGCTACTGACCATCGGGATCCAGTAATACATCGCGGCGAACAGCGGGAACACCATGCCGCCGATCAGCACATAGTGGAGGTGCGCGACGATGAAATAGGTGTCGTGCGCCTGCCAGTCGAACGGCACCAGCGCGACCATCACGCCGGTCAGCCCGCCGGTCACGAAGATGACGATGCTGCCGAGCACGAACAGCCCCGGCGCGTTGAAGCGCGGCCTGCCGATCGCCAGCGTCGCGATCCACGAGAAGACCTGGATGCCGGCGGGCAGGCTGACCGCCATCGAGGCGGCGGAGAAGAAGCCCGTCGTCATCGGCGGCAGGCCGACGGTGAACATGTGATGCGCCCAGACGCCGAAGCTGATGAAGCCGGTGGCGATCATGGCCAGCACGATCAGGCGGTAGCCGACCAGTTCCGCCTTCGCGACGGTGGGCACGATCATGCTCATCATGCCGGCGGCGGGCAGGAAGATGATGTAGACCTCGGGATGGCCGAAGAACCAGAACAGATGCTGCCATAGCACCGGATCGCCGCCGCGCGCCGCGTCGAAGAAGGGCCAGTTGAAGGCACGCTCGATCTCCAGCAGCAGCGTCGCCAGGATTACGCTGGGAAAGGCGATGATGATCATCACCGCGAAGACCAGCATGGCCCAGGCGAAGATCGGCATCTTGTCGAGGCTCATGCCCGGCGCGCGGGTGCGCAGGACGCCGACGATGATCTCGATCGCGCCGGCGATTGCGCTGATCTCGATGAAACCGATGCCGAGCAGCCAGAAGTCGGCGTTGATGCCGGGCGAATAGGCCTTGGACGTATAGGGCGGGTACATGAACCAGCCGCCGTCGGGGGCAAGGCCGACGAACAGCGAGGCGAAGAAGGCGAGCCCGCCCACCGCATAGGCCCAGAAGGCATAGGCCGAGAGGCGCGGGAACGGCAGGTCGCGCGCGGCCAGCATCTGCGGCAGCAGCAGCACGCCCGCCGCCTCGACCATCGGCACGGCGAAGAGAAACATCATCACCGTGCCGTGCATGGTGAAGACCTGATTGTAGGTCGCCTGTGGCAGCACCTCCATCAGCGGCGCGGCGAGCTGGACCCGCATCAGCAGCGCCAGCACGCCCGCCAGCAGGAAGAACAGGAAGGCGGTGCCGAGATAGAAGATGCCGACATAATTGTTGTTGACGACGGTCAGATATTCCCAGCCGTGCGGCGCGCACCAAATACGGCGCAGTTCCTCCTCTTCCTCGGCCGGGCGTTCCTCCTGCGTCGGGAACCGCTGGTAGAGATCGGGATCGAACCCGGTCTCCGACCTCATTTGAGGCTTTCCATATATGCGGCCAGCGCGTTGAGATCGTCGGGGCTGAACTGCTTGTAGTTGGGCATGCGGTTGCCCGGCTTGATCGTCTGGCTGTCGGCGATCCAACCGGCCAGCGTGCCGCGATTATTGGGCAGGATGCCCGCGCCCAGCGATCGCCGTGCGCCGACATGGGTCAGGTCGGGACCGGCCGTGCCGTTGGCGGGCGTGCCGCGAATGGCGTGGCAGCCAGCACAGCCGCTGGCGAGGAACAGTTCGGGCCCGCGCCCTGAGACCGGCGGCGGAGGCGCCAGACGTTCGGCGCGCCAGCGGGCGAAGCTTTCCGGCGTATGCGCGACGACGACGAAGCCCATCAGCGCATGGGCGCCGCCGCAATATTCTGCGCATTGCCCGCCATAGGTGCCCGGCTGCTCGGCGCGGATGCGCAGCAGGTTGCGGCGGCCGGGGATCATGTCCATCTTGCCGGCAAGCCTCGGCACCCAGAAGCTGTGAAGGACGTCCGCCGATTCCAGTTCCAGCAGGACCGGTTGCCCGACGGGCACATGCAGTTCGTTGGCATCGCGGATCACGGTCTCGCCGCGTTCGCCGAGGTAGGTCACGCGCCACCACCACATTTCGCCCGTAACCCTGACGCGCATCTCGCCCGCTCGTGCTGCCGTCGCCTGCAGGCTGCCGGTCAGCCACAGGCCCCAGACCAGCAGGGCCGTCAGCACGACGCCGGGAAAGACCACGCCGCCGATCCAGATCGTCCGGTCGCCGCCCAGCCGCTTTCTCAACGCCGGCTTGCCCCAGAGCGCCACCGCGAGTGCGGCGAGGACGATCAGCAGTACGGCCGTGCCGCCGAGCAGCAGCGCCCAGGCCAGCCGCGTGATGGGCTCGGCGTATGGGCCGGCCGGATCGAGCACCGCTGGCGGCCAGCCGCCGAGCGCCGCCTTCAAGGTGGCGCTATTGCTCATGCAGGAACGCCGCGATGTCGTCGGCCTGCGCTGCGGTCATGGTGACCGTCGGCATGGCAGTGCCGGAAGAATTGCGCAGGAAAGCAGCCAAATTATCAGGGCGGTTGGGGTAGCGGCCCGCGATCATGCCGCGCTGTGCGAACCTTTCGAGCGAAGGACCGGTCGTTCCCTGCGGCCAGATGCCCGACATGGCGTGACATGCCCCGCAGCCGAGGCGTTCCGCCGCCGTCTTGCCGCGCGCGGCTGCTTCGCCGCCCGTGGCATTGGGCGCGATCTCGGGCTTGTCGCAAGCGGCGAGCAGCAGGACTGCGGTCAAGAGAATGCGTGCCCCCAAAAGAGATCTTCCTTCCCCGATGGGGAACCGACCGCCATCCACTCGGTTCCCCGTGCGATGACGCGATATTTTCTGTGCCTCGGCCTGCTGGCTCCGCTGCTTCTGACGGCATGCAACGAGATGGGCGGCAACCCGGCGTTTCGTGCGACCGGCGAAGTGATCGCGTTCAGCGGCGGCAACGGTGGCCCTACGAGCGCCTGCGCGACCTGCCACGGCTTGAAAGGCGAAGGGGACGGACGCCTGACCCCGCGTCTTGCCCGCCTCGACGCCGGTTATCTCGTCCGCCAGCTGGACGATTATGCCACTGGTCGGCGCAAGCACGTGGCGATGCGTGCGATCGCCCGGCGACTGGACAGCGAGGACCGGGTCAAGGTCTCGGCCTATTATGCCGCGCTGCCGCCCCCGGCATCCGCGTGGCGATCGACGCCGGTTTACGCCAGCAAATGCGCCAGTTGTCATGGTCCGAACGGTGAAGGCGTTGGCCCCGGCAACCCGCCGCTTGCCGGGCAATCGCCGGCCTACGTCGCGGCGCAGATCGAGGCATGGCGATCGGGTCAGCGGCGGGATCCCACGGGCACGATGCTGGCCATCAGCCGCGCACTGGCGCCGGACGAGCTTGCGATCCTGGCAGGCCATGGCGCGGCTCCGCTTCTGCCGGCTCGTCCTCCTTCAACTCCGGCAGCATCCCGATGAGCACATCATGCCGGTTCCAGAAATGATGCTTGAGCGCCGCCCCGACATGCATGGGGATCAGCGCGAGCAGAAGCAGGATTAGCAGAGTGTGGATGCCGTCTGCCCAACCCAGGATGGTCCATTGCGCCGCCACCGGAATATCGTGGAACGGCAATTGCGGCCACGCGGCGCCGAGCAGGTCGAGCTTCGGCCCGTCGCCCAGCGCCGACCACATCGCCCAGCCAGACAGCGGCAGGCCGAAGAAGCAGATGTAAAAGAGCGCATGGGTGACGTAGGCGAGCTTGGTTTGCCAACCCAGTCCATCCGCGTCGTTGATTGGTCCCGGCACGATCGTGCGCCACACGAAGCGCAGCGTCGCCAGCACCAGCATGCCCAGGCCCAGTTCGGAATGCAGCTTGTAGGCGTCCAGCTTGTCGCCGCCCACCGGCATGCGGCTCATATACCAGCCCCAGTAGAGCTGAAAGGAGATGAGGGCCGCCATGATCCAGTGGAAGGCGACGCCGACCGGGGAGTAGCGCCGATCGGCGGTATGCCGCGCCGCCCATTCGCGGATCGCTTCGATCATGCGATCGCTATCCGCTGCCGCTCGGCGAGCCAATTGCCTGCCAGCCTGAGCGCGGCGACGAGATAAATCGCTCCACCCACGATCCACATCAGCAGGCCGGCAAGCTGCTGGTCCTCCACCGGGCTGAGGCCCCAGGGCTGCGTCGTGATCCAGTGCCAGGCGTACAGCGGCGTGGACGCGAAGGTGAGCAGAGCGCCGAGTAAGCCCATCTGAACCATCGTCGCCAGCAGGACCGCGACGCCGGTGGGGGCGGTTGCGGCCAGCACGCTGCGCCAGAGCCCGATCGCCGAGACGAGCAGGGTCAGTTCCATAAGCCAGTAGGCGCCGTCGCTGGCAAGCGCGAAGGCATAGGCCGCCGGCGCGTGCCACGCCCAGAAGATCAGGGCATGGGCACAGGCCCATGCCGCCGGCCTGCCCCGAACGGCTGGCCATGCGATCGCCAGCAGAGGCGCCGCGACGGCCGTCAGCAGGATATGATGCGCCGCGCGTGCCGAGAACAGCGCCGAACTCAACGCACAGAACGGCGATACGAACAGCAGAAGGAGAATGGCACAGCCTGCGGCGAGCGGAAGAGGCCGCGCTCGGACTGCGCGGCCGATCAAGAAGAGACCGATCACCAGCCCTATCGCCAGCGGATCCGGATTCCAGCGCGTCCAGATCTCGACGGGAAGGGGCGCGGAGCCGCAATAGGGAATCGGTGGAAGCCGCATGACGCTGCAACCATAGGCGCCTTCGGAGGTTCCCGTCACGAGTGGCTGTGGTCAAGCTTGCTGGAACGTGGCACGGAGGAACCGCAGGGCGTGCCGGCCGTATCACCCAGGGCGTGACGTCTCGCGCATGACCGACAAGCGATCCGAAAGGCGCCGCATGAACGACAGAGCGCCGGAAGGGCCAGACGAGAGACGGACGCTGTGGATCGTCCTGGTGCTCAACCTCGCGATCGCGATCGCGTTCCTGATCGCGGGCATTAGCGGAGATTCCAGCGCGCTTCTCGCCAACGGGCTCGACAACCTGTCGGACGCGGCGGTCTATGCCTTGAGCCTGATCGCTCTCAGCCGGGGGGCGAAGTGGAAGACGCGGGCGGCGGCCGTTTCGGGCTTCATGCTCCTGATCTTCGCCGGCGGTATCCTGCTCGACGTCGGTCGCCGCTATCTACAGGGCAGCGAGCCAATCGGCGTCACGATGATGACCATGTCGGCGATTGCGGCGGTGGTCAACTTCGTCTGCCTCAAACTGCTGCAACGGCTGCGAGAACCAGACGTCAACCTGCGCGCGGCGACCACTTTCAGCTTCAACGACTTCATCTCGAACGGCGGGATCCTTGTCGCCGGTGCTCTGGTCTGGTGGCTGGGATCCAACTGGCCCGACCTCCTGGTCGGTTTTCTCACCGCGGTGATCGCGATCAAGGGCGGCATCGAGATTTTGCGCGATGCGCGGTGCGAAGCCCGCGAAGCAAAAAGGGCCAGCGCATGAAAAACGCCAGGCATGCCTCGGCGGGCGATCCGCGCCGCCATCGGCATCTGGGACCGAAAGTGCGTCAGTCCCCGCAGCCGGACAAGGCGATCACCGAACCGGCCGCGCTGCTCGACAGCCTCGATGCGCTGACCACCGAGGTACGGCGGGAAGGCGCCGCGAAGTTGGGGCAATGGGATATTGGCGAAGCCCATGGGTTTGCCTCCTGCGCCGCCAACCTGGCGGACTATCTCGCCCTACGCGGACACGATCTGCGGCCGCTCCAGCGCGGGCTGACGATGCTCGGCCTGTCCTCGTTGGGGCGATCGGAGGGGCACGTCCTCCCCGCGCTTCAGGCGACCCGCGCGGCGCTTGCGGCGATTGTCGGCAGGCAACCGGACGAGCGGCCGCCATCGGAAGCATTCTTCGCCGGCGAGCGCTGCCTGACCGAGCGGCGGCAGGCCCTGTTCGGTGCGACCGGCGATCTGCGCGCGACCGCAATCATGGTGACCTGTCCAAGCGAAGCCGCGGAAGACCCTGCGTTCATGCGAGACCTCGCCGACCGCAGGATCGAAGCACTGCGCATCAACTGCGCGCATGACGGTCCGCGCAGATGGTTGCGGATGATCGAACACGCCCGTTCAGCCGAGCAAGAGACCGGCCACAGGATGCGCATCTTCATGGATCTCGCCGGTCCGAAGATCCGCACCGGCGACATGGAAGGCGGCAGGAGGCGTCTGCACGTGGGCGACCGCCTGAGGATCGTCGAACCCGGTACGCTGGGTGCCCACAACACGGATGAGGCGGTTACGGCAGTCGAATGCACGCTCGGCGAAGCGGTGCGCAGTAGCCGGACCGGCGACCATGTTTTCTATAACGACGGCAAGCTCGGCGGCGTGATCGAGGAAGCGGGCGACGACGGACTGCTGGTGCTTATCGAACAGGCTCCGGAGAAGGGCGTCAGGCTAAAACCCGAAAAGGGCCTCAACTTCCCCGACGCCGATCTCGGCATCGCCGCGCTCACGAAAAAGGACCGCCGCGACCTGAAGTTCATTGCCGCCCATGCCGACGGCGTCCAATACTCGTTCGTCCAGTCCGCCGCCGACGTGATGCAGCTGCAGGAGGCGTTGGCGGAACTGCGCGACGACTGGCAGGAACTCGCGATTGTGCTCAAAGTGGAGACCATCCGGGCGATCGACAATCTGCCGGAGATCATGGTTCACGCCGCCAGCCGGCAGCCTACCGCCGTGATGATCGCGCGGGGCGACCTTGCCGTTGAGATCGGCTTTGCCCGCATGGCCGAAATGCAGGAGGAGATCCTTTGGCTGGCCGAGGCTGCTCACGTGCCGGTGATCTGGGCGACGCAGGTCCTGGAGAACCTGGTCAAGAAGGGCCGGCCTTCTCGTGGCGAAATGACCGACGCGGCGATGGCCGCGCGCGCCGAATGCGTGATGCTGAACAAGGGCCCACATATCCTCGAGGCGATCGAGGTTCTCGACACCCTGCTCGGCCGCATGGGCGAGCACCAGCACAAGAAGACACCGCAACTGCGTGCTCTGAAAAGCTGGTAGCCTTCGACACACATTAGCCCAATGAGGTATCTGGAACTGTCAGGCGCTCTCGCCGGTTCTGGGGATGCAAGGAGATAGCCATGGCCAGCACCCCACCCGATCCGCATCCCGACTCTCCACCCCGCGGCCCCGACCAGACCCCGGAACAGCTTCCGCAGCCGGATGACGATGGCCGGGAAAGCGTCGAAGACCTGCCGGAAGAGTAGTGCTTTACGATCATTGCACCGCAGCTAAGCTCCGGGTCCTTGTCAGTGGTGGCCTGAGCCGTGTCCGGAATTATGATGGCCACCGCTCATGCGGTGATGGCCGCGTGATCCATGGCCGATCGAACGGTGCCCCAAGCCAACGAACGCCGATCCGTAGCCGAAGGTGCCAAAATAGGGTTGGCCGTAATAACCGGCAGGGTAATAGCCGCGCGAGGCTACCGCCGGAGAGAGGACAAGCAGGCAGGTCGGCGCCGCCGTCACACCTCCTTCAGTCGGGGTCGCGGGAGGCGACGGCGATCTGGTAACGGGCGCAATCGGCTCCGCGGCTATCGAACCCGGGGTCGTGCAGGGCACGCGGTAATAGACGTACCCTGGTCCGCGCGGCGTGGTGGCGCATCCGCTCAAAGCAAGTACGGCCAGCAAACCAACTCCCGCAAGCCTCGATCTCGTGAACAACATTGTTCTTCCTTCTGGCGTGCCTCCCCGAAGGCCGCATGTTCACGATACACCACAGAGCCTCCTTCGCATAGCAAACTGCGCAGCGTGCTGGCTTTACGGGGCGTCAGCGTCATTCACCGCCAATTCAACCAAAGGATGCCACGCTGCTCGCCCACGGTTGACTAAAGTCAGGAGGTTGTCGTGAACAGGCGTGCTTTGTCGCTTTTGGCCGGATCGGCAGCGGCTCTCTTTCTGGCCGCGCCGGCACTTGCCGGACAGCATGGCGGCGGCGTGAATTGGACCGGGTCACATGGCGGCGTCAACTGGGACGGAGGCCACCCCTACTCGGGCGTCGACTACAAGGGCAATTCCACCCCCACTACGACCGAACGCTACCCGCGTCGGGCGCCCTATCTCACCCCCCGTGCTGATCCGGCAAAGCCCACACCTACCGACCGAGAGGCCCGCAACGGCTCTAAAAAACGTTCAGGCTCACCATACGGTACTCGGTAGACTTTCGCCGACTATCGCTCCTTTGAAAGCCCGTTCCGAGATAGGCAATGGGCAGTCCTTCACTGCTTGTTAACCTTAATGAAGGACAATTTTCTCGCCTCAAGGAGCAGGACGAATGAGCGACATCGGCAGCATCATGGCCGCGCGCAACGCGATCATCCAGGGCAATGCCGCCCTGCGTGCCGCGGTGCAGCGTTCACCGGTCGATGCCCAACGAGGCGCACAATTCGCTACGGCATTGGTGAATGCCCAAAACGCTCCTTCTACCCTTCGTGCAACGAGCACAGGCGGGACTCCTCCCCCCGAAACCGCGGGTCCCGTGCCCGGTTTCGCCTCGACGCTTTCAAGCCTGCTGGCCCGGGTCAATACCGGACTGGACGCCGAGGACACCGCGGCGGAAGCCTATGAGCGCGGAGAAACAACCGACATCGCAAGCGTCATGCTCACTCAGCAGCAGGCGTCCATTCAGTTCGAAGCGACTCTGCAGGTACGCAACAAACTGCTCACAGCCTATAAGGACATAATGAACATGTCGATTTGAGGCGCTATGGCTTCACTGCTTAGCGCTCACCGGTGAGACACCGGCCTGCTCACACCCAATGCCTGATTACGCCGGTCCGACTTAGCGATGCTTCCGACCGAAGGTCGCAACGCGCCAAAGATACCAGATTCCTGCCAACGCCAGCACGGCATTGCTGACCGGCTCGACAATCGTGGCGATCTGGCCGTAGCGCTCGCCCAACTCATAGCCTGCGATGGCCAGCATGGCAGTCCACGCCGCCGATCCGATGGTGGTCCAGGCCAAAAATGGCCCCAGCGCCATGCCGGTGACACCAGCCGGCACCGAAATCAGCGTGCGGATGCCCGGCAACAGCCTGCCGAACAGCACCGCCCAGCGACCATAGCGATCGAACCATTTGTCCACCCGATCGATTTCTTCGGGTGTCAACGTCAGCCAGCGGCCATGATCCGCGGCAAACCGCTTGAGCCGCTCGATCCCGATCCAGCGCCCCACATAATACCAGAGGGTGGCACCAGCGACCGACCCCAGCGTGCCGGCCATGATCACGACCGGCAGCGAGCCGCGCCCCTGCGCTGCCGTATAGCCGGCCAGCGGCAGGATGACCTCGGACGGGATCGGCGGGAAAAGATTCTCCCCAAACATGAGCAGAAATACGCCAAGGCCACCCAGCTTGGAGATCAGCACGACGATCGCGTCATACATTCTTCTTTCTCCAAGCGAGCGTTGCCGTGTCGGTTACTTCCATCAACAATCCCTCCGCGCGATCATCGTTTCAGGCAAGCGACGATCGCGGTGATCACCGAGACCGTCTCCGCGACGTCACGAACCCTTACGGTGTCGAGACCAATCTCGGCCGCCGGATAGTCGTTACCACCCGGATAGATCGCATCGCCCAAAAACAGCATTTCATCCAGCCCGATGCCGCTTTCCGCGCTCAACCGCTTGAGTCCGTAGCCCTTGTCCACGCCTGCGCGCGTGACGTCGATCGACGTAGTGCCGCCGAGGTTGATCGAAAGACCGGGTAGCGCTTCGCGAAGAACGGCCTGCAGCGCCGTCCGCTTGGCGCGATCCGGATCCCATGCCTCCTTGGCTTCGAGCGGCGCTTGCTGACCGAGCCCCGAAAAGGTGAACTGGCTGCCGCGGTCTTCGAGCCGGTCTCCCCAGATGCGTTCATCGGTCAAATTGGCCTCCGCCAGCGCCCGGTCGAAAGCTGCGCGGATCTTTGCCTTCTCCTCTTTTTCGAACAGGTCCGCATAGATCGTTTGCCACGCGCTCCCGTCGAACCGATAGAGTTTGGTGCCGGTCGTCGGCATCAGCCAGAGCCGCTCTCGCTTAGCGTCGGCCGGCAAGCGCAATGCAACCTGCTTGTCGAACTGCGGCCAGTCACCGCCCGAGATCACCGCCACATCCGCGACCTCCAGAAGGCTCGATAGCGCGGCGCCCATCTCTTGGGACAAAGGCTGTTTGCTTTCCGCCAGCGTGCCGTCCAAATCGAACGCAATCAGTCGCTTCATGCCACATCCTTCCTCTGTCTAGCCGCGCGCTCATCTCCCGTCGACCGGGTCGGTTAGCCGCTTCGCGCGCACCCAAAGTTGGTGGAATGCACCAGACCGTCCAAGGTGCCACCGTTGCGGCGGCCCGTTCGCGGTTTATTCGGGGCTCTCTGGGCTCAGTTAGCAGTTATTCGACGTATGCAATTCCATTCGACATATCGACAAAGCCGTACACGGCGCAGCGGGCGCTGATCCTATGCAGCACTGCAACACCAATGCGGTCGCGCACGGCGGGAAGAATGCCGTGGACGCAATGGGCGAAATGAAGCAACCCACGCAGTAGTTTTAGTGATTCCTTGAGTTTCCACTGGCTTGATCGAGCGCGACGGTGGCGATTTTCGACCTAGCTCGGAAAGATTGAGTCGGTCCAAATGCACGACCTCCAGCGGTCACGCCCAAAACCCCTGCAGAAGTTCCATCGCCGCTTGCGATCGGTGGCGCTGTTTGAACAGCTCGGCCCCGGGCTCGTCACCGGCGCGGCCGACGACGACCCGAGCGGGATCGCCACCTACTCGCAGGTCGGCGCGCGCTTCGGCTTCCAGCTCCTCTGGGTCATGGTCCTCGTCTATCCGCTGATGACCGCGATCCAGCTCATCAGCGCCCATATCGGTCGTGTCACCGGTTGCGGTCTTGCCAAGAATATGAGCAACGCCTTGCCCAAATGGCTTGTCGCGGGCCTCGTGGCACTGCTGTTTATCGCCAACACGATCAATATCGGCGCCGACCTCGCCGCTATGGGTCAGGCGGCGGGGCTCATCGTCGGCTTCGATGGCAAAATTCTGACCGTTGGCCTGGCATTGGTTTCACTGACCTTGCAGCTGTTCGTCCCTTACAAGCGCTATGCTGCCTTGCTAAAATGGGTGACCCTGAGCCTGCTTGCCTATGTTGCCGTCCTCTTCCTGGTCAAGATCGATTGGTCCGCCGTGTTGGTAGGCCTCGTCTGGCCCAAGGTGGCCGGCGTCGGTGCCTGGACGATGATCGTCGCCGTCCTCGGGACCACGATCAGTCCCTATCTGTTCTTCTGGCAGTCCGCGCAAGAGGTCGAGCAAGTCTCCCAGGACCCTGATGCAAAACCTTTGAAAGAGGCGCCCGGCCAGGCGCGGCGCGAGTTTCAGCGCATCCGCATCGACACCTTCGCCGGCATGGCGATTTCGGTTGTGGTGGCCCTTGCGATCATGATCGGCACGGCCGCGACCTTGAATGCCGCCGGTCAGACATCGATCCAGACCGCGACCGATGCCGCAAAGGCACTCGAGCCGGTCGCGGGGAAGTTCGCCCTGGCGCTCTTCGCCCTCGGCATCATCGGCACCGGCATGCTGGCGGTTCCGGTGTTGGCGGGATCGGCCGCCTATGCCGTGGGTGAGAGCCGCGGCTGGAAATGCGGCCTCGAAGAAAAGCCCTGGCATGCGGTGGGCTTCTACACCATCATCGGCCTTGCGACACTGGTAGGGCTCGCGATCAGCTGGTCACCGATCGATCCGATGCATGCGCTTGTCTACAGCGCGGTCATCAACGGCTTTGTCGCCGTCCCCATCATGGCGACGATGATGACCATCGCCTATCGCCGATCGGTGCTTGGCAATTTCACGGCCTCGCGTCCGCTTCTGGTGCTTGGCTGGCTCGCAACGATTGTCATGGCCGGCGCGGCGCTCGCGTCCGTGCTCCTGCCGTAGCGCCCGCAAACACCTGCCGTGTTATAACTTGAGGATCAAGCCTCATGAAGGAAGAGACGAGTTCGCAGGCCCGCCGCGCCGCATTCCGACGCCGCTCGATCATCGTCACGGTGTTGGGACTGGCGGCCGCTGGCACGATCATGGTCTTGGGTTCTCTGGGCCTGTATCCGCGCGCCTGTTTGATCGCGAGTTCACTACTGTCGCTGTTCACCCTTTTCTATGCCATTTCGACCTTCCGTTCGATCCGGGCAGACAACGCCCGGCTCCAAAGGGAAATCACGATCGCAAAGCTGCGCCTGTCGGCCAACCTGCCACCACCGGTCCGGCCGGCGCGGCCTAAAGGTGCCGGTGGCGGGGACAATGAAGAGGTGTGATCGCCGACCGCTCTCTCAAACGCTACACCCAGCGTTGTCGGCGAAGACGCAGATAGATCGCCGCGCAGAGGCTGCCCATGGCGAGAAGAAAAATGCCGTAGCCGAACCTCGCCGACACACCGACAATGCCGGGAAAATTCACACTGGAAAGCGCTGTGGCCGATGTCAGAAGCGCGAACATGACCGCCCATGCCGACAATGTACGCACCGTCCGTTCGATTTCGCTCGCCGGGACCGTGCTCAGTGACATCAGGCCCGCGATGACGCGTTGGCTGGCGAGCGCAAGCCGCTCGGAGCCTTGGAGTGTCTCCAGAACGTCGCGCAGATACGGCCGGGCGCCCGGATCGATCGCATCGTAGCGCTCCGCGGTCAATGCCTCGATCACGCCGAGATTGGCGGCCAGGCCGCGCTTGAAATCGAAAAGGTCATGCTGGAAGCGCAGGACATCGTAAAGATCTTCACGGCGCAGCCTTCCGGCCGACGCCTGGCGCTCCAACTCAGCGGCACGCGCTTCGAGCGCCAGCGCCACCGACAGGAAATCGCTCGCCACTGGAGCCAACAGGCCGGACAGGAAATAGGCCGGACCCCGCGCGAGCAAGCCAGGGTTTGCTTCGATCTGATCGCCCTCCCGCCGCCCCTCGGGCCGGCCCGTCACCGAGACGACGAATTGCCTGCCGAGAAAGATGGTCATGTTGCCATAGATCGGCTTTCCGTCGGTGTCGGAGATGTCGCTCAGCACCATTCCCAGGCGCGCGTCTCTGTCGATCAGGCGTCCGGGGGAACCGTTGCGCGCCGCTTCGACGACAGATTGAAAACCAAGACGTGAGGCCGCCGCGTCCAGATGCGTGTCGTGCCCGGAGACGATCGCCACCCAGACGAAATCTCCGTGATCAATTTCTCCTTGGCCGAGATCCGCGATCCGACCCTCGCGAACGAACCTGCCGGCTTCATAGATGCGGCAGTGCCCTCCGGAAGACTCGAGCGACATGCTCAAATCCACCGCGCCCGCTTGAAGCGGATGAAGAGAATCCCGCAAATGGTCGCAATGACGCCAAGGACCATCGGGTAGCCATATTGCCACTTGAGCTCGGGCATATGTTCGAAATTCATGCCGTATATTCCCGCAATCGCGGTCGGAACCGCCAGCAAGGCCGCCCAGGCAGCAAGCTTGCGCGTTGTCGAGCCAAGGCGCTGCTGTTCGAGAAGCGCACTTACCTCGAAAATCGACGACAGAAGGTCGCGCAGGCCCCCCGCCATCGACATGACCACCCGGACATGGTCGAGAACGTCGCCGAAATAGGGCCGAACATTGTCATCGATGCACGGGCTATCGCTGTGCTTGAGCTTTCCCGCCACGTCGGCCATAGGTGCGAGGAACGTGGTGCATTTCATCAGATCGCGCCTGAGCGCGAAAATCCGTGCAATGTCGTCCCGCTCCAGGAAACTCTCCAGGGCGCGCGCCTCGAGGTCGAACACCTCATGCTCTATCTCGCTGACCACCGGTTTATAGTCGTCGACGATATGGTCGAGTATGGCGTGCAGCACATAGTCGACCCCATGCTTCAGCAGTTCGGGCGCTTCTTCCAGCCTCTCTCGAAGGTCGAGGTATCCCTCTTTGATGCCATGGCGGACCGTGACGATATGGCGAACGCCCACAAAGATATGGGTTTCCCCGAACGTCACCTGGCGATCGGTGCGCTCGATGGTTCGCGCCACGACAAAAAGCTGGTCCCCATAGACGTCCACCTTGGGCAGCTGATGAGCCTTGAGCGCGTCCTCCACCGCGAGAGGGTGCAGGGAAAAACGCGCTTCGAGGAGCGACATTTCTTCCGGCGTCGGCTCAACCAGGCCAATCCAGATGAACTCGTCGTCGCCGACCTCAACTTCGCCCAGTGCATCCGATGCGAACTTCTTGGCGACCACGCCATCCCGATAAACCCGTGCGGCCACAACGCTCATGGGAATCTCCGCCTGATTTCGATATCAACGTCACTTCACGCGGCAGTAGCGGGCGGCACGTCGACGGCCAAGCGAGATGACGAACTCGGAAGATGCACTCGAATGAGAAAGCGACCATCGATTTTTGTTGCGCTGTTGCCGGCTGGCGTTTGGCTGCTTGCCGCACGAGCGATGATGGCTACCTCAAGCCGGACGCGGCGACTTGGTTTGATCCACCCACGTCTCGCGCTCTACCTCAGCTTCCGAGCAGCCGCGCTCTATCGCGCGGGCTTTGCGGCCTGGCGTTACAACCGGGGAAAATGGCGTTGACTTCTCTTCGCATCACAGCGCCCTTATCTGGGCGAAGCCGACATGATGTACGCGCGTGCGCAGCTGCGTCTAAAGCTCGCGGGATGACACAGTGACCGACACCCTCAACGCAGCCGATGTCTTTACCAAGCTCGACATTAAGCTGATGCCCGATCCCTCCCGGACGGTCATCCGCCCTTTCGGTTTCGACTATCCTGCGGCGTTTGCAGCGGGCCGGCCGCCGAGGAGCGAAGCGGTTGCGGCCCGGCTGATGGCGCTCGATCCTGCCTATCGGCGGCGGATGCTGACGTTGCTGCGCCGCGCGATGCAAAGGCGTCATCGACGCGTCGACGATGTGTTCCTGCGCCGCTTCGAGGAGATCAAAGGCGGGCTTGGGATCACCGTGGTCGACCAAGACGATCGGCTGCTCGTCGGCGCCTATTTCAGCCAGGAATACGCCTTCGAAAGCGCGGCGCTGTTCAACCCCAGCATCGTCGAGATTCCCCATCGCGACCCGGGCGACGGCAGCATACGCTTCCTCCTTTCGTTGCGCGGGGTTGGCGAGGGTCATGTCTCGTCGGTCACCTTCCGCTCATGAAGCTGGGACGGCGGCGAAGGCCTCGTCATCGATACGCCGAGCGGCCAAGGCGTGTCACCGCGAATAGAGCGCCAGGAGGAAGGATGGGTCCGACTGCGGTCCGATGACAGCGAGGATATTTCGGAAACGGTTATCTTTCCCATCCTGCCCAGCCAGCGGCAGGGCGTGGAAGATTTGCGATTGGTCCGCTTTACAGATCATGATGGTGCGCAAAGCGTAATCGGCACCTACACGGCTTTCGACGGCAGCACGGCGCGCGCCGAGCTCTTGCGCGGTGTCGATCTGCGCACGTATGAAATGCGTCCGCTCATCGGCGCCATGGCGGGATACAAGGGCATGGCCCTGTTCCCGCGGCGCATCGAGGGGCGATACACAATGCTCGGACGGCAGGATAGTGAGAGCTTGTGGCTTCTACAATCCGACACGCTTGAGCGATGGGAAGAAGGCGTGCCCATCATGGCGCCTCGTTACCCGTGGGAGTTCGTCCAGATCGGCAATTGCGGCTCGCCGATCGAGATCGACGAAGGCTGGCTGGTGTTCACCCACGGCGTGGGACTGGTCCGCGGCTACTGCATCGGCGCCTGTCTGCTCGACCGGGACGATCCTACGAAGGTGCTTGCGCGGACACCCTCTCCGCTTTTGTTCCCGAGCGGCGAGGAGCATGGCGGCTACGTGCCGAACGTCACCTACAGCTGCGGCGCGCTGCTTCACCGGCGGCGTGTGCTGCTGCCCTACGCCGTCGCCGACGAATATTCCGCGTTCGCCGTAGCGGGCGTCGAGGATCTGCTCAGCGTGATGCGGTAGGCCTTTCGATCTTCGCGCGCCCGGGAGAATAGCGTGCTGTGACCGATGAGGCTCAGCGATATCCCACGTCATAACGCTACGATCAATTGCCAAGTGATTTGATTGTAAAATGACCGCCTAGGATTTAAGCCAGTCGAGCAGTTCTGAGCCGAGCAGCTGAGTGTTGAGCTGTTCGTCGGACAATTCGACGAAGGCGTCGAGATCGCGGATGATGACAACGCCCGTGTTACGGAAGCGGGCGGCGATGTGGCGCAGGAAACCGAAATCGACGTCGTGCTCGCATGCGCCGACGAACAGGAAATAAACCTGATCGCCCCGCCGTTCCGATTCCTCCAGGATTTGAATCGTGCGGCCATGGTCGGATGGGTCGTTCTCCCCATCGGTTACGAAGATGACGATCGAACGCTTCTTTGTACGAAACTCTGGCTCCTGGCCGAGCCCGAAGAAGCGACTAAGGAACCCGCCCCCCGCCTCAGCTGGCAGCCAACCAAAGTGCTGGAGATTCCGTTCGAGCACGTAGCTGTAGGTTGTGCCGCCGTTCCAGCCAGGCACGCGCTTTACTACGTTGCGGACAATATACCCTCGGCAATCGTCAGGCGCGACTGTACCAACGTGGTGCACGCTACGTTTCCCGTCGCTGAAGGTGAAGACGTCCATCCGCCCGTCTGGATCAAGCTCCATGCCGTACGGCACCAGCCGCTCGATAAGCCGGCTGGTGGTGCCCTCCTCATGCTCGTGCTCGAACGAGCCCGATACGTCCATATCGAAGATCAGCTCGGCCTTGACGTCAGCGGCAACACCGGCCTTCTCGAGCGAGACGCGCAGGGTACGGGCGGATTTCTGGAGGTCGAGCTGGAGCGTCATGGTCTTGGGCCCTTCATGTCTTGAGCTGCTGCAAAATAGTTTGGAGGCGGTATTGGAGTTCGCCGGCCTCGGTCGGGTTGGGCGAGCGCACCCCACTCGCAGTGGCGGTCAATGCAGCTATGGTGGAGAGCCAGGCGGGCATTGCCACCAGCACCGCTTCCTGGACCGCAGCGATCAGGTGCAGCGGCTGCTCTGCCTGCGCGGCGCGGAGCGGATCGTCGCCGCGAAGCTGTGCGACTGAGCGGGTCAGGCTCATCGCGCGCTCCAGGAACCGCTGCGACAGCGCTGGCTGCGCGATCGAAAGATGGTCGGCCAGGAACCCGGCCGCCAGCGCCGCGGCCTCGATGTCGCCGCCGGTGGCCTCAATCCGGCGCGACTGTTCGCTCAGCCGGTCGCGCAGCCGCAGCAGGGGATCGAGTGCGGCGGCCGTCAGCCTCACCAGCTGGTCGAGTTCAGCCCGTGCGTCTTCCAGCGCACAGAGTGTATCGATCCGGCCCGTTCCGCCGAACAGCCGATCGAACACCCCGGCCGGCCGGCCGGTGCCGCAGATCACCGGCAGATCAATCGCACCGAGCAAGTCGATCATCCGCGTCACATACGCCCGAACCCGGCCCAGTTCGTCAGCCCGCGCCAGGTCAAGCGTCCGCGCGACAAGGTCGGCGTACTCCTGTTGCGCGCCGTGGCCCCACAGGGTGATGGTGCGGTCGCGCGCCCCCTCGACCACGAAACCCTCGACGAGCCGTACCGCGGTGGCGGCGACGGCGGGGGCGACGCCGGGCGACAGCCGGGCGATATCGGCGACGGTGACGGCGATGCGCCTGCGTTCGACGCCGGGAATAGCGGTGGGAGCTACGACAGGGCGGGTCGCATGCTCGGACACGGGCGGCGACGCGCGGTCGGCGGGGCGGCGCGAAGTCTTTTGGCCGGGCGCGATCGGACCGATGACCGTCGGGCGCAGCCGGGTCGGCCCGCGGTTGGGAGGCGCGTCGTCGGGCACCAGCTCAGGAGAAATGAGCGAGCACGTCGTTAAATGTCCCGTTGAAGCCACGTCCCACCGCGGCATATTCCCAGCCTTCAGGGCCAAGCAGTAGGCTGCCGAGCTGGACCACGTTGAACTCCTTGAACTCGGACGACAGCTGGTACGCGCCGAGCTCGCGTCCGCTGCCATCGGTCAGCGTGATCGTGCACAAGTCGATGTCGCCGAACGCCGGCTCATCCTCATCGGCATCGCCCTCTTCATGCCCTCCGCCATGATCCGCCTCGTGGACCGTTACCAAAATAGGGATCTCATTGACCCCCGCAGGCAACTTCGATCCGTCGATGATGATTGATTCGCTGCTGTTCTGCACGCGAAGGTCGCCGCTGTGCGACAAGCCCCCGCTCGGGGTGGCAAACGAGCCGTCCGTGTTAGACGCCAGCGCGCCGCCCTGCGGGTTCATCCGCGTGGTGTTGTAGGTCGAGAGCACACTCACCAGCTCGGTCACCTTGGCGCCATTGCCGTCGTTGCGCGCCTCAAGCGCGTGGACGTCGACGTCGTCCGCATGGTCGGCGTCGCAGCGCCACTCCACCTTGGCGGTGAAGCGCGCGCCCTTATTCAGCGAAAGTTGCAGCTTAGGCACCGCGACGCCGGGCTTCTCGAGCGACAGGGTGAGCATTGTTGATCAGGTCCTTCGTTTCAATTGGGAGCAAGCGTGGCGAGTTCCCGCCGCGCGTCCGCGAACTTGCGGCGGGCTATCTCGAACTTCTCGTCGGTAGTCTTGCGCGCAACTTCGACCAGTCCGTGGATTTCCTTGGTGGTGGCAATGATCGTCTCGATCTGCTGAGCCTGCGCGACCCGGTTATCGCCGGGTGCGATCGCCGCAGTCACCGCCACGTCCTTCAGCGCGCGGCCGCGCAGCTCGGTCAACTGGCGATCGAGCTTGGCTTGTCGGCCGGCGATTTGCTGCACGCTTCTTACCGCAAACGCGCCGTGGATCGACAGCAGCGTCATCTTAATCGAGGCGAAACGCGACGCGACGGTGGTCGCGGTTTCCTGCAGGGTGGCGACCCCGGCCTGCTCGATCTGCTGGATCACCAGCTGGTCGGCTGGAAGACGGGTGTAGCTCCCCTCCAGCGCCAGCGCGCGGCTTTCGAGCAAGCGCAATTTGTCCTTCAGCTCCGTCAGCCGAGCCTGTGCCACCGGGTCGGCCGGGTCGAGCGCCGCCTCCTCATTTGCGACATAGGCCTGCGCCTTGTTGAGCAATGCGCGCGCCACCCCGGCGGCGACGGCGAACTCGCCGAAGTGGTTGCCGTAGCTTTTCTTCAGCTGATCGAGGTTCTGGAGCTCGGCGAACAGCTTCTGCATCTCCTTGCTGAGCTCACCCTCCAGCCGGGCCATCTCGTCTGCAAGCGTCTTGGTCCGCCCCGCGATCAGGTCGCCGATCGCGGTCAACATCTCGTCGATCAGCTGGTCTGGCCGCTTACCGCGCAACCGCCCGAGCAGGCGGCCGAGGAAGCCCGGCTTCTCGCCGTTCTGCATTTTATCAAGGATGGCAGGCAGGTCAGCGTCCTCGACCCCTTTCTCCAGCCGCCCAAACAGCGCGAACACCGCCGCAGCACTGTTCTTGTCGAGCCGCTGAAGAAAGCCGTCGAGCGTGCTTTGCAGCGCTTGTTCGGCTTCGAGGCCGATACGGATCACATCGCCGGAACGCATGGTGGCGAAGTCAAGCTGCGCGAGCTGCTTCTCCGCCTCGGGCAGCTGCTCAGGACGAAGGATGATGGCGCCGGTTTCAAGCGGTATGGGAGAAGCCGCCGACTGCTGAAGTTCGACGGAGCTCCTGCCCGGGTTGGATCCAATGATCGTCGGCTTCATCACTTCTCCTTCGCCCACAGGCGACAGTATATTAGCAGCGATGATCGCACCAGCAATTTGCGAGGATAAGGCGCCGCAACCCCGGAGCAGTTCGCAACGGCGATACCGCCCGTCCCCCGGCATAGCAGTGCGGCCAGCACGTTGAAAATGGTCACAAACTGCGACGCTTGGCAGATCGTGCCTGATCAAGATGAAAATTGGCGCTGCGCGACCGCGTGAACGCCTCTGCGCAACCCGCCGCGATGCTGTGCTCGTTGGCGATGCCCACAATCAGGCCGCGTTTGCCGTCAAGATCGACAAGTGACGTCATGATTGCAATGCTTCTAAAAGGGCCAGGGTGTGAAGCGCGATCATCCGCTCCTCGTCGGTCGGAATGACGAGAACGTCGATGCGGCTTTCGCCGGCCCGCGAAATGCGAAGCGCGTTGTCCGCATTGGCGTCGTCGTCGATCTCGAGACCCGCCCAAGCCAACCGGGTACAGATGCGCCGCCGCACATCGGCGTGATTTTCACCGATCCCGGCGGTGAACACGAACGCATCCAGTCCGCCAAGTGAAGAGATAAGCCCGCCGGCCTCGCGCGCCACCCGCCAGCAGAAGAGATCGATCGCCTCTTCCGCCTCGACGCTCCCGTCTTCCGACAGCGCACGCATGTCGCTCGAGATGTTCGATACGCCGAGAAGACCGGATTTGCGGTAAAGCAGGTCCTCGACCTCGGCCACCGGCATGCTTAGCTGTGACTGGAGATGCAGCACGACGCCGGGATCGATGCTGCCGCAGCGCGTGCCCATGACAAGCCCGTCGAGGGCGGTGAAACCCATCGTCGTGTCGATGCTGCGCCCGCTCTGCATTGCGCACAGGCTGGCGCCGTTGCCGAGGTGCGCGGCAATCACACGCCCGCCCGCGAGCGCCGGATCGATCTTGCCCAGACGCCGTGCGATATATTCATAAGAAAGACCATGAAAGCCGTAGCGGCGGATACCCTGATCGTGGAGGAAGCGGGGGATGGCGAGCCGGGAGGCGACCATCGGCTTGTCATGGTGGAAGGCCGTGTCGAAGCAGACGACCTGAGGAAGATCGGGGTTGATCCGGGCAATGGCGCGGATAGCGGCGAGATTGTGGGGCTGGTGGAGCGGCGCGAGAGGGCAAAGCGCCTCCAGGGCGTCGAGCAGGACCGCGTCGACCCGTTGCGGCGCGGCAAAGCGGGTGCCGCCGTGAACGACCCGGTGGCCGATCGCGACGACCTGCCGGTCACCAAGATGGTCCGTGGCCCATGCAAACAGATCTTCGAGCAGATCGGCATGGGTCAGCGACGCCCCATCCGGCCAGTCGCGGTCTATCAGGACTTCACCCTCGACGGAGCGGATGCGGAGAGCGGGTGCAATACCGATCTTTTCGATCTTGCCGCTTGCCGACAAGGTGAGGCTGTCAGGATTGCCGAGCGTATAGAGCGCGAACTTGATGCTCGATGATCCGGAATTGAGACTGACGACGGCCTTCATGCGCGCGTCGCCATCCCCGGCGCGGCCTTTGTCGCCGCATGGGCCATAAGCACAGCGACCGCGCACGAAGCCAACCGGGTCCGCAGGCTGTCGGCACGGCTGGTCAGGATGATCGGCACGCGCGCCCCGAGAACGACACCGGCGGCATCCGCATCACCCAGAAAGGTCAATTGCTTGGCCAGCATGTTGCCGGATTCGATATCGGGTACGACGAGGATGTCCGCCCGTCCCGCGACCGGCGAGACGATGCCTTTCTCGCGCGCCGCATCAGGGCTGATCGCGTTGTCGAATGCGAGCGGCCCGTCGAGCAGTCCGCCGGTGATCTGCCCGCGATCCGCCATCTTGCAGAGCGCTGCCGCGTCGAGCGTGGAGACCATTGCCGGATTGACCGTCTCAACCGCGGAGAGGATCGCGACCTTCGGCTCCTCGATCCCGATCACATGCGCGAGATCGATGGCGTTGCGGATGATATCCGCCTTCTCCTCCAGGCTCGGGGCGATGTTGATCGCCGCATCGGTGATGATGAGAGGTCCCAGGTGGTCCGCCACATCCATCACATAGGCATGGCTGATCCGCCGCTCCGTCCGCAGGCCCGTGCCGGACGCAACGACAGCGCCCATCAGTTCGTCGGTGTGGAGCGAGCCCTTCATCAGCAGTCTGGCCTTGCCCTCATGCACGAGTGCGACCGCCCTGGCCGCCGCGTCATGGCTATGGCCGGCAGACTCGATCGGAAAGCCCGTGATGTCCTTCCCGGCCTCCTCGGCCGCGATGCGGATTTTCGCCTCCGGGCCGACCAGGATGGGGGCGATCAGGCCCTGCTCGGCTGCCTCCACGACCGCCACGATCGCCGACGCGCTGCACGGATGGGCTACCGCGGTCGGCACCGGCGCGAGCCCAGCCACTTTTTCCATCAATCGACGATAACCATGACGTTCGGCAAGATGGACGTCCGGCAGGGCAATGCGCGGGCGGCGCACTTTCTCGTTCGGCGCCTTGACCTCCGCGCGGCCTGAGATCACCTCCTCGCCGTCCTGGTTGACGCAGCGGCAGTCGAATATCACGATGCTGTGTTCCGTCTGCTTCTCGGCCACCGTTACGCTGGCGGTGATCGTATCGCCAAGGCCGACCGGACGCGAGAAGCGCAGCGACTGGCTGAGATAGATGGCGCCGGGACCCGGAAGTTCGGTGCCGAGCACCGCCGATATCAGCCCGCCACCCCACATGCCATGCGCGATCACGCGGCGGAACAGGTCAGTCGCGGCATAGTCGGGATCGACGTGCGCGGGATTGACGTCGCCCGAGACCAGCGCGAAGAGCTGGATGTCCTCCTCGCGCAGTGTTCGCGCCAGGCTCGCCGTATCACCCACCGCGATCTCGTCGAAGGTGCGGTTCTCGATCATTGGTTCGTCATTCATCGCTCAGCGCTCCAGCACATAATGGCCGGGTGCCTCTGCGAGCGGCGCATAGCCCTTGTCCGGTGCGCCCATCGGCGGCGGCGTGCCCGCTTTGCCCGACAATTTTGCGAGCCAATCGCTCCACGCGGTCCACCAGCTGCCTTCGTGACGCGTCGCGGCATCCAGCCATGCGTCGGGGTCGAGCGCGGCTCCATCCGCCTCGCGAGTAAGCAGACGATAGGACCGGCCTGGATGCCCCGGCTCCGAGACGATCCCGGCATTATGGCCGCCGCTGGTCAGCACGAAGTCGATCGGCGCCCCGGTCAGCCGGTGAATCTTGAAGACCGAACGCCAAGGCGCGACATGATCGCGCTCCGTGCCGACCACGAACATCGGCCGGCGCAACGCCGACAGGGCGATCGGGCGTCCATTGACCTGGAAGCGTCCTTCGGCGAGATCGTCCTTGAGGAACAGCCGGCGCAGATACTGGCTGTGCATGGCATAGGGCATCCGCGTGCCGTCCGCGTTCCAGGCCATGAGATCATTCATCGGCTCGCGCTCGCCCATGAGATAAGTGGTGAGCACGCGCGACCAGACCAGATCGTTCGAGCGCAGCATCTGAAACGCGCCGCCCATCTGAGCGCTGTCGAGATAGCCTCGACCCCACATCATGTTCTCGAGTAGGCTAAGCTGTCCTTCGTCGATGAACAGGCCCAGTTCGCCAGGCTCGCAGAACTCGGTCTGGGCCGCGAGCAGCGTGAGGCTGGCCAGCCGGTCGTCGCCATCGCGCGCCATGGCCGCCGCCGCGATCGCAAGCAGCGTCCCGCCGAGGCAATAACCCGCCGCATGGACCGAAGCGCCGCCGGTGATCGCGGCGACGGCGTCGAGTGCGGCCATCGGTCCAAGCTGCAGATAATCGGCCATGTCGAGGTCGCGATCGGTGCTGCCGGGATTATGCCAGGAGATCATGAACACGGTGAAGCCCTGCGCGGTGAGCCACTGGACCAATGAATTCTCCGGCGACAGGTCGAGGATGTAATATTTCATGATCCAGGCGGGCACGATCAGGATCGGCTCGGGCCGGACTTGCTCCGTCGTCGGCGCATATTGGATCAATTCCATTAGCCGGTTCCGGTACACGACTTTGCCTTCGGCGGTTGCGAGGGTTTCGCCGACCTGGAACGTTTCCGTACCGGCCGGCGGCAGGCCGCGCATCAGCGCCTCGACGTCGGTCATCCAATTTCGCAGGCCGTCGGCCAAGCACTGTCCGCCGGTCTCCAGGATACGCTGCTGCAGGACGGGGTTCGTGGGGAGGAAATTGGTGGGCGCCGCCATGTCCAGCCACTGGCGGACGGCGAAAGCCACCATCTCCTCATGATGCGCGGTAACGCCCGTGATCCCGGTCGTTGCCGCGTGCCACCATTGCTGGTTGAGCAGAAAGGCCTGCGAGACGAGGTTGAACGGCGCCGTCGCCCAAGCTGGATCGGCAAAGCGCCGATCCTGCGGCAGCGGCTCGATCGCGCGCCCCGCCTGCGCGTCCGTCGCGCTACGCATGGCATAGTCTCCCAGTCGCGTCATTTTGCGCAGCGCCTTGGCAGCGAGCTGCGTCTGCTTGCCCGGCGAGGCGGCAAGGTGCAGCATCCAGTCGGAGACGGCCTGGGCCAGCGTGGCCGGCGACAAGCCGAAGGTTGCCTGAGCAATCATGGCACCTGCGGCGCGGTCCATGGTCTCCGCCAGGCCATCGAGCGGATCACCCACGCCGGGGGTCTGAGCTTCGACCATGATCTTCAAACCTTCCATGAACGGGCCAATTCCTAAGCCTTCCGCGCATGACCCCGAGACTCGGGAGCGGAGCAGCACAATCAAGGCACGCCTTTCCTATGTTCGGTCACAAACGCGCTATAGGGACATTCCCTATGGTGTCTTTGTTGCGTACGGGTGAAGATGGCCGCTGGGTCGTTTGGCCAGACCCCGCATCGGGCTAATATGAAGGGAATTCGCTTTGTCACATGGCTCGCGACGCTGGAAAAACCAATCGATCGAAGGCTTTCCTCAGGAGGGAGCCACGCGGATCCGAAGCGGGAAATTGCGGCCTTTCGCCTGGATTCTGATCGGCCTCGCGATGCTGGTCTGGTCGCTTCTCTCCTGGCTTCTCTACAGCTTTACCGATCCCGTGCTCGCCTGGCTCGCCACCTCGCTCGATCTCGTTGTGGATCGCGGACAGGATACCGCGAAAACGCTGGGCAACAAATCTGCCGGCGACATACTGGCCGCGCTCGATACCAGCAGCCTGCCCGGACAATTGCTGGGGATGCTAAAGAGCACCGGAAAGGGCGCCGTCGTGGTCATCTGGGTAATCGGCATGGCCGTATTAGCCATTTTGCCTATCGGCTTGTCCCTGATTGGCCGTTTCTATGTCCGAGGGCGCCATTGAAGCATGGTGACACAACGGAACTCGAGCGCTTGGACGGCTTGACAACGCTCAGCCATCTCCCACCCCGATCAATTTCTTCGCATTCTCGCCCAATGACATCCGTTGAACGTCATGGCCGCTCGGTGCCTGATAGAGGCGCAGGTCGAATTCAGGCAGGATCGCGAGCAAGTGATCGAAAATATCGGCCTGGATGGTTTCATATTCCGACCAGATCGTCGTCGCGGTGAAGCAGTAGATCTCCAGCGGCAATCCCTGCGCGGTAGGTTGGAGCTGACGCACGAGCAGGGCCATATCGCCCGACACACGCGTTTGTGCGCGAAGATACGCGATGACATAGGCGCGAAACGTGCCGATGTTGGTAAGGCGCCGTCCGTTCACGACATCCCCGCCATGCTCGACGAGGTGATCGTTCGATTGCGCCAGTTCGCCCTGTTTGCGGATTAGATAATCGTCGATCAGCGCGAAACGGCGCACGCTCAGTTCGTCCTCTTCGCCCAGAAAGCGGATGCTGCTCTGGTCGATGAAGAGGGATCGCTTGATCCGTCGCACACCGACGTCCTGCATGCCGCGCCAGTTCTTGAAGCTGTCGGAGATAAGCCGATAGGTGGGTATGCTCGTGATCGTCTTGTCGAAGTTCTGCACTTTGATCGTGTGCAAGGCAATATCGATCACGTCTCCATCAGCATTGAGCGCGGGCATCTCGATCCAGTCCCCGACCCGGAGCATGTCGTTGGAGGTGAGCTGCACCGACGCGACCAGCGACAGGATCGTATCCTTGAACACCAGCATGAGCACTGCCGCCAGCGCGCCCAGTCCCGAGAGCAGTAGCAGCGGCGACTGTTCCATCACCACCGCAATCACCAGCACCGCGCCGGCAAGAAACAGCAGGATTTTGAGGACCTGGACATATCCCTTGATGGGACGATGGGCGGCATCGGGCCGGCGCTGATAGAGCCGATTTGCAAGATTGAGCGCGGCGTTCATCGCCAGGATGATCGTCAGGATGATGAAAGCATTCGCGACATTATGGATCGCCGTCGCCAAACCAGCTGGCAGATGCACGACTAGTCCGACGCCGCGGGCGAGGATGAGCGCAGGCACGATATTGGCGAGCCGCGCGACGATAGGTGCGGGAGTCGGACCGTCCTTGGGCAACAGCTGCAAGGCGAACTTAAGGATCACCTGCTTGACGATCCAGTTGACGAAGACCGCAATCGCAAACAGCAGGGCGACCCCAAGCATCGCCTCCAGCCATGAAGGCATGGCAGCCGCGAAGGGGAAAGTGGCGGAGAAGGTTTGCGAATCGATCATGGCGCTCGCCGGCAATCTATCTTGCATCGCAGCCGCGGATTTCGACGAACGGCAGCCAACATGGGGACGCCACTTCGACAAATAGAAGCGACGAAAGCGGGATTCGCAACGGACCCTCCTTCAAGACTGCGTTAGAACAACACCAGATTGACACCATGGCGACGCAACGACGGCGCATTAAACGACTGGCGGGTCACACGAACAGGTTTTTTGGTAGATAGTCGCCTTGACCTGTATCGCCTCCGAACTTCAAAAGGTCAGGGTCGATCCAGAGCGGTGCTTGCGAAGGCGCCCTCGGTCGAAACCTGCACGTCACACTTACATGAAACGCCAGTCCTGAAGTTCACCAGATAATTCTGTGAGGTTGAGAACCACCGCCTCATCCAGACGCACCGACGATGACCACCCTCCAGCCAAATTGGCCCGATTGGCTGCGAGACGTTCGTAATCGACCTTGATAGCCGGCCGCCGCCCGGCTCAGAGGAGTGCTTCTACCCCCTAGGCGACGCCATCCCAATAACACTGAAGGAATTCCTTTCAGAAGTGGTCTCATCGTGCTATCCGCGTCTATCATGCGGCGTGTCCTGCTCATTTTTGCAGCGCTTTATGTCAGCCTGTCTCTGACTGGCGGATCAATTGCACACGCCATGGAGCCGATTTCCTGCGTGGACAGTGCAACAGCCGCCAGCATGGGACACAGCAACGGTGATGGGGACCAGGTTCCTTCCGATGCAAATAAGGGATTCACGCATCACCATGGGGGCTGTCACAGCCACCAAGTTTGCGATGCTGTGAAAAGCGAAGTGCTGCCAATCGCTTTTGGCATGGACAACCCGTCACCGCTTTTCGGTTTCCAGTACCTCCCGCTCGCTACAGCTGACCCCGCGCTGCGACCTCCAATAGCCTGATATTCCGCCTTCGCCGCAACGTTCGCGGCCTCCCGGAATTGTCAGGAGCTCTCATTCATGCATCGTGTCATTGCGGCCCTGCTGGCCGTGGCGTCTTGCGCGACTATCGCGCACGCGCAGACGGCGCCATTGCCGCCAAGTTCATCACCTCCCTTCACGTTGGAACGCGCCCTCATTGCGGCGGGTGCGTCGTCCCCAAGCCTTGAAGTCGCCGATGCCGGCGTACGGGCGGCAGGTGCCGCGCGCACCGTGGCCGGCTTGCGGCCTAACCCGCAGGTCCAGGTCCAGGTCGAAAATGTCGGTGGATCGGGCCTCTACCGGGGCACGCAAAGCGCCGAAACGACGACCGGGCTCGCCCTACCGATCGAGCTTGGAGGCAAGCGGTCGGCCCGCATCGCCGTTGCCGACTCGCGTCGCGATCGCGCGCGGATCGAAGCCGCCATTGTGGAGGCGGACCTGCGCGAGCGGGTCACGATGGCCTATGTCGCCGCCGTTTCTGCAGAACGCCGCGTTGCCGTAGCACGGCAATTGGCGGAGTTTGCTAATCGAGGCTTCAGCGCTGCCAGCACGAGAGTAACGGCGGGGGCGGCTTCGCCGATCGAGCAACAACGCGCCGATGTCGAGCGGGTAAATGCCAATGTCGCGTTCGACAGAGCTGTTCGGGAGGCCGTCGTCGCGAAAGAGAACCTGGCGCGCTTGATCGGCGAACCGATCGCCGGTGAGCTTGACGTTGCATGGTTCGATCGGGTCGGAACCTATGGTCCGGCAGCCCCCTGTCCGTCGTCAGAACATTCGGCACAACTCGCGGCGTAGATTAGCGGAGTGCGGACCTCGTCAGGGGGTTGATGTTAGGCGGCGAACTTGCGGTGCTGCAAGCGCCGATGTTCGATGGTCTGTCGCT
>JBHSCB010000031.1:0-42004 GCA_042650965.1 Novosphingobium lubricantis | reverse complement strand
CAGCGACATCGCTGCGCGACAACGCCTCTTGATCCAGGCCAACCTCGTGTGACACTATCCCCAACGTCACCGCTGACACATCACCATCAATGTCGCTGACCAGTCACCGACGATGTCGCGCTACAGGGTCGTTCTTCACGTCGACGATCTTGCCATCGGGCAGGACGCCGGTGCCCAGCAGTTTGACCTGGAGTTTGCCATCCGCAGACCCTGCCAGCGCCGGTGCCGGAGCCATCGCCGTGCCCAGTGCAGCGGCTGCCATGATCGCGGGCAGGGTGGTGGAGATCAGCTTTTTCATTGCGTGTATCCTGCGCCACGGCTGGCCAACCCCTCGTTGACCCAAACCTTGTCCGTGACTGGCCCTGCTGATGCACGCCTGCGAATCGCCCGACATTGACGAAGCGCAAAATTGCGAAAGCGCAGCGGAAAGGCATGTGAGGCACCTGATTTTGCCTGATTTGATGCCGGTCAATGTTCGATGCCCGGTTGCAGTGCAGCGCAGCCGTGCATCTCGCATGGAAGGAAGGCTCCATGGAATTGGTACTCTCGCGCACGGGCTTGTGGCTCGTGTCGCTTCTTTTTGCTGTCGTCGCCTGCGCCGCCGCCGTGGACAGCGGCTTTGCCATTCACATGGCCATCGTTGCGCTGGCCTGCATCATCGGTCTGGTGGTGACGCTGCGCGGCGTTGATCTTTCGCGCGCCATCCTGGCCCCGGATCAGGGGCGTTACGACGACGACGTGATTCGCTGGGGCGTCATCGCCACGGTTTTCTGGGGCATGGCCGGGTTTCTGGCCGGTCTGTTCATTGCCCTGCAACTGGCGCTGCCGGTCCTGAACCTGGGCCTTGAATGGACCGCGTTCGGCCGGGTGCGGCCGCTGCATACTTCTGCCGTGATCTTTGCTTTCGGAGGCAATGCGCTGATCGCCACGTCGTTCTACGTGGTGCAGCGCACCTGCCGGGCGAGGCTGGCCTTCCCCGGCCTCGCCCGTTTCGTGTTCTGGGGCTACCAGCTTTTCATCGTGCTGGCCGCCACCGGCTATCTGCTTGGCATCACGCAGGGCAAGGAATATGCCGAGCCGGAATGGTACGTTGATCTGTGGTTGACGGTTGTCTGGGTGGCCTACCTCGCGGTTTTCGTGGGGACGATCATCAAGCGGACCGAACCGCATATCTACGTGGCCAACTGGTTCTACCTGTCGTTCATCATCACAGTGGCGATGTTGCACATCGTCAACAACCTGAACTGGCCGGTCAGCTTTGTCGGCAGCCGCAGCTACCCGATCTTTGCGGGCGTGCAGGGCGCGCTGGTGCAGTGGTGGTATGGCCACAACGCCGTCGGCTTCTTCCTGACCGCCGGCTTCCTGGCGATGATGTACTATTTCGTGCCCAAACAGGCCGAACGCCCGGTGTTTTCCTACCGCCTGTCGATCATCCACTTCTGGGCGCTGATCTTCCTCTACATCTGGGCCGGGCCGCACCACCTGCACTACACCGCTCTGCCCGACTGGGCGCAGACGCTGGGCATGGTCTTTTCGATCATGCTGTGGATGCCGAGCTGGGGTGGCATGATCAACGGGCTGATGACGCTGAACGGGGCGTGGGACAAGGTCCGCACTGATCCGATCATCCGCATGATGGTGATGGCGCTGGCCTTCTACGGCATGAGCACGTTCGAAGGGCCGATGATGTCGATCAAGTCGGTCAACAGCCTGTCGCACTATACCGACTGGACCATCGGCCACGTCCATTCCGGCGCGCTGGGCTGGAACGGGATGATTACTTTCTCGGCCATCTATTATCTCGTGCCGCGCCTGTGGGGCAAGCAACGGCTCTATTCGCTGCGCATGGTAAACTGGCACTTCTGGCTCGCCACTGTCGGCATCGTCTTCTACGCGGCGTCGATGTGGGTGGCAGGCATCACCCAGGGGCTGATGTGGCGCGAATATGGCGCTGACGGCTATCTGGTGAACAGCTTTGCCGAAACCGTGCTGGCGCTGCGCCCGATGTACTTCCTGCGCGCCTTTGGCGGGCTGCTGTACCTTGCCGGGGCCGTGGTGATGACGGTCAACGTCTGGCGCACGATCCTTGGTCAGCAGCGCAGCGAAGCGCCGATGCGCGATGCCGCCTACGACCCCGAAAAGGACCGCCCGCTCGCCTCCGCGCCGGTTGCGGCCTGATCGCTCCCGCCAAGTTCAAGGACAAGACCCATGACGACCATCGTGGAACGCCACAAGACGCTTGAGCGCAACGTCACCCTGCTGGGCCTGGCGGCCTTTGCCGCGGTGACCGTGGGCGGCATCGTCGAAATTGCCCCGCTGTTCTGGATCGACAACACGATCGAGAAGGTGGACGGGATGCGCCCTTATACCCCGCTGGAACAGGCCGGGCGCGATATCTATGTGCGCGAAGGCTGCTATGTCTGCCACAGCCAGATGATCCGTCCCTTCCGGGACGAGGTCGAACGCTACGGCCATTACAGCCTCGCCGCTGAATCGATGTACGATCATCCGTTTCAGTGGGGGTCGAAACGCACCGGCCCGGATCTTGCCCGCGTCGGCAACCGCTATTCGGACGAATGGCATGTCCAGCACCTGAAAGACCCGCGCGCTGTCGTGCCGGAATCGGTGATGCCACCTTACGCGCACCTGGCCGAACATGATCTCGACATGGGCGATGCCACGGCAACCTTGCGCACGCTCTACCAGGTCGGAGTGCCCTACACGGCCGACCAGATCGAAAACGCCAATGCGGACCTGAAAGCGCAGGCCGATCCCGATGCCGACGCTGCCGATCTGAAGAAGCGGTATGCCAAGGCGCAGGCCCGCGATTTCGACGGCAACCCCAGGCGCCTGACCGAAATGGACGCGCTGGTCGCCTACCTGCAGATGCTCGGCACGCTGGTCGATGTGAATGCACCGGCGGCGCAAGAGGAACTGGCGAAGGAGAAGGGCCGGTGAACGCGCACTCCACCTACGAAATGCTCCGACACATGGCCGATAGCTGGGGCCTGCTGGTGATGACGGCGATTTTCCTGGGACTGAGCGCGTGGCCGTTCCGGCCCGGCGCACGGCCGCTGAACCACGAAGCCGCGACTTCGATCTTCAAGGATGAAAGCGATGACTGATTCCGGACATCACCGGCACGCCACCGGATCGCGCATCGACGATGCCACCGGCGTCGAAACCGTCGGCCATGAATGGGACGGGATCGAGGAGCTGAACAACCCGCTGCCGCGCTGGTGGTTGTGGTCGTTCTATGCCTGCATCGTCTTTGCGGTGGGCTATTGCATAGCCTATCCCGCCTGGCCGCTGATCGCCAAGGGCACCGAAGGCACGCTTGGCTGGACCAGCCGTGGTCAGCTTGAAGCGGAAATGCAGGCTGAACGCACGCGAACGGCGGCGTTGATGGCCGAACTTGGCGCGGCATCGCTGGAAACTATCGCCGCCGACCCACGCCTGCGCCGTGCCGCCATCGACGGCGGCCGCGCGGCCTACAAGGTCAACTGCATCCAGTGCCACGGCAATGGCGCGGCGGGCAGCGTGGGGTACCCGAACCTGAACGACGATGACTGGCTGTGGGGCGGCGATCTTGCCACGATTCACCAGACACTTGTCCACGGCGTGCGCCAGCCCGGCGACGATGCCACGCGGATGAGCCAGATGCCCGCATTCGGACGCGATGGTATTCTCACGCCCGCGCAGGTCCAGCAAGTGGTCAGCCACGTCCGCGTGCTGGCGGGCGAGGAAAAGCCCAGCGCATCGGCGCGGGCAGGGGCGCAGATCTTTGCCGATAACTGCGCCGTCTGCCACGGGGCAGCCGGTGAAGGGAGCCGCGCCGTGGGTGCGCCACGGCTGGACGATGCGATCTGGCTTTATGGCGGGGACCGCAAGGCGCTGACCGAGACGGTGACCAACGCCCGCTATGGCGTGATGCCGGCATGGGGCGGCCGTCTCGATCCGGTCACGGTCAAGATGCTCGCTACCTACGTCCATTCGCTGGGCGGGGGCGAGGCGGCGTCCGCACCTGACCCCGCAACAGACCCTGCCGTTGCCGTGCAACCGGCCGCAGCCAAGTAGCCTCCAGAAACAGGACACCGGCCATGAACGCGCACGATCCCAAGGCAAGCGCGGACCACTCCAATGAAATCGGCCTCTACGCCAAGCGCAAGGCCGTTTTTCCCAAAGCCATCGACGGATCGTTCCGGCGGTTCAAATGGCTGGTCATGGCCGTGTGCCTGGCGATCTACTGGGGCACACCCTGGCTGCGCTGGGATCGTGGGCCGTATGCGCCCGATCAGGCCGTATTGATCGACCTGGGCAAGCGCCGCTTCTTCATGTTCGACATCGAAATCTGGCCGCACGAGTTCTACTTCGTGGCCGGGCTGCTGATCATGGCGGGGATCGGGCTGTTCCTTGTCACCTCGGCGGTGGGGCGCGCGTGGTGCGGCTATGCCTGCCCGCAAACCGTCTGGACCGATCTGTTCCAGCACGTTGACCGCCTGATCGACGGGGATCGCAACGCCCAGTTGCGCCTGCAGAAGGCGCCGTGGAACGCTGCAAAGCTGGCCCGGCGCGTTTTCAAATGGAGCGTCTATCTGGCGATCAGCTTTGCCACGGGCGGGGCGTGGATCTTCTACTTTGCCGATGCGCCCACTCTCCAGCACGCATTCTGGACCGGTACTGCCGCGCCGGTCGCTTATGCCACCACGTTTGTGCTGACGATGACGACGTTCATCTTCGGCGGATTCATGCGCGAACAGGTGTGCATCTACATGTGCCCCTGGCCGCGCATCCAGACCGCGATGCTCGACGAGAAATCGCTGATCGTCACCTACAAGGACTGGCGCGGCGAACCGCGCGGTTCGGTCAAGGCGGCGCTGAAGGCGGCAACCCCGCTGGGCGATTGCATCGACTGCATGCAGTGCGTGGCGGTGTGCCCCACCGGCATCGACATCCGCGAAGGGCCGCAGATCGGCTGCATTACCTGCGCCTTGTGCATCGACGCCTGCGACAAGGCGATGGCCGATGTCGGCCGCCCGCGCGGGCTGATCGACTATTGCACGCTCGACGATGCCGAACGCGAAAAGCGCGGGGAAGCCTCTGTGCCCATTCTCAGGACAATCCTGCGCCCGCGCACGCTCGTATACCTCGGTGTGTGGTCGGCGATCGGTCTTGCGCTGCTGTTCGCGCTGGGCCAGCGGGACCGCATGGGCGTTTCGGTCGCCAAGGACCGCAACCCGGAATACGTGATGCTGTCCGATGGCGCGGTGCGCAATGCCTACACCCTGAAGCTGCGCAACATGGAAGAGCGGCCGCGCACCTTCCGCATTGCGACCGAGGGCCTTGCCGACGGTGCGATCTTTACCGACGAGATGGACGCGAGCGATGCCGTGCTAGCGATCACCACGACCGTTCCGGCCGATACCACGCAGCGGCTGCGGATCTACGCGGTTCGCCCGCGCGGGAGCCAGCCTGCCAGCTTCGCCTTCACAATGACCGCCGCGGACAAGGAAGGCGGCATCGACCGCAGCGAAACGACCTTCACCACGGCACAAGGAAACGGCCAATGACCCGGCAGGTCCCATCGCTTTCTGGCAAGGCCAGCAGACCGTTCACCGGGTGGCACATGGCCGCGATCCTGGTTGGCTTCTTCGGCGTGGTCATCGCGGTCAATCTGCTGATGGCACGGCTGGCGACCGGCACGTTCGGCGGTGTGGTGGTGGACAATTCGTACGTCGCCAGCCAGCACTTCAACGCCTGGCTCAGGCAGGCCAGCGAACAGAAGGCACTGGGCTGGAACGGTGACCTTTCCCGCGACAGTGCAGGGCGTGCCACGATCCGCCTGACCGACCGCGCTGGCAAGCCGATTGCCGGTGCACGGATTTCGGCCACTGCCGAACACCCGCTCGGCCAGCGCCCCTCCATGACTCTGGCACTGCACGAGGTTGCTCCTGGCCTTTACGCGGCGCCGCTCGATCCGGGCCGCTGGCGTCTGCGCGTGGCGGTGACTGCCAGTGGCCGGACGTGGCGCATGGTCGGGGACGTGCTGTGAATGCCCCGCTGCGCGTGGACGCCTACGGCGCGGTGAAGGCGTCGCTTTCCCACACCACTCTGGCCGTGCCGGGAATGCATTGCGCCGGGTGCATGGGCAAGGTCGAACGGGCGCTCGCGGCGCTTGGCGGCGTCGCCTCGGCGCGTACAAACCTGACCGCGCGCACGGTCGAGGTTGTCCACGAAGCGCAGGTAGGTCTGCCCGCACTGGTCGCCGCGCTGGGCGCCATCGGCTTCGAAGCGCAATTGCGTGAGGCAGAGGCAGCGCCGGTTTCCGCAGTCAGGCCCTTGCTGGCACCGCTTGGCGTGGCGGCTTTTGCCTGCATGAACGTGATGCTGCTTTCGGTCAGCGTCTGGTCGGGCGCGGAAGGCAGTACGCGCCAGCTTTTCCACTGGATTTCCGCGCTGATCGCCGTTCCGGCGATCGTCTATGCCGGGCGACCGTTCTTTGCGTCTGCGCTCAAGGTCTTGCGCCATGGCAAGACCAACATGGATGTGCCGATCTCCATCGGGGTGGTCATCGCCACGGCGCTATCGTTCTACGAAACGCTGACCGGAGGGGCAGAGGCGTGGTTCGATGGCGTTCTGATGCTGCTGATGTTCCTGCTGGCCGGGCGCGTGCTGGATGCGATGATGCGCGACCGGGCGCGGTCGGGGGTGGATGCGTTGCTCCGCCAGGCCGCCAGCGGGGCGATGGTTATCGCCGCCGATGGCCAGGCCCGATGGGTGGAGGCAAAGGCGCTTCACCCCGGCATGGTCATGCGCGTCGCCGCCGGGGAACGCCTTGCCGCCGATGGTGAAGTCGTGCGCGGGACGACCCGTTTCGACCAGTCGCTCCTGACCGGGGAAAGTGCGCCGGTGCAGGCCGGTCCCGGTGCACAGGTTCACGCAGGAACGCTCAATGCCGATGCGCCGGTCGATGTGCGCGTGAGCGCCGCCGGGCAGGATACTGCGCTGGCAGAAATCGCACGGCTGATGGACGTGGCGGGCCAGTCGCGGTCACGCTACGTGCGGATCGCCGACCGCGCATCACGGCTCTATGCCCCTGCCGTGCACACCCTTGCGGCGCTCACCTTCGCCGGATGGATGCTGGCTGGTGCCGGGGTATACCATGCGCTGGTCGTGGCCATTGCCGTGCTTATCATTACCTGTCCGTGTGCGCTGGGCCTTGCCGTGCCAGTCGCGCAGGTCGTGGCGGCGGGCGCGCTGATGAAGCGCGGTGTGCTGGTCAAGGACGGGTCGGCACTGGAACGCATGGCAGCGGTGGATCGCCTGTTGCTTGACAAAACCGGCACGTTGACCGTTGGGCGTCCGGTGCCGGATGAAGCTGCGCTTGACGTCCTGCCGGATGCCGAAGCGGCGGTCGCGCTGGCGCTGGCCAGCCACAGCCGTCACCCGCTGTCGTTGGGGCTGGCACGGGCGCTTGCACAGCGTGGCGTGCGCGCAGCGGTGCTTGAAGACGTGAGCGAAGTGCCGGGAAAAGGGGTGACCGCCCGCTGGAACGGTATCGCCGTCGCGCTGGGGCGTCCGCTGTCTGCTTACGGAATGGCCACGGCGCTGCGGGTCGAAGGTGGACCGGTACGTGTGATCCCGTTCGCCGATGCCCTGCGGCCTGATACCGACGCTGCGCTGGCGCAACTGGCGGCGATGGGCGTGCAGGCATCCATCCTTTCGGGCGATGCGGCCCCCGCTGTGGCGACCGTTGCCCGCGCCACCGGGTTGACGGCGCAGGCCGCCGCTTCACCGGCTGAAAAACAGGCCGCAATCGAACGGCTCATGGACAGCGGCCGCACGGTCCTGATGGCGGGCGACGGGCTGAACGATGGCCCTGCGCTGGCTGCCGCCAACGCTTCCATTGCGCCCGGCAGTGCCAGCGATGTTGGCCGACAGGCGGCGGACATGGTGTTCACCGGGGAATCGCTGCTGGCCATTCCTCGCGCCATCACCGTGGCGCGCAAGACGATGCGCGTTGTGCGCCAGAACTTTGCGCTGGCCATCGGGTACAACCTGCTTGCCGTTCCCTTGGCCATGGCCGGTCAGGTTACCCCGCTGATCGCTGCGATTGCGATGTCCACCAGTTCGCTGGTCGTCGTTGCCAATTCGTTGCGCCTTGCCGGAGCCGCGCGGTGAACGGACTGGCCTTCATGTTGCCCATCGCGCTGGGCATGGGCCTGTTCGGGCTGGGCGCGTTTTTCTGGGCGCTTCGCCGCGGGCAGTTCAGCGATCTTGATGGGGCCGCCGCGCGCATCCTGATCGAGGACGACGAGGACGTGCCCGAATGAGCCGGATCATGGCCATTCTTGCCCCGCTTGCGGTCGTGCAGATGGCGCTGCCCGCACCGGCGCAGGGCCGCACCATGATGGTCGCGGCGTGCGGCGGGGCTGGCGGCACAGTGCCGCTGCGGATTCCCGGCAAGGGAGATGACGGACAGAACCTGCCCTGCTGCAAAGTTTGTCATATCGCAATGCGCAAGCGTTCCGGGGCGTTTAGCAACGGTGGTGGAGACGGTTGCTGTGGCGAAGAGGATGAGCCTGATGTCGGCTGACACGATCATCGAAACCGAAAGGTTCGCATGCGCGGGAATCGAACGGTTCGCTGGTTGGGCCTACCATCCCGATCTGCTCGCCCGGCCGGTGCCGCGGTACACCAGCTATCCCACGGCGGCAGAGTTCGTCGAAGACAGCTTCGATGAAATGCAAGGCGCGGCACTGCGCGCGGTGCGCGGAGCGGTTTCGCTCTACTTGCACATCCCTTATTGTCACGAAATCTGCTGGTACTGCGGCTGTAACACCGGGGCGGCGAACCGGACGCAGCGGCTTGCCGCCTATCTTGAAGCCTTGCACCATGAAATCGAACTGGTGGGACGGTATCTTCACCCTTCGGTCCAGGTGTCGCGCATCGCATTTGGCGGGGGCAGCCCCAACGCCATAGCGCCTACCGATTTTGTCCGGCTGGTGGATCGCCTCACGCTCAACTTCCGGCTCGAACAGCCAGTGCTTTCGATAGAGCTGGACCCGCGCAGCCTTTCCCCGGAATGGCTGCGCGCCATTCGCGGGATCGGCGTTATCAAGGCAAGCCTTGGCGTGCAGACGCTTGACCCGCGCGTTCAGGCGGCGATCGGACGGGTGCAGCCGCGCGATGCCATTGCCCGCGCCACCGACGGGCTGCGCGAGGCCGGCGTGGAGTCCATTAACTTCGACCTGATGTACGGCCTGCCGTTTCAGGATGATGCCATGCTGGCTGAAACGCTGGACCAGACCGTCGCGCTGGGGGCGGACCGGGTTGCGCTGTTCGGCTATGCGCACGTCCCGCATCTCATCGCGCGCCAGCAGCGGATCGACGCCAGCCAGTTGCCCGATCAGCGCGCGCGCTTTCGCATGGCGGCAAATGGTCACGCGCAATTGCTTGGGGCGGGTTATCAGGCGGTCGGGTTCGATCACTTTGCCTTGCCGGGCGACGATCTGGCCAAAGCGGCCCGCGCCGGCACGCTGCGCCGCAACTTCCAGGGCTTTACCGACGATCCCGCCCCGGTCCTGATCGGGCTTGGCGCATCGTCGATCAGCGAGTTTCCTGACCTGTTCGTGCAGAACGAAAAGAACGCTGGCCGCTACCGCATGCTGGCCGGCGCGGGGCGGCTGACCGGGCGCAAGGGTATCGGTCGCACGGCGGATGACTGTCGTCGCGCCGCGATCATCACCGCCCTGCTGTGCCGGGGGCAGGCGGCCGTGGATGCGGATCTGCTGGCCAGCGCGCGCGATCGGCTGGCACCTTTCACCGAACGCGGCCTTGCCACGCTGGAAGGGCGGACGCTGCGTCTGCTGGCTGGCAGCGAACCCTATGCCCGATCCATCGCTGCCGTGTTCGATGCCTATCGCGGCGGTGACCGCAAGTTCAGCTCTGCGGTCTGAAAACACCGCTGAACGGTTCAAGAATAGCTATGCATCCGCGTGCTGCAGGTGCACAAAGGCGTTCTGACGCGCTAAGCCTTCGCTCCTGCAAGGTTTGCGCAAGGGAACGCCATGAAGCCGATCGAAACCATCATGCGCACCGCGCCGGTCATCCCGGTGCTGGTTATCGAGGATGTGGCTCACGCACTGCCGGTTGCCCGCGCGCTGGTGAAAGGTGGCTTGCGCGTTCTTGAAGTGACCATGCGCACCGCCGCTGCGCTCGACGTGATCCATGCGATGAAGGCGGTCGATGGCGCTATCGTCGGCGCCGGAACGGTCGTGAACCCCGATGATCTCAAGGCTGCGATAGATGCCGGGGCGGAGTTCATCGTTTCGCCGGGCCTGACCGACAATCTGGGCAAGGCCGCGGTCGCTTCGGGCATACCGTTCCTGCCCGGCACGGCCAGCGCGGCGGACATCATGCGCGGGCTGGATCTTGGCCTGACGCACTTCAAGTTCTTTCCGGCGTCCACATCCGGCGGCCTGCCCGCGCTCAAGGCGCTTGCCGCGCCGTTCGCGCAATGCCGGTTCTGCCCGACTGGCGGGATAACGGCCGCCACCGCACCCGAATGGCTGGCCTTTGATCCTGTCCTGTGTGTCGGCGGAAGCTGGGTGGTCGGCAAGGGCGCACCGGATGAAGCGGCGATTGAAGCTGCCGCACGCGAAGCCTGCGGATTGGGGCGCTGAGAGCAACGGGGAATATTGGCGGTATGAAGACGGTCGAAAAGCTCAGGGCACGGTTGCAGCAACTGCATGAGCGGACGGCCGAAACGCCGTTATTCAACCCGGTTTTCCAGCTCAGCCACGATCTTTCGCGGCGGCTTGAAGCCGGGGAGATGGACCTTGGCGATATCGAGAATCTGGTTGCGGAACTGGAGTGTGAGGCGCTGCAAAGCCGCGCCCTGCGTCTGCGCCGCCTGATCGCGCCAACCGCCGCATCGGAAAATCTTGCCCGGATCGCCGCGCTCAACCCGGAAGAGGACGGTTTTTCAGAGTTCCGCGCACGCTGGGAAAGGCCGCTGCTCCATGCCGTGTTCACGGCGCACCCGACCTTCCTGCTCAGCCCCGCGCAATCCGATGCTGTCGCGCAAGCTGCGTTGCAGGACGATCCCCAGCGCGCCACCGTTTGCGCTGTGCCGTCTGCCGGCCCTGCGATCACCTTGCAGCACGAACACGCCGAAGCCAGCGCGGCGATCGAGCGGGCGGCTGCGGCGCGCGATTGCATCAACGCCGCGCTGCTGGGCCATGCGCGCCAACGCTGGCCGGGGCGATGGCTTGATTTTCAGCCGGTGCCGTTCCGCTTTGCCTCATGGGTCGGCTATGACATGGACGGCCGCACCGACATTGGCTGGACAACCTCCATCGCGTTTCGTCTGCGCGAAAAGGCGCAGCGGCTGTCGAGCTATGCCATGGCCTTGCGCGCGATAGACGCGTCGCATGCCCTGCTGGCTACGCTGGATGCGGCACAGGCCCATTCGGCGGAAATGGCAGAGCTGTTTTCCGGCCAGTTGGACCAACCCGAAGCCCTGGCCGACGTGGCGAACCGCCTTTCGGCCGATCACCCGGCCAAACTGCTAAGCCTTGCACCGCTGATCGACGCATTGGAGGCCGAAGCGCGCGAGGCCGATGACGAGCGGGCGATTGCACTGGCCACACTGGTTGCCGCCATGCGGGCGGACGGTCTGGGCATTGGCTGGATTCACTTCCGCGTCAACGCATCGCAACTCCACAACGCCTTACGCCGCCGCATCGACCCGGACGGCACGCTCGACCTTGCCAGCAAGGGCGCGCTCTCACGCCTGCGCGAAATACTGGAGGAAGTGCAGCCGCTGCGGGTCAACTTCGGTGCGCTGGCCATCGAGACCAGCACGGCGATGCGCCAGTTCCTGGTCATGGCCAAGATGCTTCAGCATATCGACGCCGATGCCCCGATCCGCATGCTGATCGCGGAATGCGAACATCCCCAGACCGTGCTGGCGGCGCTTTATTTCGCGCGGCTGTTCGGCATCGAAGGCAAGGTCGATGTCTCTCCGCTGTTCGAAACCGAAGCCGCGCTCGAACATGGCGGGCGCTTTCTCGATGCCTTGCTGGCGGAGGATTCCTACCGCGATTATGCGCGCCGCCGGGGCCGCGTTTCGATCCAGACGGGCTTTTCGGACGCCGGGCGCTTCATGGGGCAATTGCCCGCTGCGCTGGCCATCGAGCGCCTCCAGGGGCGGCTTGCCGATGCAATGAAAGCCAACGGCCTGACCGATGTCGCTGCGCTGATCTTCAACACCCACGGCGAATCGATGGGCCGTGGCGCGCACCCTTCGGGCTTTGCCGACCGGCTGACCTGGCCGCTTTCGCGCTGGGCGCGCGGGCGCTTTGCCAGGGCCGGGATCACTATCGAGGCAGAAGCCAGCTTTCAGGGCGGGGACGGCTATCTGTTTTTCCGAAACGCCGATCTGGCCTTGGCCACGCTTGTCCGCATAGCTGAAGCGCAGAGCGCGATTCCCGCCAACGGCGAGAAAGACCCGTTCTACGACCGCACCGATCTTTCGCTCGATTTCTACCGTTCGATCCGCCGGGTGCAGCGCGAACATCTGGAAAGCGCCACTTATTCACGCGCGTTGACGGCGTTCGGGCTGGGGCTGCTCAAGACCACCGGCAGCCGCGTATCGCGCCGCCAGTCCGATGTCGGTGCGGACCGTTCGATGAACCTGCGCCAGATCCGCGCAATTCCGCACAACGCCATCCTGCAACAGATCGGCTATCCGGTGAACGTGATTGCCGGTGCCGGGACGGCTGCCGGGGAGGAAATGGAATCGGTTGCCGAACTGCTGGGCCGGTCCGAGCGCGGCAACCAGTTGGTGCGCCTGCTGCGCACGGCCAACGGGCTTGCGTCTATCAAGACGGTGGCGGCGCATGGCGAATTGTTCAATTCCGCCTACTGGGCCAGCCGTCCCTATCGTGGCACTGAAACCGCGCTGGAGGCGGCCTGCGTGGCGCTGGCGGAATACCTGACGCGCGATGACCGGTCCGGCGTTTTCCGCCGCCTGACGTCGCGGTTGCGGGTGGACTGGATGAAGCTGCATCGGCTGCTTTCGCTTGTGCCGGGGCAGAAGGCCGGGCGCGATCCGGTGCAGGATGCCGAACGGCGCAATATCGGCCTGCTCCAGTCGGTCCGTCTTTCGCTTCTGATGCACATGTTCCTGCGCGCGGTGCAGGTGCCGCCATTTGCCCGGTCGAACGATGTCAGCCGTGAAGACGTGCTGGAAATGGTCCTGTCGCTGCGGGTGGACGATGCGCTGGCGCAGTTGCGGCGCGCCTATCCGGTGATCGAACCGGAGATCACCGATTTCGCCGTCGACGAACCAACCGACTATCCCGACCATCGCGGCGAAGACTATGGTGCGATCCGCGCGCGCTTCATCGACCCGATCGAGCGCGCCCACGCGCTCAACATCCGCATCGCGGTGGCCATCGCCAATTATTTCGGCGCCCACGGCTGACGGTTCAGGACAGGCGCTCGACCAGCCAGACAAGCGCGGCTGTGCCGGTTGCTGCAGCCATTGCCACCCGCACGCGCGGCCCGTGTCGCCAGCGCGCCATGGCAATCAGCACCGGCAGCGCGGCGATGACGACGGCGAGTTGCACGGCTTCGATCCCCAGGTTGAAGCCGAGGATCGCCGTGGCGCGGGGCAATGCGCCCAGCCCGAAATTGCCGACGAGCGTGGCAAAGGCAAGGCCGTGCACCAGCCCGAACAGCCCCGCAACCAGCGGTTCGCGCCCGGCAAACAGCGGCCTTGCCGCGTGGATTGCCGATACCAGCACCGACAGCGCGATGCCTGCCTCTACCGGGCGTACCGGCAGGCGCAGATCCAGCGCCGCGCCCAGCACCAGCGTGGCCGAATGGCCCAGTGTGAAGGCGGTTACGATCAGCGCCAGCGCGCGGGCCGTGGCGGCGGGCGTACGCCGCCCGGTCCAGCGCCCGCCTGCGGCCAGCAGGGGGGCAGGCAGAAGCAGCGCCAGCAGGAACAGCAGATGGTCATAGCCCTGCGCGATGTGGTGGGCACCAAGCGCAAAGGCATTGGCAAACAGCGCGGCGGTGCCCGCGTGTCCCCGGTCCACCACCAGTTCGCGTCGGGTGGCGGTAAGCGCGCCTACCAGTTCGCGCGATCCGTGCACCCCACCGGCAAGGTCCGCGTCAACCACCAGTAGCGCGAAATGGCTTGGCACGCGGGCGGTGACTACGGACCACTGCCAGCGCAACTGGCGGTCGCTGGCGCCCGGTGGTGGCAACAGCGTGATTTCAAGATGGAGGTCGGGTGGTCCGGCGATCTGTTCAAAGGCGATCCGGTCCACAGCGATGCGCCATGCCCTGCCGTCAGCCGAACGGACGGCCATATGCCGAAGCACTTCCGCCTTGGCACGCGCAAGGTCTGCTGGTGCGTTGGCGGGCACCAGCCCGGTGGCGGAGACGAACTCTGCCTGCGGAACCACGATATCGGCCTTGACCGCGCCAGGCGCGAAATCCAGCCGGATTTCCGAATTGGGCGTCAGGTGCGCGCTGGCAGGCGTGGTGAACGCGAACAGGCATGCGATGGCCGCCAGAATACGGCACAAGCGCCTTCGCACGCCGTCAATCATGCCCGAACCAGATATAGCGGGCGGCAGGATCGTTTGCCTTGGGATTGATTGCGCTCGCCCTTTCGCGGGCATCGTCGGCGCTGCCGTCATCGCCCAGCGCAGCATGGATCTCCGCCTTGGCCCGGTACAATCCGGCGCTGCGCCATCCGGTTGCTTCGGCGCGATCCAGCGTGGCCAGCGCCGCGCGGGGATCACCGGTCTGCAATTGCGCGCGCGCCAGCAGGATCAGGCTGGCGCCATGCGGCCTGCGCTCCGCATCGGCTTTGGCAATGGGCAGCGCGCGCGCAGGATCGCCCAGTGCCAGTTCGTGTTCCACCACATGGGCCGCCGCCGCTTCGGGCATCTGGCGGAACCGTTCCGCCCACAGGGTTCCGGCGCGCGCAGCCCACGTCCGGCTTTCCTCGCCCTTGCCCTGAAGCCGCAGGGTGAACGCCAGTGCGTCCATCACTTCGGGCAGGGGATGGGCCGAAAGGATCGCATTGTAGCGGGTGATTGCACCGGGCACATCGCCTTCCAGCGCGTGTTGCTGGGCGACATAGGCCTGCGCGAGCGGACTGCCGGGAAAGAACCCATCGGCAAAGCGCGCCCAGATCCCTGCGGTTTTCCAGTCCCCTGTGGCATAGGCCACGCCTGCGCGTTGCAGTGCGACCTGCGCCTTGATCAGCCGGTTCAGCTTTTCCGCGCGCAACACGGCGTTGACTCGGCGGCGCGCCAGCTCCGGGTCGCCGCTGCGCAGGGCCAGCATCGCCTGGCGCAGCGCGATGGCGGCATTGCTTTCCGCCTCCTCTGCGCGGGCATAGGCGATACGCGCCGCTTTCATGTCGCCGCGCTGGAACGCGATATCGCCCCGGATTGTCCATGAATCCGCCGCTTCGGGCGGGCTCGGCTCGGCCTTTTGCCGGTCGAAGCGGGCCATCGCTTCGTCGGCCTTGTCCAGCTTGTGTGCCAGCACGGCGATGACAGCACGCGAAAGGTTCGGCCCGGCGGGCGGTTCGGATACGGCCATGGCCTGCGCCATGACTGCATCGGCCTCTGCCAGATCGGCATAGTCGCCTGATATGCGGAACCGCGCGGCCAGTGCGCGTCCTAGTATCTCAAGGCGCAGCCATTCCTGCGGCGCGATCTTCAAGCGTTCGCGCGCGCTCTTCACACCGTTGTCTGCCGCGGCAATCGCTTCGGTCTGGGTGCGCGGCCCGAACCAGGGTGCGATTTCCGAAGGCAAAGGGTCGGGCGGGCCGTGCCGCGCCGTGATGCGTTCAAAGGCGATGCTGGCGGCGGCCACCAGCACGACTGCCGCCAGCAGGATCAGGGGCCAGGACGGCCTGCGTGGCTCACCCATGTTGCGCGCTGGTCCGTTCTGCCGGAAAATCAGGACTTGTCAGAGCACAACCGCAGTTGCAGCCCTTCAAGATCGTCTCCGACAAGGCGGTGCAAGGCTGTCAGTTCCTTCCTGAACTCGGCCAGGTATTTCTGGTTCACTGCATCGCCCGCGGGCGTATCCTCGTTGAACTGGATCTTCAGCGGGCCACTGACCAGCACGGTCGAAATCGCGGGCTGCCCGGCGCGTTCGACGGTGACATAGGCCGAATCCGGGTCTGTACGGAAATCGAACCGCGTGCCCCTGGCGGTCGCACGCGGACCAGCCCCTTGCGCCGGGGCCAGGAACGGGAAGGTCAGCGAAAACAGCTTGTCGTTGCGCGGCGGGTTCACCGGAACCGATGCCAGGGTGTTCGGTCCTTGTCCCGTCACGTTCTGGTCAAGCAGGAACAGCGAAAGCAGGATGTCGATCACTTCATCGTCAAGGTCGCGGCCGTTCGGGAACCGTGAGGGGCGGTTCAGGTCGAGCTTGAGCGTATCGGGTACGATCAGCGACGCGAGCGTGGCGCCGTTCTGTCCGGGGATCGTCTGGTTGAAGCAGCGGTCGACGTTGAACGCGGTCGACGTGGCCGTTGCGGTCGGCGTGGGCGTTGCCGTGGTGCTCGGCAACGGTGCAGGCACCACCACGGCGCTACCGGCGCCGTCTTCGCCACAAGCGGCCAGGACAAGCGACAGCGAAAGCACCAGCGGTGCGGCAAGGCGGCGGGCGCGACGGATTGCGGTGGCGGCCATCACAGGTTTCCTCCGAAGCGTTGCGTCTGTGCCCAGGCTTCAAGGTTGGTCACGCCGGGGCCGAAGGCGGATTTCGGGATTTCCAGCACGATGGCAATATCGTTCTGGTTGGCAAAGAAATCGCGCTGGTTGTTGAAACGTACCGTGCCGAACTGGCGGGTTTCGCGGAACCCGATGACGTCGAAAAAGAACGGTTCATCGAACTGTCCGGCAATCGCCTTCACGCCGTTCTTTTCCATGATCGTATCGACAGGCCCTTCGAACGCTCCCGTCACGCCCGGCACGCCTTCGATGCGCACACCCCAATCGCCGGGGTTTTCGCCGCGCCCGAACCGTGCCTTGATCTGGAACTCCGGCGTGGTGCCGGGCGCCTGGGTGGACACGTTGATCTTGTAGAGAACGTCGCGGTCATAATACAGCGGAGCCGTCTGTTCCACCGGGCCTGCAAACGTCAGCACAATGCGTACGGTATCACCCGCATGCCACATGAAGATGTCGGCGATGTCGGCGGCAATATCCGGCGTCGGATCAACGCCCTGATCGGTGCGCGATGGCGGGTCGAGGTGGTCGGCGCTGGTGGCAACGCCGGCGGGCACCAGCATTACCATCGCCAGCGCGGCCAGACCGGTCCCGCCGGCCAAAGCTGCATTGATGTATCGGCGCACGGCTATTCTCCCTGTTGAGAATATTGACGAAAGATTGTGCGACCAAGCTTTCGCCCCGTTCTGCGCGAATCGCTGTGAAGTTCAGCATATTGCCGAAAAAAGAAGCGATTCAGCCGGAGGCTGTTTCTCCTATACTAAACCGGATAGCCCGCGTTCGGGAAGGGCAAACTCCGGCCATTTCATCCGCTCACCCCGGAAATAGCCCATACAACGCCCACGAGCAGGAAAACCCCGGCCACGTCGAGGGCAAAGCCGGCCTTGACCATGGCGCGCATGGAGCAGTGCCCGGTCGCCCAGGCCAGGGCGTTCGGGCCGGTTCCCGCTGGCAGCATGAAGCCCCAGGTCGCGGCGAAGGCGGCGGGCAGCGCCAGCAGCAAGGGGTCGCCCCCGACCACGCCGACAAGGGCCGCGATCACCGGCATCACTCCGCTTGCCGCTGCAATATTGCTGGCAAATTCGGTGACCATGATGACGAAACCGACCAGCACAAGCGCAACGACAAGCAGCGGTACATCCGCAAGCGGCAGGAGCATCTTGCCCATCCACGCCGTCAGCCCCGATTCGGTCATTCCCATGGCCATCGCCAGCCCGCCGCCGAACATCAGCACCACGTCCCACGGCGCGCGGTTGGCTTCGGGCCAGGTTAACATGGCGCGGCCCGTACCGTCGGGAAGAACGAAAAGGATCAGCCCGACCATGGCCGCGATCGTGCCGTCGGTCAGGCCGCCTTCGGGAAAGTAGCCTTCCAGCCACGGCAATGCGACCCATGCGGCAAAGGCTAGTGCCACTACCGGAACCAGTCGCCGTTCCGGCACGCTCCATGTGGCGGAATGACCGATCGCGGCGCGTGCGTGGACCGGATCGAAGCTATCGGAATCCAGCTTTTGCACCCGCGCGATGATCCACGCGGCCAGTGGCACGGCAACAATGGCGATCGGGATGCCATAGAGCGCCCATTCGAGGAAGGTAATGCGCACCCCCAGCGCGGTTTCGATCAGGCCCGCGGCAATCGCGTTGGTGGGCGTGCCGATCAGCGTCGCCAGCCCGCCGATCGAAGCGGAAAAGGCGATGCCGATTGGCAGGGCGCCAGCCATCCCGCCGGTTTCCCCTTCGCGCACGCCGCCTGCGGCCAGCATGGCCATGGCCATCGGCATCATGATCAGCGCGGTGGATGTGTTGGAGATGAAGCTTGAAAGAACCGCCGTGGCGATCATCACCCCCAGCAGCAACTGGCCCGGCCGCACGCCTGCGAATCCCATGATGAACAGCGCCAGCCGCCGGTGCAGCCCGGTGCGTTCGATCGCCAGCGCCATGAATGCGCCGCCGACGAACAGGAACATGATCGGGGAATAATAGGCGGCTGCGGTCTTGTTGGCGTTGGCGACGCCGGTAAGCGGCAGCACCAGAAACGGCAGAAGCGCCGTCGCCGACAGTGGCAGCGCCTCGGTCATCCACCAAGCCGCCATCCACCAGACAAGGCCCGCGGCGCTCCACGCCTCAACCGGCATGGCGGCAGGGGGCGCGATCAACTGTGTGACCAGAAAGCCCAGCGGGCCAGCAAGCAATCCGATCCTGCGCGCGTCGATCACCGGCCAACCACCCCCTCTGCATCCCGGCACAGGGCCTAGCAGAGCCTTGTCCGCAATGGCAAATCAGGCATGCCGCCCCGGCGGACCGGGGCGGGCGGGAAGCGTCAGAATACCGGGTCGAATCCGGGAGGCAGTTCGCCCGGCTTGCTGCCGGTATCGGTCGGGCTATGGATGCCGCATTCGGTCTTGTCCCATCCCTTCCAGCGGCCCGAACGCGGGTCTTCGCCCGGCGCGACCATGCTGGTGCACGGGGCGCACCCGATCGAGGGATAGCCTTGCGCCACCAGGGGGTGTGGCGGCAGGTCGTGCTCGGCAAAATAGCTTTCGAGCATGTCCTTCGACCACGATGCCAGCGGGTTGATCTTGAAGCGCCCTTGCGCATCGGAACGGTCGATCTCGAAGCGCGGCAGACCGGCGCGGGTGGAGGACTGGAAGCCCTTTCGCCCGGTGATCGAGGCATCGTAATGCAGCAGCGCCCTGGCCAGCGGCTCCACCTTGCGGATCTCGCAGCAACCGTCGGGATCCCATGACCAGCGCAGGCCGTTGTCATCCTTTGCGGCAATGGTTGCCGCTTCGGGTTCGACGATAATCAGGTTGGTCAGCCCGATCCTGTCGACGAGCTGGTCGCGGTACGCCAGCGTTTCCGGGAAATGCTTGTGCGTTTCCAGGAAGAGCACTGGCAGGTTGCGGTCAACTTGCGCCACAAGATGCAGGAGCACTGCGCTTTCCGCGCCAAAGCTGGACACAACCGCCAGATCGCCGGCCAGCCCGTCGCGGATTACCGAACGCAGCATATCCAGCGTTTCGGTGCCACGGAACAGGTTGTTGAGCCGGATCGCATCGCTGTCGGTAAAACGCGGCGCGGTGTCGATCAGGTCGATCTTGCGGTCAAGGTTGCGGGTCACGGATTGGTCCATTGGCTGATGTCCTGCCGGGGTCAGGCCCCGAAGATCAAAGCGCGTGGCGCTTTGCCCAGATCGCGGGGCGGCCATCGACGGTCTTCTGGTAAACCTCCGGCCATGTGGCAAAGGCCCTGGCTGCGGCATCGGCGTTGATCGGCTGGTTCGGGGCGAAGCTGTCGAACCCGCAGCGCCGCATGTGCGAAAGCTGGTCCACCAGCACATCGCCCACCGCGCGCAGTTCGCCCGCATAGCCATGCTCGCGCAGGATGCGTGCGGCTGAATAGCCGCGACCATCGGTGTAGGCCGGGAAGTTCACTTCGACGAGCGCGATGCGATCAAGCTGCGGAAGCAGCGCGCGCGCATCTTCGCCGGGCTCGATGCGCACGGCCACGGCGTTGGACTGTTCGGCAAAGGCAGAAAGGCTCACTGCCGGATCAGTCACCGCCGCGTCATCGCGGTAACGCAGGGTCTGCTCAACCATAGATTGCCTCCTTGAACGGGGCCATGCCGATGCGGCGGAAGGTATCGACAAAGCGTTCCCCGTCCGTGCGCTGGGCCAGATAGACGTTGGTGGCGGTTTCAACCGCGTCGACAATGCCATCCTCGTTGAAGCCGGGACCGGTGATGGTGCCCAGCGAGGTATCGGCACCTTCGCTGCCGCCCAGCAGGAGCTGGTAGTTTTCCACCCCCTTGCGGTCGACACCCAGGATGCCGATGTGGCCCGCGTGGTGATGCCCGCACGCGTTGATGCAGCCCGAAATCTTCAGCTTCAACTCGCCCAGTTCGCGCTGGCGGCCGATGTCGGCAAAGCGTTGCGAAATCTTCTGCGCGACGGGGATCGAGCGGGCATTGGCCAGCGCGCAGTAATCAAGACCGGGGCAGGCAATGATATCGCCGATCAGGTCGAGATTGGCATTGGCAAGCCCTGCGGCATCAAGCTTCTGCCAGATTGCATAAAGATCGGCCTTCTTCACATGCGGCAGCACGATGTTCTGGGCATGGGTCACGCGCAGTTCGTCGAACGAATGGTCCAGCGCCAGATCGGCCATGAGCCGGATCTGGTCCGCGCTGGCATCGCCCGGAATCCCGCCCACCGGCTTGAGACTGATGGTGACGATGGCATAGCCCGGCTGCTTGTGGGCATGGGTGTTCTGATCGACCCACAGCGCGAAGTCGGGGTCCGACAGATCAATATCGTCCGGCAGCCCGGTTTCGAAACCGGGCTGTTCGAAGAAGCCCTTGATACGTTCGAGTTCGGCCGGGGGCGGTTCAAGCCCCAGCGTCAGGATATGGGCGAACTCTTCTTGCACCTGGCGGCGGTATTCGTCGGCGCCGATTTCGTGGACGAGAATCTTGATGCGCGCCTTGTACTTGTTATCGCGCCGACCATAGCGGTTGTATACGCGAAGGCATGCTTCCAGATAGGAAATCATCTGCAGCGGCGGCACGAAATCGCCAATGACAGGGGCGATCATCGGCGTGCGGCCCATCCCCCCGCCGACATAGAAGCGGCAGCCGATCTCGCCCGCATCGTTGCGCACAAGCTGGATGCCGATATCGTGCAGCTTCATCGCGGCGCGATCGGTGTCCGAACCGATGATGGCGATCTTGAACTTGCGCGGCAGGTAATCGAACTCCGGGTGGAAGGTCGACCACTGGCGCAGCAGCTCGGCATAGGGACGCGGATCGACCAGTTCATCGGCGGCAGCGCCAGCGAACTGATCGGACGTGGTGTTGCGGATGCAATTGCCGCTGGTCTGGATCGCGTGCATTTCCACCGATGCCAGATCCGCCAGAATATCGGGCGCATCGGCCAGCTTGATCCAGTTGTACTGGATGTTCTGGCGGGTGGTGAAGTGCCCGTAGCCGCGGTCGTACTTGTCCGCGATATCGCCCAGCATGCGCATCTGGCGGCTGTTGAGCGTGCCATAAGGGATCGCCACGCGCAGCATGTAGGCGTGCAGTTGCAGGTAAAGTCCGTTCTTCAGCCGCAGGGGCTTGAACTGGTCTTCGGTGATTTCACCGGCAAGGCGGCGTTCCACCTGATCGCGGAACTCGGCCACACGGGCGTCGACCATGGCCTGGTCATAGCTGTCGTACTGATACATGTCAGATCACCCACTTGGCGGCTTCGGGGTCCGCGGGCTTGAGCGAAAGGTCCATCCGCACCGTCGGGCCGAGGGCGCGGATGCGGTCCTTGATGTGTGCCGGGCGCACGCCTTCGGCGCTGCGTTCGGCATCGATAACCTGTGTGTCGGTGACGATCTGCCTGGCGTTTTCGCGCGCGATGATCGCATCGGCATCGTCACCCACTTCGACCGCATCGTCGACAAGGCGCGACCATCCCTGACCGGTCCACCAGATCACGTCGCCTGTCCTCAGGTCGTTTCCGGTAATGATCTTCACGCCCCGATCTCCAGCACCTTGGTCTCCACAACCTGTTTCAATTCCATCATGTCTCCCCGGCCTGCCACTTCGCCGATGACGATAAGGGCAGGGCTTTTGATGCGGTTGCGCGCAACCAGCGGCCCAAGGCCGGCCAGCGCGCCGCGTACCACGCGCATTTGCGGACGCGATGCATTTTCGATGACCGCCACAGGCATGTCGGGCGCCAGGCCATCGGCCATGAGCTTTTCGGCAATGGCCTCGGCCGTGGCCACGCCCATGTAGATCACCAGCGTGCGGCCCTTTCCGGCAAGACCGGCCCAGTTCTGGTCGGTCAGCCCCTTGCACTGTCCCGCAACGAAGCTCACGATGCTGGCGCTTTCGCGGTGGGTAAGCGGGATCAGCGCCGAAGCCGCTGCGCCCATGGCCGCGCTGATGCCGGGCACGACCTGCACCGGCACGCCCGCGGCCAGGCAATCTTCGGCTTCTTCGCCACCGCGCCCGAACACGAACGGATCGCCGCCCTTGAGCCGGACGACATCGTTTCCTGCCAATGCTTCGCGCACCAGCAGGGCGTTGATATCCTGCTGCTGCATGGTGTGGCGGGCGCGCTGCTTGGCGACGGAGATCATCCGGCAGGCGCGCGGCGCCATCGCCAGGATCGCGGGATCAACCAGCCCGTCGTGGACCAGCACCCGCGCGTTCATCACCAGCCGCGCGGCGCGCAGGGTGAGCAGGTCGGGATCGCCCGGCCCTGCGCCAACCAGGAACACGGTTCCGATTCTTGATGCAGCGTTCTTCATCCAGCGCACATGGGGCGGGGCGGGGCGATAGGCCAGCGAGAATGGATTGGGTATGGCCTAGATCAGCTTTACCGGCGATACAATTACGGCTTTTCAGGTGTTTCCGGCATCTGCGAAGGCGTTTGCACGGTCTGCTGGCGCATCGCGTCGGTCAATCGGCGCAGGCCGTCGCTTTCGCGCAAGTTGAGATCGGTCTGCGAGAACGGGATTTCGATGCCGTTTTCCTTGAACAGATACCATACCCGCTTGAGCACTTCGGACTTGACGTTGGCCACGCCCATTTCCGGGTCTTCGATCCACGCGAATATGTCCAGGTCGACACTGCTGGCGCCAAAGCCCTTGAGCAGCACCTTGGTTTCCCGGCGTTCAAGCACGCGCGGGGTTTCGCGCGCCGCCTGCAACAGCAATTCCTCCACCTTGGCAAGATCGCTGGAATAGCTGACGCCTACCGGGATCATGATCCCTACGTCGCGCGCCGAATAGGACCAGTTTTCCACTTGGGAAGTCATCAGGATTTCGTTCGGAATCAAATATTCGCGGTTGTCGCGCGTGGTGACCGAAACGGCGCGTATCCCGATCCGCTTCACCTCGCCAAAGGTGTTGCCGTTCCCGCCCGATACCGCGATGACGTCTCCCGGCTTGATCGAACGGTCCATCAGCAGGATGATCCCGGCGATCAGGTTGCCAAAGGTCTTTTGCAGACCGAAACCGATGGCAAGGCCGAATGCGCCGGAAAATACCGTAAGCGCAGTCAGGCTGATGCCCAGAACGTCGATCCCCACCATGATCGCCAGCGCCCAGACCGCCAGCGAAACCAGTTTTTCCCCCAGCAGGCGCTGCGCGCCGTCAAGGCTGGCAACCTTGGAGAACAGCCGCTTGGCAAGTCTTCCGCCGAGGCGGGCGAACACCAGCACCAGCACCAGCACGATCAGGATGCGCAGCACCCCCCACGCCGAAACATGGTACGTGCCGACATCGAAGCCGATGGCGTCAAGCAGGCGGATTCCTTCGGTCACCTGCTGCTTCAGGTCATTCACATGTATCTCCATGGGCCGCCCAGGCCGCCAGTCCGCATTCAAGATCGGCAATCAGGTCTGCGGTGTCTTCAAGCCCCGTCGATAGCCTTACGCCGAAACGGTCTTCCGGTTCCATGCCGGGCAGCGGCCAGGCGCTGGCTGTGCGGATGCTGGCCGGATCGACCGGCGTCGCAAGGCTTTCGAATCCGCCCCACGAATAACCGATCCCGAACAGGTCCAGCGCATCAATCAGCGCATCACGCGCTGCGGACGTTCCGCCTTTCAGCACAAAGCTGAACAGCCCGCACCCACCGGTGAAATCACGCGCCCAGAGGTCGTGGCCCGGCGCGCCCGGCAGCATCGGGCACAGCACACGCGCCACTTCCGTTCGTGTTTCCAGCCACTGCGCAATCGCCAGCGCCGATGCGGTTTCCGCTTCCAGGCGCAGCGGCATGGTGCGCAGCCCGCGCAGCATCAAGGCCGCATCATCGGGGGAAACCACAAGGCCCAGACCCTGCGCGCGCAAGCGCAGCTTGCGATACCATTCCTCGCCCGCGCTGGCGCTGCCCATCATGCAGTCGGAATGGCCGGAAACGTGTTTTGTCAGGCTCATCACCACAATGTCCACGCCATGGTCCAGCGCGGCGAAGCCCAGTGGCGATGCCCAGGTATTGTCCAGCACGCTGACGATCCCGCGCGCGCGCGCAGCGGCGGCTAGCGCCGGTACGTCCTGCACTTCCATGGTCAGGCTGCCGGGGCTTTCGAGCAGCACGGCGCGAGTCCGCTCGCAACACACGCTGGCGAAGGCGACCGGGTCGCACGGATCGAACCAGCGCGTTTCCACCCCGAAATCCTTGAGCAGCCCGCGCGCCATGGCCCGGCTTGGTTCATAGGCGTTATCCGTCATCAGCAGAACGTCGCCGGGGCGCAGCACCGTCAGCAGAACACCTGCGATCGCGGCAACGCCGGAAGGATAGAGCACCGTTCCGGCAGCGCCCGGTTCAATCTGTGTCAGCGCCTCGGCCAGCGCCCACTGGGTCGGCCCGCCGCGCCTGCCATAGTAGAAATTGCCATCGGCATTCGCTGGATGCGCGCGAAGGGCGGCCATGTCGGGGTAGAGATGGGTCGAGGCGCGCCATACCGGCGGGCTGACCACGGCACAGGGGTGGCCGGGCGTTCCGGTCCATTCTGCCCGCCTGCCTGCGGCGACGCTGCGGGTGGCAGCGCCACAGGGCTTTTCATCGGAAGTGCTGCTCATGTCGCGGTGGCAATAGCAGCTTGGGACCGCAAGTTCGACCGCTTTACCGTTGGCCAGTATCTACGCTCATGCAGGGCCGATTGCCTTGGGTGTCTTGGGGTCCATTCCCCATTCGCTCCAGGAACCATCGTAAAGTGCGACATCGTCCTTGCCGATCAGGTGCAGGGCGAAGATCAGCACGTTGGCGGTCATCCCCGATCCACACGACGATACCAGTGGCTGGTCCAGATTGACCCCGGCGGCGGCAAAGGTGGCGCGGATTTCATCGGGCGATTTCCATGTGCCATCGCCGTTGAACAAATTGGAATAGGGCACGTTGCGCGCGCCCGGAATATGCCCGCTGGCCAGGGCAGGATTGGTTTCCCTGTCCTCGCCGGTAAAGCGTCCGGCCCCGCGTGCGTCGATCACCTGTTCGGCGGCTGTGCCGAGATTGGCGATCACATCGGCCTTGGTGCGCAGGTGGCTGGTGTCCGACCAGATCGTGAAGTGGCGCTGGCGCAGGGTTTCGACACCACTTGCCGTAGGGCGGCCCTCCGCCTTCCATTTGGCTATCCCGCCGTCGAGAATCGCCACGTTCTGTGCGCCGAACATCGTCAGCATGAACCAGGCGCGTGTCGCCGTCTTGATCGGGCTGTCGTCATAGACAACGATCCGGCTGCCATCGCCCAGGCCCAGCGCCTGCATCCGGCTGGCGAACTTTTCCGCCGAAGGCAACGTGTTGGGGACGGGCGAGCTGCTGTCCACCAGATTGGCAAGATCCATGAATACGGCGCCCGGAATGTGGCACGCCTCATACTCCTGCCGCGGATCGCGCCCGTGTTCGGGCAGGAATGCGCTGGCATCGACAATGCGTAGATCGCTGGCGGCCATTTCGTCCGCAAGCCACTGGGTAGACACCAGTGAATCCATGGTTTTTCGTGCTCCTGCCTGCCTGCTGCCGACCCGTCTTTTGCAGGTTCGTTGCAGTGCAACCTAAACCGGGCGGGGCAGGGCGTCGAGCCGGAAAAGTGCGGGGCGGTTCTTTGGCCAGACCAATCCTTGCCGCACCATCGGGAAGGTGCTGGTCCCTTGCCCTTGGGCCGAGGGCGGTGCATGGGCGTTGGACGCAGACCAGTACCGGATTTCCCATGGCAAACAGTTCTCCGCTTCACCTTGGCCAGACCAGCGCGCTGCCTGCCAGCCCCGAACAGGCCGTGCTGGATTATGTGCCCAACCCGCGGCCCGGCGCGCTCTATATGATCCGCTTTGCCGCGCCGGAGTTCACATCCTTGTGTCCGGTGACTGGACAGCCCGATTTCGCGCACCTTGTGATTGACTATGCCCCCGGCGAAACGATCGTGGAATCAAAGGCGCTCAAGCTTTTCCTGGGTTCTTTCCGCAACCACGCCGGGTTCCACGAAGACGTGACCGTTGGTATCGGGCAGCGGCTCTTTGCCGAAATGGCTCCGCGCTGGCTGCGCATCGGGGGATACTGGTATCCGCGCGGCGGCATCCCGATCGACGTGTTCTGGCAATCCGGCACCCCGCCCGAAGGGCTGTGGCTGCCCGATCAGGGCGTGGCCCCGTACCGAGGGCGCGGCTGATCCTGAGCCTTGGTGTGGCCAAAATGGTTCAGTTTCGCTCCGAATCCAATCATTCGTCGTAAACGGCGCGGGTTTGCCCGCAAATGGCGTGATCGAGGTTTGCCGGTGCCGTATCTGCCGATTTCATGGACGGGCACGGCAAACGATCAGACGATAACTGCCGTGTGCATGAACTTGCGTCGCGTCTGCGCGAAGCTTTTCCTCTCCTTATCGCGCTGGATCAACAACTCTCGGACCTCGTCCTGGCGCTCGACAGCCCGGAATTGCGCGGAATCATCAACGAAATCCGCGCGCTGCAGGATGAACAGCGAAAACGGCTCGAACGGCTGCTTTCACGCCACGCTGATAATGACGTTTAGCAGGGCGCGGCACGCCTTGAAATGCAAGCTGACGATGATCGGGAGTGGTAGCCGGGTTGCGGGATCCTGGTGCCGGCTGAGGGATTTGAACCCCCGACCTTCGGTTTACAAAACCGCTGCACTACCACTGTGCTAAGCCGGCCCGTCGAATCCGCTCGTCCTCTAGCGTCATAGCGCCCCGAAGGTCCAGCCCTCGGTTGTCGCAATTTCACGCGAAAGGCCGGGTGGTGTCCACAGATGTGTGGCATGCGCGGCATTGCGCAGCCAGGCGGCCGTAACCAGCGCATCGCAGCGATGATCGTCCAGCGGCCCATCAAGGCCGGACGGGGTCGAGCCGAGCGCGGTCAGCGCGGCATCAAGCGCCGCCGCATCGCGCATCTTTGATCGCCCCGGCGTACGGCCCGCAGCCATCGCCGCGATCGCGGTGTATATTTCGCACAGCACCGGGCCTCGGCGAGGCAGGGGATCGACGGGCCAGACGGGAATTGCACCGCCCAGCCGGTGCAGCAAGCGCATGCCGGAAAGGCTCGATTTGCCGACTTGCGCTGCGCCCACGAGGTTGAAGTTGGAATAGGGGCGGCAGCCCATGCGTCGTTGCGCTGCCTCGGTCTGCCGGAAACGGCCTTCGCCGCCGCCGAAATGCGTGCCTTCGCGCCCGCCGTGACGGCGGAAGTGGGCGCTGGCGCTGGGGTGATCGACCAGCGGATTGACGCCAAGGTGTGGCTCATGGGTGCAGATCCGGTCGATCAGCGCCCACAGCGCGCGGGCGTCCGCCGGGCTTTCCGACCAGCCGGGAAAGAATGCACCACGATCGGCGAATGGCAACGATATGCCAAGGTCCATGCCGACCAGTGCATCGCCGGGCAGGTCATTCAGCAGCCATTCCAGCACTTCAGTGCGTGACCAGCGATGGCCGGGGCGGACCAGCGCCGGGGCCGCACTGCCGTGCGATGCCATGGCCACGGCGATGCCGCGATGCCGCTCCCCTGCGGCGCCCGACCAGTCGATGGCGACGAAGTGGCCGAACCGGGGCACGGTCATGCGCCCGCGCGTTCGCGCCGCTTGCGGTCCCACCATTCCATGCGCTTGGCCACTTCACGTTCGAAGCCGCGTTCTACCGGCAGGTAATAGCTCTGCGCGGCCATGCCTTCGGGCCAGTAGTTCGCGCCGGAAAAGCCATCGTCCGCATCGTGGTCGTAGGCATAGCCTGCACCATAGCCGATGTCCTTCATCAGCTTGGTCGGAGCGTTAAGGATATTGGCCGGTGGGCTGAGAGAACCCGTATCGCGTGCCGATTTCCACGCCGCCTTCTGCGCAGTGTAGGCAGCGTTCGATTTCGGCGCGGTTGCGAGGTAGAGGCACGCCTGCACGATGGCCAGTTCGCCTTCCGGGCTGCCAAGGAAATCGTAAGCATCCTTGGCAGCAAGGCATTGCACCAGCGCCTGAGGGTCGGCCAGGCCGACGTCCTCGCTGGCAAAGCGCACCAGCCGGCGCAGGATGTAAAGGGGCTCTTCGCCTGCCACCAGCATCCGCGCCATGTAATAGAGCGCCGCCTGCGGGTCTGATCCGCGCAGGCTTTTGTGCAAGGCCGATATCAGGTTGTAGTGCCCGTCGCGGTCCTTGTCGTAAACCGCAACCCGCCGCATCAGGAACGTTCCAAGAGCTTCGGGATCGAGCGGCGCAGGCAACGTTACATCGAACAGCGTTTCGGCCTGGTTTAGCAGGAAGCGGCCATCGCCATCGGCCGAGGCAATAAGCGCCTCGCGTGCGGGCGCGGTTAGCGGAAGGCGCAGGCCGGTGATGTCTTCGGCCCGCGCCAGCAACGTACCCAGTGCGGTGGCATCGAGCCGGTGCAGGATCAGCACTTGCGCACGCGAAAGCAGCGCGGCGTTCAGCGCAAAGCTTGGGTTCTCGGTCGTCGCGCCGACCAGCGTAACCGTGCCGTTTTCGACAAAGGGCAAAAAGCCATCCTGCTGCGCACGGTTGAAGCGGTGGATTTCGTCCACGAAGAGCAGGGTCTTGCGCCCCGTCAGCGCCATCGCCTGCGCTTCGGCAAAGGCCTTCTTCAGGTCGGCCACCCCGGAAAACACCGCGCTTATCGCAACATAGCGCATGCCAACTGCTTCGGCCAGCAGGCGGGCAATGCTGGTCTTGCCGGTGCCGGGCGGTCCCCACAGGATCATCGAGGTCAGCTTGCCTGCGGCCACCATGCGCCCAATGGCGCCATCTGGTCCGGTCAGGTGGTCCTGCCCAATGACATCTGAAAGCGTGCGAGGGCGCAAGCGGTCGGCCAGCGGCGCCGAGGGGCTGGACTCTGGTGGCGGTGCATCTTGCGGCGACGGAGCGAACAGATCAGCCATGGCCGTTACGGCATAAGCCGACGCGCCGGACGGTACAACATAGTGTCGCTTTGATGGTGCATCGGTCCGTGATAGTGTTCGTGCACAGGGTTGAAGGAGTGGTGCCGTGCAAGACCGTCCGCCAGAACTGAACAGGGCGCCTGCGCATCTCTGGGCGATCGGCGTGATCGGGTTGTTGTGGAACAGTTTCGGCTGCCTTGACTACACGATGACCAAGCTTGATCCTGTAGCCTACATGACCTCTGTAGGGATGGGCGCGGAAGAGATCGCCTATACCCAGATGCTGCCCGGCTGGCTGAGTGCGTTCTGGGCGCTGGGGGTGTGGGGTTCGCTGGCGGGATCGGTGCTGCTGCTCGTGCGGTCGCGCCACGCGGTTGCAGCGTTTGCGGTTTCCCTGATCGGGCTGGCGGTCAGCCAGGTCTACCAGTACCTGGACCCCACCTTGCCCGCTTCGATGCACAGTCCGGGCATGGTTGCGATGATGGTCCTGATCTGGGGCGCGTTGCTGTTCTTCATCGGTTATGCCCGCGTTATGGCCCGTCGCGGCGTGTTGCGGTAGGGCGGTCAGCGCCTGCGCCCGGCATGCTTCTGCCGGACCAGTCGCAGATAGGTGTCGGCCACGGCTTGGTTGATCCGGTCCCATGAAAACTCAAGGCTGCGTTCCTCGCCCGCCGCGCCATGGCGCGTCCGCAGCGATGCATCCTCGACATAGCCGCGAAGCGCATCGGCGAACTGGCGCACCGCGCCCGGCGCGATGAGGCGGCCAGAGGCGTTGTCATCGACGAGGCTCTGGCTGCCGGTAGCGGCAGCCGCGACTACCGGTACGCCACAGGCCATCGCTTCGAGCGTCACGTTGCCAAACGTTTCGGTAACCGAAGGGTTGAACAGCACGTCCATGCTGGCGACTGCGCGGCCAAGGTCGGCGCCGCCCTGGAACCCGGCAAAGACCGCCTGCGGCAGGCGTGCGGCAAACCATTCGCGCGCCGGGCCTTCACCCACGACAAGCACCCGGTGCGCGACACCCCGCCTGGCCAGGACGTCGATGGAATCGGCGAAGACATCCAGCCCCTTTTCCATCACCAGCCGCCCCAGAAAGCCGATCGCTACTTCGTCATCGGCGATGCCGAGCGAGCGACGCCAGGCGAGGCTGCGCGCGCCGGGATGGAAGATTTCCCGATCGACCCCGCGCGACCAGATGTCGATGTCATAGTTCATGCGCTGGTCGCGCAGCACTTGTGCCATCGATTCCGAAGGGGCGACCAGCGCATCGCAGCGCCGGTAGAACCGCCGCAGCAAGGCTTCGATGATCGGCTCCATCCACGCCATGTTGTAATAGCGGAAATAGGTTTCAAAGCGGGTGTGGACCGATGCCAGGATCGGCAGCTTGCGATGGCGCGCCCAGGAGACCGCGCGGTGAGCGACGACATCCGGTGACGAGACATGGACGACGTGAGGATCGAACGTGGCCAGATCGCGTCGCACGCGGGGCGAAAGCGCCAGCGGGAAGCGGTATTCCTCGCGCCCCGGAATAGCGAAGGATGGTACGCCGACCAGCTTGCCCATCGAGGGGAAAGCTGGCTTTGCCACCTTGGGTGCATAGACGCGCACCTGCGCGCCTTGCCGCTGGAGATAGCCGACGAGCCGGTTGAGCGCCTGGTTGGCCCCGTCGCGCACATAATTGTAGTTGCCGCTGAACAGCGCGATCCGCAGGCCCTTTAGCTGCGTAGGAAAGCCGGGAGCGTCGGGCGCGGCGGCGCTGGGGGGAGGCGCTTCAGTCATCGCGTGCCCCATAGCCCGGCAAACGCGCAATGGCGATAGAGCGCTGCACCGGCATTGCGATTTCCCGTCACCGGCGCCGTCGCTGCCGAAGCCGCGCTGCACGACGGCCAACGCTCCACTGTTCAGGTGGATTGCTAGGGTCGATCAATTTAAATGTATTGATTGGTTTTGACGATCAATGGGGATCGGCTTTCGGAGAAGGAGCAAGGTGCCGATTGTGGGCAGGCTAACCGCAAAAGGGCGCCATACGACAGCGCAAACGTCACCGTGACCCCATGACTTCCACGAAAAGAGGGCGACCCTTCGGGGCCGCCCTCTTTTCGTTTCGGATCAGGCCGCTTCCTTCTTGCGCGAGGCTTTCTTGCGCTCGTTCGGGTCGAGGATGGCCTTGCGCAGGCGGATCGACTTTGGTGTGACTTCGACCATTTCATCGTCGTCGATATAGGCGATGGCCTGTTCCAGCGTCATGATCTTGGGCGGGGTCAGGCGAATGGCGTCGTCCTTGCCGGTCGAACGGAAGTTCGTGAGCTGCTTCGATTTCATCGGGTTGACTTCAAGATCTTCGGGCTTGGCGTTTTCACCGATGATCATGCCTTCGTACAGCGGCGTGCCAACGCCGACGAACAGGATGCCACGCTCTTCAAGCGGCCCAAGGGCATAGGCGACCGCTTCACCCGCGCCGTTTGAGATCAGCACGCCGTTCTTGCGGCCTTCGATCCGGCCCTTGTGCGGCCCGTACTTTTCGAACAGCCGGTTCATGATGCCAGTGCCGCGAGTGTCCGAAAGGAACTCGCCATGGTAGCCGATCAGCCCGCGCGACGGGGCGGAGAAGGTAATGCGGGTCTTGCCACCACCCGATGGACGCATGTCCGTCATCTCGGCCTTGCGGATGGCCATCTTGTCGACGACGGTGCCCGAATATTCATCGTCCACGTCGATCACGACGGTTTCGTATGGCTCGGTCCGGTTGCCGTTTTCGTCTTCGCTGAACAGCACGCGCGGGCGGCTGATGCCCAGTTCGAAGCCTTCGCGGCGCATCGTCTCGATCAGCACGCCGAGCTGGAGTTCGCCGCGCCCGGCCACTTCGAAGCTGTCCTTGTCGGCGGATTCGGTCACGCGGATGGCGACGTTCGATTCGGCCTCGCGCTCCAGACGGTCGCGGATCATGCGGCTGGTAACCTTCGACCCTTCGCGCCCGGCCATGGGTGAATCGTTCACCGCAAAGCGCATCGACAGCGTCGGCGGGTCGATCGGCTGGGCCTGGAGCGGTTCGGTGACCGAAGGATCAGCGATGGTGTTGGCCACGGTCGCCACGGCAAGCCCGGCGATGGAGATGATGTCGCCCGCCTTGGCTTCTTCTACCGGCACGCGCTCAAGCCCGCGGAAGGCCATGATCTTGGAGGCGCGCCCGGTTTCGATGATCTTGCCATCGCGGTCCAGCGCATGGATCGGCGAGTTCACCTTGACCGTGCCGCTCTGCACCTTGCCGGTGAGGATGCGGCCAAGGAAGTTGTCACGATCAAGCAGCGTGACCAGGAACTTGAACGGACCATCGACATCGGCGGCCGGCGGCGGCACATGATCGACGATCTTCTGGAACAGCGGGGTCAGGTCGCCTTCGCGCGCGCTTTCGTCTTCCGAGGCATAGCCGTTGCGGCCCGACGCATAGAGCACGGGGAACTCAAGCTGTTCGTCGCTGGCGTCGAGGCTGACGAACAGATCGAAGACTTCGTCGAGCACTTCCTGCGGGCGTCCATCGGGGCGGTCGATCTTGTTGACGACGACGATCGGCTTGAGGCCCAGCGCCAGTGCCTTGCCGGTGACGAACTTGGTCTGCGGCATCGCGCCTTCCGAACTGTCGACCAGCAGGATCACGCCATCGACCATGCTCAGGATGCGCTCCACCTCGCCGCCGAAGTCGGCGTGGCCGGGGGTGTCGACGATATTGATGTGCGTGCCGTTCCATTCGACCGAAGTGCACTTGGCCAGAATGGTGATCCCGCGCTCCTTTTCCAGATCGTTGGAATCCATAGCGCGCTCTTCCACGCGCTGATTGTCGCGGAAGGTGCCGGACTGGCGGAAAAGCTGATCGACAAGGGTGGTCTTGCCGTGGTCGACGTGGGCGATGATCGCGATATTGCGCTGGGCGGACATGAAACAGGCTTTCGGTTTGGAACGGGGGCAAAGCGTGGCACAAACTGCGCCCGCTCCGGCTTTGGCGCGCGCTTACTCGGATTTGTGCGTTGCGGCAAGCGGAGACGGAACAAAGTCTGGCTGTCGTCTGGTCCGTTTGGGCGCGCACCGCGTTCCTTGGCGATTTGTGCGCTTCCGCATGGTGGCTTGCGTCAGGTCGGGCGAAGGATGCGCCGGAGTTGTGGTAAAGTTGCAACATTTGTCGCAAATGCCGCGACGGTGTCGGCATGCGCGAAGGTTCGGATTGTCGCTGGCCTAACAGCAACATAAAGCAGGTTTCAGGGAAACAGGATGCCATCCGAAGCTGTGGATCAGGGTACGCCCTGAAAGGCCATTGCGTCGGGTGTCTGGAGAGGAAAAACATAATGAACGCCAACTTTGCTGGCCGGGCTGCGCTTCTTGTCGGCTCGTGCACTTTCGCGCTGGCCTTCGCCGCTACCGCCCATGCCCAGAACGCTTCGACCGGCTCGGCGGAAATGGCCCAGCCGGCAACCGACTATGCGGAACCGATGGCTGACGGCAACCAGATCATCGTTACGGCCAACAAGCGCGAACAGACCCTGCAGGACGTGCCGATTGCGGTTTCGGTCACCACCGCCGCTGCGATCGAGCAGGCGCAGATTCGTGATATCAAGGATCTGTCGTCGCTGGTGCCGTCGCTGCGAGTCAACCAGCTGCAAAGCTCGGCTAACACCAATTTCTACATTCGCGGCTTCGGCAATGGTGCCAACAACGCCGGGATCGAACCCTCGGTCGGCCTGTTCGTGGATGGCGTTTACCGTTCGCGCTCGGCGTCGATGATTGCCGATTTGCCCGATGTGCAGCGGGTGGAAGTGCTCAAGGGGCCGCAGTCCACGCTGTTCGGCAAGAACGCCAGCGCCGGCGTGATTTCGCTGGTCACGCGCAAACCGCAGTTTGAACTGGGCGGCAACATCGAGGCCAGCTACGGCAACTTCAACGCCCTTGTGCTCAAGGGCGTCATCACTGGCCCGATCTCCGATACCGTCGCGGCCAGCCTTGCCGGCGGATACAACCGGCGCGATGGTTTTGTCGATGACCGGGGTAGCGGTGTCGAAGAGAACGAGCGCAATCGCTGGTTCGTGCGCGGACAGGTGCTGCTGGAACCCAGCACGGCCCTGTCGGTCCGCCTGATCGGTGATTACGGCAAGATCGACGAAAACTGCTGCGCGGTCGTAAATATCCGTCAGTCTGCGGCCACCGGAGCGATCAAGGCCATCGGTGCGCCGAATACGGTGGTAAACGATCCTGCGGCCAAGTTCGATGACGTGATCTACAACAACTTCGCGTCCACCAACGTGATTGAAAACTGGGGGCTGTCGGGCCAGATCGACTACGAACTGGGTCCGATCACGCTGACTTCGATCACCGCCTATCGCCGCACCGATGCGGTGACGAACCAGGATTCCGATTTTACCGGCGTGGACCTGCTGGGCCGCAATTTCCAGGACGTGCGGCTCAAGACCTTCACGCAGGAGTTCCGCGCCGCCACGAACTGGGATGGGCCGTTCAATGCGCTGCTTGGGGCATTCTATTTCAACGAGAAGGTCGATCAGGCGAACCAGATCGCCTGGGGTGCCAATGCCCGGCCTTATGCCAACCTGTTGATCCAGGGATCGAGCGGCTGCCCGTCCAGTCCGACCTGCACCAGCGTTCCGGGGCTTGAGGCACAGCTTTCGCCGCTGGTCGGGCGCAACCTTGCGGGCACGTTCTTTGGCAACGGGCAGGGTCTTGTCGAAGCCTACAGCCTCAAGAATGAGGCGTTTTCCGTGTTCGGCCAGCTTGATGTCAAGATCGCGCCGCGCCTGACGCTGACCGGGGGACTGAACTATACCCACGATTCCAAGCGGTATGCCGCCGATGCGCTGTCGAGCGATGTCTTTGCAGGGCTTGATTTCGTTGCGCTTGGCCGGGCCGGGGGCATTGCGCGGGGCCTGATCGGTCGCGGCGTGAACCCGGCCGATCTGGCTGCCGTCCAGGCCTTCGCCACGGCGCCGACAACCGCGCCGATCTATCAGGCGATCGTTGCCGGAGCGACAGCAGCATCTACCGATCCGAAGCTCAACCCTCTGCTGGGGCTGGTGCCGTTCCAGTACTTCCCGCCGTTCCGCAGTGTGCCGAACGCCGTGGAGAACGGTCGGATCAGCGATGGCGACATGAGCTATACCGCGCGTCTGGCATGGGAGGCGACCGATACGGTCAACGTCTATGCAACTTACGCTACCGGCTACAAGGCGGCATCGGTCAACCTGTCGCGCGACAGCCGGCCCAGCGACGCCGACCTGATCGCATTGCGGGCGCAGAACCTTGGTGTGGCCAATCTGACCGCGGGCAGCCGCTTTGCCGCAGCTGAAGATTCGACGCTTTACGAGTTCGGCATCAAGGGCAACTGGCGGGTGGCCTCGGCCAACCTCGCGGTGTTCAAGCAGTCGATCAAGGGTTTCCAGTCGAACATCTTCACCGGTACCGGTTTCTTCCTGGCCAACGCCGGCAAGCAGTCGGTGTTCGGCATCGAGTTCGATGGCGCGGTGCGCCCAACGAGCGACCTGACGCTGTCGGTGGCGATGACCTATCTCGATCCGAAGTTCGATTCCTTCAAGCTTTCGGCCTTTGGTGACCTGACCGGGACACAGCCCGCCGGGGTTTCGCCGCTGTCGACCACGCTGGCGCTCGACTATGACCGCCCGCTGGGCAATGGCGACCATGTCATCCTGCACTTCGATTACCACTACGAAGCGCCGTTCAAGCTGGTCGAAGGGCTGCCCAATCTGATCTTCCGCAACCCCGATGGTACGCCGAACGCCAGCCTGGCGCTGGCCGCTGCGCGCGAGTTCAAGCAGGAAATCAACGATGTGAACGCATCGCTGACGTATGCGATGGAAAACGGACTGGCGCTGACGGTGTGGGGGCGCAACCTGCTCGACAACCGCACGCTGTTGCAGATCTTCGACAGCCCGGCCCAGCAAGGTTCGCTGTCGGGCTACCCCAGCCAGCCACGCACTTATGGTGTATCGGCGCGCTTCCGCTTCTGATCTGCTGCACCTGCTGAAACAAGGAAGGGCGCGTCCTTGCGGCGCGCCCTTTTCCGTTGATGCAGGCTGTAAACTGCCCGGCGCTTACTTGGGAGCAAGCACCATCAGCATCTGGCGACCTTCCATGCGGGGGAAGGCTTCGACCTTGGCGATTTCGGCAACATCGTCCTGCACCTTGCGCAGCAGGTTCATGCCGAGCTGCTGGTGCGAAAGTTCGCGGCCGCGGAAACGCAGCGTGATCTTCACCTTGTCGCCATCCTCGATGAACCGGACCACGTTACGCATCTTGGTGTCGTAGTCATGGTCATCGATGTTCGGACGCATCTTGATCTCCTTGATCTCCTGCGTCTTCTGGCTCTTGCGGGCAATATTGGCCTTCTTCTGCGCCTCGTAACGGAACTTGCCGACATCGAGGAACTTGCAGACCGGCGGATCAGCGTTGGGGGAAACTTCGACGAGGTCGAGGCCGACTTCGGCTGCCTGGTCGATCGCTTCGCGGGTGTACATGACACCCAGGTTCTCGCCATTTTCGTCAATCACGCGCACTTTGGGCACGTTGATCATCATGTTGTAGCGAGGCCCGCTCTTGACGGGGGGCGCCATCATGCGCCGCGGTGGGGGAGCTATAGTGCTTTCTCCTGAGGTTAATCCAGAATGCGATTGGCGCTCCCTTATCACAACTGGCGCGCAGATAAAGGGCGCGTTTGCCGTGAAAGTCAGATTTTGCCGGGGTTACGCTGCATTGTCTGTGGTAGAGCCGGTGTGCGCACCATCGCGCCACAAAGCAAACCGTGCCAGCCGTTCTCCGGCTGGAACGATGGCGTCGATCGTGCGGGCAGGTTGCAGCGCGCCAAGTATGGCTGGATCGGTCGCATCCATCCCCCCGGTCAGCACGCCGAAGGCGGGCAGGATCAGGCGGTTTTCGCTCGCCACGGCGCAGGCGCGGGCAATGCTGCGCCCCTTAACACGAACCCGCAATTTGGGATGGAAATGGCCCGAAATCTCGGCCCCTTCCGCAGCATGCTGCACGGCGTTGGCCCGCGCAATGTGGCGCAGCGCCACGCTACCGATGCGCAGTTCATCGACAAGCGTGCCGCCCGGCGCTGCGGCATCTTCATCGTGATTGCCGGTGATCCACACCCAGTCCACCGCGCGCGTTAGAGCATCGAGCATCCCCGCGGCATGGGGTTCAAGCCGGCCCGCCCCGTCTGCGTCATGAAACGAATCGCCAAGGCAGAAGACCCGGCGCGCGCCGCAGGTGCGCAGCGCATCAGCCAGGCGCTGCAAGGTTGCCCGGCTGTCGTAGGGGGGCAGCATCTGACCGTGCCGCGCAAAGAAGCTGGCCTTTTCGAGATGAAGGTCGGCCACAAGCAGGGCCGATTCTTCCACCCAGTACAGCGCCCGCGATCCGCCCAGCGCGAACTCCTGTCCATGGAAACCAAGTGGCGTGAACGAAAAGGGAACCATGGCTTTTCCTTGCCGGATCGCAAATCCCTTGGCAAGGCTCCGCGCCATGACCGACACGCCTGTTTCCCCGTGGGGCGAACACACCGCCCGCGCCCGTACCTGGTTTGGATCGCTGCGCGACCGCATCTGCGCTGCCTTCGAAGCGATCGAACGCGAGGCGGGCAGCGATGCCTGTTTCACGTACACCGCATGGAATCGCGCCCACGATGGCGAGCCGGTTGAAAACGGCGGCGGTGGCGTGCAGGGCCTGATGAAGGGCAAGGTGTTCGAAAAGGTCGGTGTGAATGTGTCCACCGTCGCGGGAACGTTTGCTCCCGATTTTGCACGGTCGATCAACGGCGCCAGTGCCGACAATCCCGGCTTTACCGCCACGGGCATCAGTCTGGTAGCGCACATGGCCAACCCGCACGTCCCTGCGGTGCACATGAACACGCGTTTCCTGACCACGAGCAAGGCCTGGTTCGGTGGCGGCGGCGATCTCAACCCGCCCATCCCGTACGACGAGGATACCGAGGAGTTTCACGCGACCTTCAAAGCGGCGTGCGACCGGCATGACCCGGACTACTATCCCCGGTTCAAGGCCTGGGCGGATGACTATTTCTATATCCCCCATCGCAAGGTCCATCGCGGGGTAGGGGGGATCTTCTACGATCATCTGGAATGTGCCGACCCGGCAAGCGATGGCGGCGCCGCGTTCGAAGCGAACTTTGCCTTTACCCGCGATGTGGGCGAGGCCTTTCTTGATGTTTATCCGCGGCTGGTGCGGCGGCGCATGGGCATGGCGTTCGACGCTGCCGAAAAGCTGCGGCAACTGGAATGGCGCGGCCGTTATGCGGAGTTCAACCTGGTCTATGATCGCGGCACGCTGTTTGGTCTCAAGACCGGCGGCAATATCGACGCCATCCTGATGAGCCTGCCGCCCGAAGCTGTGTGGACCTGACATGCCGTTGCCTTCCGGTCCATCGCTGGCACATGGTTTTCATGCCGTGGCGGCTGGCGATATTGCCTGCGTGGTTACCTGTCTGGAAATGCGTACGCCGCCGGCCTTCCTGCGCCGGTTGACGCCTGAAGCCGATGTGCCGGTGCAGCTTGTCCGCTGGGCAGACTGCGCGCCGGAGAAATACCGGCTGCTCTTCCGCCGTGTTGGCGCACCGTGGCTGTGGTGGTCGAGGTTGACGCTGGACGATACCGGCCTTGCTGCGATCATCCACGATCCGCGCGTGCAGCTTCATGCGGTGGTTGATCGCGCGCGTGTTGAAATCGGCATGGTGGAGCTGGACTTCCGGGTGGAAGGCGAATGCGAGATCGTGTTCTTCGGCCTGATTCCGGGGGCGACAGGTAAGGGGCTTGGGCAATGGCTGATGCGGCGCACGCTGCAGATGGCGTGGGTGCCAGGCGTCCAACGCGTCTGGGTGCACACCTGCACGCTGGATGATCCGCGCGCGGTACCGTTCTATGAGAAGCAAGGCTTTGTGCCCTATTCGCGGCAGGTCGAAGTGTTTGCCGATCCGCGCGGGGCCGGCCTGCTGGAAAACCGCTTCGCCCCGCAACATCCCTTCATCGCGGGCTGATTGCGGCGATACGGTCCTTTGCAGGGGTGCCGCGACGCCAGACCATCCACACCAGCAATGCCGAAGCCAGCGGCATCAGGTTGATCCCCAGCGGCAAGGCCAGCGCGCGCGTTGCCAGCGGTGCCATCCACACCACGATCAGCAGCAGCTTTTCCCAGGGCCGCCACCCGGTCCGCCGCGCGTCCCCGGCCAGCCAGAATACCGGCAGAGCCAGAAAGGCCAGATCGTAGGAAAACAGATAGGGCGATGCCAGCGCGGTGGCCGCCAGCATCATCGCGCCCGCCGCCGTTTCATCGCGTGCGCGTGACCAGAAGCGGCAGGTCAGCACCAGCAGCGCCAGCGTGACGGCGGCCTGGCAAGCCATCGCCACGGCTGGATCGCCATGCTGGCGCAGCGCAGAATAAAGGGTCGCCATGCGCAGGAAGAACGGCCCCGGATCCTGCGCCATCAGCGCGGCGCTGGCCTTGAAGCTTTCAGGATAGGCTGCCCAGGTGTCCGCGCCGAACACCAGCAGCGAAGCAAGGCACAGGCCCAGCGCGCTTGCGCCAGCGGCGGCAAAGGCAGTCCATTTGCGCCCGGCGGCCAGCCAGAACGGCACTAGCAGCGCCAGATGGGGCTTGATGATCAACGCGCCCAGCAGCGCCCCGGAAAGCGCCTGTGATCGACGCAGCGCGATCACGCCGCCGATCAGCAGCGCGCCGGTTACGAACCCGTTCTGCGCATGACTTGCGGCAAGGTAGGCGGCGGGAAAGGCAAGGATCGCAAGGCTGGCTTCAGGCAGGATCCGCCGGGCGACGGCAAACCAGATTGCCCATCCGGCCAGCGCCCATGCGACCCAGGCTGCGGCATAGGGCAGCCAGCCCAATGGTGCGACCACGAACAGGTAGGGCGGCGGGTTGACAAAGGCGACAAGCTGCCCGGTTCCCGAAGGGCCTTGGGCCACGCGTTCGGCTGCCAGGTTATAGACCAGCTCCGGCGTACCGTCCGCCACGAGCCGCCCGGCGCCCCAGAAGGCCAGGAAATCGCTGCCGATGGTGCCGGTGGCTTCGGCGAAGACCTTGGCCATCATCGGCAGGTAAGCGACCAGCACGATCAGCGCATAGGCCGCCACCCGCCGCTGGCCCAGCGGCGCAAGAGAGCGCATTGCGGCCACCGCGCGCGCAGGGGCCACCGCGCGCGCAGGGGCGGCAGGAAGGGCAGGGCTGGCCGCGTTTGGCGTCATCGGTAGTGCTTGATCCCGTGTGCAATGGCCTGGAGCGGGGGGCGTGATCGTGCCTGTGTGGTCCGAATATGGCTAACAACCGGTAAACCCCTGCTGGAGTCGGGGCGAACGGGCCGGTTGAAAGGCGTGCCCCACGGCGCTTGCCAATGGCTATGCGGCAGCTAAGCTGGAGCGTCCGTTGCCGGAGAACGCCATGCTCAGTCGCGTAAAAGGTGCCTTTGCGAGAGAGCCGCGGCTGAAGCCGTTTGCCTTCGGCCTTGGGGCCTTCGCGGTGACGGTTGGCATCGTCTGCTGGATCGCAAGCACGGTGCCGCTCAGTGATGCGGATTCGCGCGACAATTTCTGGATTTCGCTCTCGGCGTCGTTCGTGGAAGATCTGGTATTCTTCCTGTTTATCGGCGGTATCGGCGTGTACATCAGCCTGACCCGACCGGGAGACGAGGTGATCGACAGCCGGATCAAGTACCTCTTCAACGCCTCGTCTGTAAGTGAATCGCTGCGCAAGCACCTGACCGCACGGATAAAGCCGCTCGGCATCTTTTCCGATCACTACAAGACCACGATCACCTATACGGAATACAACAAGGATCTGGATGCGGCCAAGGCGGTGGTCGAGGTTGAACGGCGGCTGGTGAACATGTTCCGCGACGTACCCCATCGCAGCGAACCGCAACGGGTCAGCATCCTGACCGACAAGGTAGGCACCGAAACGACCGAACAGGGGCAGTTCCTCGATTGCTGCATCGTCGAACCAAACCGGACCCGGCGCCTTTTGAAAGCGCCGGTTTCGGTGCTCCCCTCCGGGCTTCAGGAACAGTACCACATTGACGTGCCAAGCGACGGCTGGGTCACGTTCACCTACCGGTTCTGGGTCTGGCACAAGAACAAGCAGGAATATTCGCTTGAGGTTCTTAGGTTTTCTGAAACGGTGGAAGTGTTAGGGTCCGGACCCAATAACTGGATTCCCACGGTGATCAGATTGTGATTCAGTGCCTCGGCGAGGAGGCGCTGATATGTCTGATTTCTTTTGGTTTTCCGATGCGCAGTGGGCTCGGATCGAGCC
>JBHSCB010000030.1:0-44799 GCA_042650965.1 Novosphingobium lubricantis | reverse complement strand
TGTTCTGTCGCTTCAAGGACTGGCGCCGCATCGCCACCCGCTTCGATCGCAACCTCAAAAACTTCATGGGCGCCATCAGCCTCGCCGCAACCGTCATCTGGTGGCTGTAGTGAGTCCGGACCCTAGTCGTCAACGCCATGGACCGTGCGGTTACTCTGCTCGAAAGCGACAAGGGCGAGCGGCGACCCTTGACCCCGGAGGGGGAGCATCGCTATCTGAAGGGAGAACTGGCGACTGGCCCGATGGCGCTTTTCGCCCTGGAGATTGAAAATGCTCAAGATTAATCCCGGCAGCGGGGCCTGATATTGCCGTTCGGTGCTGCTCTTGCAGCGCCCCCAAAGCCTTTGCTTCACGCACTGAGGGCTTCCCGTTCCCTCCGCACGGCCCATTCAGCGATTGAATCCTGAACGCTCCATCTTGCGCTTCATGAAACCTGCTTCGCGCCCGCACATCACAGCCTTTTGACGCCGGTTGTTATCTGCACGGGACACGGCAAGGTCGGCTCGACGTTGCGCGGCGAAGTTCAGATTGCGTGGCTTTTCCCCTTGCCCTGCCCACACCGACGCCGCATCTAGGCCAGAGATGCTCCGCCAGTACGAACTTGTCGAACGCGTGCTCGCCTATGCTCCCGATGCGGACGAGGCGATGCTCAACCGTGCCTATGTCTATACGGTCCAGAAGCATGGCTCGCAAAAGCGGGCCAGCGGTGACCCGTACTTTTCGCACCCGGTCGAAGTCGCCGGTCTGATGACCGAGCTGAAGCTCGATCAGGACACCATCATCACCGCCCTGTTGCACGACACGGTTGAGGATACGCTGGCGACTACCGAAGAGATCGAGCGTCTTTTCGGCCCTGACGTGGCGCGGCTGGTCGATGGGGTGACCAAGCTCTCCAAGATCGAGACCATGAGCGAGAGCGAGCGCGCGGCCGAAAACCTGCGCAAGTTCCTGCTGGCGATGAGCGAGGATCTGCGCGTCCTGCTGGTCAAGCTGGCGGACCGGCTGCACAACATGCGCACGCTGCATTTCATCAGGAGCGAGGACAAGCGCCGCCGCATCTCGCGCGAGACGATGGATATCTACGCCCCGCTGGCCGAGCGCGTGGGTATGTACGAATACATGCGCGAAATGCAGCTTCTGGCGTTTGAGCAGCTTGAGCCTGAAGCCTATGCCACGATCACCGGGCGGCTGGCGGCGATCCGCAACGAAGCGGGCGCGCAGGTGGATTCCATTGCGCTGGAAATCAAGCAATCGCTGGCCGAAGCGGGCTTGCGGGTGGAGGTTTCCGGGCGGGAAAAGCATCCCTATTCGATCTGGCGCAAGATGGCCGAACGCCACGTCTCGTTCGAACAGATCACGGATATCATGGCATTTCGCGTGCTGACCGAGAGCGACGACGATTGCTATACGGCGCTGGGAATCCTGCACCGCGCCTGGCAGATGATTCCGGGGCGGTTCAAGGACTATATCTCTACCCCCAAGATGAACGGCTACCGCTCGCTCCATACGGCTCTGATCTATTCCAACGCCATGCGCGTCGAAGTGCAGATCAAGACGCGCGACATGCACCAGCGCAACGAGTTCGGCCTTGCCGCGCACTGGGCCTACAAGCAGGGCGGCCGTTCGGACGGGCAGGTGGGGTGGCTGCGCGACCTTATCGAAATCCTCGATTCCAGCCACGATGCCGAAGAGCTGCTGGAAAACACCAAGATGGCGATCTACCAGGACCGCATCTTCGCCTTCACGCCCAAGGGCGCCCTGTTCCAGTTGCCCAAGGGCTCGACCCCGATCGACTTTGCCTTCGCTGTCCACACCAATCTTGGCGCGCAGGCCGTGGGCGCCAAGATCAACGGGCGGCATGTTCCGCTGCGCACGCAACTGGGCAACGGGGATGTCGTCGAAATCATCAAGAGCGGCACGTCCGAACCGCAACTGTCATGGCTGGGCTTTGTCGTCACTGGCAAGGCGCGTGCCGCGATTCGCCGCTTCGTGCGGCAGAAGGAGCGCGCCGAAGTCGCCGCGATCGGGCGCAAGATGTACGAGGAAATCGTCGAGCGCCTGCCCACAAAGATCGGCAAGAAGGCGCTCAAGGACGCGTTGACCCGGCTCAAGCTGGCGGGCGAGGAGGACTTCATGTTCGCGATTGGCGCGGCCAAGCTGGATGACCGGCAGGTGATGGAAGCATTGGTCCCCGGCAGCGCGGCCAACCTGCCACAGGAGGACTGGCCCAGTCAGAAACGCGCGATTGCCGTGCGTGGGTTGACGCCGGGCATGGCGTTTCAGCTCGCCCCGTGTTGCCACCCGGTGCCCGGTGATCGCATCGTTGGCTTGCGCCGCCCCGGCAAGGGCGTGGAAGTACACGCGATTGACTGCATGACCCTTGCCGATGGGGTCGATGCCGACTGGATAGATCTGGCGTGGGATGCCCGCACCGATGGCGCGATCGGTCGCTTGCGCGCCGAACTGTACAACCGGCCCGGCACGCTGGCCGAAATGGCCGGGATCTTCGCCAAGAACCACGCCAACGTCGTCAACCTGGAGATGACGCTGCGCGAAAACCCCTTCCATACTTACGAAGTGGACCTCGAAGTGCGCGATCTGGCGCACCTCACCCGTATTATCAGCGCGTTGCGGGCGAGCGAGGCCGTGGCGCAGGCCGAACGGATGTGATGCGTCTCAGTTCACGGTCAGTTCGGTGACCTGAACCGATTGCTGGTTCAGCGCGGAGGTGCCGAAAATGGTCAGGAAGGCTATGTCCGCAGCATCGCGGCCGACGCCGATGATGGCCGTTCGGGAAGGGTCGGCCATACCGGTGGCGTCAATCAGGTGCCAGCCGCCGGCCAGCCACACTTGCGCCACGGCATGGAAGTCCGGTGGATCGACGCCGGGGGAAAGGGCGCTGACCATGCGCGCCGGGATGCCAAGGCTGCGTACCAATGCGATCAGCAGGTGGGCATAATCGCGGCACACGCCATTGCGCGAATGGAAAGTGTCGAGCGCGGTGGTGCTGGCCGTGCTTGAACCAGCGACATAGGAAAGATGGCCGCCGATCCAGTCGCAGATCGCCTGCACCGCTGCGCCGCCCTTGAGGTGCCCGAACAACTCAACCGCGGTGGTCTGCAAGGTATCGACCGGGCAGAACCGCGATGCGAACAGGTATTTCACCACTTCGGCCGGCAGCGCGGGCAGGCTGTCGGCGGGAAGATTGCCGATAACCTCCGCTGGCCGGTCAATCGCGATCCGCGCTTCGTGGAAAACGGCGAAGCCTTCTTCGGGATGGAACCAGATGCGTTCCCCTACGCCGTCCTGCGCCGCGATGCGGGTCAATCCGGGAAAGGTCAGGCCCGGTTGCGCCAACGCGGTGTTGTGATCGACCCGGATGAATGCGTGCTCGACGGTCTGGTCGGGCAGCGCTGCGGCTTCGATCTGCATCAGCACATCGGCGGACTGGGGCAGGGCGTAATCGAGCTGGATCGTGATGGACAGGCGGACGGTCAAGCAGGTTTTCCTTAGGCGTTTGGGGAGCGTGACAGGCACAGTGGGCAGGCGCAGTGGATCGTCAATGTTCCCCAATGCGCTGTTCTCGATCGGGTTCCTGCCAAGGGGCGAAAGTGCCATGCCTTGCGCGGCAGGGGGACGTCGAGGCAATTCGACCGGGCGATGGAACAAGGGTGCCCATCAACGATCCTGTTTTGACGTTCGATGCGGAATGCGGTATGATTAAACCAGAACGGACAGAGAATGGTCCAAGGCCGCGCCGCGATGGCGTGTCGGCCGCACGTTCCTTTTGCACCCCAGTTGACGCGCTTTGCTAAACGGCCTAAGCGCCCCTTTCACCCAAAGCCGGGAAGGTTGCGTGCAATTAGGACAAGGTCTTGTTGCACTTTGATTTTCAGGCAATCCGGGTGTGTTTTCGCGATGAGATAGGGCGCGCGACGTGATTCGCGCCTCCTGTGGAGCAAACGGAGAAGCAAGTGGCTCGTATTGCCGGGGTCAACATCCCCACCAACAAGCGCGTTATCATCGCGCTGACCTACATTCACGGTATCGGCCCCCACAAGGCCAAGCAGATCGCCGACAAGCTGGGCATCGACAATGCCCGCCGCGTTTCCGACCTGTCGGATGCCGAAATCCTGCAAATCCGCGAAACGATCGACGCCGAGCATACCGTCGAGGGTGACCTTCGCCGCGAAGTGGCGATGAACATCAAGCGGTTGATGGACCTCGCCTGCTATCGTGGTCTGCGTCACCGCAAGGGCCTGCCGGTCCGCGGCCAGCGCACGCACACCAACGCCCGCACCCGCAAGGGCAAGGCCAAGCCGATCGCCGGCAAGAAGAAGTAAGACCCGACAGGGCCTTCTTCCGTCCAAGTTTCGCAAAGGTAGAGAAAAATGGCACGCGAACCTCAGCGCATCAAGCGCCGCGAGCGCAAGAACATCACCAGCGGCGTCGCGCACGTGAACGCCAGCTTCAACAACACCATGGTGACCATCACCGATGCCCAGGGCAACGCCATTTCGTGGTCGTCTGCCGGCATGATGGGCTTCAAGGGCAGCCGCAAGTCGACCCCGTACGCTGCGCAGGTCGCCGCAGACGATGCCGGCAAGAAGGCCGCCGAGCATGGCGTCCGCACGCTGGAAGTTGAAGTCAAGGGCCCCGGTTCGGGCCGCGAAAGCGCGCTGCGCGCTTTGCAGGCAGTTGGCTTCACCATCACGGCGATCCGCGATGTGACCCCGATTCCGCACAACGGCGTTCGCCCTTCCAAGCGTCGCCGCGTCTGATCCTGCCACGGCAGGGGTGGCGCAGGTACCGGCGCTATCCCTGCCCAATATTTCGACCGGTGGCGGACAACCTGTCCGATAGCCGGCAAGCCCGCACAAACCCCAGGGGAATTCCATGACTGTCAACATCAAGAACTGGCAGGAACTGAAGAAGCCCAACACTCTCGAGATCAAGCCGGGCAACGACCCCAAGCGCCGCGCGACATTCGTTGCGGAACCGCTGGAGCGTGGTTTTGGTCTGACTCTCGGCAACGCGCTGCGCCGCGTGCTGCTCTCCTCGCTTCAGGGCGCGGCGGTGACCTCGATCAAGATCGAGAACGTGTTGCATGAGTTCTCGTCTCTCGCCGGTGTGCGTGAAGACGTCACCGACATCGTCCTGAACGTGAAGCAGATCGCCCTCAAGATGCTGGGCGAAGGCCCCAAGCGTCTGCAGCTTTCGGCAACCGGCCCTGGTGAAGTCAAGGCTGGCGATATCGCCGTGACTGGCGACATCGAGGTGATGAACAAGGATCTGGTGATCTGCAACCTTGATGAAGGCGCGACCTTCAACATGGAACTGACGGTCGACACCGGCAAGGGCTATGTCCCCGCCGTTGGCAACCGCCCGGCAGATGCGCCGATCGGCCTTATCCCGATCGACTCGCTTTATTCGCCGGTCCGCCAGGTTTCGTACAAGGTGGAAAACGCCCGCATCGGGCAGGAGCTTGACTACGACAAGCTCAACCTGACGGTTGAAACCGATGGTACGGTCAGCCCTGAAGATGCCGTAGCCTATGCCGCGCGCATCCTGCAGGATCAGCTTGCGCTGTTCGTCCACTTCGACGATCAGGTGCCGACCGGCCACGTGCCTTCGGTCGCCGGGCTTGCTGCCCATGCGCCCGAAGAAAGCGATGCCAACCAGCTCAACCGTTATCTTCTCAAGAAGGTGGACGAACTGGAACTGTCGGTGCGTTCGGCCAACTGCCTCAAGAACGACAACATCATCTACATCGGCGATCTGGTTCAGAAGACCGAAGCCGAGATGCTGCGCACGCCGAACTTTGGCCGCAAGTCGCTCAACGAAATCAAGGAAGTGCTCTCTTCGATGGGTCTGCGCCTCGGCATGGACATCCCCGGCTGGCCGCCGGAAAACATCGAGGAAATGGCTAAGAAGCTGGAGCAGGAACTGCTCGGCTGATGAATACGGGGGCGCTCTGCGGAGTGCCCCTGCTTCGGGTGAACAGGCGGCGACCCCAACAGCCGCCCGGATCGGGGTACCTCGCACGGCCCCCCTACGAACGGAGAACGGAAAATGCGTCATAAGCTGGGCCAGCGCAAGCTGGGTCGTACCTCTGCCCACCGCATCGCGATGCTGCGCAACATGGCCGCCGCGCTGATCAAGCACGAGCAGATCACCACCACCCTGCCCAAGGCACGCGAACTGCGCCCCTATGTTGAAAAGCTGATCACGCTGGGCAAGAAGGGCGGGCTTTCGAACCGCCGCATCGCCCATGCCCGGATGCTGGACGAAGTGCAGGAGCGCAAGCTGTTCGGCGAAATCGCGGAACGTTATGCCGATCGCAACGGCGGCTATACCCGCATCATCAAGGCCGGTTACCGCGCTTCGGACGCCGCGCCAATGGCCGTGATCGAACTGGTTGACCGCGATACCTCGGCCAAGGGCCAGGATTCGGGTCCGGTGATGACTGCGGACGAGGACGAATACGAAGCGGCCTGATCGCCCTTTCGTTTTGCACGAGAAAGACAGACGGGCGGGGCCGCAAGGCTTCCGCCCGTTTTTCTGTGCGGAACCCGCGTGCGGCGATGCAGGGCCTTGTTTGTCACGCAATCCAATGTAGTTACATGGGAAACCGCAATGCCGATCCAGAGTTTCCAGCCATGTTTCCAGTCCGCCCTTTCGTGGCTGCGTGTGCCGCAATGAGCCTGCTTGCCCCCGCCCACGGCCAAGCGGCCCCGGCACCGATGCAGTACCCGCCCACCCGGCGCGACGCTGTGGTGGAAACCCGCTTTGGCGAGCATGTGGCCGATCCCTACCGCTGGCTTGAAGCGGATGTGCGCGTGGACCCGCAAGTGGCGGAGTGGGTAGCGGCGCAAAGCGTCTTCACCGATGCGTATCTCAAAGGGTTGCCGGAACGCCCTGCGTTCGAGCGTCGGCTGAACGGTCTGTTCGATTACGCCCGGTTCGGCCTTCCGCGCGAGGAGGGCGGGCGGCTGTTTCATACCTACAATTCCGGGCTGATGAATCAGGCGCAGCTTATGGTGCGTGATGGACCGCAGGACGATCCGCGCGTTCTGCTCGACCCCAATACCTGGGCGAGCGACGGGGCGACTGCGCTCGACGACTGGGCACCTTCGCCTGACGGGGCGCTGGTGGCCTATACCGTTCAGGACGGCGGTTCGGATTGGCGGACGATGAGGTTCGTACAGGTCGCGGACGGCACGCCGCTTGGCGACGAACTGCGCTGGGTCAAGTTCACCCGGATTGCCTGGGTGGGCGCGCAGGGCGTTCTCTATTCGCGCTTCGAGGCGCCAGCGGAAGGCGAAGCGTTCCAGGCGCGTACCTACAACCACACGGTATGGTACCACCGCATCGGCACGCCACAGGCCGAAGACCGGCTTGTGTTTGCAACGCCCGAAAAACCGGCGTGGGATAACGCCGCTGCGGTGACAAGCGATGCCCGCTGGCTGGTCGTGACGAGCCACGAAGGTACAGACCCGCTGTCTGCCGTGGCCGTGGCTCCGATCGGGCGGGGTGACTGGCAGACCCGCGCGCTGATCCCTGATCTTTCGGCGCAGTGGGATCTGATCGACGGGATCGGCGACGTGCTCTGGTTCGTATCGAACAAGGACGCCCCGCTGAAGAAGGTCGTCCGGGTCGATCTGTCCGGTGATGAACCCGTGTTCACGACGGTGGTGCCGGAATCCGACGCCAACCTTGAAGGTGCGGCAATCGTCGGGGACCGGCTGGTGCTGCATTATCTGCGCGACGTGAAAGCGCAAGTGAAGCTCTACACGCTCGATGGGCAGTTGCAGGGGGAACTGGCGCTACCCGGCGTAGGGGCGATTGCCGGGATCTCAGGCAAGCCGGGACGGTCAGCAGGGTATTTCGGCTTCACCAGTTTCACGACCCCCGGCACAGTCCATGCGTTCGACGCGCTGTCGGGCAAGAGCCGCGTCTGGGAGCAGGTGCCGCTCAACTTCGCACCCGAAGATTATGCGGTGGAACAGGTGTTCTATCCATCGAAGGATGGCACACGCATCCCGATGTTCATCGTGCGGCGCAAGGACGTCAAGGGGCCGGTTCCGACCATCCTGTATGGCTATGGCGGTTTCAACATCGCCTTGCCGCCTGCGTTCTCCCCGGCGCGCATGGCCTGGCTCGAAGCAGGGGGCGCCTATGCCATCGCCAATTTGCGCGGGGGCGGCGAATACGGCGATGCGTGGCACCATGCAGGACGGCGCGCGGCCAAGCAAAACGTCTTTGACGATTGCATCGCTGCTGGCGAATGGCTGATTGCGCATGGTGTTACTTCGGTCGGCGGGCTGGCGGTGGAGGGCGGATCGAACGGCGGGTTGCTGGTTGGCGCGGTGATCAACCAGCGTCCCGACCTGTTTGCAGCAGCCCACCCGGCGGTGGGGGTGATGGATATGCTGCGTTTCGACCAGTTCACCGCCGGACGGTATTGGGTGGACGATTACGGCTACCCGGACGTCGAAGCAGACTGGCGGGTGCTGCGCGCCTATTCGCCCTACCACAACATCCGCGACGGGGTGGACTATCCTGCCGTGCTGGTGACCACGGCGGATACCGATGACCGTGTCGTGCCGGGCCACAGCTTCAAGTACGCCGCCGCGCTTCAGGCCGCACCGCTGGGGGCACGACCGCGCCTGATCCGCATCGAAACGCGTGCCGGGCATGGTGCGGGCAAGCCGGTTTCCAAGCAGATCGAGGAAACTGCTGATGTCTATGCGTTTCTGGCGCACTGGACCGGGCTGAAACCGCGCGATTGACTCTTTCGCCATCTCCCCAGCGCCGGGGAATGGTGCTACAGAAGAAATAACAATGATACGGGAGATGGATCTGGCCATGCGGCGCGCCTTGGGCGTGGCTGCGGTGCTGTCGCTTTTGGCGGCAGGCTGCCCGCTGCGTGCGGACAGCGCGAACGATGCCGTGGATCACAGCGCCATCGTGGCAACCTTTCCTGCCGAGCAGGCGCAGGGCGGGCGGCTGGCCAGCCTTGCAGCCACCATGCCCCGGCCGCAGGTGGCCACGCAGCTTGTCTTGCCGCGCACGGCCTATCCCGCCACGCGTGGCGATGGGCCGGTGGAGCGCATGTTCGGGGAAAGGGTGGCCGATCCGTTCCGCTGGCTGGAAGGCGATCCCGGAAGCGATCCACAGGTGGCGCGCTGGGCGCAACAGCAGAACACGCTGACGACCGATTATCTGGCGCGCCTGCCGGGCCGCGCGCCGCTTGCGCAGCGCATCCGCGCGCTTTACGATTTCGAACGGTATGGCCTGCCGCGCAAGGCCGGGCGGAAATACTTCTATACGCGCAACACCGGTTTGCAGAACCTTTCGGCGCTGTGGGTGCGTAACGGTATCGACGGGACCCAGCGCCTGTTGATCGACCCCAACACATGGAGCGCCGACGGCACGCGCGCGCTGGCGCAGTGGGAACCATCGCCAAGCGGGCGGTTGCTGGCCTTTGCCGAACAGGAAGCGGGCAGCGACTGGCGGACTTTGCGCGTGGTCGATGTGGCGACCGGCAAAGTGCTTGAAGACCGGGTGGAGTGGGCCAACGATACCGAAATCGCGTGGATTGGCGAGGAAGGCTTTCTCTATTCGCGTTTTCCCGCCCCGGTTCCCGGCGCCGACCCGCGCGCACCGCGTTTCGACAAGGCGGTATGGTTCCACCGCGTCGGCACGGCGCAGGACCGGGACGAACTGGTTCATGCCACGCCCGATCATCCCGAATGGAACCACAAGGCGCAAACAAGCACCGACGGGCGCTTTGCCGTGATTGTCAGCGAGGTTGGTACGGACAAGCGCAATGCCGTCCATCTGATCGAACTGGCTGGCCGCCGCCCCGGTGATCGCTGGACGGTGCAGCCACTGGTTCCCGACATCAAAGACCACTGGCGGCTTGTGGCAGGGCTTGGCACCCGGATGTGGTTCCTGACCGATCGTGCCGCGCCGAATTACCATATCGTCAGCATTGACCTTGCGCGGTCGCGCGCAGGGTGGAAGGTGGCTGTGCCTGAACGCGAACAGACGCTGGATGGCGCGCGGATGATCGGCGACCGGTTTCTGCTGTCTTACCTCAAGGATGGGGCCAGCCTTGCGGTGATGACCGACCGCAACGGCAAGCCAGCCCGGTCCATCACGCTGGACGGCATCGGCACTGCCAGCGGCTTTGGAGGGCGGCCCGGCGATGCCGAAACGTTCTACCAGTTCACCAGCTTTGCCCGCCCTCCAGCGATCTATCGCATGGATCTGCGCACCGGTGCGGTGACGCCTTTTGCCGAACCGGCCATGCCGTTCGATCCGGCGGATTATGATGTGGAACAGCGGCGCTTCCCATCGAAGGACGGGACGCAGGTGCCGATCTATATCGTCCGCAAGCGGGCGCTGGTGCGCGCGGGCAAGCCGGTACCGACCTTGCTATATGGCTATGGCGGCTTCGATATTGCGTTACGGCCGGGCTATTCACCCGTGCGCATGGCCTGGCTTGAGGCGGGCGGCGCCTTTGCCATGGCCAGCGTGCGGGGCGGTGGCGAACTGGGGCCGGGATGGCACGAAGCCGGACGCCGCGCGAACAAGCAGAACTCGTTCGATGATTTCATCGCGGCGGGCGAATACCTGATCCGCGAGGGCATCGCCACGCCCGGCGGACTGGCAATCCAGGGTGCGTCTAACGGCGGGCTGATGGTCGGGGCGGTGATAAACCAGCGGCCCGATCTTTTCGCGGCCGCCAATCCCGATGTCGGGGTGATGGACATGTTGCGGTTCGACCGCTTCACTGCGGGGCGGTTCTGGGTGGATGATTATGGTCGCCCCGATACAGAGGGCGACTGGCGCACGCTGCGGGCCTATTCGCCCTATCACAACATTGCGCCGGGCCGCGATTACCCGGCGATCCTTGTAACCACGGCGGACAATGACGATCGCGTGGTTCCGGCCCATAGCTTCAAGTACATCGCCGCGTTGCAGGCGGCCGATCTTGGCGAAAAGCCCCGGTTGCTTCGGGTGGAATCGCGCGCAGGCCACGGGGCGGGCAAGCCGGTGGACAAGATGATCGGCGCAGGCGCCGATGTGCTGGCGTTTCTGGCCTACTGGACCGGACTGGACGTGTCCGGCGCTCACCCTTAGCGCCGTTCATGTAATCCCGCCTTTTTATGAACGACGGCTGTCCCGCCGGTTCAGCGTGATCTCAGCGCGAATCGGGCATTCCTTCATCCATGGCGGGATTGGCCCGCTGGAACGCAACGAAGGATGAAAGCCATGAAGACCTACACCAAGGCTTTGGTCGGAACTGTTGCCGCCGCTGCGGTGGCGGTGTCTTCGGCCACCCCCGCTGTCGCGCGGGACCATGACGGGGTCGGCGCGGGCGAGATCATCGCCGGGGCGCTTGTCATCGGCGGGATCGCCGCCATCGCCGCCTCTGCCGGGCGGGACAACGATCGCTACGCTTATCGCGGCGATTGGAACCGCAACGACTGGGACCGTTACAACCGGGGCGGCAACGGCTGGGGCCGCGACAATCCGCGCCTTGCCGTGGAACAGTGCGTGCGCGCGGCGGAACGCAACGCGCAGCGGGTCAGCTATGGCCGCGCCGACGTGACTGACGTACGCAACGTGCGGCAGACCCGCTGGGGCTATGAAGTGAAAGGCCGCATCGCCGTCAACACCCGTGGCCGTGACTGGCGCAACGGCGATCGCGCCTACGGGCGCGGCTGGAACAACGACTATCGCGGCTGGGACAATTCGCTGCGCGGGTATGACAGCGGCTCGTTCAGGTGCCGCATCGAACGCGGACGGGTTGTCGATATTGATTACAGCGGCATTCGCGGCCTGTGATCGTGCGGTTCGTCGCGGGGGTGGGGCGGTTCAGCCACGCGTAATGCTGAACCGCCTAGCCCGTGATGGTTAACGGGATGGCGTGGGAAAAGGGTGCGGGTCATGGTGAGCCGAATTGCAGGAAATGCTCTGGCGATGGCGGCGATGGCCACCACGCTTTTGCCCATAGCCGCACAGGCCCGTCCGGGTTGGCATGGCGGGCGTGGCTGGCACCGTGACCGGGGCATCGACGGCGGCGATCTGCTGGCGGGTATCCTGATCATTGGCGGGATTGCCGCGATTGCCAGCGCCGCCAGCAATTCCCAGCGCAACCGCGATGCAAACCGCAACAGCGATTACCGGTATCGCGGCGATCCGCGCGACTACCCACAGCAGAACCCGCGCTACGATCCGCGCGGCGATGACTGGACGCGCGATGGCCAGGATCAGGGGCGCAGCGGTCAGGGCGATCCGGCGCGCGGGACCGGGCTGACCCGCGATCTGGACGATGCGGTGAACGCCTGTGCCGATGAGGCATCGCGCAAAGGCGATGTTGCCGAGATCCGGGATGCCACGCGTTCGGATCGCGGTTATCGCGTGACTGGCCGCTTCGGCAATGGTGACAGCTTTTCCTGCGATGTGCGTGGGGAGGGCGGCGTGCTGCTCGACATCCGTCGCGGCGGACTGTGATGCGCCGATTCTTTCGCTGCTCCCTTGCGGCGGCGGCGCTGGCTGACTATCGACCGGGAAACCTTGCAAAGGGAACAACCGGCGAATGACTACTTTCGATGATCGCGAAAAGGCTTTCGAAGCCAAGTTTGCCCGTGACGAGGAAATGGTTTTCCGCGTCAACGCCCGCCGCAACCGTCTGGTCGGCCAGTGGGCGGCGGAACGCATGAGCCTCGATCCTGCCGAGACGGAAGCCTACGCCAAGTCGGTCGTTCAGGCCGATTTCGAAGAAGCGGGCGATGAAGATGTGATCCGCAAGCTGCTGGGCGATCTGATTTCGGCCGGCGTGGACATCGACGAAGCTGCCGTGCGCGCTGCGCTCGACGCCTGCGCCGTCGATGCGCGCCGCCAGTTGATGGGCGAATCCTGATGGCCATGCCCGCAGCCGAGATCGAGGGCCTGATCCGTGCTGCCCTGCCGGATGCGCAGGTGGAGATCACGGATCTGGCGGGCGATGGCGATCACTATGCCGCGCGCGTCGTTTCCGCCGCCTTTGTTGGCCTGCCGCGTGTAAAGCAGCACAAACTGGTGTATGAAGCACTCGGCGGTCGCATGGGCGGGGAACTTCACGCCTTGCAACTGACCACTGCCGTTCCCAACTGACATTTGCGAACACGCTGCCAGCCAATCCGAGGAACACGATCCCCCATGTCCAGCCCTACCGACACCCGCATCGCTGAAATCGTCAATGCCAACGATGTCGTCCTGTTCATGAAGGGCACGCCGCTGTTTCCGCAATGCGGTTTTTCCAGCAAGGCGGTGGCCATTCTCGAACACCTTGGCGTCGAATACGCCACGGTAGACGTGTTGCAGGACATGGAAATCCGCCAGGGTATCAAGGCGTTTTCCGATTGGCCGACGATCCCGCAGCTTTACGTGAAGGGCGAGTTCGTTGGCGGTTCGGACATCATGATGGAAATGTTCCAGGATGGTGAACTGCAGCAGATGATGACCGAAAGCGGCGTGAAGACAGCCTGATCGGCCCAGCAGATACCGCGTTCCGGGCGCGATCGGCATTCTGCCGGTCGCGCTTTTTTGTGCCGTGCATGACGAACTGACGCAGGTGGATCGGGAAGGGGGGAGAGGCGGAGCCTAGGAGACCGGGATCGGCTCCGCCTCTGGAAGAAGCACTCTTCGGGACACATTGATATAAGCACATTGCGTGCCAGAATTGTAAAAACCATATATATCATGTGCTTGCAATTAACGTGACGTGCATGGGCGTGGCGAGATGTAAACTGTTCCGACACAATCACGGGCTTGATGCGCTTGGCCCTTGGCAAGCCGCGATGCGCGCGACATGGTGGCCCGATGGACTTTGTGGAAATGCCTTATGAAACGTGGCTGGCCAGCACGGTGCCCGCCGCGACCATCGTTGTCTTCCGCCGCGATCCGGCTGGCGGCGCGGCGCAGTTGCTGTTGGTGGAACGCAACGCGACCTTGCAGTTTGCCGGTGGCGCAACGGTTTTTCCCGGAGGGAAGATTGACGCAGCCGACCGTGCACTGGCCGCCCGGCTGCTTGACGCTGACAATCAGGGCGCAGACCCGGCGAAAGAAGCTGACCGCGAGAGCGCCGCCGCCGACATGGCGGCGCGCGTCACCGCGATCCGTGAAACGCTCGAAGAGACGGGGCTTGTCGTCGGCATAGCCGGTGCGGTCGATGGGCAGATTGCGGCGGAGGCGCGGCGCATGCTGCTGCAGACTGGCGATCTTTCACCCGTGCTTGACGCCTTTGGCTGGCAACTGGCGCCCGAACAGCTCGTGCCATTTGCGCGCTGGTGGCCGCGCAGCAACCTTGAAAGGGTTTTCGACACCCGCTTCTATCTGGCCGATCTGGGCACCGGCGCTGTCGACATTGCCGTGGATGCGACGGAAAACCATCACATGTTCTGGGCCAGCGCGGAACAGGCGCTCGATCTCGCCGCCAATGGTCGGATCAGGCTGATCTTCCCGACTCGCCGCAACCTGGAACGGCTAGCCCAGTTCGATAGTTTTGCCGCCGCGCGCGCCCACGCGCTGGAAACGCCCATGGGCACGGTAACCCCTTACGTCGAACAGCACGACGGGGAGCCGTGGCTGATGATCCCGGACAACCTTGGCTATCCGGTGCGCGGAGAGCCTCTGGCCGGAGTCCAGCGCACCTGACCAAGGGGTATGACCAAACGTGCTGAAAAATATACTTACGCCGCAGTGACGGCATTTAAACCCCGTGCGGGCATCATTCAGGCGAGGTGAACGATGTCTGTGCAACCCAAGCCGTCTGAAACGCAGATCTTGCCGGTGCCATTGCCCACCGGCGATGAGACCCGTGAGACCGGGCCGCGACCGGTGAGCGTGCTTGACATGCCGGTGCTTTCGCCAGTGCATCGGCTTCAGGCACAGCTCGATCGGCAAGGCGATGGTCTGGCCGAGACGGGTGACCCTGTGCATCGCGCGGATGAACGCCTGCCAGGGTGGTTGCGTCTGACGTTGCCAGTGGTTCTCTCGACCATTCTGTGGAGCATCATCCTGCGGGTAAGCGGCCTGATCGGCTGACCTTTGCCAGCGCGTAACCATTTGTTGACCGGGGCGGTGGTAATGCTCCGGGCATGTCATCGCATCTCGATACCGTAACGCCCGGCCAGATCGCAAAGGCCGCCAGGCCAATCGCCATCGCCACGGGCGTTGCCCTTTGCCTTGGGTACGTTTCCGGCTTTCTGAATCCGCTGCTGGCAGGGATCGGTGCGTTTACGGCGGCGGCTGCCATGCTGCTGGCCGCGCCGCGGCAGCGCGCCACCGAAATGCTGGGCGCTGCCACGATCTGGACGTGTTTTGCAGAGTTCCTGGCGACCATCGACAGCGGTGATTTTCACATTGTCCGGCTTGCCGTATCGGTCGCTACGCTCGGCGGGGTCATGGCCATCATCCGCATCCAGCACTTGCGCGATCTTGCGCGCCGCAGCCCCGAAGTGCCGCTGTGCGAACTGGATCGGCGTGCGATCACCGCGCTGACCATGGTGCCACCCTCTGCTGCTCAACTTGCCGAACTGCGCCAGCGCGAACCTTCGACGCACTGAACGAATGCGCGCCAGGCGGCGTACGTCCCTTGCCAGTGCCCGGCGGTCCCCGTAGCTAGCGGACATGATCGCGCCGGTAGACCCATTCCAAGCCATTGCCATCAGCCGCATCGCGCATGACCTTGCCGCGAAGGGCAGGGATGTCATCCACATGGAGTTTGGCCAGCCGTCGACCGGCGCGCCCGCCGCGGCAATCGCGCTGGCGCATGAGGTGCTCGATTCCGAGGCGATGGGGTACTGGGAAAGCGTACCGTTGAAGGCGCGCATCGCCCGCCACTATGCGCAAGCCTATGGTGTCGATGTTGATGCCGAGCAGGTGATCCTGACCTGCGGGGCATCGCCCGCGATGGTGCTGGCGCTGTCCTGCCTGTTTGCGCCCGGCGCACGGGTGGCGGTGGCCCGGCCGGGCTACGTTGCGTACCGCAACACGCTCAAGGCGATGTATCTCGATCCGGTGGAGTTCGACTGCGGGCCTGAGCAGCGGTTCCAGGTGACGGCGGCGGCCCTCGATGCGCTTGATCCGGTGCCGGATGGCCTGATCGTGGCCAGCCCTGCCAACCCGACCGGGACGATCATCAACGCCGACGAGTTGGGGCGGATCGCGGACGTGTGCGCCAACAAGGGCATCCGCGTGGTTTCGGACGAGATATACCACGGCCTGTCTTACGGTCCGCGCGCCGCTTCGATGCTGGAACGTCTGCCCGATGCGCTGATCGTCAATTCGTTTTCGAAATACTTCAGCATGGCCGGCTGGCGGCTGGGCTGGTTGGTGGTGCCGCGCGATCTGGTCGATGCGGCGCGGGCGCGCATGGGCAACCTGTTCCTGACGCCGCCGGTGCTGGCACAGAAGGCGGGGCTGGTGGCCTTCGATTGCCGTGATGAACTGGAAGGCCATGTGCAGACGTACGCACGCAACAGGGCGATCCTGCTCGATGCGCTGCCTCGCATGGGCCTTGGCCGCATCGCGCCACCTGATGGTGCGTTCTACATCTATGCCGACGCCAGCGATTTTGGCGACGACAGCATGGCGCTGTGCGAACAGCTTTTGCGCGATACCGGGGTGTGCACTGCGCCGGGGCTGGACTTCGACCCGGTCAACGGGCGGCGCTTCATCCGCTTCAGCTTTGCCGTCTCTACCCCGCTGGTGGAAGAGGCGGTGCGGCGCATGACGCCATGGTTTGCCGCCCGGCGCGGGTGAGTTGCGTACATATATGTCGTTAGCGGATATGGTTAACGGCTGATCGGCCAGTCACTCACAAGGCACGGCACAGCCCGGTCGTTCGCAGTGAAAATCCGGCGAAAACAGGGGCGGATGGCCGCGCCCGATGCCTCCGCTTGGTTAACGCATGCATGGGGCGCATAAGGGATTTCCTCTCCCCCCATGCAGAATAAAAACATTAATTTGGTGCAGGGTAAGACTCTGGAAACCGGTTCTGGTGTTTCTGGCAGCATTGTCAGTAATAGCAGGCGGCGCTGGATACAATGTCCGGGTTTCTTTCACGAATCTTACGCAGTTCCACGGGCAGTGTCCTGCCCATGGCCGCGGCAAGCGTACCTGTGATCATCGCCCTGATCGGCGGCGGTCTGGACATGAGCCGCGTCTACAAGGCCCGCAACCGCCTGCAATCGGCGTGCGATGCCGGAACCCTGGCCGGGCGGCGTGCGGTATCGACCAACGGCTATGGCACGGCTGAAAAGGCGCAGGCAGCAACGTTCTTCAATACGAACTTCGTTTCCAGTGACGTTGGCGCGAAGGACACGACATTCGTCACCACATCGACCGACAGCGGCAATCTGGTGAAGGGCACAGCGACGACGAAAGTCGAAACGGCGGTGATGGATATCTTCGGTTTCGATACGATCGACGTAACCGTCAACTGCAGCGCCACCATGGGGGTGGGCAACAGCGATATCACCATGGTGCTCGATACCACCGGCTCCATGGGGTCGACGCTGTCAGGCACCAGCGAAACCCGCATCCAGGCGCTGCGCGCGGCGATGAAGAACTTCTACACGACTGTTTCCAACGCCACGCAAGGCTCCAACGCGCGCGTGCGTTATTCGTTCGTGCCGTACAGCTCTTCGGTCAACGTGGGGAAGCTGATCCTCGATCGTGACGAGGATTTCCTGGTCGACGAGTGGCCGATCCAGTCGCGCGAGGCGGTGTTCAAGACGATCACCGAAAAGGTGTTTACCGGCTGGAACAACCCGGTGTTCAGCAGTTCGGAAGCTTACAGTACCGAAACCGATGGCGATGCCGAGCAGTACAACAACACGAATTACAACAACAATTCGTCATGCAACAATGCGAAGCCTGACGATATAGGCTGGGCCAACAACGGGTCGCCCAGCACCAATCCGCCTACTACGACCACCAACGGTGCGGGGCAGCAGGTCGTGACCACGCGCACAGACCAGCCGCAACGCAAGACAACCTTCATTTGTCTGAAGAGTGGCAGCAAACGCCGGATTTTCTATTATTATACCTATCGCACATATTATACCTATGCGTATCAGACTTCAGACCCCGTGTACGAAGACCGCACGCGTGAGGAGTTCAGCCACTTTGCCTACAAGCAGATCGCCTATGACGTATCGGTTTACAAGCAATTCCAGTCAGTCAGCGTAAACAACGGCAGCAACGGTACGCCGGTTTCCTATCTGTGGAAGGGTTGCATCGAAGAACGTGAAACGGAGGCCAACGGCAGTTTCAGCTATTCTTCGTTGACCGGCATGTCGCCTTCGGACGCATACGATCTCAATATCGACGATCTTCCGGAGGATAACGACGCCGCAACCAAATGGGCGCCGATGTGGCCGGAAGTGGCCTATTACCGGACCTACACTTCAAACGGAAACACCTATCTTTCCACGTCGGCCGAGACGACACGCGGCAGTCAGGCGAACTCCTATTGCCCCTACCGTGCGCAATTGCTGCAGACCATGACCAAAGCCGGTTTCGATGCCTATGCCGACGCCCTGTCGCCCGAAGGTTCGACCTATCACGACATCGGCATGCTGTGGGGCCTGCGGCTCAATTCGCCGGAAGGGCCGTGGCAATCGCTGGTCAACGATCCGCCATCCAACGGTGGCAAGGTATCGCGCCACATCATCTTCATGACCGACGGGGAAATGGCGCCAAGCTACACCATCCAGTCGATCTACGGCATCGAATGGCATGACCGGCGGATTACCAACGACGGCTATTCCAACCAGGCATCGCGTCATACCGCACGTTTCCGGGCGCTATGCGATGCGGCCAAGGCCAAGGGCTTCCGTGTCTGGGTGATCGCGTTCGCATCGTCGATGACATCCGATCTCAGCTACTGTGCATCGTCCAACAGCGCCTATACGGCCAGCAGTTCGGCGCAGTTGAACACCGCGTTCCAGGAAATCGCCAAGAACGTGGGCGAGCTGCGGATCTACCAATGACGCAGGCCGTACCCTCCAAACGAAGGTGGCTTGCGCGCCTGCCGAACGCCCGCCTGATGTCGGACACGGCAGGCGTGACGACGACCGAGTTCGTCTTTGTCGCGCCGGTCTTTCTGATGCTGGTCATGGGCTGCCTCGACATTGGCCACACGACCTATGCCATCGGTGTTCTCGATGGGGCGGTGGAAAAGGCGGCGCGCGATTCCTCGCTGGAAACCGCGAACACCACGGCGGCGGACAATATCGTGAAAGGGCTTGTCGGGCGCGTATTGCCCGATGCCGTCGTCACATCGACGCGCAAGAGCTATTTCGATTTCACCGACGTTGATCGCCCGGAAAAATGGGATGATGCCAACAACGACGGCACATGTTCCACCGGCGAACAATATGTGGACAAGAACAACAATGGCCGCTGGGACGAAAAGATGGGTGCCGATGGCAACGGCGGCGCCAACGACGTGGTCATGTACACGGTGACAGTCCGCTACGATGCGGTGTTCAAGCTACCGCTGGTGCCGCTCAACTGGAACACGCGCGAAATCTCGTCCACGGCGGTGCGTCGCAACCAGCCGTTCGCCTTGCAGGCTTCACGCGGATCGGGGACTGGAACATGCTGATCGAACGCATGCGCGCCCTTGGCCGTGCCCTGCTGCAATCGCGGTCCGGCGTTTCCGCCGTGGAGTTTGCGGTGGTGGCCCCGGTGATCCTCACGATCGGCCTGTACGGTGCGGAGGTCGCCTATCTCAACACCGTCGACATGAAGCTGAGTGAAATTGCCCTGACGCTGGCGGACAACGCTTCGCGTATCGGGCAGACCGATAACAGTGCGGTGACGCCGACCGTGACCGAAACCGATATCAGTGAAGTGATGTTCGGCGCGCAAAAGCAGGGCGGCAGTATCGACCTTGCCGCCAACGGCAAGGTTATCCTTACCAGCCTGCAAAGGGATGCTGCCACTGGCAAGCAGTTCATCAAGTGGCAGCGGTGCATGGGCAGCTATGCCCGCCAGTCCGCCTATGGCAACGCAACCACGAAAAATGGCCTGAACGGCGCGGTCATTACCGGCATGGGCAGCGGCGCGACCAAGGTTACCGCCCCGAACAGCAATACCGCCGTGATGTTCGTGGAGATCTACTACAAGTACAAGAGCCTGACCGGCGACATGTTCCTCAAGGATCGTGTCCTGAAGAAGGAAGGCGCCTTTCTGGTGCGCGACGAACGCAACCTGACGCCCGGCATCACCGGTTCCCCCAACGCCTACCCCTGCACCTGAAGGCACTTCTCCGTTTGACAGACACGGGGCTGTTCTGGCCTCATGCACGCAGAGGTGCAGGATGCAGAATGACGAAGGGCTGAAAGGCCGGGTTGCGATCGTTACCGGCGGCAGTTCCGGGATCGGGCTGGCAATTGCCCGCCGGCTGGTTGCGGCGGGTGCGGCAGTGATGATCACCGGTCGCAACGCAGACACGGGTGCCCGCGCATTGCAGACGCTGGAGCAGACAGGCGGCAAGGCTGATTTCGTTGCCGCAGACGTGACCAGCGAAGCAGCGATGGCGGCCATGGTCGCGCAGACGCTAGAGCGTCTTGGCGCACCCACGCTGCTGGTAAACAATGCGGGGCCTTCGGGCGATGCCTTCGGGCTGGGCGCGGTGCACGAATTGCCTTCGTCCGCCTTTGTCGATGCAATGAACATCGGCGCGATCGGGGCGCTGTACTGCTGCCGCGCGGTGTTGCCGCACATGATCGCGCAAGGGGGCGGTGCCATTGTCAACATTTCGGCCATCGCGGCGCAGCGGGCGATACCGCTGATGGGGGCCTATGCGATGAGCAAGGCCGCGCTTGACGCGCTGGGGCGGCAGGTTGCCAATGATTATGCGCGCCATGGCATTCGCTGCAACAACCTGGTGGTTGGCACCGTGCGGCCCGAACCCGGCGACGTTTCGACCCTGCCCGAAGGATTCGATCACGAGAGCCTCGACCGGGTTATCGCTACGACGACGATGGCCGGGCGCGTGGGCAACTATGCCGAAGCCGCCGATGCGGCGGTGTTCCTGCTGTCGGACGGCAGCCGGTTCATTACCGGCGCGAATATCCCGGTCGATGGTGGCGCGCTGGGCAAGCTCGCCTATCCTGACTACAGCGATGCGATGGGGCCGACCGGGGAGGGCTGACGCCCTTCAGTACCGGTCGCCCCGCTCTCCCTTCACTCCGCTGCCTCGGCCAAGGGGAACGGTTCCAGCCGTACCGGAATGGCGGTCATGCGCGGCATCGCGTTGATCGGGTCGAGATCGCGGTCGGTGCTGATAAGCAGGCCGGTATTGGCGCCATCGCGTTCATAGACCGTATCGTCCGGCAATGCGCCCCAGCCGTGGCTCATCGAAATGACCCCGCGCTTCAGGTCGGGTTCTGCGGCAACGACCGCCGGGATGCTCCCCGCGTCGGACGTGATGATGATCTTGTCGCCGGGCGCGATGCCCAGTTCGGCAATCTCGTCCGGATGCAGATAGGCCTGATTGTAGGGCATGCGCTTGCGCACGGCGGCGACGTTGCGGTGCGAACTGTTCTGCACTTCGCGGATACGCCGCGATGTCATCTTGTGGGTAAAGCGTTCGCCATTGCTTTCCCATGCACCGGGTTGAGGGCATTCGGCATGGACCTGCGCCAGCTCGGCCAGCACATCGTCGGGGGCCACGGTGAAGCGGTCGGTGCAGGCAGGGTCAGCCGCTTCGACGAATTGCGGGTCTTCATCAAAGATGTGGCCCAGTTCGTGGGATTTCAGCGTTTCGAACGGAACCGGGGCATGGCGCGCGATAATCGCAAGCAGGGTGTCCGCGTCCATTGCTGCATCCATGTCCAGCGGCACGCCGTCGAACTCCAGCTTCAGGCCAAGGCGTTGTGCCAGGCCCCAGTAGATTTGCCAGTCTTCAGCCAGATCCGACCCGGCGGGCGGGGCGGCAACCGCCGGGGTGTAGCGGGCATAGGGCTGGGTATAGAGGCTTTCGTACAGGTACATCGTCAGGTCCGGGCGTTCATAGCCCATGACCGTTGGCAGGATGTAATGCGCCAGCCGCGATGTTTCGGTCATGAACGGGTCGATATTGACCAGCAGTTCCAGCGATTCCAGCGCGCGGACAGTCTTGCGCTGGTCGGGCATGATGTTGGCAAGGTTGGACCCGTGCGAAATCAATGCGCGGACCTGCCCTTCGCCGGGGGCAAGGATTTCGTCCGAAAGGATCCCGCTCATCATTTCGCCCCAGACGGTGCCGAAATTGCCGATGCGGCTCTTGAAGCCCTGTTCCCAGGAACGGCCGATCTGCATGACTTGCGCCCGCCGCGGCTGGCGCGCGCGCAGCACGCCGGGGTTGACGACCCGTTCGCCCGCGCGCTGGAACCGCCCGCAGACCACGTTGATCGCTTCGACCAGATGATCGGCAAGGTTGGAGTGCGGCGCCATGCACACTCCGGTTCCGGCAAGTGCGCCACCGCGGCGGGAATCGCGGGCGAACAGCGCGGTCGCCCGGTGCAGGTCGGCAGCGTCGATCCCGGCGCGGCGCGCCACATAGTCCGGTGTGAAGGGCGCGACAGCGGTTCGCAGGGCGTCAAGATCGGCAACGTGTGCTGCGCAGAACGCCGCATCCTCCCAGCCTTTGGCCAGGATGATATGCAGCATCCCGGCGGCGATCGTCACGTCTTCGCCCGGATAGGGCTGCAGGAAAACGTCGGCGAACTTTGCCGTTTCGGTGCGGCGCGGGTCGATGACGATCAGCTTCAGCCCGCGCGCGCGGGCCTTCTTCATCGCCTTGGTCGGGTTCGACATGTCGAAATCGGTGCATGTCAGCGCGACCAGCGGGTTTGTTCCGAACATCATCCGCACATCGCTGTCGTGCAGCGGCTGGCGCGGCGCGGACCACATGCCGATGCGCCCGGCGGCGATCATGTGCGCCGACTGGTCAATGGTCAGCGTGGTGAAGTTCTTGTGCGATCCGATCGCGCCGAGGAAAGCCGGAGCCATGGCCATGGCCGATGCGTTGAGCATGGCACCCGCGCCACGGAAGGCGGCAATCGCCTCCGGCCCGTCGCGCCGGGCGATTTCCGCCAGCTTTGCTGCGATTTCATCAAGCGCCTGTTCCAGCGTGATGCGCACGAAGCTGCCATCGGGCTGGCGCTTGAGGGGATGGAGCAATCGGTCGGGGGCATAGTAGGCCCCGGCAGCTTCCAGCCCCTTGATGCAGCTATAGCCCTGATTCATCGGATCATCGCGGTCCCCGCGCACACCGACGATGTGATCTTCGTCGTCCAGCGTCACCTGCGTGCCGCAGAACACCATGCAGAACCGGCAAAAGGAACGAACTTCACGCATCGCAGTCTCCCGCCGCCGGACGCTTGTTGACCGACGCGCGGCAGCGTCAGCCATGCGCCGCAAGAGCGGCCGGTCCGGCGATTGAAGCCCGATGGGCAGACCCCGACCTGCATGCGGCAAGCAACGCTAACGGCGGGGCACCGTGCGTTGCGCCTGCCATCGGGTGGGGTACTGCGCGCCCGGTGCCCGACGTCTGGGTGTTGCCCTATATCTCGTTGGCGCGGGCAAACCTGGCGATATGTTCGGCGGCGCGGAAGGCCAGCGCCTCGATCGTCTGCGTCGGCTGGCCGCGACCGGACGTGACCATGCTTGATCCATCGCACAGGAACAGGTTCCGCACATCGTGCGTGCGGTGGTACTTGTCGATCACCGAAGTGGCCGGGTCGTTGCCCATGCGGCAGGTGCCAAGCAGGTGGACGCCGCCGGTGGCTTCACCGATTTCACCGGGCACGATCTGCGTCGCCCCGGCAGCGTCCATGATCTCGACCGCCCGTTCGACCTGCCATTTGGCGTGCTTGGTATCGTCCGGGTGGTCCTTGTGCGTCACGCGGATCGCTGGCACGCCCCACGCATCCTTGAGTTCGGGGTCGATGTCGACACGGTTGGATTCGACCGCCAGCGATGTGCCATGCCCCGAACAGTTCATCCAGTAGGTGTAGGATTCAAGATATTCCTTGAACCCTGGCCCCCACGTGGGCGTCCCCTTGGGCACGTTCTGACCCCAGGTCAACGGACCGCCGGAGCGTGCATCGAAACCGCCGCCACCATAAAAGCCGCGCTTGGGATCGGAATCGTAGAAATCGTGCAGGATGCGGGTGACGTTGGCGCCCTTGTATTCGTTGAGCGGGTGTTCGAACCGTGCCTGTGCGCCACCGCCCTTGTTGAACATCAGATAGCGGCCGACCGCGCCGCTGGAATTGGCCAGACCATCGGCAGAACCATCCGGCGCAGAATTGAGCAGCAGGCGCGGCGTTTCGGCTCCGTTGGCGCAGACCACCACGGCGCGCGCCTTCTGGAACTGTTCGTTACGATCACCGTCGAAGTAATGCACACCGGTGGCCCGGCCCGCCTTGTTCATGCCGATGCGGAACACGTAGCTTTCCGGGCGCACTTCGCAGCGGCCCGTGGCTTCGGCTTCGGGAATTACAGTCCATACGGACGATGATTTTGCCATAACTTCGCAGCCGAAACCGCCGCACAGCCCGCATTGCACGCAGGGTGGACGGTCCTTGTAGAACACGGAGTTGATTGCCATTGGCGCTGGAAACGGGTGCAGGCCAAGCTTGCGGGCGCCGCGTTCGAACAGCACGCCCGACGATTTCACCGGCAGGGGCGGCATCGGATAGGGCTTGCTGCGCCAGGGATCGAACGGGCTGGCCCCTGCCAGCCCGGACACGCCGACCTCCCATTCCACCATCGTGTAGTATGGTTCCAGTTCGGCATAGGTAATCGGCCAGTCGACCAGACTTGCGCCTTCGATCGGGCCGAGGCGGCTGCCTTCGATGAAGTCGATTTCGTGCAGGCGCCAGAAATTGGCGTTGAAGTGCGAACTGCTGCCTCCGACGACGCGCGCATAGGTCAGCGGGTTGCGGCCCGACACCGGCTTGGCCACTTCGTTTTCGCTGTTGCGGAAGGTCTGCGGGTTGGTGGCGGGGTTGTTGGTGATCCCCGAAAGGTTGCGATACTTCAGCTCGTCGTGCTCGAAGTCTTCCGGGGCAAGGCGCGGGCCTTGTTCCATCACCACAACGCTGTTCCCGGCGCGGGCGAGTTCGCGGGCCATGATGCCGCCCGAAGAACCGGAACCGACAACGATGAAATCGACCGTCTCGCTGGTCTTGTAGGTCTTGCGCTTCATCGCGGTCGCTCCGTCAGGCGGTGTAGGGCTTGGTGCCGGGGTAGGGTTCGAAACCGGGGTAATCGATGTCGTAGTAGCCAAAAGGCGGCTCCCACGCGTGGTTGTCCTCCACCCCGATCAACTGCCAGCCAAGATAGTCGCGGTTGCCGCCGTATTTCGGCAGGGCGATCAGGCCAAGCACGGTAAGACGGCGCATGGCGCTGAAGAACGGCGTCTTTTCCACTTCCTGCAACCAGGCGATCTGCTGGGCTTCCGGTGCGGCGGAAAACGGCTGGGCGGTGCCGTAGCGCGCGGCATAGGCGCTGGCGAATTCGCTCAGCCCCTGGGTGAACGCCGGTAATTGCGCAGCGAAAAAGCTGCCCAGCGCGTTGTCGATGAAATAGGCGACGCTGGCATCACGGGCACCGGGCGTACTGCCGCCGGGCACGATCAGGTTGGCGATCGCATCGACCTCGGCCCCTTGCGCGGGGCTGAGCGTCTTGAACGTTGTCGGCGCCGCCGCCACGGCATGGTCCATGCCATGGGCGGAATGGCCTGCGTGCTCGGCAGCATGGGCGATCTGCGGCCAGTTCATGGCCAGCCAGCCCGCACTGGCCAGGTTGCCAATGGCCGTCAGGAATTGACGACGCGAGGGGTTCGACTGTTCCATGGCCCGCTCCGATTCTGCCGAAAAAGCCCGCAATCCAGCGCAGGCAAATGCGGGGCGGGGAATAAGACAAACAGCGCATGGACACGATCTGCGCGGCAACGGTGCGGAAGTGTGTGGTGTGCGAACATGACGTGTCGTTATTTATTTTTAAAAACAATAACTAAACTGCCATAGACTGGAAGCCTTGCACTGACGACCCGGCATTTTTGGGGGACGGTTGACCGGCTGCACCACGCGCGTTGACGGTTATCGCCACCTTTCCTGCGCCAGCTAAAACGCGAAGCGAGCGGCGTGCGTCGTCAAAGCGCACGTTCGCAAGGCAATTTCGCAAGGCAATGGGGCAGGAACGCCGCTTGTCTTCTTTATCTGGCAGATGCGCACAACGTCAGTGCACCAGCGGCTCATTTCATGGCCGGAAATGGTGCGCCCTGCAGGATTCGAACCTGCGACCGCCCGCTTAGAAGGCGGGTGCTCTATCCAGCTGAGCTAAGGGCGCGTGCCGTGCCCCTTAAGCATGCTTTTCAGGCCGTGAAAACCGGGATAGCGTTGCGCCCATGCATGAAACCCCCATTGCCCGGATCGATGGCCAGTCCAGCGCGCGGCGGCATTTTCGCTATTTCGATTATGTCATGGCCGCGTTCGTGGCGATCCTGCTGCTGTCCAACCTGATCGGCGCTTCGAAGCTGGCGCAGGTCGGCGGGTTCACCTTTGGTGCAGGTATCCTGTTCTTCCCGGTTTCCTACGTGATCGGTGACGTGCTGACCGAAGTCTATGGGTATGCCAATGCCCGGCGGTGCGTGTGGATGGGCTTTTTCGTGCTGATCTTCATGGCCTTCATGAGCTTTGTCGTCGTCGCCATGCCACCCGCGCCGGGATGGGAAGGGCAGGCGGCCTATGAAAGCGTGTTCGGATCGACCTGGCGTATCGTGCTCGCTTCGGTCAGTGCATTCTGGGCGGGCGAATTCGTCAATTCGTTCGTGCTCGCGCGCATGAAGGTCTGGACCGGGGGCAAGCACCTGTGGACGCGCACGATCGGGTCGACCGTGTTCGGCCAGGCGATCGACAGCCTGATCTTCTATCCGGTGGCGTTCCTGGGGATCTGGACGCCGGGCCAGGTTATTACCGTGATGCTTACCAACTGGCTGCTCAAGGTGCTGTGGGAAGCGGCGTTGACGCCGGTAACCTACGCGGTGGTCGGCTGGCTCAAGGCGCGCGAAGGCGCCGATGTGTTCGATACCGGCACGGACTTTTCACCCTTTGCCAAGGCGCCGCAGGTGTGAACGCAAAACCCCGCTTCTCCGGGGGGAGAGAAGCGGGGCGCGGGGGGATGGGGCGGGCCGGTCAGTCCGCGATCAGGCCGATCAGCAGGTAGGCGATGATCGCCGAGCCGAAGCCCAGCACCGTCGCCAGGCCGAACGCGACGCGCACCAGCGTTGCATCGACGTTGAAGTAATTGGCGATCCCGGCGCAGACGCCCATGATCTTTCCGCGGGTCTTGTCGAGGCGGAAGCCCCGGCTGCTTTCAACCGGGCGGATGGACGAATCGTCGAAACGAAGCTGGCTCATCAGATCATCTCCTGCAGGGCGGCGGGGTTGGCAGAGGCCGTGGGCGCGGGCATTGAAACGGTGTTTGCGATCAGCGCCAGGCTGAAGGCGAAAGCGGCGGCTGCGGTCGTGATGCGCTGGGTAATGGCGGTCATTGGTGTGGTCCTCATGAAAAGCGTTGGAGCCTTGCGGCTGATGCAACAAGCATTGCAGGAGCCGTGCCAAACCGGAAAAACGGCGCAATCAAGCCATTCCGCATCAGGGGCTGCGTTCATGCCGCAGAAAGCATTGCTGCAATTTGGCAATTTACCCCAAAGGTTGGGATATCACCTTTGACCATTGTCGGGCGCGTGCGATTGCGGCTTGCAATTTTTCGAAAACACGCCTAATTCGCCACTCATCCCGACATTGTGAAAGCAAAGTCTGGCTGGGACCAACCGGTTCCGGCAGGCACCCGCTTTTGCATCTGTCGGCATTTGTACGCCCCATCCGCATGGCGATGGTGGCGCACCATTGGAGAGTGCATGGCTGATATCGCGCGGATTACCGAGATTGTGGAGCCTGAGGCCAATGCCCTCGGCTTCGATCTCGTGCGCGTGCGCTATTTCAAGGGCGGCGAGATCGGGGATGAGGAGCATACGCTCCAGATCATGGCTGAACGGCCTGAAACCGGCCAGTTGGTGATCGAGGATTGCGCCGCGCTGTCGCGCCGTGTTTCCGACCGTTTCGATGCGCTGGAAGAGGCGGGCGAAGTCCTGCTCGAAGACGCTTACCGTCTTGAAGTGTCGTCTCCCGGAATCGACCGTCCGCTGACGCGGGTGAAGGATTACATTGCCTGGGCAGGGCACGAAGCGCGTTTTACGCTGTTCACTCCGGTCGATGGCAACCGCAAGTCGCTGCAGGGCGAACTGGTGGGTCTTGAAGGCGATGTGGTTACGCTCGACGACCGTAAATCGGGCCGCGTGACCTTTCCGCTGGCCGATGTGCAATATGCCAAGCTGGTCCTGACCGACCGGCTCATCGCCTCCTCGCGGCCGCTGGACACCAGCGGTGCGGACGTAGAACTGGTCGGCGCGGACAACGAGCCGGACGAAATCACCGAAGAACAGGAAGACTGACCCATGGCCAGTGCGATTTCCGCCAATCGTGCAGAACTGCTTGCGATCGCCAACGCTGTTGCCACCGAGAAGATGATCGACAAGGCGATCGTCATCGAGGCGATGGAAGAGGCGATCCAGAAATCGGCGCGCAACCGTTATGGCGCTGAAAACGACATTCGCGCCAAGCTTGATCCGCGCACCGGCGATCTGCGTCTGTGGCGCGTGGTCGAAGTGGTCGAAGTGGTCGAGGATTACTTCAAGCAGGTCGATCTCAAGCAGGCCGAAAAGCTGCAGCCGGGCGCGAAGGTTGGCGATTTCATCGTCGATCCGCTGCCGCCGGTGGATCTTGGCCGCATCGATGCGCAATCGGCCAAGCAGGTGATCTTCCAGAAGGTCCGCGATGCCGAGCGGGACCGCCAGTACGAAGAGTTCAAGGACCGTGCGGGCGAAGTCATCACCGGCGTGATCAAGTCGGTCGAGTTCGGCCACGTTATCGTCAACCTTGGCCGCGCCGAAGGCGTGATCCGCCGCGATCAGCAGATCCCGCGCGAAGTGCCCCGTGTGGGTGAGCGCGTGCGCGCCTGGATCAGCAAGGTTGAGCGGCAGAACCGCGGGCCGCAGATTTTCCTGAGCCGCGCGCACCCTGAGTTCATGAAGAAGCTGTTCGCGCAGGAAGTGCCCGAAATCTACGATGGCATCATCGAGATCAAGGCCGCCGCGCGCGATCCCGGCAGCCGCGCCAAGATCGGCGTGATCAGCCGCGATTCCAGCATCGACCCGGTCGGCGCCTGCGTCGGCATGAAGGGCAGCCGCGTGCAGGCTGTCGTGCAGGAACTGCAGGGCGAAAAGATCGACATCATCCCCTGGAGCGAGGATACCGCGACGTTCGTGGTCAACGCGCTCCAGCCCGCCACTGTCAGCCGCGTGGTGATCGACGAGGAGGAAAGCCGGATCGAGGTCGTCGTGCCCGATGACCAGCTTTCGCTCGCCATCGGCCGTCGCGGTCAGAACGTCCGCCTGGCATCGGCGCTGACGGGGTCGGCGATCGATATCATGACCGAGGCCGAGGCTTCCGAAAAGCGCCAGAAGGAGTTCTCGGAACGCTCCAAGATGTTCGAGGAAGAGCTCGACGTCGATGAAACGCTTTCGCAGCTTCTGGTGGCCGAAGGGTTCACCGAGCTTGAGGAAGTTGCCTACATCGAAATGGCCGAACTCGCCACGATCGAAGGTTTCGACGACGAGCTGGCCGAAGAATTGCAGAGCCGCGCGCTCGAAGCGATCGAACGGCGCGAAGAGGCGCTGCGCGTCCAGCGCCGTGAACTGGGTGTCGAAGATGCCCTGGCTGAACTGCCGCACCTGACCGAAGCGATGCTGGTCACGCTGGGCAAGGCCGGGATCAAGACCCTGGATGATCTGGCCGATCTGGCCACCGACGAACTCATTGCCAAGAAGCGCGCCGAACAGCGTCGCCGCAGCGACAAGCCGCGCGAACGGACGGAACGTTCGGAACGCACCGAGGACAAGGGCGGTGTGCTGGGCGAATATGGCCTGAGCGAAGAGCAGGGCAACGAAATCATCATGGCCGCTCGCGCGCACTGGTTCGAAGACGAGCCGGAAACCGCGGCCGCGCCGCAGTCCGAGGAGGCCGCCCGTGCGGATTCCTCGCAATGAGCCGCTAAGCTCCGACAATGATGGCAAGCTGCCGGCAGGAAAGCCCCTGCCGGAGCGCAAATGCGTCCTGACCGGGCGGCACGATTCGCGCGGCGATCTCATTCGTCTGGCGGTTTCGCCCGATGGGGATGTCCTGCCCGATGTGCTGGCGCGCGCGCCGGGGCGCGGGGCGTGGATCGGCACGTGCCGTGCAGACCTTGAAAAAGCTCTGGCCAATGGCAAGCTTAAGGGAGCACTGGCGCGGGCGTTCAAGGGCGCGCCGCTCACCATCCCGGCCGATCTTGCCGAGCGCATCGAAACATCGCTGCGCCGCGCGCTGACTGACCGTCTGGGTATCGAACTGCGTTCGGGCAACGTCCTGCTGGGCACCGAAAAGATAGCGCAAGGCGCGCGTTCGGGCGCGGTTACCTTTCTTGCGCATGCCAGCGATGCCGGCAGCGATGGTCCCAACAAGCTTGCCCAGGCATGGCGCGTGGGCGAAGGGGCCGAAGGCACGGGATTGAAAGGTGTCATCTTGCCGCTGGACCGGGCGGCGCTGTCTGTGGCATTGGGCCGCGACAACGTCGTTCACCTTGGCCTGACCGATGCCGCCGCAGCACAGCGCGTGGCATCGCTGTTGCAGCGTCTGATGTTTTTTATCGGGCAACAGACCGATGATGCCGCCGATCACGCCCAGGGCCAGTCCCAGGGCGCGGCGGCAAACGACGATATTGATACGAAGGGCGAATGAGTTCGATGAGCGATAGCGACAAGAAGCCGACCTTGGGCCGCAGGCCACTGGGCCTGAAGACCGCGGTAGAGGCGGGCGAGGTCAAGCAGACCTTCAGCCATGGCCGCACCAACAAGGTGGTGGTCGAGGTCAAGCGGCGCAAGCTGATGGGCCGCCCCGGCGATGCTGCGCCCACCGCCGCGCCCGCGGCTGCGCCTGAGCCGACTCCGGTCGCCCCGCCGCCCCCGCCCCCGCCGCCTCCGCCGCCACCCTCGGCCAGCCGCGAAACCCGGCAGGAGATGCAGGCCCGCCTGTTGCGCGAAGCCGAAGAGGCCCGTCTTGCCGCGCTGGAAGCCGCCAACCGCCGTGAGCAGGAAGAGCGCCTGCGTGCGATCGAGGAAGAGCGTCGCCGTGCCGAGGAAAAGGCGCGCGCCGAAGACGTTGCCGCCACCCCGGAACCTGCACCGCAGCCGGTAGAGGCCAAGGCCCCCGCCGCCGATGCCACGCCCGCGCCGGTTCAGGCCGCAGCGCCCGAAGCCGAAACGGCCAGTGTCGCCGAGCCTGCTGCGCAAGCGGCGGAACCTGCGGCCGAAGCGCCTGTCGCAACGCCCGCGCCGCGCCGCTTCACGCCGGTCGCCTCCACCGCACCGGCCAAGCGCCCGGAACCTGCGGCCAAGAAGCCATCGACCGGAAAGCCCGACCGCAAGGCGGAAGACCGCCGTGGCGGCAAGCTGACCGTGACCCGCGCGCTGAACGACGATGAAGGCGCGCGTGCGCGCAGCCTCGCCGCGCTCAAGCGTGCGCGTGAAAAGGAACGTCGTGCGCACTTTGCCGGGCAATCCCAGCCGCGTGAAAAGCAGGTCCGCGACGTGGTCGTGCCCGAAGCGATCACCGTGCAGGAACTTGGCAACCGCATGGCCGAAAAGGCCGCCGATCTGGTCAAGGCGCTGTTCAAGATGGGCATGATGGTCACCATCAACCAGACCATCGACCAGGACACCGCCGAACTGCTGGTTACCGAGTTTGGCCACAACCTGGTCCGCGTCAGCGAAAGCGACGTGGACATCGACACCGCCTCGGATGTCGATCCCGACGAATCGCTCAAGGTGCGTCCGCCGGTCGTGGCGATCATGGGCCACGTCGATCATGGCAAGACCAGCCTGCTGGACGCGCTGCGCGGCACCGACGTGGTGCGCGGCGAGGCAGGTGGCATCACGCAGCATATCGGTGCGTACCAGATCAAGACCAAGGGCGGCGATCAGGTCACCTTCCTTGATACGCCGGGCCACGAAGCCTTTACCGAAATGCGCATGCGCGGCGCCAACGTGACTGATATCGTCATTCTGGTGGTTGCGGGCGACGACGGGCTGATGCCGCAGACGATCGAGGCGATCAACCACACCAAGGCTGCTGGCGTGCCAATGATCGTGGCGATCACCAAGGCGGACAAGCCGGAGTTCAACCCGCAGAAGATCCGCGAACGCCTGCTTGAGCATGAAGTGATCGTCGAGGCGATGTCGGGCGATGTGCAGGACGTCGAAGTTTCGGCCAAGACCGGCGCCGGTCTTGACGATCTGATCGAGAAGATCCTGCTTCAGGCCGAATTGCTGGAACTGCGCGCCAACCCGGACCGCGCCGCCGAAGCGACCGTGATCGAAGCCAAGCTCGACAAGGGCAAGGGGCCACTGGCCACCGTTCTGGTCAACCGCGGTACGCTGCGCGTGGGCGATATCCTTGTTGTCGGCACCCAGTCGGGCCGCGTTCGCGCGATGCTTGACGACAAGGGCCGTCAGGTAAAGGAAGCCGCGCCATCGCTCCCGGTCGAAGTGCTTGGCCTTGGCGGTGTGCCGATGGCGGGGGACACGCTGACCGTGGTCGAAAGCGAAGCGCGCGCCCGCGAAGTTGCCGCCTATCGCCAGGAACGCGCCACCGCCAAGCGCACCGCGCAGGCACCGGCAAGCCTTGAAAACATGTTCTCCGCGCTTGCCGCCAAGAACACCGTGATCGAGTTTCCGCTGGTCGTCCGTGCCGACGTGCAAGGGTCGGTCGAAGCGATCGTCAACGCGCTCAACAAGATCTCGACCGACGAGATCAAGGTGCGCATCCTGCAATCGGGCGTGGGTGCGATTACCGAAAGCGACGTCAATCTGGCACAGGCCAGCGGCGCGCCGATCGTGGGCTTCAACGTCCGTCCCAACGCCAAGGCGCGCGAACTGATCGAGCGCAACAAGGTGCGGATGAAGTACTTCGACGTGATCTACCAGCTTACCGACGATATCCGTTCGGAAATGGCGGGCGAGCTGGGACCGGAAGCGATCGAAACGGTCGTCGGCCGTGCCGAGGTCAAGGAAGTGTTTCCCGCCGGCAAGAAGGACAAGGCCGCAGGTCTGCTCGTGGTCGAGGGTGTCATCCGCAAGGGTCTGCACGCACGTCTTACCCGCAGCGATGTCATCGTCAGCCGCACGACCATCGCGTCGCTGCGTCGCTTCAAGGACGACGTGGCCGAAGTCCGCGCTGGGCTCGAATGCGGCGTGCTGCTGCAGGACACGAACGACATCAAGGCTGGCGACCAGTTGGAAGTCTTCGAAGTCGAGATGCGCGAACGGACGCTTTGAGAGTAGCGGCCCGTGCAGTCGGGCCTTCTTTCCCCCTCCTGCTTGCGGGAGGGGGCAGGGGAGGGCCTTTTGACGGCAGGGTCGACCCGACAAGCCCTTCCCCGGCCCGTCCCACAGACGGGAGGGGAGCGCAATGGCATTCGCTCCGGCACGCCGGAGGAATGGAGACTTGCAAATGACCCGCTATGTCGCCCTGTTCGGTTCGATCAACGTTGGCGGCAATCGTCTGACGATGGCGGACCTGCGCCATGCGTTTGAACGCGAAGGGTTGACCGGCATCGAAACCGTGGTCGCCAGCGGGAACTTGCTGTTCGACTACGATGATCGCCCGCTCGACGGGCTGGAAGACCTGTTCGCGCACGTCCTGCGCGACCGCTTCGATATCGAAAGCTTCGTGGCGGTGCGCGACCGCGCCGCGATTGCCGAAGCGGTGGAGGGGAACCCTTTTACCGGCATCGGCGCGGACAATCTGGTGCACACCATGTTTCTGGGGGCGCAACCCGATCCGGCGGCGTTTGCAAAACTGGCAGCCGACCATGCCGGGCGCGGGCCTGAAACCCTCGCAATCGGCAACCGCAGTCTCTATATCGATTTCGTCGATGGGGTGGGGAACAGCCGCCTGACCAGCGCCTTCATCGAACGCCGCCTCGGCACGCGGGGCACCGCGCGCAATGTGCGCTCGCTTGCCCGTATTCTTGCGAAGATGAGTTAGATTTGGCCCGCCAACCCGCTACCCCGGAAACCCGCTCCGTCCGCCTGCTCAAGGTGGGGGAACAGGTGCGACACATCCTGTCCGAACTGCTGATGCGTGGCGAAGTGCACGACGCGGTGCTGAATGCGCATACCGTGTCGGTCACCGAAGTGCGCATGTCGCCCGACCTTCGTCACGCCACGGTCTTCGTCAAGGCACTGCTGGGTGAGGACGAGGAACTGGTGCTCAAGGCGCTGCGAACCAACACTGCCTATTTCCAGCGCGAAGTGGCGCAGCGGCTTGGCCTGAAATATGCCGCCAAGGTCAAGTTCGTGCCCGATGAAAGCTTCGACGTGGCCAGCCGGATCGACAGCCTGCTTGCCGATCCCAGGGTCCGGCGCGATCTGGACTCCGGCGGCGCAGACGACTGACGGCGGGCGCGCCATGGCCAAGCTCTATTTCTATTATGCCAGCATGAATGCGGGCAAATCGACGAACCTGCTGCAAGCGGACTTCAACTACCGCGAGCGCGGCATGGCGACCATGCTGTGGACCGCATCGCTTGATGATCGCGGCGGGGAGCGCGCGATCGAAAGCCGCATCGGGCTGCATGCCGATGCGCACCGCTTCGATGCCGCAACCGACCTGTGGCGGCGGGTGATGGATGCCCATGTGGTCCAGCCCCTGTCGTGCGTGCTGGTCGATGAAGCGCAGTTCCTGACCGGGCCTCAGGTCTGGCAGCTTGCCCGGCTGGCCGACGAGGCCGGGATTCCGGTGCTGTGCTATGGCCTGCGCACCGATTTCCGGGGCGAACTGTTCGAAGGCGCGGCGGCGCTGCTGGGCATTGCGGATTCACTGGTCGAACTGAAGGCGGTCTGCCACTGCGGCCGCAAGGCGACCATGAACCTGCGGGTCGATGCCGGTGGCGGCGCGGTCCAGGCGGGCAACCAGACCGAGATCGGCGGCAACGATCGCTATGTGGCGCTGTGCCGCAGACACTTCACCGAGGCGATGGGACGATGAACCCCGACAGTATCGTATGGGCGATCGCAACCGTGGCGATCCCGATGATCTTTGCCATCGTGTTCCACGAAGTGGCCCATGGCTGGACGGCGCGGGCGCTGGGCGATCCGACCGCGTCGGACATGAACCGGCTCAGCCTCAACCCGCTGCGCCATGTCGATCCGTTCGGCACGATCATCCTGCCCGGCCTGCTAAAGCTGAGCGGCGCGCCGGTGTTCGGCTGGGCCAAGCCGGTGCCGGTGGATTTCCGGCGGCTGCGCAACCCGCGGGTCGGGATGATGCTTGTCGCCGCGGCGGGGCCGGTCACCAATTTCGTGCTGGCGATCGTTGGCGCGGTGCTGCTGGGCCTGCTCGTGCGCGGGGCGGATCTCGGCACGGAGCCGGGGCTGGGCATCCGCTTTGTGGCGGAAAATCTGCGCAACTTCCTGATGATCAATATTTTCCTCGGCATGTTCAACCTCCTGCCGATCCCGCCGTTCGATGGATCGCGGATCGTCATGGGCGCGCTGCCTGCACCGCTGGCGGGCCTTTACGCCCGGCTGGAACCGTTCGGCCTGATCATCGTCTTCGCGGTGCTGGTCATCCTGCCCTATTTCGTGCCGGATCTGCATCTGGTCGAACGCCTGATCGGCCCGCCGGTGCAATGGGCGCTCGACCACCTTGCCGCGATTGCCGGTGCGGTTGCCGGACCGGAGCCGATGTGACCGCCGTGGTCGATGGCTGGATCATTCTCGACAAGCCGCTGGGCCTGGGATCGACGCAAGGCGTTGGCGCGGTAAAGCGCAACCTGCGCGAGGCGGGCTATGGCAAGGTGAAGGTCGGGCACGGCGGCACGCTCGATCCCCTGGCCACCGGGGTGCTGCCGATTGCCCTTGGCGAGGCGACGAAGCTGGCCGGGCGGATGCTTGACGCAAGCAAGGTCTATGCGTTCACCGTCTGCTTCGGCGTGCAGACCGATACCCTCGATCTGGAGGGCAAAATTGTGGCCGAAAGCCCCGTGCGGCCTGCGCCAGAGCACGTCAGGGGCGTTTCAGGTACGTTTCAGGGCGTTCTGGAACAGGTGCCACCAGCCTACTCCGCGCTGATGGTCGATGGTCAGCGCGCCTACGATCTGGCGCGGGCCGGAACGGCCGTGGCGCTCAAATCTCGCAGCGTCACCATTCATGCACTGACGCTCGACGGCATCGAAACGGACGGGGCCGGAGTGGTGGCAGCGACGTTTACCGCCCATGTTTCAAAGGGCACTTATATCCGCAGCCTGGCGCGCGATATTGCCTGCGCGCTCGGCACGGTCGGGCATGTCACGATGCTGCGCCGCCTGCGCGCCGGGCCATTCGCGCTGACCGAGGCGATTTCGCTGGACAAACTGAACGATGTGGGTAAGGGCGCAGACCTCAAGAACGTAATCTTGCCGCTGGAGGCAGGGCTGGTCGACATCCCGGCTCTCGATCTTGATCCCCAGCAGGCAGGGGCGGTCCGTCAGGGCCGCGTTCTGCCGGGATTGCCCTTCGATGACGGGCTGTACTGGGCGCGACACGGCACTGTTCCGGTCGCACTGGTGGAGCTTTCAGGCGGTAGCCTGAGCGTGGTCCGGGGCTTCAACATCAGCGATGTCGCGGAGTGAATAGCATGTCGATTACCGCAGAAAAGAAGCAGGAAGTCATTCAGGACAACGCCCGCGCCGAAGGCGACACCGGTTCGCCGGAAGTCCAGGTTGCGATCCTGACCAGCCGCATCAAGACCCTGACCGAGCATTTCAAGTCCCACCACAAGGACAACCACTCGCGTCGTGGCCTGCTGATGATGGTCAACAAGCGCCGTTCGCTGCTTGACTACCTGAAGAAGAAGGATGTCGAGCGGTACAATGCTCTCATCCAGAAGCTCGGTCTTCGCAAGTAACCCAGCGGAGCGGCCCCTAGCGGGCCGCTTTTGCTTTCTGGGCACCCCGCACCGGCGCATCTGGCGCCATTCAGGGTCCGGGATGCGCAGATGAAGCGGGCGGTTCCACAATTCGGTGGAACCCCTTCGGGGCACGATACAAGGCCCCACACCGGACCGGGACGGAATCCCCGGCAGCAAAAACCCGCATGCAATAGGGCTGCGGGCTGAAGGAAATGCAATGTTCGACGTCAAAACCGTATCGCTGGAGTGGGGCGGAAAGACCCTCACCCTCGAAACCGGCCGCATCGCCCGTCAGGCCGATGGTGCGGTCCTCGCCACGTATGGCGAAACCGTTGTCCTGTGCGCGGTTACCGCCGCCAAGTCGGTCAAGGAAGGGCAGGACTTCTTCCCGCTGACCGTCCACTATCAGGAAAAGTTTTCTGCCGCCGGTCGTATTCCGGGTGGCTTCTTCAAGCGCGAACGCGGCGCGACGGAAAAGGAAACGCTGGTTTCCCGCCTGATCGACCGCCCGGTGCGTCCGCTGTTCCCGGAAGGTTTCTACAACGAAATCAACGTGATCGCTCAGGTTCTGAGCTATGACGGTGAAACCGAACCCGATATCGTGGCGATGATCGCTGCATCGGCTGCGCTGACCATTTCGGGCGTCCCCTTCATGGGCCCGATCGGCGCTGCACGCGTCGGCTTCAAGGACGGCGAATACCAGCTCAACCCGTCGATGAGCCAGGTTGCCGAAGGCCGCCTCGATCTCGTCGTTGCGGCAACCGATTCCGCCGTGATGATGGTAGAATCCGAAGCCAAGGAACTGACCGAGGACGAAATGCTCGGCGCGGTGATGTTTGCCCATGACGAAATCCGCAAGGTCGTCGGCGCAATCATCCAGCTCGCCGAAAAGGCCGCCAAGGATCCCTGGGACATCGACCTGTCGGACAACACCGCCGACATCAAGAAGAAGCTCAAGGACATCATCGGCGCCGATGTTGCCGCCGCCTACAAGCTGACCGACAAGTCGGCCCGCTCGGCCGCGCTCAACGAAGCGCGCGCCAAGGCTAAGGCTGCTTTCGCGGACGAAACCCCGCAGACCCAGATGGTCGCCATCAAGACCATGAAGAAGGTCGAGGCGGACATCGTGCGCACCGCCATCCTCAAGGACGGCCAGCGCATCGACGGTCGCACCACCTCGCAGGTTCGCCCGATCGAGGCGATCGTCGGCTTCCTGCCGCGCACGCACGGTTCGTCGCTGTTCACGCGCGGTGAAACGCAGGCCATCTGCACCACTACCCTTGGCACCAAGGATGCGGAACAGATGATCGACGGGCTGGATGGCCTTTCGTACCAGCGGTTCATGCTGCACTACAACTTCCCGCCCTATTCGGTCGGCGAAGTGGGCCGCTTTGGCGCGCCGGGCCGTCGTGAAGTCGGCCATGGCAAGCTGGCGTGGCGTGCGCTGCACCCGGTGCTGCCGTCGAAGGAAGACTTCCCCTATACCATCCGCGTCCTGTCCGACATTACCGAGTCCAACGGCTCGTCGTCGATGGCTACGGTGTGCGGCGGCTGCCTTTCGATGATGGACGCGGGCGTTCCGATCGAGCGTCCGGTTTCGGGCATCGCCATGGGCCTGATCCTGGAAGGTGACGAGTTCGCCGTGCTGTCCGACATTCTGGGCGATGAAGATCACCTGGGCGACATGGACTTCAAGGTTGCGGGCACCGAAGCTGGCATCACCACGATGCAGATGGACATCAAGATCGCGGGCATCACGCGCGAGATCATGGCCCAGGCGCTGAGCCAGGCCAAGGAAGGCCGGGCGCACATCCTGGCCGAGATGACCAAGGCCCTGTCGAGCGCGCGGACCGAACTTTCGGCTCACGCTCCGCGTATCGAGACGATCACGATCGACAAGTCGAAGATCCGTGACATCATCGGCACCGGCGGCAAGGTCATCCGCGAAATCGTGGCGACGACCGGCGCCAAGGTCGACATCGACGACGAAGGTCTGATCAAGATCTCTTCGTCCGACAATGCGCAGATCGAAGCGGCCAAGGCATGGATCCTCGGCATCGTCGAGGAAGCCGAAGTCGGCAAGATCTATGATGGCAAGGTCGTCAACATCGTCGATTTCGGCGCTTTCGTGAACTTCATGGGTGGCAAGGACGGTCTGGTCCACGTCTCCGAAATGAAGAACGAGCGCGTCGAAAAGCCGACCGATGTGGTCAAGGAAGGCCAGGCCGTGAAGGTCAAGGTTCTTGAAATCGACCCGCGTGGCAAGGTCCGCCTGTCCATGCGCGTCGTCGACCAGGAAACCGGCGCTGAACTGGAAGATACCCGCCCGCCGCGCGAGCCGCGCGCCGACCGGGGTGATCGTGGCGACCGTCGTGGTCCGCGTTCCGGCGATCGTGGCCCGCGCCGTGACGGCGAAGGCCGTGGCGATCGCGGTCCGCGCCGCGAAGGCGGGGATCGTCCGCGCCGTGACCGCGACGATGCTCCGGCGCCCGATCACATGCCGGCGTTCCTCAAGTCCGACGACTGAGGCGGTTTCGCCAGAGGCACATCAAACGGAAAGGCCCCGCTGCACGGCGGGGCCTTTTCCTTTTCAGCGCGGCGGGATGGGTGCGGTGGCCTTATGCCGGGGCAAGCAGGGGCGGCTGCCTGCGGCTGAAACGCGCCAGCCAGCCGGTCAGCGGCGCTTCGATGCGGCGGTGCACCAGATCGCCAACCAGCAAGGCCACGAGCAGGGTTGCGGGCACTACGACAAGCTCAGGTGCGGCGGCACCCAGCAAGGGCACGATCACAAGATTCATCGCGTGAAGGTGCCACAGGTAGGTCGCGTAGGATGCATCGCCCATGCGATCGAGCACGGGAATGGCGGGTAGCCTGCCATCAAGCCCGCGCGCCCCGGCAACGATCATCAGCGCCGGAACGGATACGCCAAGCGTGTGGCCCAGTCCGGCATCACCCAGCGTTGCGAGCGCGAGGAACCCCAGCGGACAGACCCATCCGGGCGCGCGCAGACCGAACCACGCAATGACCATCCCGCCGCCAAACTCCGCGATCAGCGGCGACAGATAGAACCGTGTCCACGGCGTTCCGGGGAAGGTTTGCGCCAGCACCCCGGTCAGGCACAGCACTGCGGCGGTGCCAAGGATCGCGGTCTTGCGTGGCAGGATCATGGCTGCGGCAAACAGCGTGTAGAACGCCATTTCGAGGCACAGCGTCCAGCCCACTTCCAGCACGGGCGAGGTAACGTCGCGCGCTTGGTTAGCCAGAGTCGGCACCAGCAGCAGCGAGGGCAGAAGGCGGTCGAAATCGCCCGGCTGGGTCAGCCCGAAGGCAAACAGCGCCAGCGTGGCCAACCAGTACAGCGGCACGATGCGGATCAGGCGGCGGCGCAGGAAATCGCGCCCGTTACCTGCCCATTCGCGGGTCGATACGACCATGACGAAACCCGATATCACGAAGAATATCGAAACCCCGTGCTTCATCCAGTACACCGGATTGGCCGCATAGCCGGTGACAAGGCCGTAATTGTAGATGTGCACCACGACCACCATCGCGGCGGCGATGGCGCGCAGGTAGTGGATGGAGCGTACTTTCCCGGTCTGGCCCATGCGCCATGGATGGTCGTTTTGGCTTAAGATCGGGTGAAAGCGTGTCCCTCAGGCCGCATCGCTGAGCGGGGAGGGCTGCTCTCCGGCCAGAAGCACCTGGTTGCGCCCGGCCTGCTTGGCGGCATAGAGCGCCTCGTCCGCCGCGCGCAGTGCATCGCTGGTGGTCTTGTAGGCAAAGGCATCGGCAATGCCCCCGGAAAAGGTGATCCGGCCAAAGGGCATGTCGGTGGCACGGTTGACCAGGCGTCGTTCCGACAGCTCCTCACGCGCGGCATCAAGCTGCTTCCATGCCTTTTTCGGCGTCATCGCGCGAAACAGGATGGCGAACTCCTCGCCGCCGTGGCGGGCCACGTAGCAGCGTGCATTGGCAATGCGGCTGAGCGTATCGGCTACGACCTTGAGCACGCGATCGCCCGCTGCGTGGCCGTGCGTGTCGTTGATCCGCTTGAAGTGGTCGATATCGCAAAAGGCCACGCACAGCGGTTCGCCAGCGGCACCCGCGGCGGCGTATTCGCGTTCGAGCAGGGCTTCGAAGGCACGGCGGTTGGGCAGGCCGGTCAGGTGATCCTCGTCGGCCACGCGGCGGGCTTCCTCAAGGTTCTTCTGCAGATCGAGCGCGCGCTGTTCGGACTGGTTGAGGTTCTCTTCCACTTCGCGGGTGCGGTTGATCATGGCGCGGGCAAGCCCCGCCAGTTCGGTTATCACCACGCCCGCCTTGCTGACCTGTTCCAGTTCGTCGACATGCTGTTGCAGTGCCGCGCCATATTCGCTGGTTGCGGTGCGCGCCGAACTCGTCGTGTGGGAAAAGTCCTCAAGGCTTTCCTCCAGCCGGGCCATCAGCGCCGCCAGCATCTGGGCGCTGCTGTCACCTTCATCCTGGCGGTTCATTTCCTCCAGCCACTGCAAGGTGACCGGCAAGCCTGCCTCGGTGCGTTCAAGGATTGCCTGGGACAGGCGGGGGTTTGCGCCAGTGACGCAGTCGTAGGCGATTTCGAGCGTCCACGGCATCACTTCCAGATCGTGGTCGATCAGGAAATCGGCTACTTTCCCCAGCAGACGGCGTTTGGCCGGGAGCCATATCTCACGCGCAGTGGGATCGCGGAAGCTGGCGATATCCGGCGCAGGCGCCTCATCCTGCGGTTCCGCGTCGCCCGCGATACCAAGCCATTGCAGAAGGCGTGAGCGCGAGCCGCGCGGAGAGGGATCATGTGTCATGCATGGCAGGACGGCACTGTTCCGCGGTTATTAACCACGTCACCCGGCAGAAACGCCCCGCTACGTGTTGTTGCGGATGCGGTCCCGACCGGGTGCGACAGGGTACGGCAAAAGGTTCAGCGCACGCGCGGCCCGCCGAACGGCATCGGCGGGGGCGGGCGGCGATGCCCGCGCGGCAATTGCGCCTGATAGGCCCGGCCGCAATGTTCCACGCAATAGGGGAAACCGGGGTTCACCTTTTCACCGCAGAAGTGGAAGTCCGGCTCGCCGGGGTGGCCCATCGGCCAGCGGCAGATGCGGTCGTTCAGATCGAGCAGGCTGGTTTTGTCGGCAATCTCCGGGCTGGGCCGGGCGGGAACCAGACGGCGCGGCGGCGCGGGCGGGATCGGCGCCTGCTGATCGCCCGGACCCTGGCGCAGGAAGCCGCCGGGGCCGACCGAAACGATGCGCGGCTGCGGCTTGGCAGCAGGTGCATCGACAGCTTCGCCATCGGCCGCTGAAGCCGAACGTACTTCCGGGGCTGCTGCGGGCGCGCGCGGTGCGGCAGGTGCAGGACGCGGGGCTGCGGCGCGCGGTTCCGGGTCAGCCGCCGCGGCGGGGCGCGCTGTCCGTGGCGCGGGCGCGGGGGAAGCCTCGGCCTTTTCGGCAGGCCGTTCGGCGGCCTTTTCAGCAGGCTTTGACGCGGCAGGGTCGGCCACCTTTTCATTGGCCTTCACCGGGGACGGGCGCGCCTTAAGACCGAGGCGATGCGCCTTGCCGATCACGGCATTGCGGCTGACCCCGCCGAGTTCTTCCGCGATCTGGCTGGCCGTGGAGCCGCCTTCCCACATCTTGGTCAGCTTTTCGATCCGCTCTTCGGTCCAGCTCATGCCTTGAAACGTCCTTCATTCAGCCGATGCCCGGCCGGTCAAAACTTGCCTTCGACGCGCCAGCGCGATACCGCGATGGCCATGGCCGATCAACAGCTACCCCGCAATGGGGCCGTTACCCGCAGCGCCGGAACATTCACCCCACCGGGACAACCGGTATTCCGCACCTTCAACCGGCTGGGGCTGTGGACCCTCTATATGAAGGAAGTGCGCCGCTTCTTCAAGGTGCAGACACAGACGATCTGGGCGCCCGCGGTAACGACGCTGCTTTATCTGATGATCTTCACGCTGGCGCTGGGCGGCGGCGGGCGCACTGTACTCGGCGTCAACTTTGCCAGCTTCGTCGCGCCGGGCCTGATTGCGATGGGCATGATCAACAATGCCTTTGCCAACGCCAGCTTCGGCCTGCTGGGGGGCAAGATCCAGGGCACGATCATCGACTACCTGATGCCACCGATCAGCACTGCCGAACTGATGGCGGCACTGGTCGGTGCAGCAGTGACACGCGCCATTCTCGTCGGACTGGCGCTTGTCGCGGCGATGGCGCTGTGGCCGGGTGTCGATCTTTCGGTGGCGCACCTGTGGGCGGTGCTGTGGTTCGGCCTGATGGGGGCGGTGCTGTTTTCGCTGATTGGCGTCCTGACCTCGATCTGGTCGGAAAAGTTCGATCATAACGCGGCGGTCACCAACTTCGTCATCACGCCGCTGTCGATGCTGTCGGGCACGTTCTATGTGATCGACAACCTTGCCCCTGCCTTCCAGACTGTCAGCCGCATGAACCCGGTTTTCTATGTGATTTCCGGCTTTCGCTTCGGCTTTTTGGGCAAGAGCGACATCGGGGACACAAATCTCGCGGTTCTTCACGGGGCAATTGGCCTTGGCGTGCTGAACCTCGTGGTCGGCGTTGTGCTCTATGCCGTGCTCCGCTCCGGCTGGAAGATCAAATCCTGACGCTGGGGGTTTCCGCCCCGCTGCGCTCTCAGTGCGAGAGGCTGCGGCGGAGGCGGTAGCGGCCGTTGCGAAAGCCTTCGAACATCTCGTCCAGCGAGGGGTGATCCACCGGTCCTGCCTCGGCATCGCCTAGCAGGTTCTGCTGGCTGACATAGGCAACGTAGCTGCTGTCGTCGTTTTCGGCGAGGAGGTGGTAGAACGGCTGTTCCCGCGCGGGCCGGATGTCTTCGGGAATGGCTTCGTACCAGTCTTCGGAATTGGCGAAGACCGGGTCTATGTCGAACACCACGCCGCGGAAGCCGAACATGCGGTGCCGCACGACATCCCCGATCGAAAAGTGTGCCGATGACACGGGAGGGGCCGAAATATCGCGTCCGGCCTGTGGCGAAAAGAAACTCGCTCGATCCATGCAACGGATATAGGTCTGGACGGCGTTGCAAACAAGCACTGGCAACCGGGGGCCTGCAATAGGGTGCTGACACACCTTCACGCCAACCCGGTGCGGGGCTCTGACATCCGCAGGTTTTCGCTTGGCAAGCCCCGCGCCTTGCGCTAACGGCGCGCTTCCCGACCGGGCATGCCTCGCTGCATCCCATGACACTTCGCGGAGAGGTGGCAGAGTGGTCGAATGCGCTGCACTCGAAATGCAGTGTACGGGCAACCGTACCGTGGGTTCGAATCCCACCCTCTCCGCCAATTTCCTTCATAAAATACTGATATAACTGCCATTTTTTAAAAGCGGTGCGGCCAACCTACAAAACTGCCTACAGCGCATTTTGCGGGGGTTTCCAGTTGCATTTACTATTAAGTGTCGTCTCAATGCGATAACGGTCCTGCAAATTCCGCGTCCAAATTTTCTAGGCTCAGGACCCATTAAATTGCTTGCGGAGAGACGGATCGGTTGATTCAATGGTGGCGCGAGGAGGCGCTACCATGAGTGATCTGATCTGGTTGTCTGAGGCGCAGATGCGTCGGATAGAGCCA
>JBHSCB010000029.1:0-47223 GCA_042650965.1 Novosphingobium lubricantis | reverse complement strand
AAGATCGCCGGCATCAATCCGCACGCATGGATGACCGACACGCTCACCAAGCTCGCCAACGGTCATCCCGCCAACAGCGTCGGCGAACTCATGCCCTGGATCGCTGTGGCCTGAGAGCATCGGTTACGATCCAGAACCGGGCGGGTAGCGCGGGGTAAGGAAGCCCGATACTCAAGAGCGTGCGCATTACAGAATCGGTCGATGCAACGGCGCCGCTCGTTTCGTGAGATGATGCCCCTTCTATCGTCGTATCGGCCAAACCGCTCGTGAGCACACGGAGGAGCGGGACGCTATTCTTTCGGAACATCGGTCTCGCCTGCCCTGCGGTCCCGATACAATGCGGCTCGCGCTAAGAGCATGAGGGTAACCGGCGTCGTCAACGTCACGAATATGCCGATCAGGATTTCATGCACCACAGGCCGGGATTGCAGCACTGAAAAGCAGGTGATCGAGGCGACCAGAATGCAAAGCGTGCCCAGCGTAGGACCTAAAGTGGGGGCGTGAACTCGCTCGTAAAAGCTGCTCAGCCTGATCAAGCCCAAGGTGCCCACCAAGGTAATCAGCGCACCTAAAAGCACGAATATCCCGACTATGAGCGCGGCCCAGAGCGGAAGTTCGGGCGCTTGGATCATTCGATTACTTCTCCGCGCATGAGAAACTTGGCGAAAGCCACCGTTCCTGCGAAACCCAGAAGTGCAATGACAAGGGCCCCTTCGAAAAACAGCGTTCGGCCGGTCTGTATGCCATAGGTGAGAAGCAGGAGCATCCCTGCGAGGTAGAGCGCATCGAGTCCCAGAACCCTGTCCTGCGCTCGCGGCCCGCGCATCACTCGAAAAGCTGCGCAGCCCATGGCGAGGCCGAGGATGATCTGCGCCGCGGTAATGGCCAGAGCCAGGATCAACGTGTTCAACCGAATATCTCCGTCAGAAGCGTCTCGTAGCGGTTCTTGATGAGCTCGATCCATTGCGCTTCGTCCACCAGATCGAGGACGTGGATCAACACGATCTTGTTGTGGGCTTCGTGCTGCAGCCACAAGGTGCCCGGTGTCGCGGTGATGATGATCGCAAGTGTGGCCAGCGCATAAGGGTTATCTAGCTCGATCGGCAGACGGATGAAGCCGGACTTCCGTTCGGACGGTCGAAAAAGGACGATACGGGCTACGGCGATATTCGACCTCACAATGTCCGCAAAAACGATGGCGGTGAGCTTCATCAGGGCCTTGCCAAACCGGATACGCGGCCGTGCGGGCGCGAGGGGCAGCATGACGCGCGAGAGCAGGATCGCGATCACCGCTCCGAGCAGAATATGACCAAGCGAGAATCCGGTCAGCAGCACCCACATGCCGAAGATCGCGGTTGCAAGCAGGGGAAATGGTAACAGGCGCTTCACGATGGGTCCTCGCCGGCGCGCGGGGCGGAGCGGACGATATCGATATAGCTTGAGCGGTCGGCGAGTGCTGCAGCGGTGGCCTCCATGTAGCGATACAGGGGCCCGGCTCCCACCATCAACGCCAGGCAAGCGGCGAGCAGGACACCGATGGGCGCGACTTCGATCACACTCAGTCGAGCCGGAGAATCCTCTCCGGGTGTCCACAGCAGATCGATGCCGGCCCGGGTCATGGCTATTAGCGTGGCCAGGCCGGAAAGGATGATGAGAGCGATGAGGATCCATGCGGCAGGTTCGATGATGACGTCATCGAACAGGGCATCGATGATCGCGAATTTCGCGATGAAGCCCGACAGGGGCGGCAGTCCGGCAAGGAGGAGCGTGCAGAAGATGAATCCGCCGCCCAGGATCGCGATAGTGCCAGGAATGACCACGCCGATTTCGGTTTCTTCCCCCACCACCGCGCCGGTATATTCGTCGTCGAACACCGGTTCGGCGATACCCGCGATGATGTCTTCCTCGTCCGCGTTGCGTTCAACGGGCTCGATGATCAAGTAAAGCGCGCCCACCGCGAGGGTCGAACTCACGAGGTAGAACAGCAGTGCTGCGGTCAAAGCCTGGCCACCCAGGCCGATAGCCGCCAGCAGCGTCCCCGAAGAGACCAGCACGTAATGACCTGCGACGTGTGTAAGTGAGCGGGTCGCAAGGATACCCAGCGTGCCGAATAGCATTGTCGCGAAACCTGCCCAGATCAACCATTGGTCGGCGAACCCCGCTGCGTCGCCCGATGTGTCGTCAAACATCAGCGAAGTCAGGCGCAGGACGATATAGATGCCGACCTTGGTCATGATTGCGAAGATGGCCGCGACTGGCGGTGCCGCCGCGGCATAGGTGCGCGGCAGCCAGAAACTGAGGGGCCAAATACCCGACTTGACGAGAAACGCGACGCCAAGGATCGCGGCACCGGCTTCCAGCAGCATCAGATCACTGGCCGGCACCATCGGGATCCGCGACGCGAGATCAGCCATGTTGAGTGTACCAGTCACAGCGTAGATTATTGCCACCCCGATCAGGAAGAGTAGCGATGTTGCGATGTTGATAGTGATGTAATGAAGGCTCGCCTTCGTCCGTTCCGCGCCCGAGCCATGCAGGATGAGACCATAGGAGGCCGCCAGCAGAACCTCGAAGAAAACGAAGAGGTTGAAGATATCGCCGGTGAGGAAGGCACCGTTCACTCCGGCCACCAGTAGCAAGAACAGCACGTGAAACCTCGGCCCCGAGCGGTCCCAGCGCGCCAAGGCATAGAATAACGCAGTGAACCCGAGTACGCTCGTGACGAGCAACATCAGGGCTGCAAGCCGATCCGCGACCAGCACTATTCCGAAGGGAGCAGGCCAGTTGCCGAGAAGATAGGCTCCTGCAGGACCGGTGTCACCGATAGCGAGGCGACCGTCGGCCTGCCACAGAAGCAAGGCTGCAATGACGACCAGCCCGGCCATGGTGGTCAGACTGAGCACCCGCTTCAACGCCCGCCGCCGCTCGTTGAATGCAAGCATGACGGCGCTGACCGCCATTGGCAAGACGATCGGGGCGATGATGAAATGCTGCATCCAGCCTGTCATTGATCGTCCTCCTCGCCGTCTACATGGTCTGTTCCGGTCAGGCCTCGTGAGGCGAGCAGGACAACCAGGAGAAGCGCCGTCGTCGCAAAGGAGATGACAATCGCCGTCAGAACGAGAGCCTGGGGGACAGGGTCCGCGTAGAGCGCGGGGTCGGCGACCTCCTTGCCGACGATCGGCGGTGCGTCCATACGCAACCGACCGGCTGCGACGATAAACAGGTTAACCGCGTAGGAGAGGAGCGAGAGGCCCAGCACGACCTGGAAGGTGCGGGGCCGGAAGAGGAGCCAGAGCCCGGAGGCCGTCAGGAAGCCAATGGCAAGTGCGAGCACGACCTCCATCAGGCGGACCTCTCCTGGCTGTCGCTGTCAACCGGAGAGCTTGTCGCCGATCGGCGTGCCGCTGGCGTGCGGATGGATTGGTGCGCGAGCGCGATAAGGATCAGAACGGTCGTACCCACCACCACAGCGAAGACCCCGATGTCGAACAGCAGAGCACTGGCGATGGGGATCTCGCCGATGATTGGCAGATCGAGATAGCTGGAGTGCGTCGTCAGGTAAGGGTAGCCGAATAACCAAGCGGCCGCGCCGGTCGCAGCTGCGCACAAAAGTCCGGCAGCGATCCAGCGAACCGGTTGCACATGAAGCCTTGCCTCAACCGATCGAGTTCCGTTGGCCATGTAGAGCAGGATGATTGCAATCGATGCCGTAACCCCGCCCGCGAAGCCGCCACCAGGAAGATTGTGGCCACGGGCCAGGAGGTAGAGCGCGCAGGTCAATATGAACGGAAATAGCCATTCCATAATGACTCGCGGCACAAGCAAATAGTGTTCGGCGGTATCCCCAAACGCATTGTCGTCATGGGCGTCATCGAAGGCATTCTGCACCTTCTGCTGGTCGGGTAATTCGATGCTCTCGGCGGCAGGGCGGAACCGCCGCAAGAGCGTGAACACCGTCAACGCTACGATGGCCAGCACCGTTATCTCGCCCAGCGTATCGAAGCTTCGAAAATCGACCAAAATCACATTGACAACATTGGTCCCGCCACCGCTCGGATAAGCCCGCTGCATGAAGAAGTCCGAAATACCGCTCGGTGCAGGGCGAGTCATGATCGCGTAAGCGATTGCCGCCACGCCGACGCCGCCCATCACGGCCAGTACTAGGTCGCCGCTGCGGCGGACGCGCACCTTGAAAGGGACCTGATCGTCACGCCAGAACTCTGGGAACCGCTGAGGCAGCCACCGCAATCCCAGCAACAGCAAGACCAGCGTCACGATCTCCACAAGCAGTTGGGTGAGGCCAAGATCAGGAGCTGACAACCAGATAAAGCTGATGCAGGTCGAAAGACCGGCGACCCCTACCATGGCGAGCGCGGCGAGGCGGTGGAATTTGGCTTGAATGGCCGCGCCGATCGCCGCCGCGCTGCCCAGCAGCCAGAGCACGGCGAAGACCGGATCGAGTAGGGTGGGGCCGAGCGTGCCGAAGCTATAACCAAGCGAAAGAAGGGGCAGGCCGCCTGCTGCGATCGCGGTGACGACCAGAAGGCGCAACTGGACCTGTTGTCGGCTTGTACTCACCAGTCGATAGGCAGCACGCGCTCCATCGATGAGGGCTGCGAGCACAACCTCGAACGTTCGTCTGCCCTTCAGCCGGCCAATGATGGGGGGACTGGTCATGGTGTTGAGGCGACCACCAAAGAGCCGGTAGAAGGTTACTCCTCCGACGAGCGCTATCGTGCTCATGAGCAGAGGCAAAGTGAAGCCGTGCCAGACGGCCAGGCTATAGGCGGGCGTCCTGCTGCCCAGCACAGATTGCACCGCCATGTCGAGGAAGGGACCTATCGTCAGGGCCGGGATCGTTCCGACGAGAATGCACAAGAGCACAAGAATCTCGACCGGCAAACGCATCCAGTGGGGCGCCTCATGCGGCGTGCGGGGAAGCTCGGTAGGCGGAGGGCCGAAGAAGGCCTGATGGATGAAGCGTAGGGAATAGAAGACACTGAACATGCTTGCCAGTGTTGCGAGCATTGGCAACGCCCAGTCGAGGAATGTGCCGCTGTGCGCCTCGAGCGCCTCGGCCAGGAACATCTCCTTCGAGAGAAAACCATTGAGCAGAGGCACCCCGGCCATGGCCGCGGCCGCTACCATCGCCAGCGTTGCGGTTACAGGCATGTAATGGACGAGCCCGCTCAGCTTCCGAAGGTCGCGGGTTCCCGTCTCGTGATCAATAATCCCTGCAGCCATGAAGAGCGACGCTTTGAAAGTTGCATGGTTCACGGTGTGGAAGATCGCAGCAACGGCTGCGAGCTGACTGCCAAGCCCCAGCAGCAGGGTAATGAGCCCGAGATGGCTGATCGTCGAATAAGCCAGGAGGCCTTTCAGATCGTGCTGGAAGATCGCAGCCCAAGCGCCGACGAGCAAAGTCGTCAGTCCCGCGGTCGTGACGATCAGATACCAGGTCCCGGTTCCGGCAAGGACTGGCCAGAGTAGGATCAGCACATAGATGCCGGCTTTCACCATCGTCGCCGAGTGGAGATAGGCCGACACAGGGGTGGGAGCCGACATCGCGTGCGGCAGCCAGAAATGGAAGGGAAACTGTGCGCTCTTGGTGAAGGCGCCGATCAAAACCAGGATCAGTGTGGGCAGGTAGAGATCGTGGGTACGGATCAGATCGCCGGCCAACAGTACCTTGTCGAGATCGTAACTGCCAACGATCCGACCAAGCAGCAGGAAGCCGATAAGCAGGCACACTCCGCCGGCGGCAGTCGTGATCAGCGCCATTCGCGCGCCATCGCGCGCACTCTGATTATGATGCCAATAGCCGATCAGCAAAAACGAAAAGAGGCTTGTCAGCTCCCAAAAAAACACGATCTGGAGGAGATTGCCCGACAGTACAATGCCGAGCATGGACCCCATGAATGCCAGCAAGAACGAGAAAAAGCGCGGCACCGGATCCTTTGGTGACATGTAATAACGGGCATAGAGTACCACGAGGGCACCGATCCCAAGGATCAGAAGAGCAAAGAGCCAAGAAAATCCGGTAATTCTGAATGTGAAATCGAGCCCCAATGATGGGAGCCAGGGCTCGATGTATCGAACCGTTATGCCGTCGGAGACGGCGTGATAGAAGCCGAACAGAAGCGCCAAGGCGCCCAGCGTGACCACGCCGGCGAGGATCGAGGCCCAGTTTCTTGCGCGCGCTGGCAGGAATGCAGCGACCAGACTACCGAGAAACGGGAGCGCGAGAATGAGGAGAGCGAGTCGCGCATCAGCCATTCGATGGAAAACGTCCTTTGTGGGCCCAAAGCAACCTCATGAGCATTCCAGCCTTTATGGTTGCAATCCGGCCGATGGGGCAAGGCCTCGAACTATCTTTGTTTTCTTCGGCAAAGTGGGCACCGGCCGGCCCTTGGGTGCCAATCCGACTGGCACACGCACCGCGATACTCGCGCACTAGTTTGACGAGCCAGTGGGGGGGCCGCCGACCAGCGCATCAAAAGGGGCGCAGTTCTCTTGCTTTGACGGTTACATTGGCTTCGGCTTGGGCGGCGTGCTGCCGGCCACCAATTGAGACCGTAGACGGACTGCCAAGAGCTGCAGGCGCCTTCGAAAACCGCCTAGGCACCGCTAGAGCCGGATCGTTTCCAACTGTGGCTCAGAACGGAAAGAAACGCTGTATCGCGAGAATCGCCGCGACGCACGTGATCAGGTTGAGCGGTAGGCCAACGCGGACGAAGTCCATGTAACGATAACCTCCCATCTGATAGACGATGACGTTTGTCTGGTAGCCGAATGGGGTGGCGAAGGCGGCACTCGCCGCCATCATCACGGCGACCAGAAACGGACGCGGGCTGACGGCGAGGCTTTCCGCGAGTGCCACCGCAACCGGTGTGATCAACACAGCCACGGTGGCATTGGACAGGAGCTCGGTCAGGACCATTGTCACGAGATAAAGCACGATCAGCGCAATTAGCGGGCTCAGCCCGTAGACGCTGGCGATCAACATCTCAGATGCGGCGTCGGCGAGCCCGCTTTCCTCCATGGCGATACCGATCACCACCATGCCCGCGATGAGAACAAGGATCTGGGGCTTTAGGCCACTATAAGCTTCGTCCGCGGTGATCACACGCAATAGGATAAGCAGCACCGCGCCTGCGAGGGCCGTCGCGGCAATGGGCGCAGCGTTGAGCGCCGCCAGGGAGACTGCGCCGACGAACACCCCCAGTGCGGTCAGGGCCTTGCGCAGCTTAAGCGGGCGTTTCGCCGACCTGGGCGCTGGCGATATGCGATATATCCACCGGTGACACGTCTTCTTCGCGATCTTTATGTTGAAGCAGGCGGCCGCTGATGAGAAACAGGTAGAGTCCACCGACTATGGCCATCGGCAGCCCCACAGGCGTAATCTCGAAAATGCCAAATCGCGGCTGACCAGCGATACGCGCCATGTCGTCGACAAGAAGATTGGTCGAGGTAACGATCAGGGTGCAGCAACCAGTAAGCACGGTGATGTAAGAAAGCGGCATCAAATACCGTTTCGGCGACTGCCGAAGGGCGTTGGCAACGTCGCGGATGACGGGTGCGCCGAGCACGACGATAGGTGTGCTGTTGAGAAAGCAGGAGACCCCGCCGATCATCGAAAGCAGCAGCCAAAGTCCCTTCGGCCCCATCCGTTGGCACAAGGAGACCCCCAGGCTGATGGCCCGGTCGAGAAGACCGGAGAGCTCGAGCGCGTATGCAATGACAAATAGCGAGGCCAGAGCGATGATCGCCGGGCTGGCGAATGCCCCTTGGACTTCTGACGGTCGGACAACCCCGGTCATCAGGAGAATGGCAGCCCCAGTCAGCGCCACGACATCGGCGCGCAGACGATCCCAGATCATCATCACGACAACCCCGGCTAACACCAACAAGGTGAGAACTTGATCTACCGTCATCACAAACTGCCTCGAACGATGGCTTGCACGTGTCAATGATTGGGCTCACCCAGCCGCGTCGATTATGGTCTGGAGAGAACTCATCATTTTGCCTATCAATGGCTGGATGCATGAGCCAAGCCCCAGGACCAGCCGCCTTGTGATTGCCGGCACGCTTGCCGCCACTATGGCAATCGGTACGGCCGGCTACTTTATCGGGCGATCGAGTTCGCCTGGCCCTAGTTCGCCTGCCCTGGCTCCGCAGCAACCGGCCGTGATCGTTACGCCGCGTCCGCCTGAACAGCCCCGCATATTGGGGCGCGCTGATATTCTCACTCTCGGCGATCGTGCGGCCGATGCCTTGGCATCCGAGCGTCCCTTGCCGCAAGATGTCGCCAAGCTTGCGGGACGCCGTTTCGAACTGGCGATCCCTTTCGGCTGCACCGGTCCAGCGCCGAAGGGCGCGGAGCCCCTCTTAAGTTGGCGCTACGATGCTGCAGTCAAGGCGCTGCGTATCAACGTACAGTTGACTGAATGGCAGGCATCGGAATGGAACCTTGCCGATGCGGTCGCCTCATCTCGCAAGATCGAAGGCCTCTGGGTCCGGTGGCCGTGGTCCTCATCGGAAGTCTGCTCGCAAAATGTCGGCCAAGCCGTCGCGACCGATGCGAAGCCCATAACGTTGCCCGGACAGACCCTTGCGATCGGTCTGATCGGACCTTCCGATCTCGCTGGTAAGGAACGGTTCCCACGCGCCTTCGACGCCGTGAAGCAGGTGGAGCCAGATCAACTGAATGCGGCACGCGGCTTCGTGCTGTGGCTGACCGGGCGCGTCGGCAAATTGCCTGATGGTCAGCCAGTTCGCTGTGTTCAGCCAGCAGGTGTCGAGCAAAAGCCGATATGCCTGGTTGCGCTCTCGCCAGAGGAACTGCGGGTCGAGAACCCGCTCTCAGAAGACGTGGTCGCGATCTGGTCGATCGGAGATATTGAGCGAAGAGATTGAGCCATTTGCGTGATCCCGCGCAGAGATTTACCATATCGCAAGTGGCGGTCGATCACTGGGAGGCTCAACCAACAGTCCATGCCGCATCGACGGATTGCTTGGTGATAGGCAGTGCCCCAAGAAATCGGGATAGCTATGTCCGATAAATGGGATTCTCGGACATAGGAATTAGCTCTCAGAGGTTCGTCACGGCAGTTCAGAAATGGTGCGGCGACGACAGATTGACGTGCTTGCGGGGCAGCACGTTCAGGGCGCCATATCATCGCGGAAACGATCCATCTGATGCATGCGCTCATGCAGCACCGAGACGATGCCCACGGTTCCGTCTGACAGGGTCCGCCAGTCGACATAATGATGTTCATGCCGCGCATAAAAGCCATCGACACCGAACTCTGTCGGGATCGCTCGCCATGTGGTTTCACGCCGAGCGATCCGATCGAAGCAATCGAACAGGCCGCGAACATAGCTTTCAGCCTGGGCGTCGCCCCATTTGTCGCTGGTATAGGCAAATATCTCGTCGAGCCGTTGCCCAGCGATCGCGGAAACGCGATAAGCTGCCATGATCAGTTGCGGCGGTTGCGGGCGATCACAGCATCCGCGTCCAACGCGGTGAAGCTGGCTTCGGGCCCATCGAATGCCTGGGTCAACTCGGCCTTGAGACGTTCGAACCGTTCCGCTTCAAGGCGCTCCTTGTCCCGGCGAATGAGATCGCACACATATCCGCTGACATTTTCGTAGCTGCCATCCGCGCCGACATTGGCCGCAACGAAATCGCTCAGCGCGCCGCTGAGCCGAACATTAAGCGTAACGGGTTTGTTAATCGTCGAAGTCTCCTGTGCAGATATTATTCAATATTGTGGACGGTATCAAGACCTCCGGGACGAGGATCGGCGCTTGCGGCCACCTCCCCTGCCCTTACAAGAAATTCTTGAAACTTTCATATTATGGAAGTATTAGGAATTTTATGAACGCCCTCGCCTCCGCCTTGTCCGATGGAAATCTCGCTGGCCGTGTGTTTGATGAGCGTCAACTCGGCGAGGCCGTCGGCGGCGGCTCGGCACGTCGCTATGCGCTCGTCAATCGTGCGCTGAAAGATGGCTCGCTCATTCGTCTGAAGCGCGGAACCTATCTCCTGGGAAGCCGATATCGATCGGATGCCATTCATCCTTTCGCGGTCGCCCAAGCTTTCCTACCGGGAAGCTATGTTTCCTTCGAGACCGCCCTCGCCCACCATGGCTGGATTCCCGAGGCGGTCTACAGTACCGCGAGCGTGACCCCTAGGCGAAAATCGCTGGAATTCGACACGCCCCACATGGGCCGCTTCACCTTTCACCCCCTCGCCATCCAAGACTATCAGTATCTGGTCGGCGTCGAGCGGGAGAAGTTCGGCGCCCTCACTGCTTTTGTCGCGAGCCCTCTGCGGGCCCTCCTCGATCTCGTCGCCCTGCGCAAGCAAGGCTGGACAGGTCTCGACTGGCTCACGAGCGGGTTGCGGATCGACGAAGACCGCCTCCTCTCGCTCAAGCGCAAGGAGTTGGCGAAGCTGACGCCGGTGTACAAGCACAAGCTGGTCAACCACTTCCTGCACGCACTGGAGCTTGCTCTGCCCGCGAGCCGGCCGCGTTCGCCGAAAGGCCCCACTAATGATTGAGATTATCCAGAAGAAGCTGCGCGATTACCGCGCCGCCAATGCCCTCGAGGAAGAGAATGCGACCAAAGAGATCATCCAGGAGATCGCGCTCTATGCGCTCTGGCGCGCCGATTTCTTCGACGTCGCCCTCTTCCAGGGCGGAACGAGCCTGCGCATTCTCCACGCACTTCCGCGCTTTTCGGAGGATCTGAATTTTCTGCTGCGCGCGCCCGACCCGGAATTTCGGTGGTCTCCATACCTCTCCGCGCTGGTCGAGGTGTTCGCTCAGTTCGGCCTGAAGCTCGAGGCTCAGCCCAGAGACAAGATGGACCGGGCGGTGCGCGAAGCGATCCTCAAGGACGATTCCATCGCGAGCCAGCTCAATCTGAGCTTTGCGGGGCCAGGGCGTGCCAGGCCGATCAGGATCAAGCTCGAAATCGACACCAATCCGCCGGCCGGATCGGGGGAAGCGACGACCTTTCTGGATTTCCCTGCCGATTATCAGGTGCGGCACCAGAATCTCGCCTCGAATTTTGCGCTGAAGATCCACGCGCTCCTTTGCAGGCCCTATTTGAAGGGTCGCGACTGGTTCGATTTCTCCTGGTACGTCGCGAACGGCATCTATCCGAACCTCCCGCTGCTCGGCGCCGCGCTTCTGCAGACGGGTCCGTGGCAGAACGAGGTGCTGGAGATCGACGGCGTCTGGCTCGTCCAGAGCCTGAAGGCGAAGATTGGGGCGATCGACTGGAGCGCGGCCGCTGCCGACGTAGAGCGCTTCCTGCGTCCTGCCGACGCCAAGTCGCTCAGCCTGTGGAGCGAGGCCTTCTTCGACGCCAAGCTCGCTCAGCTCGGCCGGGCCGCGTCGAAATGACAGCCGAGCCGCCACGCGCACTAGATCGCCATGAGGCGTCCCTCGGCCGAAGGGGCGGCATGCGAGGTCATGTCTGATGACCCGCGACCTGCTTCCGATTTCAAATAATCTTCCGCCCGATCTGCTCTCGGAGATTGAGGGCGCGCGCGACACGCTGGCGGCGTCCAAGGCTCATTCGACGCAAAAGGCCTACGCCACGGACTGGCAGCGCTTTTGCGACTTCTGCGACGCACGCAATGTCGAGGCGCTGCCCGCGCATCCCGACATCGTCGCACTGTTCGCGCATGTCGAGGCCGAAGCGGGCATCGCGCCCGTCACGATCGGCCGTCGCGTCGCGGCGATCAATCACCATCACAAGGAGGTGGGTCTCGCCTCGCCCAGTGCGCGGGACGCTGCTGGCGTCATCGCCCAGATGATGGCGGGCGTGCGCCGTAAATATGCGCGCAAGAAGGACCAGAAGACGCCGGCGGCGGCGGATGTGCTCACCGCCATGCTCGCGACCATCACGGGCTCGGGCTTGCGCGCCAAGCGCGACCGGGCGATCCTGGCGGTCGGCATGGCGGGCGCGTTCCGCCGTTCGGAAATCGCCGCCATGCTCTTGTCCGATCTCGCCTTCGAGGCGGGCGGCGTGCGGATCACGATTCCGCGCTCGAAAGGCGATCAGGAGGCTGAAGGCCAGGAAATTGCGATCCCCGAAGGCCGGCATATCCGACCAGTGAGCTTGCTCGGCGACTGGCTGGAGGCAGCCGATCTGAGGGGTTCCGATCCTGTTACCGGCAAGCCGCGGACAGGCCCGGTCTTCCGCCGGCTCACGCGGGGCGACGCAGTTACGGCCGATCCGATGACAGACAAGACCGTATCCCGCTTAGTGAAAACCTGCGCATCGGCAGCGGGCTATGACCCGGCCCTCTTCTCCGGCCATTCTCTCCGCGCGGGCTTCCTTACCGAGGCGGCCGCGAGGCGAGCGAACCTTTTCAAAATGAAGGACCATTCGCGTCACAAGTCGCTCGATACAGTTGCAGGCTATGTCCGCGATGCGGCTAGGTTCGAAGACCATGCCGGCGACAAGTTTCTTTGATGCCGGGTTGCGCGGCGCCGGCTAACCTGTCTCGCAGCGAAATCCAACAACCTTGAAGAGCCGGCAATGAAAACGGCGCCAGAATGGCAGGCCTATGCCATGCCGAATTACCATCCGGCGATGGCCCAGGCATCCACAGCTCTGCAACAGCGCATCCTTGTCGACTCCGCCTATCGGTCTTTCGACCGCCCCGCGAGTGGAATTGCGCCGTGAAAGCCCAGACGAGGTTCAGAGTTCGATCAGTGTGTAGCCACGGTCAGAAAGGAGCTTCTTTGCCCAGGATTTGCTGATCGCCACTCCCTCGGCGCGCAGCGTGATTGCATCATCGGCCCGATCGAAAAGCGCGATGCATAGCTCGTCGCTATCGAACCGCGATCGGTACTGAATGCCGTCAAGGCTCGTGTTCTCATAAACGCGGGCGGAAATCTGCTGCGGCACCGCATAGGCGCCTGGATTGTCAACCGGATCGAAGTCGGCCGAGACACTCGCAACGGTAGTCCTGAACCAGCCGAGGCCCGGTCCATGGACCTTGGCCAGTCGGATGGGCCTGGTCGTAATGAAGGTTGCCGCGCGTCTCCTGGCCACCTGATCCCAAAGGACATCCCGGTCGTTTGGCGTCCGCAGCAGAGTTTCCGCAAAAGGACCTATGAGCGTCTTGCCAAGATAGAGAACACCGAATTTGCCTTCTGGATCGTCCCACCGCCAGGTCGCGTCCATGCGGCCATACCATCTGGCAGCGACCGTCGCGCCGTGAACCCGATGGAGCACCCTGCCCGTAGCGGTCGTTGCAACGGGAATCCTCCCTTCCGCCGCCATATTCGTCAGTCTTCGAGGGCACGGGCGAACCGCACGATGCGTTCGACCTCTGCGTCGCTGCCCTTGAGGAGTTCGATGGGGCTCATGCCATCAAGACCTTCATCGCCGCCGATGAGGAACTGCAGGATGGCCCAGCCAGTCGTATGCGGAGCGGCACTGAGAACCTTCGCAATTCCTGGGAGGATCGCGTTGCCGTCGAACTGGAACACCGGGAAAAGCTTGGTCCCATTGTCCTCGACCATCAATAATCGCCGGTCCTTCACAGCCTTATAGACGGCCTGGATCGTCTTGTGTCCGAGCAGCGTGCGCACCCTCTCTGCAGTCAGCGCGCCGCCCGCCGCGTCGATCATCCGTCGCTTGAAAGCGATGGCATTCGTGATCCTCTCTGCAGCTTCCGGGTTATCCGTTTCGACCGCCGGAATGCCAAGAGCGAGATGAAAGACCAGGCTGGGCACGTCGATACTGCTGATGGCGGCGGCCTTTGCCGCCGCCGGCATCATTTTAATTATGCGGTCGGTGCTTGCCACGATGCGGTCGTGGAGGACACGATCCGCATCTACGAAGCCCATATTTCCCGGACGAACCATTTGATCATTCCTGTTGAGTCAGTTACATATAGATTGAAATCACCACAGTTTCAACCAGGGCATTACCCGCCGGCTTAGTTCGCTGCCTGGTGAAGCGTTGCCGGCACCTCGTCTAGACATCGAAGGTGGGACGTAATGCGTGCGCGCCGCTTCATTCGAACATTTCTGACTATGGTGGGGGCCTACGCCTTCCTTTGTCTCTAACGCGCGTGAACTCCTCAAATCAGGCTTGTTGAAAAACCGCGGTCACGGCAGGCATGGTGTCCGAAGGACTCAGTCAACGGCCACCTTTATCGAAATATTCCGGCGGGCAGAAACGTAGTCTCTTGCGTGCCTCTGCTTAGGCACACTGCGCCAGCACCAGACGGATTGCGAACAAACGGTCCAGCTTTGAGAAGAATAGCCTTGGTCAAGTTTGCAACCAAGGCTGACGAGTTGCATCGCCTAGATTTCGTTCTCAATACCAGGCTTCGAAGGTGTTGGTATCGGTGTCGTCCGGGAAAAGACGGCGGAGCGCCCGAACAAAGGTGAGCGCTTCACGTCAGGCGATGCTGTATTGCGCGCTGAACGGGAGAGCGAGCTAGCACCGTGCTCATATGCCGCAACCAGTTCGACCAGTCTGCCTTCATCTTGACGGCCACGCGATGGCCCCAGAACGAGAGCGCTATATGGGGCTCGGCGCTCTCCAATTCGGCCGCATGGGAAGCGTTCCATCTGGGCGCCTGCGGAGATCGATACCGTTGCCGCGACCGCGCGTGAACGTCATCGGGAGTGTGACGGTCTCATAGGTGGCCGAAAAACCGAAGAACGCTTTCTGGCCGTACCAGCGTTGACCTTCCGCAACCTTCATCTGATAGGTGCCCGGTGGGACTGCGACGGTCGCGTGGTCGTTCTTACGAACATAAACCGAGATCACATGCCGCCCGCTGCGAGGTTCAAAGAGCTGGACTACCGCATTGGCGTTGGACGTCGTCACCGCCATGCGCGCGGACGCAGACACTGGATTGACGGCAGAACTGACTGTAACGCTGCCGGTCTCCGGGAACGGCAAGTCCGGTCCCGAATGGGGAAACCATCCCTCCCGCTTCAGGGAGTGCCAGGCCGGTATTGCGACCAACAGAAAGCACAGCGCGAACGGCAGCCAGCGAAATATGCCACGACGCTGAGGGCGGGAACTGCCATTACCGGCTGCGCTGCTGTTCGAAGCCATGGTTGACGGGATCGAACCAGGCTCCCTCGACCCGTCCGGCGCGGTCATTCCATCTGGTGTCTCTGGAGCGAGCACGGTAGCGCTCGCGCATATAATCCCGGTCATCCAGTCCCATCGCCGATTATCCTTCGAAGGCGATCTGAAGTGACTCTTCCCGAAGCGGGCCAACCACCCGAAGCACCGCCGGGATGGTGGGCCGAGCCGATGCGGGAATGCGAAAGGTGCGATAGCCCGCACCAGATGTCATGGCGTCGCGGATGCGGTTCCTCGCCGCGCTATGCGACCAGTCATCGACTTCGATGAGAGCAACCACCTTGCCAGTGGTCGGGTCTTGAACCACGAAGTCGACGATCTTTTGCGAGAACGCATTGCGATCGGCTGGCGAAGATCGTCGGCCAGGCCGTGCCGGCGCTTTCAGAAGCGCGCCCATCGCCACCTGCGCATGGAAACGATACATGGGGAAGATCTCCTCGAGCACGACGAGCATGGCCTCCTCGCGCCGGGTCATGAGGGGTTTGGCAACAGGTGCTGGTGGACCGGACAGTCCAAGGGCTCCGCCCAGGATCGCGAACAGGATCGCAGCCGAGCCCACAAGGACGAGCACCGGCACGATCGAACCCAGCATCGAGCCAACGATATTCAGCTTTTCCATGGCCGCGCTCTCAGCCCCAGCCGTCCCGCCTGCCTTCGCCATTGTCTCGCAGGTTTCGCCTGTCGAGCGCCGAGCGGCGAATGTTGAGCTCGATCTCTTCGCCCTTGCGGGTAATCTGGACGTCGCGCGGGTCGATATTGTTTCGTCGGGCATAGTCGTCCGCCGCCTTCTCACTGCCGAACTTACCGGCCTGCTCGAAGTCCCAACCCATTGTTCGTCTCCTTCTCTTCGCCGCGGGCACCACGCCGGCGGTATGTCCATTCACAAGTCGAGCCCCAGGCTGCGCTCCGGCAGCGGCGGCAGTGGATCGCTGCGATCGGACTTCACGTCCGGCGGCGCCTTCGGATTTTTGGCAGCTGACGCCGAGGCCGAGTTGTCGGGCAATGGCGGCAGGTCGGTTACAAGCGGCGGGAGATCCGAGAGGTCGACGCCGTCGATCGGTCCTGGGTCGAATTTCTCGCGGGGCTGAGCGCCGGGTCCCTTTTTGCCGTCGATATCGAGACGGCCGAGCGTCTCGAGCGCGGAGGTCTTATTGCCCGGATTCATGTCGAGCTGACGCTCGAGCTTCTCCTTGTCGTCCACGATCATGGTCAGCTCGTCGCGCACGCGGGTGACGCCGACGTTGAAAAGGCGCTGGTTCGAGAGGTTGCGCTCGTACGCCGACATGACGGTGATCGCCTTGTCGGTGGTGATTCCCTGCGCCATGTGCATGTTGAGGCTGTAGGCAAGGTCGAGCCGGGACAGCATCGGGTCACCGAGGCCGAGCGTCAGAAGCGCCTTGTCTGCAGTCTCAACCTTCACGCCATTGGCATCGACGCCAATAACACGGGCGAGCTCGGCATTATGCAAGCCGCGCTCCTTGTCGTTGGCGGTCCAGCGGATGCGGTCGCCTTCACGCAGTTGCAGATCCTTTTTCTGGGAGAGCTGCAGCCGGTCGCGCTGTTCCGTCGGCGACAGCTTCTGGGGATCGAACCGAATCCTCCTGCGCCCGTCGGCTAGCTCCACCTTCCCATTCGCATGAACTTTCAGGACGTCGTAGCGCCCTGCCCTGATGCCGACGTCCTGCGCACCGCCACGACCGACCTCCAGTGTCTGGCCCTGCCGATAGGTCGAAGCATAGCGCAGCTCCTCGCGGGTCGTGTTGACTCGCTCGTAGACGGTGAGATGGATCGCCTCGCCCTTGACGCTGCCCTCGGCAATCAATCCGTCCTGGATGCGCTGGTTGATGATAGCCCGGGCATCGCGGCCCGAAGCAAAGACGGCAGTCGCCTCGCGCTCTTGCGGGTCAAGCCCAAGCCACATGTCGGCGGCGGCGGCGGCTGGCTCGGCCGCCTCGACCACTCGATCCCCCAGCACCTTCATCGCCGCACCGGCCTTGCCGATATTGGCGAGCGCGGCGACCGTGCGCAGCTGGTCGGTGCGCTGACGGATATTCTGGTCCATGCGGGCCGTGGTGCCGCCGCCCGCCTGGATCATGGCGAAGGCCTTGCCGGCATCGATCGAGGAAAGCTGCTGGCGATCACCGACCAGCACAAGCTTGTCAACGCCCAGGGCCGCGGTGATCAGGTGGAGCTTGAGCATGTCGTTGCTCGAGACCATCGACGTCTCGTCGACCAGCAACATGGTGCCGGCGAGCTTCTCGCGCGCTGCCTCGTAGCGAGGTGTGTCCCGTTCGCTGATGAAGCGCTCGTTCGCGAGCACGAACGACGCGATCGTTTGCGCCTTGATGCCGGCCCCTTCGGCGAGGTCGGCCACCATCTTGTTCTGGAAGGCGAGGCCGGTGATCGTCTGCCCCTCCGCTTCCGCGACCCGCGCCACCGCCTGGAGCATCGTCGACTTGCCTGCACCCGCGACGCCCTGGACAGAGAGCGAGCGGTCAGCGGAGGAGAGAATCATCGTCGCGGCGGCAAGCTGACCCGGATTGAGAGGCAGAGCCGCCGCATCCTGCAGGCGCTGCGGCGCATCGGCCGCCGCCACGATCGGCTCGGCTTTCCCCTTGCCCTTATCAACAGCCTCGAGAATCTTTTCCTCGGTGCGCAGCGCTTCCTGCGTGGTCACCATACGGCCGGTCCGGTCCGCGACGGTCGCGACGCCCGGAATGAGCTGGCGGTTCGCCACGAGCTGGTCGATCCGCTTCTCGATCATGTCGACGGTGACGCCCTTGAGACCGAGATCGAGGGCGGTCTTGCTCAGCAGGTTGACGGGCCAGGCAGCCTCACGTTCGGAAAGCATTCGCACCGCGGACGCGACCGCAAGCTGCGCGCGCGCTTCCCCCGGCGACTTGACCGCCCGGGCGAGCGCATTGTCCACCAGAGGGTCCTGGGGACGAAGCAGCGCTCCCAGCGTCTGGCGGGCGCCGTCGACGGCATCGACGATGGCGCGGTAGCCGCGCTCCAAAGCGCTTTCGGGAGCCGCCAGCCCGGCACGGGCCTCGGCTGCTGCGCGCAAGTCCTTGCCGTCGAAGCCGTGGGCGGCAGCCTGATCGATCCAGCCCTGCTTGAGGGCCGCGCGGTCCTCGACATCGAGCTTGGGATCGCGCGACCGCTTGGTGATTTCGCGCAGGCCCTCGGGCGACTTGATGCCCAACTGCGTCGCGCGCTCGAGTATCTCCTCGCGGCGTTGACTGAATTCGCCGATCACACCCTTTGGCACGCCCGAGATTTCGAACGTGCCATGCTTGCCCTTGAGGTCCACCTGATAGCCGATCCGCTCGAGCCCAGCGCGCAGGAAGGCATGGTAGACCGAGCCGATGATGCTGTTGTGGCTCCAGAGCTTGTCGGCATGGAGCGCCTGCCATTTGCCGTCGGGCATGCGCGTGAGATTGGCGATCACCGCGTGGATATGCGCCTGGGGATCGAGCGCCCGGCTGGTGTCATGCTGGAACAACGCATAGACGAGATTGCCGGTCTGGACCGGCACCTTGCGGCCTTCGATATCGCGCCGCCCCTCCGCGAGGTTTTTCTCCAGCCAGGCCATGGTCTGCTTGACGGCCGCCATGTTGGCCTCGAGCACACGCTTGTCGCCGGCGACATAGGCCATGATCGACGCCGACTTCGGCATCGAAAATGTGAGGTCGTAGCCCGCGCGCCGGTTCTCGACCTGGGCGACCGCTTCGCCGCTTGGAAGGATGCCGTTGAGGACGCCTTCGAACGCGTCCTTGGAGACCTCGCCGGCGAGTCCGATTGCCTCGGCGCCCTCCCCTCCCCAGGCGCTGATTTCGGACGATCCCTCAACCGTATAATAGTCGTCCTTCGCGAAATAGTTCGCGGCACCGGAAGCGGAGCGGACGCCGGCTACCGAGAGCATCAGATACCCATATCCATGCCGTCATCGTCGCGGCCGCTGGCGAAAGCCTGGCGCAACTCGACAAGGGTCTGGTCCTCGACTTGCGGGCTCGTCTCGCCATGCCGGTGACCGTCGCGGCGATCGTCCCGCTCGCGCGCGGAGACCGGTTGCTCCTCGCCGCCGGCGCGCGCTGCCTGCGCCTTGTCTGCGGCATGGGTACCAGGCGTCGCCTGTTCGTCCCGATCGTCGCCGCGCTGGCCTGCGCGCCGGGCAGCATCGTCGTCCTCCTCGACCTCGGCCGAGAGGATGCTCGCGGCGAGGTCGCGGGCGAGATTGGTGGTCTCGGCCACCTCCTCCACCACCTGCAGCGAGCCGTCGCGCCCGCCGGCCTCCCCTGCCTCTTCCCCCTCGAACGCTTCCTCTCCGCGCTTTGACCGCACCGGCCCGACATCGGGCCGTTGGACGAAGCCCTGGGCGACTTGAGGATAGTCCTTCCATTCGAGCAGAATCCGCGCTGCGGGAAAGCCATCGGGGAACTTCACGAAGCCGTGCATCGAGGGCAAATTGGTGATGTCGTCGGCGATGACGAGTGGCTCGACCTGCTTGCGCGGGGTCAGCGTCGAGGCATCGCGGGTGTTGTTGTAGCCATAGCTGTAGGCTTCATCCATCTGGCGGACCTCGCGGTTGCCGATATAGCGCGCGCACTGCTCGGCGGTGTCGAGATCGGCGGTCGCAAGGATGAGCTTGGAGCGCGCGAGTGAGGCCAGATTGCGAGCCCCCTGCTCGCCATAGACGTCGACCAGCTTCTCGAAGCTGTGGATGCCGAGGATCATCGCGCCACCGAATGCGCGCGCGGTCTGAAGACCGTTCTCGATCGCCGGCAGACGATGGAGCGCGCCAAGTTCGTCAAACATGAACCAGGTGCGCAAGCTGCGCGTGCGCGGCAGCGTCATCAGGCGGTTGATGGCAAGGTCCATCCAGAGCGTCAGCAGCGCCCGGTTCATCGGCAGATCGACATAGTTCGACGTCACGAACAGGATCGAGCCGGGCTTCTTATCGCGGGTAATCCAGTTACGGATGGAGAAGGGCTCGCCCTCGTCCGGCAGGAAGCGCAGGACTTGCGCATTCGTATTGAAGACGGCGCGAATCGATTCCGCCATACGGGCCGCTTCCGGGGCCGTCAGCGGGTCGGCGATGGTGTTGGCGAGGAAGCGGTGAACACGCTTCAGGTCCGCCGTCATCAGGTTCTCGGAGAGTGCGAGATTGCTGGTCTGGCCGCGCTCTATCAAGCGGATGCACATCTCGATGAACAGCGTGCGCGCGGCGAGCGCCCAGAAGGGTTCGGAGGAACCGCCGTCCGAGGGGATGAGCGCCGCAGCGGCGGCGGTAAACTCGCTGTGCGTGCGGCAGTCGTTGAAGATCGACCAGGCCGGGCAGCGCGCGTCCATTGGATTGAGAATCGTGTCGCGGGATGGATCGTAGAAGGCTTCGACATAGGCGCCGGTGAGATCGAAGATGACGGCCGTATCCTGGCGCTCGCGCATTTGACGAACGAGGCTCCTGAGCTCGGTCGTCTTGCCCGAGCCGGTGGTGCCGATGAGCATGGCATGCGACTGCTCGGTGCGGTGCGGGAAAGGGATTCCGGCGAGCGTGTAGGGATGATGGACGCCGGCTTCCTTGCGCGCACGGAACGGTAGCGCCAGAACCTGGCGCGGGGACATGCCCGGGAAGAGGTCGGCGGCATCCTCTTCGAACTTGATACGGTTGTGCTCGTTGATCTCCGCGAGCAGGACGGTGCGGTCGACCAGCATGGCACCGCGTTCGTGGCGTTCCTGAAGGATCGAACGACCCCGTCGATGCGAGATATCGACGAACCAGATGGCCGCCGGAATGGTGATGAAGACCGAGATCAGGAAGGCGCCGATGAGGCCGCGCATGGCAACCCCCCAAGCCGTGATGACCTCGGGGATATAGGGCACCGCTTTCATCACGGTGCGCATGATCTCGCCGTTGGGAAGCGTGACGTTGACGCGCTTGCCCGGATTGAGATCGATCCAGTTCCAGAGCGTCGCGTAGATCTTCATGCAGACAAGCTGGAAGCCATGCTCGTCGAGCTTGATCGACATGATGATGAACCAGGCGGCGAGGAAGGCGAAGAACCACAGAATGAAGGGGAGCCTCGCGCCTGAGAACCACATCAGCATCTCGTGGGTGAGAAGCTGGCTGCCGCGGGTAAAATTACCGGCATTGCGCTGCACGCGGCCACGCGCGGAATGATGGGTGAGCGGGACGGGACGCCCGTCCGTGCGGATGTCCTCACGCGCCATGATATTGCTCCAATCGCTTGTCGGTTTCCGCGATGATGCGATCGCGATATTCGGGGAATTGTTCGCGGATGATGATGTCGAGGGCGAGCTGCTGGAACTCGCTGATACGGGCGATCCGGCGATGGCTGGAGCTCAGCAGCTGGCCCGATCCCAGGAAGGCATCGACAGCCGCGCGCAGCAGGTCGGACGGCGTGCATCCGCGTTCCGCGGCGAGCGCGACGAGGCGATCATATTTGCCGCGGTCGAGGCGGACCGTGCAGTGCTTGTAGGGGATGGTCAAACCGAGCCTCCTAGCAGGGAGGCTGGTGGGGTCTCAGAAACCGGCTCGGTATATAGCGCAATCGCTTCGGTGGAGCAAGGAAATCGGCTTAGCGGCAAGCAGCGTGTGCTCTCGTAACACGCTGAAACGGCGGATTATCGTGGGTTTCGTGAGAGGCTAAGTCCTGTCCCACAGCGGCCCACAGACCAATATAGCCATAACCCATTGAAATTATTTCAGAACCCATGCACCAAAGGTGCGTTCGGTGTGCTTCTCTGCAACAGGGCTGAGATCAGACCCTCGGAGCGTCCAGGACGCTTTCGGAATGGTTGGGAAAGTGCCTCCGGCGGGGCACCTGGCCGGCCTATGGTCGGAATGACGGGCCGGATGGCGGCTGACGAACGGCGCGATCGCGGATGCGGATCGGTGCTTCCGGGAGTGGCCACGAGCGGTTATGGTGAGGCGTTCATAGCCCGATCAGCGTGAACCGAGAGGGCCATCATGGCACGCACGTTGGAACAGGAAAGAGCAGCGATTGAAGAGGAAGGCCGCAAACTTCAGGAGCGGCGGCAACGACTGGAAGAGAAGGAACGTGAGGCCGCAATCCAGGCGGTTGAAAAGACAGGTCTGCTCAAACTCGACGGCAAGCGATTGGGTGGGCTCGTTGCCCGTATCCGGACGCTTGGAATCGAGGAAGTGGAAAAGCGTCTGAAAGCGTGACCAGCCTCCGCCGCGGCCCCTTGTCGCGGCACGGGCATGAGGGGCTCGATGCCCCTCATGCCCGTAACATCGCCGCACAAAAAAAAGGGGAGAGGCGCCTGCGCGCCCCTCCCCGTCTGGCTCAGAATTCATCGATAAGCCCGCCCGGCACGCTGTGGACGATCCGGTCGATGATTGTCATCGGCAGCGCTCCATAATCGCCCTCGTCGATGGTGATGTATCCGGCCTCCTCGTCCGCCACGACATGCTGGTCGAAGTAGCTGTGAAGCGCGCGACGTTCGGCATTCGTGATGGCTGCGAAGAAGGCGGCATTTTCGGCGGCGGCGCTGGTCGAGATCATCTGCATGATAGGCTCCTGTCTGTCTTGAATGACAGGAGCTGCGCGTCGGGCGGCCGAGGCCGGGTCAAGGATCGCGAAGCGACCGCGAAGCGGCGGTGGGGGTCACGATTTTCTTCGGCGGCGACTGACGCCGAAGGAGAAGCGCCATGGTCGATCCGCCGAAGAAAATGGTGGGGCCCCGCCGTCCTTGAGGCGGTCTCGGGCGTCCGACACAATGGGAAGACTGTGAGAGATGTTTCCTCTCGTCGGGAGACCACGGCAAGGCGTAGCGGCGTGCGGACCGACGGGTCCGCGCGGCACGCGAGCGAGCCGGGACTTGATGCCAGCGGTAAAAGAAATGGGACCGAGCGCGAGGCCCGGTCCCGGATGGCGTCAGGGATGACGACCGCAGTGGCAATAGGTCTCGTCGATGCCGCTGATCGAGCAGAGGCCCGGACCGAAGCCGGCCGCCATGACCTCGGGATCGTCGATATAGCCAAGCTCGGTGGCGATCGCGATTGCCTGTGACCGGAGCGCCGGATCGAGCTTGTCGATGGTCGGCTCCAGCGCCTCCGTGAACCAGCGCTCATACATCTCGTAGCTGCCGCCGGTGGTCTGGCGCATCATGTCTTTCGAGATGCGATCCACCTCCTCGCGAAACTGCGCCAGAGCATCCGTTTGTGCGGGTTCTGACAGCGGCGCTTCCTGTGGAGAGTCCGGCTGTGATGGACGCTGTTCGGCTGCGACCTGGTATGTCCTGCCGCAGTTCGAACAGCGGGCGCATTCATCGACCTCGTCATATTGCTCGGGATCGTAGAGCGTCGCGCAGTACGGGCACATCGGAGCGTTGAACAGCGCCCGGAGATCGTCGGAAAGTTTGTCCATAAGAGCCTCCATCAGGATGATGCCGTGCTCCCCATCTCTCATCGATGAGGATGGGCTCATCGGGACGCGGTGTTGAGGCGGTCAGGGACGGCTTGGCCGCCGCGAAGCGGGCAGCGGGGGAACCGATTTTGTTGCCGGGTAGCGGAGCGAAGCGGCGGCAAAATTGGGGGGACCGCTGGTCCTTGACGGGCGAGAAACACCCAGCGTCATGCTTTGGCGATGAAGCTTCGTCTGATGCCGAGATGTGAGAGCGCGCGTGCTTTGTTCTCCTGCCCCACGAGGGTGTTCGGGGTCAACGGCAAAGCACCTTGGTCGAACGTCCGCGAGGTCAAAGTAGCAGGGATATCGGACTTCCCAGTCGAAGGCTTCTTGGTGGGAATCGTGGTCTGTGATAGGGGCCGGGCCGCGCTGCGAAAACGGTGGTGCCGGGGCTCGAAAACCCTGTCGAAGGCGGTACTCGGTGTGAGCTTCACGCCGGGGTGCCTGCGCATATGTCCAGGTACCCGGGTACTAAAAGCGTAGGCGCACTGTTTCGACTGTGTTTTCGAGCCCCGGCTCCCGCGCCCAGTGCGCGGGAGTTTCCGGGGTTTCATATGGTCCCCGTCCCGATGGCCCACGGCTTTTTGACGTATGTCGGAGGGGATATGATCGAGCGGATCGAAGACTTATCGAAGGCTGATCAGACCACGAGGCGAGCGCTCGCTATCGTCCTGATGCGGGAGGTGCTTCCGTTACTCGATATGTTGGGGGAGAATATCGCGGCCGGGCATCTCCAGCTGGCGATCGACACCGTCATGCGGGATGGCGAAAGCGTGCACACGGAAGGATCATGCTAGGCTGACGATGCCTGTCAGGCCCAGGCCAGCCGTGCACCTTCGCCGTCGTTGACGCTTGCGAGGAGACGCTCGATCCGGGGAAGATAGTGATCAACGCCTCGTGCCACCGCGCGGACCGAGGTTTCAGGGTCGGCAAGCCGGTTGCGGAGTTGGTCGAGAGGGATTTCACCGACGCTATCCACGCCGATATCGAGCGCTTCGAGAAGAGCATAGGCGTTTCCGTAAGCGAGATCGAGTTCGAGCCCGCAATCGGATGTAAGCGCGACTCTGATCGTTATTTCGCCCGCGCTCGAACTGTGATGGACGGCGATCCGGCGTCCCCGAAACTGGGCCTCTTCGACGACGCTGATCACAGCCGGATCATGATCGAACTGCGCTGTCACGGCCGCAAGCGCCAGTGGACAGATGCGTGCCTCGAAGCTGTCCCCGAGATATTCGTCGGGTTCGATCAGGGCGATGCCGATCCGTTCTCCCTCGGTGCGTAGATAGCGCCGGAAGGAGGCGAGCTGACGCGCGGTGATGACCGCGTGCGGATCGGTCGTGTCGTCGGCGGGAACAGTGATGCGGAAGAGGACGGACATGGCCTTTGACTCCTTGAGCAAACCGCATGGCTTCACCCCTCTTTTCTTTGGTCGGAGGGGTGCTGCTGAGCGTCTGTCCTGTCGGGCAGCGTCAAGGCGGTGCGCGGGGGTTCGATGCCCCCGCGCACCGCACCGCGCCAAGAAAGGGAAGAGAGGCCCCGGCGGATGCCGGAGCCTCTCGGAATGCACAGAGGTCAGCCCCTGCGCGCCATGCGCTGCGACGAGTGCGGTGCCGGGCGCTGCTGGTCGAGTTTCACGACATGGAGGGGAACGCCTGCCTGCCGCAGCTTCTGTGCGAGGTTCATCTGGATGCCGGAGCCGTCGCAGACCACCGCTTCGACCGGCTTCAGGGCAAGCAGACGGTCGTTGCGAACGAAGGCGGCCTTGGCCCCCAGCCGGCGGTCGAGGCGGAACATGATGACCTTGACGCCGCGCGCTGCCGCCCAAGCCTGGGCGATCGCATCGCACCCTTTGGTCTGGGCGGTGGTGGCGAGGATCATTTCGGGAATGCGGGCCTTGATCGTGTCGAGGCCCTTCCAGAGCATGTCGTGATCTTCCCAGACCTGCCCCCCCGAAAAGGCGACAACGGGGCCTTCGGGCGTGAACTGCTCGCGGCGCTCGCGTCCCCTTGCGGCCAGATAGTCGCGGGCGTCGATCATCGATGCGGTGACGCCGTGAGAGACCCGGCTTCCCCGGGTCGGCGAATAGGGCCGTCCGGTCTCGACGCGATAGACTTCGGCGGCATGGTCGCGCATGCATTCCATCGCATCGCGGCACCCTTGCAGCGTCTGGCAGAGCAGCTGCGCGTCTTCGACCTGCGTGGCGTAGATCTCGCTGGGATCGAAGCTGCGCGCGAGTTCGCCAAGCTCCTTGGCCGCGTCGTCCTCGCGGTCGCTGATCCGCTTCGCGACGACATGGAAGCTGTTGACGAAGCCCCAGGCGAGATCGCTGGCGAAGGGTTCGAGGCGGGTATCGCGGAACACGTCGAACAGCGTCGCCATCACCATCTCGACAGCAGCTCGGGCCTGCTCCGGATCGGGCATTTCGAGCTGTTCGCTCTCGTCGACCGGCGACAGCTTGGCGCGCTCGTCATACTCGATGAATGCGCTCTCGTAGAGCGGGCTGCGCTCGTCGGTTCCGGTTTCGCTGGCGATGAAGCTGGCGAAATCGGCGAAGTTCGAGAAAGACTTGGTCATGTTGGCCTCCATGGCTTTTGAATGTCTCATCCACGCGATGAGGCCTTGCTCAGGGCATGCGGTGGTCAGGGAGGTCGGGCACGTTAACCGGGAAGCCGGCCGCCTGCGGCCGGACCCCGGTTAACGCCGCCGCGCGGGGAGCGGGGGAACCGATTTTTTCGGGTGGGCGCGCCAGCGGCCGCGCGCAAAAATTGGGGGGGACCGCTCATGCTCGACGGACCGCCAACCCCGCATGCCACACTAGGCAGACACAAGAGAGGAATAGGGGTGTACAACCCTCAGCGGGGAGTAACCACGCAAGCGGGATCGTGACCCGGACGGGCGGAGACAGGCCAGGGGCCTGGCTCCGTGAGCTTGGCCGGGGTCCGCTTGCAAAGCGGGCGGCGGCTTAGCGAATAGAGCCCCGGTCCCGTCCGCGCCGAGCGGGCGGGATGCGCCGATCCAGCTGCCACCCCTCCTGGAACGAGCGACAAGCATGGCTCTCTCGGCCATTGCAGGCGCATCGCGCGCAGGACCGCGGCCTCATATCCGCCCGTATGTTACGAGAAAGGATAGCCCGCGGTACAAAGCGCGGCACATGGTGAGACACAACAGTGAAGCACCATGAAACCAACTCGGAGCGTCGTCATTGCGCTGCAATCGCGTGCGTGCGCAGCGGCGCGTGCCCCCGGCGGTCGGTTCAGTTCGGCCCGAAGAGATCCTCGACGGCGAGCGGGCGAAGATCGGGGGTTAGCAGGTCATGGGCGCATTTGATCGCGGGCGCGCTGGCAAAGGAGGCCAGCACCCAGCCGTCCGGATCGCATGGGTTCTCGACAAGGCCGTAGCCATGGTGGCCATGGAAGACGCTACTGCCCCGCACCCATATGCGGCGGGGCCGGGTCTCTTCATCGGGTCTGCACATAGGAACTCCCCTCCGTCGCGTGAACGAAGGGAAGGCCCCTCTTGCCTCTTTCTTCGGCCTGGGCCGCCGCGCGGCCCAGGCGTGGCCCTGCGACCGGAAGCACGGGCCAGCCAAGCGGGCGTGGTTTCAGGTCGGCCTGATCCAGTCCGCTGCCGCGCACCATCCGATGATGTCGCTGCCGCTGTCCGACACAGCATCGCCTGAGATATCGCGCCAGGGCGATCGCGGCCGATAGGTCGGCATATGCCGCGCGGTCAGCAGATCGAACGTCGCGCAGGTGTAGCCGCTCAGCCGGATGGCGAGCACCGGCTGGTTTTCTGGCGGAAGCGCGGTGAAGACCGAGACGAAGCCGCTGGGGACCGGGCGCAGCGTCGCATCGATCATGGTGCGCGCGAGCCGGGTCTCGAGTTCGCCGGGTTCGCTGCCCCAGGGATGGGCATCGATGTCGAACAGATCGGCGCCGCCCATGGTGGGAACGGTGGAGAATTCGCCGGACCAGCAGCGGCTCTCGGAATTGAGCGCGGCGACATCGGCCGCGAGGCCGGGATCGCCGGTCTCGGCGCGGAGCCAGTCGGTCATGCCGGCGGTGAGCTTGCCCGAGAGCTTGCGGGCGCGGACCGGCGCGGCGTCGAGCTCGGGAAACTCGACCAGCCACCAGGCGAGACGATGGTGCATGATGATGCCGTAGCTATGGGCGACGACACATGGTGCGGAAGCGGCTTGGATCATGATGGTGCTCCGTTCGAGGGGCGTGTGACGGGTCAGTGGACCGACCCGTCGTGCGCGAGGATGGTTTCGGGAGTGATCAGCTGGTGCTCGGCGGCGACCAGCGACCAGGCAGCCGCGAGCTCGTCATAATATTCGCAGTCGACGATCGCGTCGGCGCTGGCTTCGCCGAACTGCGCTTGCTCGAAGGCGCGCGTGTGGGCCGCGTCGGCGGCCTCGGTGATGGCCTGGGCCAGGCGGGCGGCGATCTCGTAGCGGCCCAGGCTGTCGGCGGCCCGGCGAATTCGGGCGACCATGCTGGGGTTGGTGACTTCGATCCCGTGGTCGACCCCGGCGATCTCATCGAAGGTGGCGAGATGGAACATTGTGCTGCCTTTCGCAAAAATGAGAAGGGCGGCCCGAAGGCCGCCCGGAGGGATCAGAGGAACTCGATTTCCTCGGCGACGATGTCGGTGTTGTAATAGGTGCGCCCGTCGCGCTCGTTGCGGCTGTAGCGGATCTCGCCGACGACCATGAGCTTGTCGCCCTTCTTCTTGTGGTTGGCGACGGACTTGCCGAGACCGTTGAAGGCCTTGACCGTGTGGAACTCGTCGTAGGTCTCGGTATAGCCATTGTCGTCCTTCTGGACCTGGCCGTCCTTGATCACCGGCTTGGACGTGACGAGGCTGAAGCTGACGCCGCCCTTGCTGTCGGTGCCGAAGCGGCTGATGTCCGACGTGATGCGGCCCGAGAGAAAAACCTTGTTCATGCGCGTAACCTTTCGCGTTGCGCCAGCGGGCCGATCCCGCTGGGATGAACAATCGCGAAGGCCCGTGATCGAGGGGGCGCCGCACCCGCGCCGCGGCGCGGGGAAACCCCCATTTTTCGAGTGGTGCGGGCAGAGGCCGCAAGGCCTCAACACGGTCGGAAAATGGCGGGTTGCGGCGGTCCCGCACGGGCGTAGCGTTCATTCCACCAAGCGGGTGGCCGGATGGCCTGTGAATGTTCGGCGCGGTGATGAGGTGGCTCGCGCCGGCATCTGGAGAGCTTGCCATCGACGCAGCCTTGGCGCGGCGTTGCCCCGCAGTGCGGGCTGGGCCGAGATCATCGGGACAGTGCGCGAAAGGAGAATGGCTCCCGTCAGTCCTTCGTGATCCGCCGTCAGGCGCCGGCCGGTCGCGGCTCGCCAACCGCCCAGGTGGGCGGCAAAGGATTGGCCGCGAAATCACCGCTGCCGCCGCGTGCGTGGGCGTACTGCACCCGCCTGGCATCGCCTGAGGTGCGGGCCGTTCACCGACCCGTCGGCCGGTGGCGGCGCTTCTTGCGAAAACGAGATCGTCACTCTGCGCCGAGCCGAGGCAGAGCATCGACCAGGGCGCCGGCGTTAACCCTGATGCTTCAGGCCGTGACAACCATGACGGCGGCATAACGGGGGGAGAACCATCGGAGAAGAGCTTGCGGGCGTCGCCGGGCGAGAGAGAACGAAATGATCGAGAACCAGAAATTCCGGCCGGCCCGTGTGATTGGACCGCTGGGCGAGCCGCTCACGATGGAGACGCTGCCCGCGCCGGACACCCGGCGCTGGGTCGTGCGGCGCAAGGCCGAGGTCGTCGCGGCGGTCAACGGCGGCCTTTTGACGATCGACGAAGTCTGCGAGCGCTACGGCCTGACGCTGGAGGAGTTCGCAGGCTGGCAGCGCGCGGTCGATCGCTCGGGTATGCAGGGGCTTCGCGTCACCCGTATCCAGCATTATCGCGATCTCTACGAGCGCCAGCAGCGCTATTGAGCGCGCGGGCTTCCGAGATCCTCAAGGCTTGGACGATCATGACGAACCGTTTCAGCCGCCTTGGCTATCATGCTGCTCGGCGGTGTCGCTGGGTTTGCGGTTGCGCGCGTGTCGGATCCCACGGCCGTGTGCGGCGACGGACAGGTTACGCTCCGGTGGACCGCGCCAGCACCGGTCGACGTGCTTCAGGCCAGCGCTGGTGATGTCAGGGTCGCGGCGGCGACGCCGGTATCGATGCGTGACGCGGACGGAACGGCCTCGGTGCGCCGTGGGGCCGAACAATCGCCCCTATTTCCTCCTGCGGGACACGACGGATAGCTCGGTCACGCGAGTCGCGGAACGGCTCGTACCGCTCAAGCTGGGACCGAACTTCCGCGATATCGGCGGGTACGCTGGAACGGGCGGCCGGCATGTTCGCTGGGGCCTGATCTATCGCGCCGGCGCGACGCCGATGCTGTCGGCACAGGATCAGACGCCTGTGAACGGTTTCCACCTGAAGCTCCTGTTCGCGGCCTTGCCGCGCAAGTAGGGCACGTGGCCGATAGCCGGCATCTCCTCGGTGTCGCGGTCCCCCTGGCGATAACCGGGGTGACATGTGGGGCCATGGCAGCTTCGCCGCCCGCGGCCTCGGTTTCGAGCGCTTCGGCGGCAAGGGGCAAGGCCTTTGCCGAAGAGCATCGTTCGGGATGTCGTGCCGTGGTTCCCGAACGGTTTCTCCCAATCCGGACGCGCCGCGCTCCGGGAATGTCGTCGCCAACGTAGGCTTGACGGCCGAAACGCTGACCTAATGGCTGCGGCATTCGCACAACTTCCCCGAGATCATGAATTTCGAGATCGCGGACGATCAGGTCGATGACCTGTCGGCCTATATGCTGATACTCCGTCACCCCCGGCCGGGACGCCGATAGGCTGGGCGAGAACGAAAAACAGGGCCCGCTTCGCCGGGGAGAGCGAAGCGGGCCCTGCGAGGGGCGTGCCCGGCCGGGGAGGCGTGGGACCGAGCACGGCGGGGGTTCAGCTGACGGTTTCGGGCTCCTCCGCCTGCTCGGTCGCGCGCTGGCGGCGCTGCCGGCGGCCGCTTTCCTGCTGGGGCTCACCGCCACCGAACGCGTGTTCGGCGGAGGACTGGCCGAGGCCGGCTTCGGCGCCCTGGCCGCGCTCGGCGGCCTCGTCGGCACCGGGCAGCGGCGGCAGGCCATCGTCGGCCTTGGGCGCCATCTCGGCAGCGAGATCGCGGCGGCGGGTCGGGCGCGACCACACGATGTTGTAGCTGCCGTCCTCCTGACGGAACGCCGAGATGTAGAGCGGCGCGGCCAGGCTCGGGTCCTCGATCTTGCCGTTGAGGAACGCCTCGCCCGTGCCGTTCGAGAACAGCTCGAACAGCGCGCCCACCTGCACCCAAGAGCGCGAGGCCGACAGCGCCAGCACCTCGTACTTCGGCGCCTTTGGATTGGCCGAGTGCACCTCGCGCAGCGCGATCGTCATGGCAATCGTCAGCGTCGCGATCTTGCCGACGAAAATGCCGGCGTCATTCTGCTTGATCGAACCGATGTTCATGGGAAAGTCTCCTGGAAGCTGGTCTCGAACACCGTGTCCGAGCCAAATTCCTCCTCCCCACTCCTCTCCTCGGCCGTTCGGCCGAGCAGGCGCGCAAGCGCCCCATCCGAGGCCCGCGTCCGCGGCCTCGGGATTGCCCATGGCGATATGATGGGCTGTCGTTTTTGGAGCTCGGGTCAGGCCAAAGGCGCGGCCCGGCCATGAGTCAATGGACCCCGTCCAGCCAGTTCTCGACCTTGAGCGCGCGTACCCGCGAGAACTCACCCACATTGGCGGTCACTAGGACCGCTTCGAGGGCATAGGCGTGGGCAGCGATGAAGAGATCGTTGGGGGTGATGGGCTTGCCCGCGGCTTCGAGTTCGGCGCGGATGCCGCCATATTCCGTGTCGGCGGGGACTTGGAGCGCAAGGATCTGCACGCTGTCGAGAATGGCTTCGATCTGAGCGAGCAACCGCGGCGATCCCTTTTTCGCGCAACCGTAACGCAGTTCCGCGGCGGTAATGATGCTGACGCAGATCGTGTCCGGCCCGACATCCGCGATCCGCTTCGCGACGGCGCCCTGGGGATTGCGCGCAAGGTCGGACACGATGTTGGTGTCGAGCATGTAGAGGTTGGTCACAGGACGATGGCCTTGGCTGGCAGCAGCGAATCATCGATATCGGGGAACTGATCCTCCGCCCCAAGGGGTTCCAGTCCGGCCAGCACTTCCAGCAAGTTCTTGCGGCGGATTGGCTCGATAATGAGCCGGTCGCCCTCGCGGTGGATCAAAACGCGGTCGCCGGGAAACTCGAAGTCGGCTGGTATTCGCACCGCCTGGCTTTTGTTGTTGCGGAAAAGCTTGGCCTCTCGAGCAGGGGTGAGGTCGGATTGTGCCATGAGGGCCTCCTTGCATATACATTAGCATATACATGCTCCATGGGGTACATTCAACCGATCCGGCGTAAGGCCGCTGCTTGCGCGGCTACACATCGAGATAGCAGTCATGGGCGAGCAGGAAGGCCTCGGCGAGGGATTCGCCTTCGGCGAGCAGGCGCGGCTCGCGCGAGCCGGCCCAGATCGGACGGGGCAGATCGTCGCCCATGGCGAAGCGCCAGCGGGTGAGGCCATTCGCTGCTTCCAGGACGAAGCCGGCCTCATTCGCATCGAAGCGCTCTATGGTCGCTTTCTCGTTACCGAAGTCGGGCATGTCGAGGATCTGATCATGGCCGGCATAGCGATGCTCCCACGGTGTGAAATCCGCAAGCTGATCGGGATGCACGCCAAGAATGCGCTGGTCGATGACGGCCTTGAGCGACCGGAAATCCTGGGCCGGCTCGATCTGCTCGCGAGTGAGCCAGATCCACCCGTCCGAGCCCGTGAGCGGCAGGACGATCCATGAGCCGCGGTTACATTGCCACCCGGAGAGCCCGACTCCCCCCTGCCCGTAGCTGCCGAGGTGGCTCGAATAGCCCGTGAGCATGCGGCCTTCCGGCCATTTCGGCGGCATGGGACCGATGACGCCGCTGCTCCTGATAGTGCTGAACGAGCCGCGATCCCACAGGCTGTCAGGATTGAGCACACGCCGTTTGGGTCTGCCGGTGCGAGGAAGGTCGAGCACGCGGCGCGCCTTCTCGAGCGGATCGTCGTTCTGGCGGGCACTGATAGCAACCTGCAAGGCGAGCGATCCCGTTGCCGGGCTCGGGCTGTTCTCACAGTTGAGCTCGAGAACGGCTTCGTGCCGGACGGGAGACTGGCCGCTCTCCGGCACGACGGTGCGCTTGGCGGTCCAGTCGATGCGCCGGCGGTCGTACCAGCTTTGGGAGAGAATCCAGCTGCGCGCGCGACGCGCATCCTCGGCCTCGGCTTTGGCGAGAATCCGGTCGGGGACGGGCGCCGTGAAGACGACGTGATAGGTCGGCATGGAGATACTCCGGCTTGAGGGGCCTGAGCGGCGCACTCGACGGCGTCCGCCCAGTTCGTTCACGCAAGCGGTGCCGGCATGGCCAGCCATTCGGGCTGGTCGTTCGCGATCGGCAGGTCGTAGTTCGCGGCCTCGGCCTCGGAGAACACGGTCGCGGTCTCGAGCGAGCCGAAGCCTGTCTTGCTGTTCCAGAACAGGAGGCCCTCTTCGGCATCGCGCGTGGCGATGATCATACCGTTCTCGGGCTCGCCGACGCGGCGCGTCAGGGCCTTTTCGAGGCCTCGGGCCGAGCTGGCGAATTCGATGTCGTCCTCGCGGATCACGACGAAGCCGCCGCCGAATTCGCCGGGCCGCATGCGACCGCAGTCGAGCGCATATTCGAACGCGAAGGGTAAGGTGGATCGCGCCGCCGCCTGGATAAGCGCCGCGGCGGCCTCGATGTCGACCTGATCGCCGTGGATCCAGACGCCGACTGTTTCATCGTCGCCGGCAGGGTCGACCTGCACGGTGAAGCCGAGCCGCGGACAGTCGGGGTCGGGGAAGATTTCGAGGAAGCCCGAGAACGGCTCCTCGTCGGTCGGCGGAAAGGCCGCCTCGAAACCCGGCCCCAGCGCGGCGAACCGTGCGGCGCGCTGATCCGGGTCGAGCGAAGTATCGTCGAGCGCCTCGATGGCGTCGTCGATCTGGCGGAGGACGTCGGCCTCGGCGGGCGTGACGGCGAGCGTGAAGCTCGCCTTGGTGAAGTGATTGGCCATGGAGGAAGCCTCGTGGGGAGGGCGCGCGGGAGCGCGCCGCGTGGGCGGCCTCGGTTCATCCCGGGCCAGCCGCTAAGCTCCCCCTTCCCTTTCATCGCGATCGCCGCGAGGACGCAGTGGCGGCTGGCCGAAGGCCAGAAACCGGCCGGCGCTGTCGTCAATCGGTCTCAAAGTCGCGCCAGCGATGGACCAGTTCGATCATCTCGGCCTTGCGATCAAAGGCATCGGGATAGATTGCCCCCTCGTGCTGGCCGAGGAAGCCGACGATGGTGGTGATATGGGTAGCGATCGTGGGATCGACGCCGAACAGATCGGCGATCGGGAAATGGCCGCAATCCTCACCGTTCCACCAGGCAAGGAGGAAGTTCGCAACGCGGCGCGCCTGGCCCGTGTCGGATCGGGCGATCTCGATCAGGCGGTCGAGGGCATTGCGCGCGGCGGTTTTGCTGAAGGGGCCCCTGTCCATGCGATCAGGCTATATCAGGGATGGCGGCGCGTGAACCGTGAACAGGCACGACAAGATCGGGGTCGAGCCCGGGCGAACCCGCCGGGTTCCCGCGCAGGATCCAGGGCATGGGCTGGATGAGCCGTGCCCAGTCGGCGAACGACGGTATCCGACCGAGATCCTCCTGGACATGGAGTTCGCCAATTAGGCGGACCGGGACATCGCGGCCATCGCTGTTGCGGATCGTGACGCCGAAGATAGCCTCCAAGAGGAAGATACCCTCAGCATGGTGGCGCAAAGCGCGATGGCGCGGATCGGCGATGATCTTCTTGGATTCGTCGAACCATTGGTGGAGCGGGAGATAGTCCTCCGGATCGCCGCCCCATCGCCGAACCGAGCTCAGCGCATGATAATAGCAGTGTGACATGGCTAGATCTCGGCCTCGGTGGTGTCATAGTCAATAAAGCGGCAGTTATGCGTCAGCGTGACGGCGCCGCTGGCGACCTCGATGGCGATCGTCCCGCATGCGCCCTCGCCGTCTTCCCAGCCGGCGTGCCGCGCGCAGACGGCATTCTCGGCAAAAGCGGCGAGCGCGTCTTCGAGGGCGATGGTGCGGGTCGAGGCCTGCCCGTTATATTCGAGGCTGTGATGGTCGCAGAGGATGGACGGGAGCGCGGCGTCTCCGTCCTTATCATAGGCGTGGACCTCGCCGACCGTGCCTTCGTCGCCGCCGCCGTCATAATGGATTTCAACGCGGGCGATGCCATGCGCGTTCAGCAGCGGGAGAAAGGCCTCCTTGCAGCGCGCCTCGACGCTTTGGACGGCCAGGCGCGCCGCCTGCAGGTTGGTGTCGATCGGATCGGGCGTGGCAGAAGCGGCCGCCAGAGTATCGGCGTTCATGGTCAAATCTCCTCGAGAATTTTCTGGGCGGCCTCGGCGCTGGCCGGATAGGCGGCGGCGAGGTTGCGATGGAGGATCTCGAAGTCCGGGATGGCAAAGCGCCCATCGCCATTCGGCCGCGTGGCGATGAGCGCGCCTGTCACGATGTCATCGATCCGGTCTCGGTCGATCGTCGGGGCGTTGCCGTCCTCATAGCGCACGGGCGGAGCGAAGCCGGCCTCGGTCCAGCTTGCGAGGCCATCCTGCGCGGCCTCGGTGTAGGCGGCGACGGCTGGGTTCCGCCGATAGGCGCCGGCATCGACCTTGAGACCGAGCGAACAATAAACGCCGAAGTCGTGGCGGTTGGTGACCGTTACGAGCGCGCAGCCCTCGGGCGGCGGCCCGAAACGGGCGATGATCGCGGCACGGTAGGCGGCAACCTCGAGCCGGTTCAGCCGCTCGAAGTGGGGTGTGTGGCCGAGTTGGGCGCAATCCTCGTTGGCGGGGGCGCCGCCGAGGTCGATGATGTCGGACATTCTGGTCTCCCGTCGCGAATGGACAGGGATCCTCAACCCCTCTTCGCTTTACGGCCGCAGGCCGGTGAGGGATTGAAGCTGATAGCAAAGGGCCCCAGCGTTAGACAGGGCAACAGTCCCGAATAATCTGGGCAGACGTTTCGCTTTTGGCAACCATCACGCTTGTCCTGACATTGCTGTTCACCGTCGTGCCGAGTAGAATGCCGGCCCGTCTTTCGCCATTTTCAGTGCCGCGGCCGCTTGTCCAAATCTCTTGGCTCCGTGATCGGGGTGGTCGCCGACTGGCGGGTGATGCTCGATCCGGACATCGTCTTCCTTCTGCTCCTTCCGCCACTGTTGTTTCTCGAAGGGTGGCGGATCTCGCCCGACGACATGTTCGAGGATGGCGCGACCATCCTCGAGCTGGGGCTGGAGTTCGTCGAGGCGCGCGGTGATGCAATGGCCGTCACGCGCGTTCGCCGGACCACGATCGGGGATCTCATCCAATTGACCGCGAACGGGATCATCGTCGTGATGCCGGGTGAGCAGTTACCCACCATCCAGGCCGGCGCCGCGGACTCGATTCGCGTGACGGGCCATCACGAGCCCGGGTAGCTCGCCATGACGGACGACGGCCTTTCCGGCGCGCGACCTCGCCATCCTGCTCGCGATGGGCGTCATCGTCCTGTCGCTGGGCGCGGCGGCGATCGACTTGCCCCTGATGATGCGCGGCCTCGAGATGCCGGCCGAGCCGTCACGCGACGCCGAGATCGAGGCGGCCCACAGCGCGGTGGCCGAAGCCACGATCGCGAAAATCGAAAGGGTGCAGCATCAGCTTGCGGAGGGCCGCAAGGATGCCGACCTCCATGTGCAAGCTGCGTCGCGGCTGATGGATCTCTCACGCAAGCGCATCAAGCGCGAACTGCGGCTGGCCGCGCGCAAGGTGGAGCGCGCGGAATTCTTCCGACGGGTGAGACGGCGCAGGTTTGGCATCGAGGCTGCGCGAAACTCGTTCGCGACCTCGACCGGGCGCAAGCGCGGCTTGCCGGCTGATCGCCGGTTTGAGGCGCCTGGCACACGCGGAGCTGCCAGATTCGGACGATCAGGAAAGGACCCTGAGACCCAGATGCTCGACGAAGGGGTCGAAGTCCCGATCGTTATGGAGGAGGGTCAAGCCCGAGACGATGCACCGGGTCGCGATCAGCGTGTCGATCGTTTTGCGGACGGTGACACCTTTTGCTCTCAAGGTCCGAAAGTTGCGCGCTGCCTCCACGGCAACATCAGGACCATCGATCTCAATGAACTCGAGCGACTGCAGCAGGGCATGGCCACGATTGAAATCCCGGTCGCTGGTAAAGCCCTGGAGAACTTCCGTAAGGATGATATCGCCGATCAGGAGCGGCTCGTTACCAAGCAAGATTTCGAGGCGGTCTGCCTGAGGCGACGGCGTTCCGCGGAAGAAATCAATCCAGGTGCTGGAATCGACAAGGATCATAGGTCCGTCCGCATGGCGTCGAGGTCGCCATTCCATTCGAACTTGCCGCGGGCCGAGCGCAGCTGGACCTGGGACTGGAGCCTGAGGAGGAGACGCAAGCCGGCTTCCACCGCCTGCTTTTTCGTCTTGAGGCCGGTCACCTGAAGGGCCTGGGCCATGAGTTTGTCATCGATTTCGATATTGGTTCGCATGATGTGTACCTTTTGTCACTTTCTTACACATTAGTAGTTGTCCGGGGATCGGGCAATGCTGTCAAAGTCCTGCGGCAAGCTGACTCTCGGAAAAGAAAAAGGCCCCCGCTCGGATGAGCGAGGGCCTTGATCAGTCACTACTCGAGCTTCAGGCCGCGAACGCGTGTTCGGCGGAGGACTGGCCGAGGCCGGCTTCGGCGCCCTGGCCGCGCTCGGCGGCCTCGTCGGCACCGGGCAGCGGCGGCAGGCCATCGTCGGCCTTGGGCGCCATCTCGGCAGCGAGATCGCGGCGGCGGGTCGGGCGCGACCACACGATGTTGTAGCTGCCGTCCTCCTGACGGAACGCCGAGATGTAGAGCGGCGCGGCCAGGCTCGGGTCCTCGATCTTGCCGTTGAGGAACGCCTCGCCCGTGCCGTTCGAGAACAGCTCGAACAGCGCGCCCACCTGCACCCAAGAGCGCGAGGCCGACAGCGCCAGCACCTCGTACTTCGGCGCCTTTGGATTGGCCGAGTGCACCTCGCGCAGCGCGATCGTCATGGCAATCGTCAGCGTCGCGATCTTGCCGACGAAAATGCCGGCGTCATTCTGCTTGATCGAACCGATGTTCATGGGAAAGTCTCCTGGAAGCTGGTCTCGAACACCGTGTCCGAGCCAAATTCCTCCTCCCCACTCCTCTCCTCGGCCGTTCGGCCGAGCAGGCGCGCAAGCGCCCCATCCGAGGCCCGCGTCCGCGGCCTCGGGGCGACCGGCTCAACGGGAGGCCGAAATGTCGGGCGAGCCTTGCCCCCCTCGCTTCTTGAGCGGCAGCCCTGTGTCGCGACCAGCTTGTGGGCCTCGATCCATGCCCCGATTTGCATAAGTGGACTTCGGGTTTGCCGTGCGAAGGGTCTGCGACGAGGTCTAGTGGATCGAGCCGAACAGGCGTTTCTTGGCCTCGGCCTGGTGGGCGCCGTCCTTCACGCCGACGGTGGCATCCATATCGGCCGCGAGATCGGCTGCGAGCGTCAAGGGAACTTCGGCATAGACCGCAACGACGCGGACGGCGGCCTCGGGGCTTGGAAGCTCGCCCGGTTCAGTGCCGAGCCAGATCGTTGCCTCGCCTTCCTCGGGCTCTTCCTCGGTAGGCGTGAACACCTGGGCGAAGAAGGTCTGGAGGGGACGGTCCCAGCCGATCACGGCCTTGATGACGCCGTTTCCCGCCCTCGGCTTCAGTTCGTAACGGCTCATCCCTGGCTCCTGCGGATGCGGTGGCCGACACGCCGGGCCGCGCTTTCCGTGCTGCGCAGCGCCTGGCGGACCGCCGCGGCGGCGCGGAGCGCACCGCTTCTCGCAAGAAGGTGACGCGCGCTGCGCAGATGGTCAATCGCCTCGTGCACGGCGGCGCGGTCTGCCGGGCGGGCCGCCCTGATCGATCGCATAGAAGGGTCCTTTCTAAAGCCGCGGTCAGGATGCCGGCGCTGGGGTGACGGGCTCGATGCGGATGTCGATCGCGTTGCGCCCGATGACCGCCGCGAACTGCCGCCCCTCTGGCACGAACCATTGCGCCCTGTAGGAAATGATCGCGCGCAGCCGTTCGACCAGCGCTGCGTCGTCGCCAAGAAGCAGGCGGGTCGCCATTTCCCGTGCATCAAGGAGGAAGCGGTCGTTCTGCGTCTCCCAGCTGTCAGCCTCGCGATCGTCGCTGGCGCAGAAGCAGGATGCTTCGAGCAGCTCGACAAGCTCATCCGGGGAGATCGCGTCGCGCGAGGCGAGAAGGATGTTCGCCTCCTCGAAGCCCCAGTGATGTGCATCGTCATAGTCGATGACGACGGGGGCCGCGACGGTCAGCGTCTCGGGCCGCGAGCCTGTGATCTCGACCACGAGCGCGAGCCGGTCGACCGTCCCGCTTTCGAGGTCAGACAGGGTATCGCTGTCGAAGACATGGGCGGCGCCGTCGCGCTCGATCTCGAACCTCAGCACTGTGATCCGTGGCAGAGCGTCGTACCAGCCATATCCCGCCATCGCATCGTCAGGGTCTGCGAGGCGGCCTTCGAAGCGGCCGTCGCGGGCGAGCGCGAAGGCCGCGCATTGCTCGAGCGGCGCACCGAAATGCTCCATAAGGACGAGCTCGCCAGCTGGTATCAGGCCGGAACCATCGCTCACGCTGTTGAGATCGGCCTTGGCCGGTGTCCATCCGCGAAGGAGCGGCGTCGCCTCGGGCAAATCAACGCCGAGCTGCCGGGCCTCGGCCCATTGGGCGAAGGGCAGGCGATGGCTGCCGAGCGAGGCGATATGGCTGTAGATGATCTTCCGGACGGTATCGCGAAGCGCATCGAGAGCATCGTTCTCGACCATTTCGCCTCGAGCGGGGAGCACCAACTGCAGGGCGGGTGCGTCGACGATGTCTATCCGTGCCCACCAGCTCCGCTCCTTTTCGTCGACCGAAGGCAGGGTGCAGGGAACGGTGAGGCCGTGGAAGTTGATGAGCGGCTGATAGTGGGCCGCGCGCGTTGCGTTGAAGAGGCCGATCCGGACCCCGTCGGTCTCGACGATGACGGCTGCGTCGGCGAGCCAATCCGACTGCGCCAGCTGCGAGCCTCTGAATCGGATCGGCGTCGGGCAATAGCGGGCCGCACCGATGGCTGCAACTTCGAGCGTCTTCGCCCATTCGTCATCCAGAAGGAGCCGGATTTCGGTGCCGAAAGGTTGGTCGCAGCGGGCGACCGGGATGGGAGTACCCGATTCCCAGTCGCCGGGCGCGATCGAGACCTGCCAGGCTTCACCACCGGCGCGCGGATGCGAGCGGATTTCGACCTGGCGGCCGGCGAGGCTGAACACGCCCATGCCGGCAGGGTCTTCGCGGGCGGCGATCTCTTCGTCCCAGCCGGAACGGCCGAGCGCGAGGATCACCGCGGGATCGGCGATCCCGGCGCCGTCGTCGGCGATAACGAGCCATTTCCCGTCCTCGGCCTCGGCGACGTCGAGGTCGATACTCGTCGCCCCGGCCCTGCGCGCATTCTGGACAAGCTCGGCGAGCATCGTTCCGAGCGTGTTGTTAAACAGGCGCGTCACCTTGGTGATCGCGGCCGGATCCACCTGGCTGTGGATGACATTGGGAAGGGGCATCGGGGTCTCCTGGGCAAGAGCGAACAGGCTCACCCCTCCCCTGCCCTTCTCCTCTTTCGCTCGGGCCGGCGCACACACGGACGGCGTCGGCGCAGAGGAGTGAAACGGCCGGGGAACCCACGCTACGCGCAGCGACGTTCCTTCTCGGCCGGCGATTCGATGTTGACGTAGCGCTGGCCGCCCCTGCGGCGTTTGCGGATGCGGCCATCGACGAACGCCTGGGCCCAGCGGCTGGCTTCGTCCGCGCGGGCGGCCATGGCGCATTCATCAGCCTGTTTGAACAACGCATAGGCGAGCGCATATTGGGCGCGCTCGGGCAGGGCGAGCAGCGTCGCGGTGACGGGCAAGGCCCCCTCGTAGAATTCCAGGATATGACGGCCGCCACCATGGTGCATCAGGATGGCAAGGAGGCTCCTGCTTCCAGGACCGGTCGGCCTCGCGATCTGAATGTCATGCGAGCCATAGGTCACGGAGGTCTGGGACGCCCCGGGCTCGCCGCGATGGAAGACGCGATCCTCGCGGTCGGGCAAGGGGTGGGCGAGCACCTCGTAGCCGTCGAAATTGTCGGCGCCGCGGATGCGATTATGTCCGATGACGGTCATGGCAAGTTCTCCTCATCCCCGGGCGAAGGTCGCCGGGTTTGGATGGGCACGGGATGGGCGTGGTAGTCGGTCGGGCTTCAGTCGCCGCGCGGGAGCGGGATCGGCACGGCCTGGCCGCTGGCGAGGTTGATGAAGGCGCCGGCGTGGCCGATGGAACCGCGACCGAGCAGATCGAACAGCAGCGCGAGCGCGTGACTGGCCAGCACTCGGTTGACGAAGAGGGACTGGCGTTCGAGCGCCTCGGCCACCGAGCAGGAGGGAGCATCGTCCTCAGCTAGAGTTTCGTCGGCGAGCTCCGGGAAGGCCTCGAGCACGGTCGGCAGGCGAAGCTTCACATTGCCCGTCGGGCGGCATGGGCAGCCGATCAGATATTGTCCGTCGCTGGCGCGGTTGCCGAGGTCCATCCAATAGGTCGGCACGGTCCTGCCATCGCCAAGGACGGCGCCCAATTCGCGGCGGGCCGAAGCGGTGTCGACGCAGGTGATGAGAATGTCGGTGCCGTCGATTTCGACCGCATCGGGGGCTCGCCCATGAACCGCCTTCCAGGCCAGGCCGTGGGCGAGGTTGATCCGTTCGGTGAGGGTGCGCGCCTTCGAGTTGCCGACATCGCAGCGATAGAAGGGCTGACGGCCGAGATTGGCCTCGGTTACAATGTCGTCGTCGACTACGGTGACCTCCAGCGAACGCGAGGAGATCGCGCGCAGAGCCGTGTCGAGCGAGGCCAGGCCCATCAGCATCTGAGCTCCATTGCCGCCGCATCCCACGAGCAGGATCCGGACCGCGCGATTGTCGAAGATGGCGGGAAGATAGTGGCGCTGGGGCTTGTCAGGCTGCATGGAACATCTCCCGAAAATGGGCTGCGCGGCACGGCGAGGAACATGCCCCCGGCGCAGAGCCGGGCGGCCATTACCGGCCCCGCCGGATGGTCGAGCCGGCCGACGACGAGCGAGATCTTGGTGGCATGGGTATCGTCGGCATCGTCGGTGGCGCTGAAGAATGCGGAGCCCCGCCCGTGGCTATGGATGTCGCAGACCATGTGCCAATCGGGCGGCAGCACCGGGGTTCGGTAAACGAGGCGCGAGGGCGTCGCCTCGTCGACATCCGGAAGATTCACCGCGAACTCACCGCTCGCCTCGTTCCACAGTATGAAGGCGGCCGCTTCATTGGGGAGCGCTGCGCGGAAGTGGTCGAGGATCGCGGCCAGATGCTCGCCTGGGATCAGTCCGCAGCGCAAGTCGGCCTTGGGTTCGCCAATGCTGCCATAAGGGATATGGGCGGCGAAGGGCGGCGAAAGGGGAGCGTCAAGCGCCAGCCAGGGGCGGCGCAGGATGAGCATCACGCCGTCTTTACCAACGGCCAGGCCATGCCCGGCGCGACCGTCACGAAGCGCATCGAGCGCGGGCGATCGTCCCGTGGACGGGACCGGATAACAAGGAGCGGCAGCGATCAGCGCCGCCGCGGTGGGATCGTCGGCGAGCATGGTCATCTCCCGGCAGCGGCCGCAATCAGTCTGCCCACGGTGACGGCGTTAGCCGGTGGGCGAGCCTGTCGTGGTCGGGCGGCAGGATGGAAGGGCTTGAGACGTCGGACCGGGAAACGACTGGCGCCGCGTGCGGCGAGATCATCCCAGAGCCTGACGAGGCCGCCCTTGCCGGTGACGGTGTGCTCCTGGCCGGGATTGGGGTGGGTCGACCAGGAGTCGAACACGGCCCGCTCGTATTCCGCGATGGCGGCAACGCCGAGGGTCTTCGGCCTCGGGATATTGCCCCAACAGAGCCCGCCCTGGATGAAGACGTTGAGAATGGGTGAGTGTAGCACCGGTGTGTCGGCCGCCGGGCGCTCGCTTGACGGGAGCGCGTAGACGCCAAGGCCAGTGCGCGCGGCGATGAGAAGATGCGCGGGATAGGGCACGGTGACGGTCGTGCGTCGCGCGAGCGCACGAAGCCCCTCGGGTGGCGACGACAGCGCGAAATAGGCGGGGCGCACCTGTGCCGGCACCCACCAGGCGAGCACGTCGGGATGGGACACCAGCACGGTGTCGGGCAGGATCTCAGGGACCGCCGTGCGGCCAAGGGCCTCGGTCCATCGGCGCAGCTGCGCGCGCGACAAGGGCACGCCGGCGGCAATGGTCGGATGGCCTTCCGCATCGTGCTCGACGGCATGCATGCTGGCGAAAGCCATCGTATCGTTCCTGGGCGCACTGTAGGCGTTCGGAATCGTGGACGTTCCCGCTTGATAGAGCAGGATAGCGTTAGTCAGGAGGAGACCGCCGCCGGTGGCTTCGAAGTGGCTGCTGTGGTCGGACATGAGGGCCTCACGGGTTGGGCGGGTCGAAGCGGACGAGGTGCTGGGCGGCGAGCAGAAACTGGACGCCGAGCCGCAGGCTCTCGAACCAGTCGTCGATCCGACTCACCTCGGGCAGCGGGCAGATGCCGCAGACATCCATGAAGCCCATCTCCATGCCGTGGCGGGCAACATCATCGAGCTCGCGCGCGAACTGCTCGAACGGAACGAGCGTCAGCGGTGGCAGAGACGAACATTCCTCGATGCCCGGCACATATTCGTAGAGAATGTCGGTATCGAAGTGCCAGGCGTTGCGCTCCGAGGCGAGGCGGTCGAGCGCCTTGTGCCCATCGCGAAGTCGGCGCAGAGCGGCGCGAAGGGTTTTCGGGAGGCTGGCGGCCTTCGCCGCGTTCGTGCCGATCATCCAGTCGGGGCGGCGCGCGTTCATCTCCGAGGGCAGTGTCTGCTCTGCGAGTTCTTCAGCACTGAGACCGTGATAGGCGGTCAGGCTTTGGCGCGCGCTCTCGTCGTCGATCTCGCCGTCCCAATAGTACATGGAGATTTCATCGAAGAGATCCTGATAGCCGAAGACCGGAAGCGCGGTGCCGAGCGTCTCCCCGAGGGCCGCGTAGGCGGCGGCGCGCCAGGGAACGGGCGCGTCACCGGTTTCGATCCAGCCTAGATCCAGCTGCCCCAGGCTCTCGCAGACCAAGGCGATTGCCGGCGGATTGTCGTTTTCGCCGGCGAGGACGGCGACCCGCAGATCGACGAGTTCGATTGGCGCCAAGATTTCGAGCACCGCGGCATTGAAGACATCTTCGATTCGCTTGCGGGCGCCGACGCGCGTGTATCGTCTGGTCGTTCCTTCCCGTGCGGCCACCCACCGGCCCATCAGCTTGTGATGATTGCTGAGCGGCTGATCGAAGGTGGCGGGGATGTCTACGGAGAGCGCGACGGACCGGCCCGCGAGATCAGCCGAGCGGGGCGAGCCTGAGACCGACAGGGGGCTGAAGCGGCTCCGCCGCTTCGCCCTTATGAGGGACTTCGGGGAGGATTCGCGCGTGAAGGGCGAGGGCCTGGGCGCTGCAGGGAAGCTGGGGGAAGCCGGTCGTGTTGCCATCGTCGTGCTCGATCCATTCGAGGAGCGTCTTGCGCGGTGCGGCGGGGATGGCCGCGCTCTGGGAGCGGGGCACGGGTCAGCCCTTGGTGCCGACGGCGCGCCGATACTCGATGACATGCGCAGCGCCCGATACGCCGGCGTCGACAATCTCGGCGTTGAGGATCGGCGGATAGAGGGTTGCATGGTAGGCACGCAGGCCGGCGGCATCGTCAGCAAGATGCGGCGGCACCGGAAGGTCGATGCCGTCATATCGGTAGGTTCGGGTCAGGTGGTTGATCTGCATGGCGGCCTCCTGGGCGTGGGTTCGGGAGAGGTTCGAGGGGCTGCCTCACCAGAGGCTGGCGGGCTCCTCGGCCTTGGCGTCGGCGGGCGGACTGGCGGTAGCCGGAACCTTCGCGGCCGTGGAGGCGGGCTTCGGCGTGGACGTTGCGGCCTTAGCCTTGGCGGCCTCGGCCGCGGCGGTGCGGGCGGCATCAGCGGCCTCGCGCTGTTCGGCGAGCTGGTCGGCGAGTGTCTTGCGGATCGTGATGAGCTGTCCGAGCGCGCCGTCTTCGCCCTTGGCGAGTTCGGCATCGATCTCCGCGGCGCTGGCGGTGAGCGAGATCGGGCGGGTCTCGCCGGTCTCGAGCTTGTGCGCGGCGCCTTCCACCTTGCGGGGAATGACGGTCAGGGTGACCGTGTCTTCGGGGCCTGCCACGAGATCGAAGCCGAGCGAGTAGCGCGCAAGCAGTGGGAGCAGGTTGGAAATCAACATGGGTCCAAATCCTTGTCTATGTGAGCGTTGGGGGGTTATGCGGCGAGCTGCTTGATCGGGGCGGCGGCCGGCGGCGCGGCCTTCACCGGCGGCGGCCCATATTGACCGTCGAGCGTCATCGAACTGGGCAGGCGTCCGGCCCAGTCGAAGCCGGGGCGGTTGAGCATGCCGGCGATGAGGTCTGCCTTTTTGGCACTGAGCAGCTTGGCGAAGCCCTTTTCGCCGACATGCGCGACCAGGCCGGATTCCTGGGCGATGAACTTGAGCTCGTCCTTGGTGTAGCGCTCGAGAAAGGCCTTATCGACCTGCCAGACGTCGCGCAGATCGACGTCGAAAGCGCGGGCGAGGTCGGCGACATGCCCGAAGGTCAGCACGTCCTTGGCATAGGCGGCGCCGACAGCGGACAGCACATTCGCTGCCTGCGGCTCGGACAGCGCTCGGATTTCTGTGATCTTGTCGCCATAAGAGATGTCCGGGAAGGAAGCGCCCACGAGGAGGCCGGCACGGGCCTTCAGGGTCTCCGCCTTGATCTGGGGAAGCGTGCCCGACATCGCGGCGACGAGAATGGCGGTATGGGCATGGGCGACATTGGCCGCGAGCGCGCGGGCCACCGCAGTCCGCCAGGTCGCCTCGCGCAGGTCGCTGGTGCGCCCGGCGATCGATTTGACGGTGACGGTCGACTTGTGAGCGCTCGAACCGCCGGCGGTCGATGGCAGCGGGGTCTGCGGAGCCAGGGGGCGGGGTTCGGTTCGGCCGGGGGTTTCGGCGCGATCGACGGACGAGACTTCGGTTTCGGACTCGCTGTCGTCGAGACCGTCATCCGCTTCGCCGTCACCGTCGTCTTCGTCGGCAGCGGGCGGAGCCGCGGCCCGTGCCGCCTTTTCGGCGCGCTCCTGCTCTTCGAAGCGGATCGCCTCGGCGGTCTGGGTCTTCAGCTCGAAGCATCCGGGATTGGTGCAGTGCCCGTCGTCGACATGGGTCTCGAAGAGAGTGCGCTGGGAGGCCGAGTTGAACGGACAGGTTGTGCATTCGGTTTTGTCGAAGCAAGCGGCGGCGAGGTTCTGCGTGACGCGCATGAGGAGATCGCGCGTCTTGCTGACGTCCAGGCCCGAGGCGAGGATCGTCTCCAGGGCCTTGTCCTGCTTGTCGGCGGGGATTGCGGCGAGAAGCTCGGCGTGACCGACCTTGATCCGGCGTTCGTCGAGCGCAAGCTTCACGGTTTCGGACAGCTCCGCCAGCGCCAGACGGCGATCGAGCTTGCTGCGTGACCAGCCGAGCCGCCTGGCGGCTTCGGCGCGATCGTTCTGGCACGCCGCGAGGTAGCGGACGGCGGCATCGGCCTGTTCGGTTTCCGAAGGATCATCGCGGTCGTCATTTTCAGCGATGGCGGCGTCCAGAGCCTGCTGGTCGGTCATCTCCCGGACGATGACGGGAACCTCGGCATCCGCGCCGTAGGCTTCGAGAGCAGCCCGATAGCGGCGCTCGCCCGCGACGATGGCAAAGACGTCCTCCCTGCCGGGCGCGGGGCGAAGCAGGATGGGTTGCAGGATGCCGCGCAAGCGGATCGAGGCTACGAGGTCGTCATGCTTTTTCCTGTCGAAATAGCGACGGGGATTATCGCCCTTCACGATCAGGGAAAGCGGCAGCGTGTTGACGGGGGTCGGTTGCGGAGCGGTCAAGGCGGATCTCCTCGTGGAATGCGGCAGGCTCGCCCTTTCGGCCGCGCGCCTTCATTCTGGCGAGCCTGATGCTCGCCTTCCCCCTTGCCTTTCCTGGCGCTGAGGACCGGAAAGGTGGTGGCGGTGGCGTTCGAAGGAGCAGTCGTGTTGGAGCCGGCGGGCTCAATAGTCTTCGGCGAGCATGACGGTGAGGACGCGGCGCGTGATCGAGGCGTCAGAGGGATCGTCCGAGCCAAATTCCAGCGCCAGGTCGTAGTAGATCCTATGCAGGCCGGATCGGCTATGCCGTTGTTCCGTCAAACCTCACGGAGAACGCTACAATGGAGAACTCGTCGTCAGATTACTGCCCCAAGACTTCTGTGATTGTCAGCGTTGAGCT
>JBHSCB010000028.1:0-47402 GCA_042650965.1 Novosphingobium lubricantis | reverse complement strand
GGAGCCTTCACCGATTTTTTCAAGGAGGATTTGGGCTTCATCTTCGTTCCTTCGTCACTACGACGAAGCCCAAATCCTCCTTAATTCACAACCTCAAATCTGTGCCATTGGCGCTGACGCCGGACACCGACGAACAGCAGCACTGCTTCTGCGCCGACCAGCGCGAGCGCCGAGCGGATGCGGGCAAAGTCGGGGCGGCGCAGTGCACGCAGCGAATAGACCTGAAGGCTGAGCGCAATGGTCCAGTAGATCGGCAGGAGAACCTGGCTGTGCAGCAGCGATGTCTGTTCGCGCACTGTGCCGAAGTACAGCCAGCTTGCGGTGCCGAACCCGCCAAGCACGGCGAAGGCGTCTGCAACAAGCAATGCAACATAAAGCTGCAGGCGGCGGTGTTCGAGCGAAGGCGCAAGTGGCAGCGATATCCGGCGACGGTCTGTGGAGACGCGCATCTCGCTGATCGGCACATGCTTGGTCATCATGTATCTCGTTGCTTGTTGCCCTGGAACCCGCCGTTGGCCGGATGGCCAATGGAGGGGCGATGGGGAATCGGGATGCGATGCGACCGGCTGTTAATTATTGCACTGCGCAAAAATACTTAGTGCCTGTGCGATAGCAAGCCTAAACCTGTCCAAAAGTGATACGGGTCACTCGGAAAGCCTGAAAATCGGCACCTTCTGTCGCTATTTCTGGCGCGCGGCGGCGCGGGCAATTTCGGTCAGACCCTGCGCCAGCATGAGTTCGCCATTGCGATTATCGGCCAGAAGTGTGCGGTGCAGCATTATCAGGCGATCCACCAGCCGGGCGAGTCTTGGTCCGCGCCAGCGGCGCAACTGCTGACCAAGGTCGGCCTTGTCGCGGAAGAATATGCGTTCCTGATCAAGAAACTCGGCAATATCGTTGCGCGTGCCAAGACGGCTGGCGAGAGTGACAAGTTGCGCCGCGCGACGTTCGAAGGCGAGCAGCAGCCCGACAGGGTTGAGGCCCACTTCGCGCATGCGAACAAGCTCGGCGGGCAGCTTGCGCACGTCTCCGCCAAGCACGGCGTTGACCAGCGGCATCATGCTGTCGTCCTCGCTCACCGCGCAGATCGCGTCGAGCGCAGCGGCATCGGCATTGCGCGGCGCCTGCGGGCTGGCATCGAGATAGAGCGCCAGCTTCTCGATCTCGCTGCGGGCCATGCGGGTGTCGAGCGCGGTGGAGCGAGCAATGCGTTCGGCCAGGCTGGTGGTCAGCTTGACGCCCGCTGCGTCGCCCATGTCGCGCACCGCGCTGGCGACATTGCGCAGGTCGGGGGGATGGAACATGGCCACCATCGCCTGGGGCTGCGGTTCCAGCAGCTTGGCAATGCGCGACTTGTCGGTGGCCGACGATGCCACGATCAGCACCGGCCAGCCATCGACCGGGCTGGCCAGCAGGGTTTCCACCGCGTCATGGGCATCGTCGCCGGTTGCGCGGACGTGAATCACGCGCCGGTCGCCGAACAGCGATACCGAGCGCGCCTCATCGGCCAGCCGCACCGGGTCGCGGCGCAGGTCGGCGCCGCTCAGTTCCACCTTTTCCGCCTCGCCCAGCAAAGCCGCAATGCGGGTGGCGGCGTCACTCGCCCCGGCTTCGTCGGGGCCGCAGAAGTAGAAGATCCGGCATTCGCCCGCTGCCCGCCCGGCGTTTGCGGCAAAGGTCTTCTGGGTAAGCTTCACGGGCGGCGCATCAGCGCGCGTCGCGCAGGCGCACGGCAACGCGGGTGACGATTTGCGTGGCCACTTCCTGCGAAAGGTTTTCCAGCGCGGTCTTTTCCGCCGCGATCACCGCGTATTCGCTGTTGACCACGTCGAACCCGGCGTCCGACCCGGCGGTGGCATCGAGCAGCACGGCATCGGTTGCCAGATCGATAAGCTGGTAGCGCGCGCGCAGCGTGCGGCGTTCGCGGGTGATGGTATCGTTCGAAAGCTGGCCCAGCCCTTCGACCTTGTCATCCAGGCGCACATCTAGCCGGTAGCGTGAACCGGCAGCGTTCCGGCCTGCGCCCAGCCTGTCGACCAGCGCGTTGCGGACCAGCCAGCCCGATTGCCCTTCGATGGCCGATACATCGACATCGGCCAGCGCACGCGCAACGCCGCCGCTGCCGCCACCAGTGTACATCGGCTGGAGGGCGCAGCCACCCAGCAGCGACAGCACGGCCAGCGCCGGCAGGATGCGGTTACGCAACAAGGTTCACCAGACGGTCTGGCACGACGATCACCTTCTTCACTTGCGCCCCTTCAAGCGCACGCTGCACTTTCTCGGAAGCGAGGGCAAGGCGTTCGAGGTCTTCCTTCGACGTGCCCTTGGCCACGGTGAGGGTATCGCGCAGTTTGCCCTTGACCTGGATGGCGACGGTCACTTCATCGTCCACCAGCAGGGCCGGGTCGACCATTGGCCAGGCGGCATCGGCCACCAGTCCGGTGCCAATGGCGGCGTGGGCTTCTTCGGCCAGGTGCGGCATCATTGGCGCGACAAGCAGCAGAAGCTTGACGATCGCGTCCGACCGGGTGGCAGATGGCGCTGCCTTTTCGATCGCGCCGGTCAGTTCGTAGATCCGCGCCACGGCCTTGTTGAAGCCCAGCGATTCGATATCAGCGGCCACGGCGTCAACGGTCTGGTGCGCCTTGCGGTCAAGTGCCTTGTCCTCTCCCGTGACGGTCGCGTCGTACTGGCCGAACAGGCGCCACAGCCGCTGCACGAAGCGCGCGCAGCCTTCGATCCCGGCTTCGGACCACGGCAGGTCGCGTTCCGGCGGGCTGTCCGACAGCATGAACCAGCGAATCGCGTCGGCGCCGTACTTCGCCACGATCTCGTCGGGGTCCACCACGTTCTTCTTGGACTTGGACATCTTGATGACGCGGCCGATTTCCACCGGCGCGCCATCGGCCTTCAGCGTTGCACCATCGGCGGTGCGCTCCACCTCGCCGGGGGAGAAGAACAGCGGCTGGCCGTTTTCGGGGTTGCGCCGTTCATATGTCTCGTGCGTCACCATGCCTTGGGTGAACAGGCTGGCGAATGGCTCGGTCACCTCGATCTTGCCGATGCGGGCAAGGGCGCGGGTCCAGAACCGGGCGTAGAGCAGGTGCAGGATCGCGTGTTCGATCCCGCCGATATACTGCTCCACCGGCAGCCAGCGTTTGATCTCTTCAGGATCGAAAGGCCGATCCTCCGGCTGGCTGGCAAAGCGCAGGAAGTACCACGACGAATCGACGAAGGTATCGAGCGTGTCAGTCTCGCGCCGGGCAGGGTGGCCGCACTGCGGGCAATCCACGTGCTTCCATGTCGGGTGGCGGTCCAGCGGATTGCCCGGCACGTCGAAGGTCACGTCTTCGGGCAGGGTTACCGGCAGGTGCTTCTTGGGCACCGGCACCACGCCACAGACCTCGCAGTGGATGAACGGGATCGGCGTGCCCCAGTACCGCTGGCGCGAAACGCCCCAGTCACGCAGGCGCCATACTGTCTTGCCTTCGCCCCAGCCTTCGCCCTGCGCGCGGGCGATGACAGCGGCCTTGGCGTCGGCCACGTTCATTCCGTCAAGGAAACCGGAGTTCACCAGCACGCCGTCGCCGGCCTCAGCCTCTCCGGCAAAAGGCTTGCCTGCATCCGCCGGATCGGTGGCGACGACGCGCAGGATCGGCAGGGCGTACTTGGTGGCGAAATCGAAATCGCGCTGGTCGTGGCCCGGTACGGCCATGATCGCGCCGGTGCCGTATTCCATCAGCACGAAGTTGGCGATGTAGACGGGCAATTGCGCCCCGGTGAACGGATGTGCTGCCGTGATACCGGTATCGAAGCCCAGCTTTTCGGCGGTTTCCAGTTCGGCCGCAGTGGTCCCGCCCTGCTTGCACAGCGCGATGAAATCCGCCGCTGCCGGGTTGCCTGCGGCCACGCCCTGCGCGATCGGGTGATCGGCGGCCACGGCCACGAAGCTGGCGCCGAAAATCGTATCGGGCCGGGTGGTATAGACCTCCAGCCTTTCGCCGTTCGAGAGCGTGAAGGCAAACTGCAATCCCTGGCTCTTGCCGATCCAGTTCTCCTGCATCGTGCGGACCTTTTCGGGCCACTTGTCGAGGCTGGACAGCCCTTCGAGCAGTTCGTCGGCAAAGTCGGTGATCTTGAGGAACCACTGGTTCAGCTTGCGCTTTTCCACCAGCGCGCCCGACCGCCAGCCGCGTCCGTCGATCACCTGCTCGTTGGCCAGCACGGTGTGATCCACCGGATCCCAGTTGACCGTCGATTCCTTGCGATAGACCAGCCCGGCGGCGTAGAGATCGAGGAACAGCGCCTGTTCGTGGCCGTAGTATTCCGGCTCGCAGGTGGCGATCTCGCGGCTCCAGTCGAGCGCGAAGCCCAGGCGCTTCAACTGCGCCTTCATGTTGGCGATGTTGTCGCGGGTCCAGCCGCCGGGGTGGACGCCCTTTTCCATCGCCGCGTTTTCCGCCGGCATGCCGAACGCGTCCCAGCCCATCGGGTGGAGCACTTCATGCCCGCGCATCCGCTTGTACCGGGCCAGCACGTCGCCCATCGTGTAGTTGCGCACGTGGCCGATATGGATGCGCCCCGATGGATAGGGAAACATCTCAAGCACATAGCTGCGCGGCTTGGCCGAGGTATCGTCGGCGCGGAAGGTCTGGCGCTCGTCCCATGCGCGCTGCCAGCGAATGTCGGCGGCGGAAGGGTCGAAGCGTTCGGCGCCGGTGGCGGTCGACGGGGCAGGGGGCGAGGATGGGGCGGTCATGCGCGCCCCTCTACGGAGCGCGGCCATGACACGCAAGATTCGCCTTCAGGGCGATCAGCCCGAAATTGCACCGCGGCGCAAGTCGCGCGCCTTGGTCAGGATGATGTCTTCAAGCTTCTGCACGGTTGCCGCCTGCACCGGCGCATCGACCCACTGGCCCGATTGCGAGACCTGGCGGCTTGCGGCCACGCGCAGCGCGTCGGCGCGCAGATCCTGATCGGTGATCGAAACGGTCACCTTCACCCGTTCGCCGGGATTCTTTGGATTGGCGTACCAGTCGGTCACGATGACCCCGCCGTTGCTGTCGGTCTGGAGCAGCGGCATGAACGAGAGTGCCTCAAGGCTGGCGCGCCACAGATAGGCGTTGACCCCGATGGTGGTGACCTGGCTGGCGGCGAGATCGGCCTTGGGGCGTTCCTTCTTGCCGCAACCGGTGGCCAGCAGGGCCATGGCGCCAACCACGGCGGCGCGGACAATGGCCTTGCGGTCAACAAGGGGGCGGGGAATGCGGTTGGCCCTGGCGATCATGGTCACTAACAATCAGTCCTTGCTGGCGGCGATGTTGCCATCCTGCCGCGATCTGCCATGCCCGGCGACATGGCTACAGCGCGCCTCTATCACCCCGGCCCGGCGCGCGGCAAGCATGTTGCGATCTTGGCGCGCTGCAAAGCAGGGTGGCGGTGTGCGCCGGAAAGATCAATCGCCCTTGGCGCGCTTAACGCTTGCTGAATGTTGCGCGATTCTGTGGACATTGCGCCACAGTTGGAAAGGAAGCGCGCCAATTCGCGGCGGACTATGGATATTTCCGTGACAAGGCCCTATTCGGATGATGTTAAATCCATATCCCGCAGATTCGTTCGGCGGGGTGTAGATTGTGCGGTCGGATTTGTTGCCGGGCTATTGGCGCGCGGTGGCAAAATGGCCGGAAGCAAGCAAAAAACACGACGGGCCATTTCCGGCCCGAACAATGGGGACTAGGCGGTTTATCATGGTTGGCGAAAGCAGCAGGTCGATGGCAAAGCGCGGTATGCGCCGCCGTTTGCATGCGCCGCTGGCCGTGGCAGGTGTCGCCGCGTTCGGTCTTCTTGTTGCCCCGTCGGTCGTTCAGGCTTTCAGCCGGATCGATTCCGGCCCGGTCAGCCTTGCCGCCCGCGGCGGGATCGGATCTTTCACGCCCGCGTCGGTGGATGAGCGGCTGGCTGCGCAGATCACCGTCCGCGCGCTCCGCACTGGCAAGCTGTTCCGTTTCACGCCTGCGGGTAACGATACCCGCCCTAACCGCGCCATTACCGTTGCCGTTCGCGTCGATGCACAAAGCGCGCAAGCGTTCTCGGTTCGCAATGCGCTTGCCGAAGCGTCCAGCCCCGGCACGGCTGCGCCGGTGCGCATCGCTCCCATGGCCTACAACCTTGGCATGGCCCGCGGCTTCACCAGCTTTGCTCCGGCCGCTGCCGCCGCGCCTGAACTGCAGCGGATCGAAATGCCCGATCTGTCCAAGTTCAAGTCGGAGCAGAAATCATCGGGTTCGGCCAGCCGCTTTGCGCCGCGCATCGAAATGGATGGGCGCGATCAACCCGGCCGTGCACCGCGCACGCTTGAAGGGCAGGGCGATTACCGGCTCGATTTCGGCGGCAGCTACCGCCTGACTCGCAACCTCAATGTTACGGCCGGTGTTCGCTATTCACCGGAACGTGACCGTGTATTGCCGCTGACCGACGGCAAGCAGGACAATCAGGCTGTCTATGTGGGAACACAATTCCGCTTCTGATTGTGTATAGAAATAGCATTTTCGCACTATCGTGCGGATAATTACTTCATCAATATTTCCCGTACGTTTCCGTGATCCTGAACGGGGCGTGAAATCTTGTGTGCTGTGCAGCAATTCGTTGCTGCAGGTGCAGCAATTGCGCCATTCGCAACTTGTAGCGGCGCAACGATGCCACTAGCCTGTGATTCACGGCGTTTTGCGGGAGGTTGGCATGGCAAGAGTTGCAATCGTTACGGGCGGTACACGCGGCATCGGTGAAGCGGTTTGCCTGGCCTTGAAGGCTGCCGGGCGGACGGTTGTCGCCAACTATGGCGGGAACGAGGAAAAGGCGCGGGCTTTCACTGCACGGACCGGCATTCCGGCCTATCGCTGGGACGTGGGCGATCATGAAGCCACGCTTGAAGGCTGTGCGCGGGTCGCGGCCGAAGTCGGCCCGATCGACATTGTCGTGAACAACGCGGGGATCACGCGCGACGGGGTTCTGCACAAGATGTCGTTCGATGATTGGAACGAGGTCATGCGCATCAATCTGGGCGGCTGCTTCAACATGGCAAAGGCGACCTTTCCCGGTATGCGCGAGCGTGGCTGGGGCCGGATTGTCAACATCGGATCGGTGAACGGACAGGCCGGCCAATACGGCCAGGTCAATTACGCTTCGGCCAAGTCGGGCATCCATGGCTTTACCAAGGCTCTGGCGCAGGAAGGCGCGAAGTTCGGGGTAACGGTCAACGCGATCGCGCCGGGTTATGTCGATACCGACATGGTTGCTGCGGTGCCCGCGCCGGTGCTGGAAAAGATCGTTGCCAAGATCCCGGTCGGGCGGCTGGGCCAGGCGGAGGAGATCGCCCGTGGCGTGGTGTTCCTGACCGCCGAGGAGGGAGGCTTCGTGACCGGTTCGACGATGTCGCTCAACGGCGGGCAGCATATGTATTGATGCCGGGCGTGGCGGTTTTGGCATGATGATGCCGCTGCCGCCACACACGACGGAGACGATTGCCGTTCCGAAGGATTCTCCATCCTATCACCCGCCGGTCAAGCGTTCGGTGGAGATTGCCGGTCACAAGACCTCGATCAGCCTTGAACCTGTGTTCTGGGAGATGCTGCGCGCCGCCGCCTTGCGCGAAGGCGTGCCGCTGAACGCGCTGGTTGCCCGTATCGATTCTGAACGGATAAGCAGCCCGACACCGCCGGGGCTGGCAGGTGCCATCCGGTTGTGGCTGGTGCATGCGGCGGGCGTTGCCGCCGCGTGGAGTCACGATGCCGATGGCTGCGGTGCGCCCTGAGCCGGAGCGGTCGCTTCGGGCAAGGCTGGCATTTCGCGCTGATCGAGCATTTCTGCCGCGGCATCGAGCGCGCGGGCTTCGTCTTTGGTGACACCGCCCGGCTTTTCATCGGCCGAAGAATCACAGCCGGTCAACGCGAGGGCCAGGACCAGAGTTGCCATGATGGCGGCAGGCAAACGCATCGAGGGGGTTCTCCGATCGGGTTCTGGCCGGGCTTGTGCTGGAAGCCGACCGGACACGGGCACAGGCTTGCCCGTCCGGTCGGCCTGTGGCGTTACTGTGCGGCAGGTGCGGCGGCACTTTCTCCTTCGGCTGCTGCGGCCTGCGCCGCTGCAGCGACGGCCGCCGCATTGTTTGCCGTATCCAGCGCCGCGCTTGCTTCGGTGTCGGTTGCCGCCGATGCATCGGCTTCGGGTGCCATGGGCGCAGCGGCTGCCGAAGGTTCAATCGCGGGCAGTTCGTCCGCCGGCATTTCGACCGTGTCTTCCGCGGCAGCTTCCGAAGCATCGTCGGAACGGCCACAGGCCGAAACGGCCAGCGCCGCAGCGGCAACGATGGCAAGGCTTGCATACTTCTTCATCGGTATTCCTCTCTTGCGCCTGACGGGCGGTGGTGCGCCCATGCTGTGCATGGCCTGATATCCATGGCGGGCCGTGAAGGCAAATCCGGCGTGACCGCGCAGCCTGGAAATGGCGGCAGCGAAGGCTGCCGTTGCCAACTCGCTTGACGGATATAAAGAAATCTTTATATCCAATTTCAATGACGATCGACGACGCCATCCGTGCGCTTGATGACCCGACGCGCCTGCGCATCATGCGGCTGCTTGCCAGCATGGAACTGGCCGTCGGTGAAATAGCGCAAGTGCTGGGCCAGAGCCAGCCGCGCGTGTCGCGTCATATCAAAATCCTGTGCGATTCGGACCTTGCCGAGCGGCGCAAGGAAGGGGCCTGGGTATTCCTGCGCAGTTCCGTGGCGGAAAATGCTGCCAGCCCGCTGCGTGCTGCTATCGCCCGGCTGCTGGCCGTGGCGGAACAGGAGGATGCCGCGTTCGGCCGCCGCTGTGCGGAGGATCGCCAGCATCTCGACGCGATCCGCTCAGCGCGCGAAAGCCACGCGCTGGACTGGTTCGCGCGTCATGCCGAGGAGTGGGATCGCCTGCGTTCGCTGCACATCGCCGACGGCCCGGTCGAGGCGGCGCTGCACGAAATGCTGTTCGATGCGGATGACCGCGCCGGCAGCCTTGGCCGTGTGCTGGACGTGGGCACCGGCACCGGGCGCATGGCCGAACTGTTTGCGGGTCACGCCAGCCATGTCGTCGCCTTTGACAAAAGCCCGGACATGCTCCGCATTGCCCGCGCGCGTCTCCAGCACCTTCCGGCGGCGAAGGTCGAACTGGTGCAGGGCGATTTCGCACAATTGCCTTTCCCGGCATGCAGCTTCGATACCGTCTTGTTCCATCAGGTGCTGCATTATGCCCAGGCACCCGAAGCGGTGCTGGCTGGCGCGGCGCGCGTGACCGCACCGGGCGGGCGCATTGCGATCGTCGATTTTGCCGCGCACGACCGCGAAGACCTGCGCCAGAGCCATGCCCACGCCCGGCTTGGCTTTTCCGATGCGCAGATCGACACCATGATGCGCGATGCCGGCTTTGTTCCGCAGCAGACGCGGGCACTGGCCGGGCATGAACTCGTGGTAAAGCTGTGGACCGGCCTTCGCCATGAAGACCGTGTGGCCGTGCTTGAACCGCATTCGATTCCGAACCAGTCCCGATCCGGCCTGGACACGTTGGCAAACCTGCACACCTTGGGGCAATCCCGGAAAGCCTGACCGACCATGAACGCCAGTTACGACCAGTTGCGCGAGGCGCGCACCGCTCTTGATACCCCGCTGTTCGCCGGGCTGCCGGGTGATATCAAGGTCTCGTTCGAGTTCTTCCCGCCCAAATCCGATGCGATGATGGCGCAGTTGTGGGATGTCGTGGAAACCCTCGCTCCGCTGGGGCCGCAGTTCGTCTCGGTCACCTATGGCGCTGGCGGGTCAACCCGCGACCGCACGCATGACACTGTCGCGCGGATCATCAGCGAAGCCCGCCTTCCGGCTGCCGCGCACCTGACCTGTGTCGATGCGACGAAGGATGAAATCCGCGAAGTGGCTGAAAGTTACTGGGAGGCGGGCGTGCGCCACATCGTTGCGCTGCGTGGCGATATGGGCGCACCGGGCGTGCCGTTTACCCCGCACCCGCAAGGATACGCCAACGCCGCCGACCTCGTCGCCGGGCTGAAGGCTATCGCGCCATTTGAAATATCGGTTGCCGCCTACCCGGAAGCGCACCCGGATTCGCCCAGCAAGCAGGCCGATCTCGACAATCTCAAGCGCAAGCTGGATGCCGGAGCGACCCGCGCGATCAGCCAGTTCTTCTTCGAACCCGAAACCTTCTTCCGCTTCCGCGATGATCTTGCTGCGGCGGGCATCACTGCACCGGTTCTGCCGGGCATCCTGCCGGTTTCCAACGTGGCGCAGACGCGCAAGTTCGCCGCAGCGTGCGGGGCGGTGATCCCGGACTGGATGGATGGCCTGTTCGAAGGGCTGGACAAGCAGCCCGGCTCGCGCCAGCTCGTTGCCGCGACCATCGCGGCCGAGTTCTGCCGCCGCCTTTATGCAGGCGGTGTGCGCGATTTCCACTTCTACACCCTGAACCGGGCCGAACTGAGCTATGCGATCTGCCACCTGCTCGGCCTGCGCCCGTCCAAGCCTGCTCTGGAGAAGGCCGCGTGACCCTGATTCCCTCATCCGCCCGCGCCGCCCTGCTGGACCAGGCCGGCCAGCGCATCCTCATCACCGACGGGGCGTTCGGCACCGAAATCCAGAACTTCAAGCTGTCAGAGGCGGATTACGCCGGGACGCTGGGGCTGGCGCGCGACCAGAAGGGCAACAACGACATCCTTGCCCTGACCAGGCCCGAAGTGCCGGAATCGATCCACCGCGCCTATTTTGAAGCCGGTGCCGACATTGCCGAAACCAACACGTTCAGCGCCAACCGCATCAGCCAGGCCGACTACGCCGCCGAACACCTGGTGCGCGAGATCAACGTGGAAAGCGCGCGGCTGGCACGGCGCGTGGCCGATGAATATGCCGCGAAGGACGGGCGTCCGCGCTTTGTCGCCGGGGCCATCGGGCCGACCAACAAGACACTTTCGCTAAGCCCCGATGTCAACGATCCGGGGTTCCGCGAAATCGACTGGGATCATCTGGTCGATGTCTATGCCGAACAGGTCAATGCACTGGTCGAAGGCGGGGCGGACTTCATCCTGATCGAAACGGTGTTCGATACGCTCAACGCCAAGGCCGGGATCATGGCCGTGCGGCAGGTCGAACAGGCGCTGGGCCGCGAAGTGCCGATCATGCTGTCGATGACGCTGACCGATCTTTCAGGCCGCAACCTTTCGGGCCACACGGTCGAGGCGTTCTGGTACGCCGTGCGCCATGCGCGCCCGGTGACGATCGGGCTGAACTGTTCGTTCGGTGCAACCCAGCTTCGCCCGCATGTCAAGGCGCTGTCCGAAATCGCCGACACGCTGATCATGGTCTACCCCAACGCGGGCCTGCCCAATGAACTGGGCGAATACGACGAGATGCCTGAAACCACCGCGGGCCTTGTGCGCGAATGGGCCGATCATGGGCAGGTAAACGTGCTTGGCGGGTGCTGCGGATCGACGCCCGCGCACATCGCGGCCATGGCCAGAGCGGTAAAGGGCCTGGCCCCGCGCAAGCAGGCCGTGCCGGATGTTGCGACCCGTCTTGCCGGGCTTGAGCCGTTCATCATGGCCGCTTGATCCCGTTCCAGTCGCTGAAACCCACCCCCGACCCCTTCCGCGTGCGGAAGGGGGGAGTATGAAATGAACATCCAGTCCTCATCCCGCTTCGTCAATGTTGGCGAACGCACCAATGTCACCGGGTCCGCCGCATTCAAGAAGCTGATCCTGAGCGGCGATTATGCCAAGGCTGTCGAAGTTGCGCGCCAGCAGGTGGACAACGGCGCGCAGGTGATTGACGTCAACATGGACGAGGGCCTGCTCGACGCGGTCGAGGCGATGACCACCTATCTCAAGCTGATCGCGGCGGAACCGGACATTGCCCGCGTGCCGGTGATGATCGACAGTTCCAAATGGGAGGTGATCGAGGCCGGGCTGAAATGCGTTTCGGGCAAGCCGATCGTCAATTCGATCAGCATGAAGGAAGGCGAGGAAGCCTTTCTGGCCCAGGCGCGCAAATGCATGGATTATGGCGCGGCCGTGGTGGTCATGGCGTTTGATGAAAAGGGCCAGGCCGACACCAGGGAGCGCAAGGTCGAAATCTGCGAGCGTGCCTACAAACTGCTGACCGGAATCGGCTTTCCGCCCGAAGACATCATCTTCGACCCCAACGTCTTTGCCGTGGCGACCGGGATCGAGGAGCATGACCGCTATGGTCTGGACTTCATCGAAGCCACGCGCGAGATCAAGGCGCGCTGTCCGCACGTCCATATCTCAGGCGGTTTGTCCAACCTTTCGTTCAGCTTCCGCGGCAACGAAACCGTGCGCCGCGCGATGCATTCGGTGTTCCTCTACCACGCCATTCCGGCGGGCATGGACATGGCCATCGTCAATGCCGGGCAGCTCGACATCTACGACCAGATCGACCCGGTCTTGCGCGAAGCCTGCGAAGACGTGGTGCTCAACCGCAAGCCTGCCGCCGGCGGCGACCAGACCGCGACCGAGCGGCTGATCGAATTGGCCGAAAGCTACAAGGGCAAGGATACCGTCGCCGAAAAGGCGGCCGAGGAATGGCGCGGCTGGGACGTTGTGCGCCGCCTTGAACATGCGCTGGTCAAGGGCCTGGACGCTCATATCGTCGAGGATACCGAAGAGGCTCGCGCCGCCATTGCCGCGCGCGGCGGCCGTCCGATCGAAGTGATCGAAGGCCCGCTGATGGAGGGGATGAACACGGTCGGCGACCTGTTCGGATCGGGCAAGATGTTCCTGCCGCAAGTGGTCAAGTCCGCGCGCGTGATGAAGAAGGCGGTTGCCCACCTGATCCCCTATATCGAAGCGGAAAAGGAAGAAGGCGCGCGCCCCAAGGGCCGGATCATCATGGCCACGGTCAAGGGCGACGTGCACGATATTGGCAAGAACATCGTCGGCGTCGTGCTTCAGTGCAACGGCTATGAAGTCATCGACCTTGGGGTGATGGTGCCCTGGGCGACGATCCTCGATACCGCGCAGAAGGAAGGCGTGGACATGATCGGCCTGTCCGGGCTGATCACGCCGTCACTCGATGAAATGGTTACCGTGGCCGAGGAAATGCAGCGCGCCGGGATGACCATTCCGCTGCTGATCGGCGGGGCGACGACCAGCAAGGTTCACACTGCGCTGCGGATCGACCCGGCCTATGACGGCCCGGTGGTCTACGTGCTCGATGCCAGCCGTGCCGTGGGTGTCGCCAGCCAGCTCCTGTCCGATACGCAGGCCGAACCGTTCATCAAGGCCACTGCCGCCGATTACCAGCATGTGCGCGATGCCCGCGCGGGCAAGGGCGGATCCAAGCTGCTCAGCCTGGCCGATGCGCGGCTGAATGCCTTTGAACCCGACCTTTCGGAAAAGGCGCCTCCGCCCGAACAGCCCGGACGGCATGTGTTCGAAGACTGGGATCTTGCCGATCTTGCCGCGTGCATCGACTGGACGCCGTTCTTCCGCGCGTGGGAACTGGCAGGAACGTATCCGGCCATTCTCGACGACGATGTGGTGGGCGAAAGTGCGCGCAGTCTCTTTGCCGATGCCCGCGCCATGCTGGACAAGATCATCGCGGAAAAGTGGCTGACGGCAAAGGGCGTGGCGCAATTCTGGCCCTGCGCCCGCCATGGTGATGACGTGATCGTGCATCCGGGCGGCGATGAGCAGTCGGTCCGCCTGCCGTTCCTGCGCCAGCAGGTGATCAAGAGCCGGGGCCGGGCGAACTTCTGCCTTGCCGATTTCATCGACCCCGAAGGCGACTGGATCGGCGGGTTTGCCGTGGGTATCCACGGGATCGACGCTCATCTCGCCCGTTTTCAGGCGGACAACGATGATTATTCCGACATCCTGCTCAAGGCGCTGGCTGACCGTCTGGCCGAAGCCTTTGCCGAACGTCTGCACCAGCATGTGCGCACCACGCTGTGGGCCTATGCGCCGGGCGAACAACTGACCAACGAGGCGCTGATCCGCGAACAGTACCGTGGCATCCGCCCCGCGCCCGGCTACCCGGCGTGCCCAGACCACACGTTGAAGCCGATCCTGTTCGATCTGCTCGACGCGACGGCCACGACCGGCATCACCCTGACGGAATCGCAAGCGATGCTGCCGACATCGGCCGTATCAGGCTTTTACTTCGCTCACCCCGAAAGCCAGTATTTCGGCGTGGCGACGATCGGGCGCGACCAGCTTGAAGACTATGCCGTGCGCCGCGGCATGGATCTGCCAACGATGGAACGCTGGCTGCGGCCGAATCTCGATTGAACCGAAGCTCCGGTTTCTTCCTGGCGGGAGGAACCGGAGCCGGTGGTTCGGATTTCATATTGCAGGGGATCGGGCGCAAGCCGCTGGCGGGCGCGGCAGCGCAGATAATCGCTTTCCACGTCCGCGCCGGTCTGGTTGGCCAGCACGCCCAGCGCCGCGCCAATCCCATGGTGGGCCAGCTCGTCGATTGCCGGGGTGGCTTCCTGCCCGAACTCTGCGGCCAGCGATTTGAGCACGCGCGCCATTTCGGCGAACTCCACTTCGCTTTCCCACGCTGCCTTGCATTCTTCGCGCCGGACAAAGGCATCGCGCATTTCAAAACCCATGATCGTCTCCCGCCTGTGGTGCGGGCTCGGCCCCGCCTGCGTTGCATCGTGACGCAATCCGGGGAACGCGGGCTTAAGGGTGCCCCATGCGCCATGCCGGATGGCGAACATGGTTAAGCGGTAACCCACCATCATCGGGCCTTCGGGCTTGGCCTTGGCCGGTCAGGTCTGCCATAGCGGGGCTGTGACCGTTACCGATGCCGCCAAGCCCGGCGCTGCCCCGATAGACCCTGCCGTGCTTGAACGGCTCCACGCCGTGTTCGGCTTCACCGCTTTTCGCGGCGTGCAGGATCGTGTTGTCGGGCGGATCATGGCCGGGCAATCGACCCTTGCGGTGATGCCGACCGGGGCGGGTAAATCGCTGACCTATCAATTGCCCGCTGTCCTGCTGGAGGGGACATGCGTGGTGGTTTCGCCTTTGATCGCGCTGATGCACGATCAGTTGCGCTCTGCCAGCGCCAACGGCATCCGGGCCGCGACGCTGACCAGTGTGGACATGGATCGCGGCGCAACCATCGACCGTTTTCTCGATGGTGCGCTCGATCTGCTCTATGTCGCACCCGAACGCGCCAGCCAGCCGCATTTCCTCGAAATGCTGCTGCGTGGCAACGTAGGGTTGTTCGCTATCGACGAGGCGCATTGCGTTTCGGAATGGGGCCACGATTTCCGGCCCGACTACCGGCTGTTGCGGCCGCTGCTGGATGCCTTTCCCGATGTTCCGCGTCTGGCGCTGACTGCCACGGCCGACCGCCACACCCGTGCCGATATTCTGGCCCAACTGGGGATTCCCGAAGCGGGGCTGATCGTGGCGGGGTTCGACCGGCCCAACATCCGCTACACCATCACTCCGCGCGACAACCCGCAGCGCCAGTTGCAACGCCTGCTGGATGAAAACCCCGGCCCCGGCATCGTCTATGCGCCAACACGTGCGCAAGTGGAAAAGCTCGCCGCGCAGCTTGGGGCGGGCGGGCGGGCGGTTCTGCCTTATCACGCCGGGCTGGACCCGCAGGTGCGCGCTGCCAATCAGGCCGCTTTCGTGGAATCCGAAGACATGGTGATGGTCGCCACGGTGGCCTTTGGCATGGGGATCGACAAGCCCGATGTGCGCTTTGTCGCCCACGCCGCCGCGCCCAAGTCGATCGAAGGGTACTATCAGGAAACCGGGCGGGCCGGGCGCGATGGCGATCCGGCGGTGGCCGTCATGCTGTGGGGCGCCGACGACTTTGCCCGCGCCCGCCAGCGGCTGGCCGAGGTCGAGGCGCATCGCCAGGCTGGTGAACGCACGCGCATAGATGCCTTGGCCGCGCTGGTCGAAACCGCGCAGTGCCGCCGCGCGGTGCTGCTCCGCCATTTCGGGGAAGATCCGCCCGCAACTTGCGGGAACTGCGACAACTGCCTGCATCCCCCCGGCGTGACCGACGCGACCGAAACGGCGCGCAAGCTGCTCTCTGCGGTCTATCGCACCGGGCAGGCATTCGGTTTCGGGCATGTTGAAAAAGTGCTGACCGGCGTGGCCGATGATCGCGTTGTCCAGCGTGGGCACGATCAGCTTTCGGTGTTCGGCATCGTGGGCAGCGACGAAGCGCCGATGCTGCGCCCGCTGGCCCGTGCCTTGCAGGCGCGCGGTGCGCTGGTCGCCACCGACCACGGCGGCCTTGCGCTGGGTGGCGATGCCCGTGCGATCCTGAAAGGCGATGCCGCCGTGCCGCTGGTCATTGCGCCGGCGCGTGAAAGCCGTGGGCGCAAGGGGCGTGGCGGCGGTGGGAGTGCGCTCAATCCCGTGGGCGATCCGCTGTTCGATGCGTTGCGCGCCCTGCGCCGGGACATCGCACGCGAGGCGGGGGTGCCTCCCTATGTCGTGTTCCACGATTCGGTGCTGCGCGAAATGGCCATGGCCCGGCCCGCCGATCTTGCCGCGCTGGGCCGGATCGGCGGGGTGGGAACCCGAAAGCTCGACGCCTATGGCGACCGCTTCCTGGAAGTCATTCGCCAGTGGTGACCGGGGCCTCTGTCCGCCGGGTCTTCCACAGCGAATAGAGCACGCCGCCCGCGATCAGCGCAAAGGTCACGCCAAGGCTGAGCACGGGCGGGAACTTGTCGCCGCCCAGCAGGAAATCGGATACGAAGATTTTGCTGCCGATGAACACCAGCACGGCCGCCAGCGCATACTTGAGGTAGGCGAACCGGTCGATCATTGCCGCCAGCGCGAAGTACAGCGCGCGCAGGCCGAGGATCGCCATGATGTTAGAGGTATAGACGACGAAGGTATCGGTCGTGATGGCAAAGATCGCGGGCACCGAATCCACGGCGAAAACCAGATCTGCGATGTTGATGACCACCAGTGCCAGAAACAGTGGCGTGGCCGCGCGCACCATCCGGCCTGAGGCTTCGTCGCGGACCTGCACGAAGAAGTGCTGGTCGTGCAGGTCCGGTGTCACGCGCATGTGCCGGCTGATCCACCGGACCACCGGGTTGTTGCCGATGTCTGGGTCGTGGTCGGACGTGAAAGCCATCTTGATACCGGTAAAGATCAGGAAGGCAGCGAAAAGATAGAGCACCCAATACGCCTGCGTGACCAGCGCCGCACCGCCTGCGATCATCGCTCCACGCAGCACGATCACCGCCATGATGCCCCACACCAGCGCACGGTACTGGAACCGCGGCGGGATGGCGAAGAAGCTGAAGATCAGGCTGATCACGAAGACATTGTCGATCGACAGCGCCTTTTCAATAAAGAAGCCGGTGTAGTATTTCATGCCGAGATCGGCGCCGCGCTCCACCCAGATCCACGCGCCGAACGCCATCGCAATGGCGATGTAAAAGGCAGTGAGGCGCAGCGATTCGCCGATCCCCATGACGTGATCGGTCCGGTTCAGCACACCAAGGTCGAACGCGGTCAGCGCCCCGACCAGGGTGAGGAAGGCCAGCCAGAACCACAGCGGGGTGCCCAGCCAGTCCGCAAGAAGGATTTCCATCAGCATGTTCCCTTAGCCGCCGCGTGCGCACTTCGTATGAAAATACGCAGGCGCGGCGATCGGTTCCTCTTTGTCAGAGTGTTGCCGTATGGCGCGGCGGAAGGCGGCTTAGCCGATCCTTGATGGCGAGCTTCAGCCGCTTGAGCCGGAGGATTTCCAGCGGATCCGCCCAGCGCCGCGTGCGCGCAAGGCGCAGCGCCTCGTCCAGCTTCTGGTGGCGTTCAAGCAGATGGTAGTAACGATCGGACACGGTATTCCCTTTCGATGCAGGTTGCGCTCGATCGGGCAATGGGATGTCCTGGGCGGATTAACCGCGCGGTAACGATAGTGCAGCACCGGACCACAAGACATCGGCATTACCCGATGCGGTCCGACATCACGCTGCGATTGCCGTTCCGGGCATGCCGGTCTGGTTCTTCGCCGCGCCAGAGGGGCCCGGTCCGCCTGATTAAAATGGAGCGATCCGGTCTGAATTGCAAGTGGTTTCGGTAAGGCTTGCGGTGAGCCAGTTCTGATGGTGTCTTGGCACCGGGTTTTGGAAAAGGGTGACGCTATGTCCGATCTACACAGCCATTCGGCCAGCCGCGAAACCGGCGCATGGTCGATCAGCGGCTATCTGATGCTGGTGGCCATGATCGTGCTGATCATACTCGGCATTGCGCGGTTCATGGGCTTTACCAGCGGTGACACGGGCGACGAGAACGTGATTTCGTTCGTGGCGACGATGTTCATGGGGCCGGTCGGCATCGTCCTGATGGCTTCCGGTTTCTACATGATCCAGCCCAACCAGGCCGCGGCGATTACCCTGTTCGGTTCCTACCGCGGGACCGATCGCAACCATGGCTTGCGCTGGGTCTGGCCATGGATGGGCAAGACCCGCATTTCGGTGCGCGCCAACAATGTCGTTTCGGAAAAGCTCAAGGTCAACGACTTGCGCGGCAACCCCATCGAAATTGCCTGCAACGTGGTGTGGCGCGTCTCCGATACCGCGCAGGCGCTTTACGACGTGGACGATTACAAGGCGTTCGTGATCGTGCAGATTGAAAGCGCGGTCCGCTCCATCGGGTCGCGTTACCCGTATGACGATATCGAACACAACGAAGTGACGTTGCGCGGCAACCATGACCAGATCAACAGCGAACTGCGCACTGAACTGAACGAACGGCTCAAGCTGGCCGGGATCACGGTGGACGAATGCGGGCTGACGCATCTTGCCTATGCCCCGGAAATCGCCGGTGCGATGCTGCGCCGGCAGCAGGCCGAAGCCGTGATTTCGGCCCGCAAGAAGCTGGTCGAAGGTGCGGTGTCGATGGTGGAAATGGCGCTGGATCAGCTTTCCACGCGCAAGGTCGTCGAACTCGATGATGATCGCCGCGCGGCGATGGTATCGAACCTGATGGTCGTGCTGTGCGGGGAACGCGATACCCAGCCGGTGGTCAATGCGGGGTCGATTCATCCCTGACAGGCGGCCCGGCGCCGCAACGGCCTGTCAATCATTCCGGCGTAACGCAACAGTGATGCTGACGACAGGAACCCGATGCCGATGACCAAGCCTTCCGTCCTTACCCGGCGCGCCGTGCGGCTGGCCTGCACCGGCGTGGTGCTGGCGGCGCTCAGCGCGATCCCGGCCATGCTGCCGTTCGGCTCTGGCGCCCATGCCCAGAACGCGCGGACGCCCTATACGCTGATCGAAAGCGGGCGCAGCTTTGCCGCCCTGCAGGAAGCGGTCAATGCCATCGGGGATGGGACCGGCACGATCCGCATCGCGCCCGGCGTATACCGCGATTGTGCGGTCCAGCAGGCGGGCGACGTGGGCTTTGTCGCGCAAGTGCCTGGGCAGACGGTGTTCGATGGCGCGGCCTGCGAAGGCAAGGCGGCGATTGTCGCGCGCGGTAGAGCTACGCGGGTCGAAGGGCTTATCTTCCAGAACATCCGCGTGCCCGATGCCAACGGGTCGGGCATCCGGCTGGAACATGGCAACCTGACAGTGCGGCAATCCTGGTTCCGCGACAGCGAACAGGGCATCCTTTCGGCCGACGATCCGGCCGCCAGCGTGCTGATCGAGAAATCCACCTTCACCCGTCTGGGACGGTGCGACCGGGGGCTTTCATGCGCCCATTCGCTCTATTTCGGCGATTATGGCAGCGTGACCGTACGCCGCAGCCGGTTCGAAGCGGGCCGTGGCGGCCACTATGTGAAAAGCCGCGCGCGGCGGGTGGAAGTCACGCAGTCCAGTTTCGACGATACCGGCGGACGCACCACCAACTACATGATCGACCTGCCCGCGGGCGCGACCGGGCGAATTGCCGACAACGTGTTCGTGCAGGGGCAGGACAAGGAAAACTACAGCGCCTTCGTCGCCATCGCTGCCGAAGGCCGGGTAAACACTTCGTCCGGGCTGGCGATTGTCGGCAACGATGCGCGCTTTGCACCGGGAATCAGCCGGTCATCGGCCTTCGTTGCGGACTGGTCGGGCGATTCGCTGGCCATTGGTGCAAACGCGCTTGGCACCGGGCTGGCACGGTTCGAAAAGCGGTGAGCGCCTGAAGGCCACCTCTCAGCGCAGCAGATGGCCGGTGCGGTCGCGTTTTGTTGCCAGATAACGGGCGTTATGAGGGTTGGCGGGGAGCTGGTGGGCGACCCGTTCGATCACGTCCAGCCCTAGTGCCGCCAGCGTTGCCACTTTCTGCGGGTTGTTGGTCAGCAGCCGAAGCCGGGTGACTCCAAGAAGATCGAGCATCCGCGCCGCGACCGGGAAATCGCGCGCTTCGCTGGGCAGGCCCAGCCGTTCGTTGGCATCGACGGTGTCGAAGCCCTGATCCTGCAACTCATACGCGCGCAGCTTGTTGATCAGGCCGATGCCGCGCCCTTCCTGCCGCAGATAGAGCAGGACACCCCAGCCACCGGCATTGGCCTCCTGCGCCATCTGCGTCAGCGCCGCGTCCAGTTGCGGGCCGCAATCGCACTTGAGGCTGCCCAGCACATCGCCGGTCAGGCATTCGCTGTGCAGGCGCACCAGCGGTTCACGTTCGCTGGTCTGCGTGCCGAGCACCAGCGCGACATGTTCACGCAGATCGTCGCGCGCGCGAAAGGCAATGATTTCGGCTTCCTCGCACGCATGGACCGGCAAGCGCGCCCGCGCCTGGATCGTGAGGTTTAGCGGGTCCTTGAACAGCGCAAGATCGTCCGCGCTCGCGTGCGCGGCGGGGTCGATCCCGGTCGATACCATGAACGCGGGCAGGATCCCGGCAAGGCGGGCCAGTTCCATCGCCGTGCGCGCCGCTTCCAGCGGTTCGATCGCTTCGGCGCGGAAAGGGCCACGCAAGGGGCTGTTCAGGTCCTGTGCGGGATCGGCAAGGTTGCGTGCATGGGCAAGGCTGAACGGTTCGGCGCCGTGGATCATCACCGGCGCTTCTGGTACGGCGGCTTCGCGCTGGTTGGCCAGTTTCAGCGTGGAGGCGCGGGCAGCGGAAATCAGCAGGCGCGCAGCATAGATGCCGGGCTGGACAAAGGCGGTCTCTGCCGGAAGGAGATCGAGAGCGCCATCGCTTGCGGTGACGCGCACAGCCCAGCCATGGCGCAGCGCATCGAGCGCGCGCGCAATGTTGCGCGAATCCGCGGCAGGCGCGCCGCTCACAGGTCCAGCTCGGTAATCAGCGGGATATGGTCCGATGGCTGTTCCCACTTGCGGGTTGCCTCGACGAAGCGGTGGCCGCGCGATTGTGCTGCCGCTTCGGGCGATGCCCACATGTGATCCAGCCGACGGCCCTGATCTTTCGCCCGCCAGTAGGAGCGATAGGACCACCACGAATAGTTGCGTTCCGGCGCGGGAATATGCTTGCGGCCAAGATCGACCCAGCCATGCGCATCGGCAAACCGGCCCAGCGTTTCCACCTCGACCGGGGTGTGGCTGACGACCTTCAGCAGGGCCTTGTGATCGTAGACATCGCAATCGAGCGGGGCGATGTTGAAATCGCCCACAATCATCGTCGGGCGGTCAATCGCATCGGCCCAGCGGGTCATCCGTTCCAGGAAATCGAGCTTCTGGCCGAACTTCGGGTTCACTTCGCGGTCGGCCACGTCGCCGCCTGCGGGAATATAGACGTTCTCCAGCACCAGTCCGTGCCCTGCGCCAAGCAATTCGATGCCGACATGGCGCGCTTCGCCGTTGGCCTGCCAATCGTGGCGCGACACTTCGCGGAATGGCAGGCGGCTGACCGTGGCGACACCGTGATAGCCTTTCTGGCCGTGGACCGCGCGGTGCGTGTAGCCCAGCCGTTCGAAGACGTCGTGCGGGAACAGGTGTTCGGCGCACTTGATTTCCTGCAGGCACAGCACGTCAGGCGCTTCCTGCAGGAGAAAGCGTTCCACCTGGTCGGCGCGCAGGCGAACCGAGTTGATGTTCCATGTCGCAATCGAGATCATGGGCAGTGCTTTAGGTATCGTCGGCCAAATTGACCAGAAGGCTTTTGGGTATGGTGGGACTGCCAATGGCTGGTGCAAAGGTGCTGAAACGCAAAACCCCTGGACCGGGGGCATTTGGTCCAGGGGTTCCATTCGCGTTCGTCACGCTTGACAGGCCGGCCTCCAGGAGACCGGGCAACAGGGGGGAAACCCGTCTCGACCGGCTTGTCGAAAACTGTTTTAATGCGCGCTCGCTTGCCGTGGGATTAACGGAACGGTCAGGCTTGTCGCCATTTGTCGCACATTCCGAACGGCGCGCGGGCAAGCCGTGGCGTGGCCGCGTCAGACGGTGTCAGCGCCCGGAAGTCCGGCGGCGTGGATCGGCCCAACGGAATGTCTTGTCATCGACGGCGATGCCGTATTGCTGGCCTGAAAGACGCACGGTGGTGCGCTTGTTCTGCGCGTCAAGCGCGACCCAGCTATCGAGTTGCAGCCCGCCGGGTGCCGCACCATTACGCACGAAGATCATCGTGATAGTGCCATATTCGGGCCGCTTGGGATCGCGCACTTCAAGGCTGATCACATCGCGGCTGTTTGTCGGGTTCTGGCGGGCGAAGCGGGCCACGTCCTTGTTGGGATCAAGCAGCGCGCCCAGCGGGCTGTTGCTGATCGGCCAGCGTTGTACCTGGCGCACTTCGTAGTCGATCATGGTCAGGGCCTTGCCATCGCCTACGATAAGCAGGGGCACGCCCTTTTCGTACTGGAAACGGATCTTGCCGGGGCGCTTGAGCGTGAGCACGCCGGTCATGGTCTGGCCGGAACGGTCGGTCTGGACAAAGTTGGCGCGCAGGGTGGTAATTGCCCGCAGCGATGCGATCGCCCGGTCGATGTCCGATGCCGGGGCCTGTGCGCTGGCCGGGGACGAAAGCGCGGCGGGGGCAATGCCAGTGCCAGTCGCGCCAAGCGCGAGCACGCCTGCTGCAACAGCAAAGGCAGGCCGCGAACGGCCTGCCATGCGAAGAATCGTCAGATACGGATTTTTCAAGATCGTGTTCATTGCCGTTCCTTGCAGTTCCGGCATTGAACTTACCGTGAACCGCTCCGGTTCCTGATGAACGGGCGGTATCGGCCGGTAAAGCGCAAAAGCGCGCTTACTTGATCTTCGCTTCCTTGAACTCGACATGCTTGCGCACGACCGGATCATATTTGCGGAAGGTGAACTTCTCGGTCGTGTTGCGGGGATTCTTCTTGGTGACATAGAAGAAGCCGGTGTCGGCGGTCGAGACCAGACGGATCTTGACGGTAGCGGGCTTTGCCATTGCTTTATCCTGAACTTTTCGCGCGCGAGTTTCAAATGCAGAGACGGCAGCGCGTCGCCACGCCGCCATTACAGGGGCGGGCGGTTGGGGGAGAATCAGGGCAAAGTCAAGCCCGCAGTCGACCCACGCCGCATTTGCCCTTCCCTTCACCCCGTGATATTGGTTGCATGTGTAACCAAGATGATACCTGGATGCTGAACGATCTGGCCCCCCTTGCGGACTATGCCCGCCTTCCCGATTTGCCGCCGGGCGCCTTTGCCGCGCCGCTGCGCCGCCCGGCGCATGTCGGCGAGGATTGGCTGGAGCCTGCCCAGCGCCGTTATAGCGCCGCCGAGCATGCCGTATGGGATGAGCTTTACGCGCGACAGTTGACCCTGCTGCCGGGCCGCGCCTGCCGCGCTTTCATCGACGGGCTGCACCGGCTGCAGCTTGACCGGGGTGGCGTACCCGACTTCGCCCGCCTATCCGAACAGCTTGGTGCGCTGACAGGGTGGAGCGTGGTGCCGGTGCCGATGTTGATTCCCGACCATGTCTTCTTCTGGCACCTGGCCAACCGGCGCTTTCCCGCAGGCAATTTCATCCGCACCCGCGCGACATTTGACTATATCGAAGAGCCTGACGTGTTCCACGATGTGTTCGGCCATGTGCCGATGCTGACCGATCCGGTTTATGCTGACTACATGCAGGAATATGGGCGCGCCGGATGGAAGGCGATCCGCCACAACCGCCTGAAGGCGCTGGGCGCGCTTTACTGGTACACGGTGGAGTTCGGGCTCGTGATCGAAGATGGCGCGCTGCGGGTTTATGGCGCCGGGATCCTGTCCGCCCCGCGAGAGGCCGTGTTCGCGCTCGAAGGGCAATCGCCCAACCGCATCATGCTCAATGTCGACCGCGTGATGCGCACGGACTATGCGATTGACGATCTGCAGCCGACCTATTTCGTGATCGAAAGCTTTGCCGATCTCTATCACCAGACGGTGGAGCGCGATTTCGACCGCCTATACCGTGCGCTGGGGCCGGGATTTACCTATGCGGGAAGCGCGGTGATCGACGTGGACGATATTCTCCACCGGGGGACGCTGGAATACCACTTGCGCGGCGGTCGACGATCAGGGGCGCTTCCGGTCTGAACGCGCAAAGGCCCGGCGCAATCTGCACCGGGCCTTCGGGTAGCAACGCTGTCCGGGCGAAATTACCGGACCGAACCGCGACGGAACAGGTTGACGATCGCCAGCAGGATCACAGCGCCGAGGAAGGACACGACCAGCGAACCGATCGAGATGCCGGCGGTGATGCTGCCGCCGCCAAGCAGCGGTGCGAGCAGGAAGCCGCCGAGCATCGCGCCAACGATGCCGACCACGATGTTTAGGAAAATGCCCTGCTGGGCATCGGTGCGCATGACGATGCTGGCCAGCCAGCCAAGAATGCCGCCGACGACAAGAAGAATGATAAGGCCCATGATGTTTGATCCTTGAATAAGAGCTGTATGGCTCAATAACCAAGGACTTGGCGGTTGGTTCCGCACCGCCCATGCGGGCTGTGCGGCCTGCCGTATTTCAGCGCAGCGCCAGCCAGGCCAGCGCGGCGCTGCCCACCACGATGCGATACCATGCAAAGGGCTTGAACCCGGCGCGGCTGACATAGGCCACGAACAGGCGGATCACGGCCAGCGCCACCACGAACGACACCGCAAAGCCGACCGCGATCTCGCTCCAACCCACGCCCAGGGTGCCCGCCATGATGGCATCGCGCTTTTCGATCAGTTCGAGCGTGGTTGCGCCCATCATTGTCGGGATGGCCAGAAAGAAGCTGAACTCTGCCGCGGTGCGCCGCTCGATGCCCATGGCCAGCGCGCCCATGATCGTGGCACCGGAGCGGCTGACGCCGGGAACCATCGCCAGACACTGCGCCAGCCCGACACCGAGCGCCTGCGCAAGCGGCAACTGTCCGATCCCGCTCGGCTCGCCCGGCTTGGCATTCTTTTCGATCACCAGGATGGCGATTCCGCCGAGGACCAGCGCCCAGCACACCACCATCGGGCTGCCGAGCAGGATGTTGATCTGCGCCTTGAACGCAAGACCCAGTATGGCCGAAGGGATGAACGCCACCAGCAGGTTGCGCAGGAAGCGCAGCGATACAGGTTCAAGCCGCAGCAGACCCATGCCCACGGCCCAGAACGTGCGCCAGTACTGGACGACTACCGCGAGGATCGCGCCAAGCTGGATCACTACGTTGAACATCGCCCATTCATCGGGGGCAAAACCGAACAGTTCGGTGGCAAGGATCAGGTGGCCGGTCGATGAAACAGGCAGAAACTCGGTCAACCCCTCGACAATGCCGAGCAGGATGGCGGTGATGATGGTATCCATGGCCACAGGGATTTGCCGCAGCGCAGCATCAAGTCAAGCGGCAATGCCTTCGAACTGCAGGCGCGCCAGCCGGGCGTAGAGGCCATCGGCGGCAGAAAGGCTTGCATGTGTGCCGCTTTCGACAATGCGCCCGCCTTCCATCACGATGATCCGGTCCGCAGCCCTGATCGTTGCCAGACGGTGCGCGATGACCAGTGTGGTGCGGTCCTTCATCAGGCGATCCAGCGCATCCTGCACCAGCCGCTCGCTTTCGGCGTCGAGCGCGCTGGTGGCTTCGTCCAGCAGCAGGATCGGCGCCTCGCGCAGCACGGCGCGGGCAATGGCGATGCGCTGGCGCTGCCCTCCGGAAAGCCTTGCGCCGTCTTCGCCCAGGAACGTGTCCAGCCCTTCGGGCAGCGCGCGCAGGAAAGTTTCGGCATTCGCGGCGCGGGCAGCGGCCCAGATGGCGTCGTCGCTGGCGGACCAGTTGCCATAACGCAGGTTGTCGCGCGCCGAAGCGGCAAACAGGGTAGCGTCCTGCGGTACGAGCGCGGTGCGCGCACGGATTTCTGCCGGGTCGGCGCTGGTCAGCGGCACGCCGTCAATCCGCACCGAACCGCCGTGCGGATCGTAGAAACGTTGCGCCAGCAGGAACAGCGTGGATTTGCCCGCACCCGATGGTCCGACGATGGCTACGGTTTCGCCCGGCTCCACCGTCAGGGTGAAATCGTCGAGCGCCAGCACTTCCGGGCGGGAAGGGTAGCGGAAGGACACGTTCTGGAACGCGATCTGGCCGCGCGGGGGCACGGGCAGCGCGGTTGGCCGGACGGGCGGGGCAATGTCAGGCTGTTCCTGCAGCAGTTCATTGAGCCGCCCGGCTGCGCCTGCGCCGCGCAGAAGGTCGCCATAGACTTCGGACAGTGCGCCAAGGGCGCCGGCCACCAGCCCGGCGGTGATGACGATTGCGAAGATGGTGCCGCCGCTGATCGTGCCTTCGGCAACGCCGATCGCTCCTTCCCATACCAGCATGGTGATTCCGCCGAAAACCAGCAGGATGACGATGGAAGTCATCACGGCGCGCAACGATATGCGCCGCAGCGCGGTCTGGAACGTGGCTTCGACCCGTTCGCCAAAGCGTTCAAGTTCGCGCTGTTCCTGTCCGAAGGCCTGGACGATCTTCATCGCGCCCAGCACTTCGGACACGATCACGCCGATTCCGGCAACGCGATCCTGGCTGGAACGCGATACCTTGCGCACGCGCCGTCCGAAGAACACGATCGGCCCGACGACCAGCGGAATGCCGATCAGCAGGATCGCGGTCAGCTTGGGCGCCAGATAGAACAGATAGCCCATGCCGCCGATGGCCGTGATCGTGTTGCGCAGGGCAACGGAAACCGTGGTTCCCACAACCTGTTCGATCACCGAAGTATCCGATGTCATGCGCGACGAGATTTCGCGCGGGCTGTTGGTTTCAAAGAAGGACGGGGGAAGGCGCAGCAGGTTTGCCTGCACCCGCAGCCGGACATCGGCCACGACCCGTTCGCCCAGCCATGATACGAAGTAGAAGCGGCACGCCGTACCGATGGCCAGCACCAGCACGATCAGCAGCAGGTACTGGAACCAGCGCCCCAGTTCGCTGACATCGGCCCCTGCGGCAAAGCCGCGATCCACGATCAGCCGAAAGCCCGATGGAATCGCCAGAGTCGCGCCAGAGGTGACCAGCAAGGCGGCGAAGGCTGCGGCAATATGGCCCGGATAGCGGCGGGCCTGATCCCAGATCATGCGAAGCGGCCCCAGCGTACGGGCGCGCGGCGCCGCTTCATCGCCCTTGACCAGATCGGACGAAGGTGTGCCGGCCGTTCGGTCGGTTTGGGGCCGGTCAGCGTCGGGTCCGTTCGCGTCGGCGATTCGTGCGGGAGATGCTGCCTCGGTCATGCGCCACCGCCTAGCCGATGCAGCGACCGACCGGAAGGGGGGCTGAGGGGCATGGCACGAAGGCTGCACTAATGTTGCATTGCACAAGGTGAAAAAAAACGGCAGTCTCCGTTTCAACGACTCCCGTCTGTTTGTCGGGCAACAAGCTGAAAAGGTGTTCGCAATGCTCTACAAAGCCTATGAAATCCAACGCTCCGTTCTGAATGCGAGCAGCGCCATGGCGTCGATCATGGCAGAAATGATTACCGATCCGCGCAACCCGATGGCCGGGATCGGCCCCAGCCAGATGATTGCCACTGCGCTCGATGTCTATGCCCATGCCGCAGCGCCGCGTGGCAAGCCGGCCTTCGGCATAAAAGTCATTCATGCCGATGGCGTATCGCATGCGGTCCATGAAACGACGGTGGTGACCCGTCCGTTCGGTGATCTCAAGCGGTTCACGCACGACGGTCTGCCCAAGGATGCGCCGCGCATGCTCCTCGTCGCACCGATGAGCGGCCACTATGCCACGCTGCTGCGCGGTACGGTCGAACGCCTGCTGGAACATTGTGTCGTCTACATCACCGACTGGGCCGATGCGAAGTTCGTGCCTCTGGCGGACGGGACGTTCGATCTGGACGATTACATCGACTATCTGATCGGCTTCCTCGAACACATCGGTCCGGGCGCACACGTCATGGCAGTGTGTCAGCCTTCGGTGCCTTCGTTCGCGGCCACGGCGATCATGGCGGCGGACAAGAATCCTTGCCGCCCGCTGACGCTGACGATGATGGGCGGTCCGATCGACACGCGCGAAAGCCCGACGGTGGTCAACGACCATGCGGTGACCAAGCCCTATGTCTGGTTCAAGCACAACGTCATCACCACGGTCCCGGCAAATTATCCGGGCGAGGGGCGGCGCGTCTATCCGGGCTTCGTCCAGTTGGCCAGCTTCATGTCGATGAACCTGGGCAGCCACATGATGAGCCACTACAAGCTTTACCAGCACATGATGCAGGGGGCCGACGAAAGCGCCGAATCGACCAAGGCGTTTTACGAAGAATACCGCGCGGTCTGCGACCTTCCTGCCGAGTTCTATCTGCAGACGGTCGATGTCGTGTTCCAGCGCCACGCGCTGCCCAAGGGTGAGTTCATCCACCGCGGCAAGGCTGTCGATCTGGGGGCGATCACCGACACGGCGATCCTGTGTATCGAGGGTGAGCGCGACGATATTTCCGGGATCGGCCAGACCAAGGCTGCGTTGAAAGTAACGCCAAATCTGCCGGATGAAATGAAGCAGTACTACATGGCGCCCGAAGTCGGCCACTATGGCATCTTCAACGGATCGCGCTGGCGCAATTCGATTGCGCCGGTGGTCGAAAAGTGGGTCGCCAAGTTCGACAAGAAGGGGAAGGGCCGCACGCTGACTGCCGTGGCCTGAGCCTTTTTCCAGAACCTTTCGGAAAGGCCGGAGAACCTGCGCGGTTTTCCGGCCTTTTTCTTGCGCAAATGCAGTTAGATCTCTGCGTGGATCTGACCGTAGGCGAGCATGGCGAAAAGGCCCGTACCACCGATGATGTTGCCAGCCAGCGTCGGCAGCAGGTGGAGCAGAAGGGCTTCGGCAAAGCCCAGTTCGCCGTTGAAGGCGAGCAGGAACATTTCGGTCGATCCGGCGATCACATGGGTAAAGCCGCCTGCGGCGATCAGCCATGTGAACATGATGATGACGGGCAGTTCAAAGCCCTTGGCGCTCGGCAGCATCCACACAAGTGCGGCAATGAAGAACCCTGCCGGAATACCCAGCAGCATGGCCGAAAGACCGGCGGGTTCGGCGGCATGGCGCGATACGGTCAGCATGCCTTCAAGGTGATCGGGCCAGTAGGCGCTGAATTGCCAGGCAAACCATGCTGTTGCCAGCGTTCCGACAAGGTTCGCTGCCAGAACGACCGCCCATAGCCGCGCCCAACGCACGAACCGCTTGCGCGAGGGATCGGATAACGCAGGCAGCACCACGCTTAGCGTGTTTTCGGTAAACAATTGCAGCCGCGAGAGGATTACCAGCACGAACCCCACGGTATAGCCGAGTTTTGCGATCAGATCGGCCTGGGGTTGGCCAGCAAGTGCCGTGGTCAGGATGCCCTGGGCCAGTACGGACGACGATATGCCGATCCCGGCGGCGACGCCTGACCACCACAATGACAATAGCGGTCGGTGCAGTTCTTCGTCGCCTTCGCGGCGGATAATGGCAAATACGGTGAGCGCCGAAAGCCTCTGGTGTTCGACGGCGCGTTCACTTTCGTGCCGGGTGAGGCCCGGATCGGCGTCGTGGATTTCCTGTTCCTGCGTTTCGCGTTCGATGGCGGCGCTTGCCGCTGCTTCGTTTTTCATCAGTCCCTGCGTTCATGGCTGGCTGTCCGCTTCAACGGTCCGGCAGGGATTTGGTTGCCAATCGTTTCATACAGGGACAGCGAAGGTGCTTTATCACCAATCTGCACAGGTTGTTCTGCCTGGCAAAACTGCGCAACATTTGGGCAATTCGCGGTTCGGCCGCCGATGCCAAGAAGGACGGCGATGACAGCTTTCCAGCCGGGAGATGACAAAGATCGCTTCGATCCGCCCGATTCCATCGGGGGGCACGACGATCGGTGTGTATCTGCAGCGGTGCCTTCGGCGCCGCGCGTCAGCATTGTCCTGCCGGTTCACAACGGGGCGGCCTATCTGGATGCGGCCGTGCAATCGGTGCGGCAGCAGAGCTTTGCCGATTTCGAACTGATCTGCGTCGATGATGGCTCAACCGATGCCACTCCGGCAATCCTCGCTCGCCATGCCGCTGCAGACCGTCGGGTTCGGATCATTACCAATCGCCCCAACAAAGGTTTGCCGGGCGCGCTGAACACCGGCTTTGCCGCCGCGCGTGGCAGCCTCCACGGCTGGACATCGGACGACAACATTGCCCGGCCCCGCTTGCTGGAGCGGCTGGTCGCTGCGCTGGATGCCGACCCCGGCGCAAGTGTTGCGCACGCCAATTACAGCGTGATCGACGGCGATGGGAACGTAATCGGATTGCAGAAGGTTGGTCCCGTGCGGGATATCCTGCTGGGCAACAATGTCGGTGCCGCGTTCCTCTACCGCGCCGAAGTGACGCATGCGCTGGGAGGCTATGACGAGACGCTGTTCGGCGTGGAGGATTACGACTTCTGGTTGCGCGCGGCGCGGCGCTTCCGCTTCGTGACTCTGGACGAAGATCTTTATCTCTATCGCCGCCACGATGGCAGCCTGACGGACCGACGGGCGCGGCATATCCACCGGTTGTGCGCTACCATCATCCGCCGCGAGGCCGCGCTGCTGCCGGATCGCGCTGTGCGGGCGCACGTGCTGCTGACCCATGCGCTTGCCAGCCGGATCGATGCGCGGCTGGCGATGCTGGGCAAGGCTTTCCTGCTGGCGCCGGGCGCTGTGCTCAGGCGCTTGCCCGACGTGGCGCGCCATCTTGCCGTGCATCTGGCGCGCGCGCTTTCGCTCCAGCGCCGGGTCTAGGATCAGGCAGCCTGCACCGCCACAGCGGCACGTTGCGGGCGAAACGGTTCAGGTTTCGCGGCGCGCACCCGCTGGATATAGGCCCACAATCCGCACTGCAGGCCGACAAGCATGTAGCAGAACGGCTGGAACGCGATGCCGACGAAGGTCGAACCGACAAGGTAGATCACCTGCGCCTGCTGCAGGGCTTCGGCCAGAGGGGACACCCAGCGGAACTCTTCCGACGTTTCCTTGCGATAGCGTCTGCGCAGCACTTCCATCTGCCATACGCCAAGCAGGTGCAGCGCCAGCCACATCGCCAGCCCCGGATAGCCCTGTTCGCCCAGCATTTCGAAGTAGCTCGAATGATAGGCGCGGCCCTGTTCCACGATGGGCTGGTATTCCAGCGCGGCGTTGTTGTCTCCTGCGTAGTCGGCCTTGACGGTGTCGTATTCCAGCCGGTTCTGGCGATAGGCTTCGAACCCGCCGCCAAAGGGGTGGCGTTCGGCAAAGGCGATGGTCCATTTCCAGACCGCCACGCGGGTGGATGCGGATTGATCGGACTGGTGGTTGCCGATGGTGTTCATCCGGTCGGTAAACTCCTTGGGCAGGAGCGGGACAGCGATCAAACCACCGATGACCATGAGCGAAACGATCAGCGCGCGCCGCCGGGCGGTGCGCAGGATCAGCGCCGCCAGAACGACAACGCATACCAGCCCCGTTCGCGCACCCGTGCCGATCGGCATCAGCGCACAGGAAAAGCACAGCGCCCAGGCAAAGCCCTTTACGCGCCATTCCGGCGGGAACACCGTGCCGAAGCGCGAAAGCCACAGCGCCAGCGGGATCACCGCGATGGCCACGGCCGATATGATCGACCCTTCGTAAAGGCCGGTGTTGTTGTCCACCAGCAGACGCAGTTCGCCGTAGCCACCACCGCCCGCCAGCGTCTTGATGCCGCCGCCGATCACGATCACGCCGATCGAAAGAACCATGATCAGCGTCAACGCCTCGATCCGCAGCCGCGTGCGCAAGGTCAGCGGCAGGAAAAGCGCAAATAGCAAGGCTTTCCACACCCAGGTCCACTTTTCCGCTGCCTCTACCGGGAAATCGGCGGTCTGGGTCGTCAGGCCGCAATAGACCAGCAGCGACAGGAGCAGAAACTGGCGCAGCGAAACGCGGATACCGTTCTTGTCCTCTGCCACGAACCACGCGATGAATGCGCACAGGAATGCGATCAGCGAAACCGGGATGTGGCTCAGGATGCCCCAGGATACCTTCTGGGGGGCGACAATGTCTATGTAGGTGTAGGCCAGCACGAAAATGAACGGCCGCCGGAACCCGGCACCGATGAACGCCAGCACGAAGCTGAGCAGAAACAGGTCAAGCATCGCGCGGCCAAGCATCGCCTGGCGCGGCGGGCGCTGGGCCTTGCGCGGCGGGCGCTGGCGCGCGCGGCGGCAGGAACGGCGTCTTGCGGCCCGGCAGCGACGGGTCGTCGTCCAGATCGTTGCGGTGCAACAGCCGCCAGATGGCGATTGCCATCAGCAGGTGCGGCAGGAAAACGGTGAACTTGTCGATCATGGCGGCGCGGCGCGAGGCTCCTGTTGCAGAACCTGCTAGCGCGTCGAGGTTGACGCCGCGTTAAGGCTTGTCGTGGCAGGAAAGCGCCATGACCCGCGTGCTCCACGTCCTTGACCATTCGCTGCCGCTGCACAGCGGCTATACGTTCCGTACCCGCGCCATTCTCAAGGCCCAGGTGGCCATGGGGATAGAGGTGCGCGGCATCACCGGCCAGCGCCATGCTGCGCCCACTGGGTCGGCAGACCCGGACACCGTTGACGGGCTGCTGTTCCACCGTACGCCCGGCGTGCCGGGCAGCCTGCCGCTGGTGCGTGAATGGAGCGAAGTGAATGCACTGGTCGACCGGATCGTCGAGGTCGCGGCGCAGTGGCGGCCTGATGTGCTTCATGCCCACTCCCCTGCGCTGTGCGGCCTTGCTGCGGTCAAGGCCGGGCGCAGACTTGGTATTCCTGTTGTCTATGAAATCCGCGCCTTCTGGGAAGATGCAGCCGTTGGCAATGGCACGGGGCGCGAAGGCAGCGCCCGGTACTGGCTGACCCGCGTGCTCGAAAACGATGTCGTTTCGGGAGCGGACGGCGTGGTAACGATCTGCCAGGGCCTGCGTGGTGATCTGGTGGCGCGCGGGTTCCCGCCGGAAAAGATCACGGTCATGCCCAACGGTGTCGATCTGGAGATGTTCGGCCAGCCGCTTGAGCGCGATGCCGCATTGGCAGCGGAACTGGGCCTGGGCGATGGGCCGGTCATAGGTTTTCTCGGCAGCTTCTATCCCTATGAAGGGTTGGACGATCTGATTGCGGCGATGCCCCGGATTGTCGGCGCGGTGCCCGATGCGCGGTTGCTGATGGTGGGTGGCGGCCCGGCAGAGGCGACCTTGCGTGCGCAGGCCGAAACGTCGCCGGTGGCCGATGCGATCCACTTCGTTGGACGTGTGCCGCACGATCAGGTCGATCGCTATTACGCGCTTGTCGACGTCGTATGCTACCCGCGCAAGGCGATGCGCCTGACCGATCTGGTTACGCCGCTCAAGCCGCTTGAAGCGATGGCGCAGGGCAAGCTGGTCGCGGCATCCGATGTCGGCGGTCACCGCGAACTGATCCAGAATGGTGTAACCGGCACGCTCTTTCCGGCCGATGACCCTGCCGGCCTTGCCGATGCCATGGCCGGTGTGCTGGGGGGGCGGTCGGGTTGGCCCGCTCGGCGGGAGCGCGCGCGCGCATTTGTCCGCGCCCGGCATGACTGGGCTATCAACGTCCAGCGTTATCAACTTGTTTACCAAGCCTTGATACCAAGTCGGACTGATATTGACGCTGCAGCCTGATTTTTCAGCGCGTTAGCGTCGCACGTAGTAACAGGACAGACAGCTCGTGACCGCACCCAAGCGCAAGCCCAAGCCCATCACGGCGCATCCGATGTTCCCCATGGTGACGGCGCTCTGGTGCGCAATGGCGCTGGGGTTGGGCAGTTTCATGCTTGCCCCGATGTTGCTCGAAAAACCGGTGGTTGCGCTGGGTATTCCTGCCTTGATTCCGGCGGCGGCACCGCCACTTGGCTTTACTGCGCGCGCGTTGCTGGCGCTGGTCATGGTGGCGATCGGGGCGGCTGCGGGATTCCTTGGTGGTCGGCGGATTGCCGAAGGCAGGGTTGAAGCGCCGGTGCGTGCCCGCACCGTGGGCCGGGCGGCGCAGACTGCTTCCGCCAAGAGTTACGATGCCGAGGACACTTTCGGCGTGGCAACGGCTGCGGGTTTGTCGGCTCAAGCTTTGGCCGATGAGCAGCCGCGCCTGCCGATAAACGCGGCGGACCTTGGCGAACCGCTTGACGCACCGCTGGCGCGCGCGCCGTTCCAGCCGGACCAGCGCGCCTTTTCCATCGCTGATGATGTCCTGCCGTTTGAACAGGCCGACCGTGCCCGGCTGCCTTGGGAGGATGATGGCACAAGCGGCGATACCGCTCATAACTCAGACGCTTTTGCGGCCGCTTCGTTCGCGCATCCGGACAACGCGGCGGACCAGAATGCCGAGGTTGACGCGTTCGTTGCCAGCTTGCAGCCACTGAACGCCTCCGATCAGTCCGATGCCGCTGAGCCGGAGGACCATCGGTTTGTTCCCGCCGCCGAACCGGTGGAGCTTGAGTTGGAGGAGGTTGCGGAACAACCGGACCTCCAGGCCGAAGAAATGCCGGAGCCGGTTGCCGAAGCGGAGCGCGTGTCGCTGTTGCAGGCGCATGCCGCCGCTGCCGTGCCGCTTGCCCGGATGCCGGTCGAAGGGCTTGGCCTTGTACAGCTTGTCGAGCGCCTTGCGCTTGCTCTTCATGAGCGTACGCAAGCGGCGCGCAGTGGCCCTTCGCAGTCGTTTTCCATCCAGCCCGACCCCTTGGCCGTGCCGCAGGACGATCCTGTACCGACCCCGGCACCGCCCGCTGCGCCAATTGTAGAGCCAACTGCGGCTGAACCGGCACAAACGCCGATGCCACGCCTTGGCATCGTGTCTGCCGATGCCGACACGGGCGACACAGCATCGTTCATGCGTCCGGAGGCGTCTGAAACGGTCGTGCAGCTACGGCCCTTTGCGCTTCAGCCGGTGGTTCCCGTTGCAGAGCCGTCGGATGGCGAAGACGGTGCGGATATCTCGCTGAACCGTTTCCTGCAGATGCCCGCCGAAAGCGGTGGGCAGTCGGTTGATGTATTTGCCGCCCCCGAAACGGACAACACTGCACATCCCGCTGCGACCACGGATTGGGACGACGTCGCCGAAGGTCGGTGCGACACGGAAACGCAGGACATCGCCGAAGACGCGTTCGATGCCTACGGCGATGATGAAGACGACGAATATCTCGATGAAGAAGATGTTTTGCCGGTCCTTGACATCGCTGACCGCGCTGAGCCGGAAGTAGCCGAAGAACGCTATCCTTCGCTGCTCGAAATGGCGCCATCAACGCCGCGCCACAATCCGCTCCGGTTCGATCTCGACGCAGACAACGAACCCGGCATGGAAGGGGAAACGGATGCCACGGCCGATTTCGTCGGCCAGCTTGGTGTGCCGGAAGTGCCCCAGCCGCACGGTTCGGCCCGGCCATTCGAGCGTCCCGGCATTCTTCCGGTACCAGGATCGCCACTAGCTTCACCGGGGCGTGCGGCGCCTTCGCCCCAGTCGGAGGAACCCGCATTCGCCAGCCCGGCTTCCTTGCCAGTTCACGCGGCGACCACCAGCCCGGTTGATCCCGAAGAGGCAGATCGTGCCTTGCGGGCCGCGCTTGCGACTTTGCAGCGCATGACGGCGCAGGGGTAACGTCGCCGGCTTGCGGATGACGGTCGGGTGCCAGCGTGCCTGCCGTCAGACTGCAACAGCATCACGACGGCGGACTTCCGCCTGCACGCCGTCAAGAAAGGCGTCAGGAACAGCACTTTGTGCCGTACCGCATGCGTATTTGTGCTATAAACAGCCCGACGCTGGCTGGTGTGCGGTTGCAAAATAACTTTCCAACAGTCATGGGGTCAATCCGCGCAACTTTCGTCGCCTTTCCGGCGGCGTGATTCGCGCGGCCTTATCGTTTTCTGGATATAGGATGACCAAAAAGATGGGATTTCCGCCGGTTCAAGGCCTGTACGATCCGCGTAACGAGCATGACGCCTGTGGCGTGGGATTTGTTGCCCACATCAAGGGTACGAAAAGCCATGCCATTGTGGATCAGGCTCTTGAGATTCTGCGCAATCTCGATCACCGCGGTGCGGTTGGCGCCGATCCGCTGCTGGGCGATGGCGCTGGCATCCTGATCCAGATCCCCGACCAGCTTTTCCGCAAGTGGGCCGCCTCCGAAGGGCGCGAACTGCCCGCGCCGGGCGATTATGCCGTCGCCATGTGCTTCCTGCCGCAGGAAGAAGGCGCACGCCTGTTCGTGACCGAGTTCTTCGAAAAGTTCATCGCCAAGGAAGGGCAGGAACTGATCGGCTGGCGCGATGTCCCCGTAACGCTCGATGGCTTGGGCAAGACGGTGATCGAATCCATGCCGGTGATCCGCCAGTGCTTCATCAAGCGCGGTGCGGGCACGCCCGATCAGGCCGCGTTCGAGCGCAAGCTGCTCGCAATCCGCAAGCAGACGCAGAACCCGCTGGCCGCCATGGCGGAAAAGCACAATCTGCCAGGCGTCACCCAGCTCTACATGCCCAGCTTCTCGACCCGTACCATCGTGTACAAGGGCCTGCTGTTGGCGAACCAGGTCGGTTCGTTCTACAACGACCTGCGCGATCCCGACTGCGTTTCGGCGCTCGGCCTCGTGCACCAGCGGTTTTCGACCAACACTTTCCCTAGCTGGAAGCTGGCGCACCCGTTCCGGTTCATCGCCCACAACGGGGAAATCAACACGGTTCGCGGCAACGTTAACTGGATGAATGCCCGGCGCCGGTCGATGGAATCCGAACTGCTTGGCCCCGATCTGGACAAGATGTGGCCGCTGATCCCGCATGGCCAGTCAGACACCGCGTGCCTCGACAACGCGCTCGAACTGCTGCTGGCGGGCGGGTACAGCCTTGTCCACGCGATGATGATGCTGGTGCCGGAAGCCTGGGCCGGAAACCCGCTCATGGACCCGGCGCGCCGTGCGTTCTACGAATACCACGCCGCCCTGATGGAGCCGTGGGACGGACCCGCTGCGGTTGCCTTCACCGATGGCCGCCAGATCGGCGCGACGCTGGACCGCAACGGGCTGCGCCCGGCGCGCTTTTCGATCACCCGCGATGACCTGATCTGCATGGCCTCGGAAAGCGGCGTTCTTCCGTTCCGCGAAGAAGACATCGTCCGCAAGTGGCGGCTCCAGCCGGGCCGCATGCTCCTGATCGACATGGAGCAGGGCAAGATCATCGAGGACGAAGAGATCAAGGCCCAGCTCGCCAATGCCGAGCCTTACGAGGAATGGCTCGATCAGGCGCAGTACAACCTCAAGAAGCTTGACGTGATCGAGCCGGAACTGGCGGCGTTGCCGGTGGAAACCACGTCGCTGCTCGATCGCCAGCAGGCCTTTGGCTATACGCAGGAAGACATCTCGCGCTTCCTTGAACCGATGGCGATTGCCGGTGACGATCCGCTTGGTTCGATGGGCACCGACACGCCGATTGCGGTGCTGTCGAACAAGTCGCGGCTGCTCTACGATTACTTCAAGCAGAACTTTGCACAGGTCACCAACCCGCCGATCGACCCGATCCGCGAAGAGCTGGTGATGTCGCTGGTGTCGATGATCGGCCCGCGCCCGAACCTGTTGGGGCACGATGCAGGCAGCCACAAGCGGCTTGAAGTGGACCAGCCGATCCTCGCGAATGAGGACATCGCCAAGATCCGCTCGGTCGAAGCGGCGCTCGACGGTGCCTTCCGCACTGCCACGATCGATGCCACCTGGGACGCTGCTAGCGGCGCCGAAGGGCTGGAGCTGGCGATCAAGGAAATGTGCTGGGCCGCTACCGAAGCGGTGCTGGCGGACAAGAACATCCTGATCCTGTCCGATCGGGCGCAGAACGCTGACCGTATCCCGATGCCGGCCCTGCTGGCGACCGCGGCGGTGCATCATCACCTCGTGCGGCAGGGCCTGCGTATGCAGACCGGGCTGGTCGTCGAAACCGGCGAAGCGCGCGAAGTGCATCACTTCTGTGCGCTGGCAGGCTATGGTGCGGAAGCGATCAACCCTTACCTGGCGTTCGAAACGCTGGAAGCCATCCGCGTGGCCAAGGATCTGCCGCTGTCAGCGGCGGACGTGAAGAAGAACTACATCAAGGCGATTGGCAAGGGTATCCTCAAGGTCATGTCCAAGATGGGCATCTCGACCTACCAGTCGTATTGCGGTGCGCAGATCTTCGATGCCGTTGGCCTGTCGAGCGCGTTTGTCGATGCCTACTTCACCGGCACGGCGACGACGATCGAAGGGGTGGGGCTGACGGAAATCGCTGAGGAATCGGTGCGCCGTCATGCGGTCGCCTATGGCGACAACCCGATTTACCGCAAGATGCTCGACGTGGGCGGCATGTACCAGCTTCGTCTGCGTGGCGAAGAGCATGCCTGGACGGCATCGAACATCGCCAACCTGCAGCACGCGGTGCGTGGCAACACCCCGGAAAAGTACAAGGAGTTCGCCCGGTCGATCAACGACCAGTCCGAACGCATGCTTACCATTCGCGGGCTGATGGAACTGAAGGTGGCTGACAAGCCGATCGACATTTCCGAAGTCGAACCGGCGAGCGAAATCGTCAAGCGGTTCGCCACCGGCGCGATGAGCTATGGCTCGATCAGCTGGGAGGCGCACACCACGCTTGCGGTGGCGATGAACCGTATCGGCGGCAAGTCCAACACCGGCGAAGGCGGGGAAGATCCGGCCCGTTTCACTCCGATGGCGAACGGCGATTCGATGCGTTCGGCGATCAAGCAGGTGGCTTCCGGCCGCTTTGGCGTGACCGCCGAATACCTCGTCAACGCCGATGACGTGCAGATCAAGATGGCGCAGGGGGCCAAGCCCGGTGAAGGCGGTCAGCTCCCCGGCGACAAGGTGGACAAGACCATCGGGAAGACCCGGCATTCGACGCCGGGCGTCGGCCTGATCTCACCGCCACCGCACCACGATATCTATTCGATCGAAGACCTTGCGCAGTTGATCCACGATCTCAAGAACGTGAACACGCGCGCGCGCATCTCGGTCAAGCTGGTGTCCGAAGTGGGCGTTGGCACTGTGGCTGCGGGGGTTTCCAAGGCCCGCGCCGATCACGTCACGATCTCCGGTTACGAAGGCGGGACGGGTGCTTCGCCGCTCACCTCGTTGACGCACGCCGGTTCGCCGTGGGAAATCGGTCTTGCCGAAACCCAGCAGACGCTGCTCCTCAATAACTTGCGCAGCCGTATCTGCGTGCAGGCCGATGGTGGTCTGCGCACCGGGCGCGATGTGGCGGTGGCTGCCTTGCTTGGCGCCGACGAGTTCGGCTTCGCTACTGCCCCGCTGATTGCGGCAGGCTGCATCATGATGCGCAAGTGTCACCTGAACACGTGTCCGGTTGGCGTTGCCACGCAGGATCCCGTTCTGCGTGCGCGCTTCACCGGCCAGCCAGAACACGTCATCAACTACTTCTTCTTCGTCGCCGAAGAACTGCGGGCGATCATGGCCGAAATGGGCTTCCGCACGGTTGCCGAAATGGTTGGTCGCGTGGACCGTCTCGATACAAACAAGGCGATCAGCCACTGGAAGGCGCAGGGTGTCGACCTGTCGCGCCTGCTGCACCAGGTCGATCCGGCGCCGGGCACGACCCTTAACTGGAGCGGGACGCAGGACCACGGGCTGGAAGCCGCGCTCGATAACGACCTGATCGCCGCCAGCGCACCTGCACTGGAAAGCGGGCAGGCGGTGCGCATCGAACGCTCGGTTATCAACGTCAACCGTACGGTCGGGGCTATGCTTTCGGGCGAAGTGGCGCGCAAGTTCGGGCACAAGGGCCTGCCGGACAACACCATCCACATCGCGTTCAAGGGTGTGGCAGGGCAGTCGTTCGGCGCGTTCCTGGCACATGGGGTCACGCTCGATCTGGTAGGCGATGCCAACGACTATGTGGGCAAGGGCCTTTCCGGCGGGCGCGTGATCGTGCGGCCTCCGGCGCATGTCGACCGCGATCCGGCGGAAAACATCGTCGTTGGCAATACCGTGCTTTACGGCGCCATTGCGGGTGAGGCCTATTTCAACGGGGTGGCGGGCGAACGCTTTGCCGTGCGCAATTCCGGCGCAATTGCCGTTGTTGAAGGCACCGGTGACCATGGCTGCGAATACATGACCGGCGGCGTCGTGGCGGTACTGGGCAAGACCGGTCGCAATTTTGCGGCGGGCATGTCTGGCGGTGTTGCCTATGTCTATGATGTGGAAGGAAACTTTGCGAGCCTCGTCAATGGCGCGATGGTTGATCTCCTGCCGGTTTCGGTAGAGCGCGATGAAGATGACGGCGCCGGTCGCCCGCAGCAGCGGGGCGTCGACGTGCACGATTACGGCATGGGCGACATGCTGCGCCACGATGGCGAACGCCTGCGCATCCTGATTGAGCGTCACCATCTCCATACCGGCAGCCAGCGCGCGCGTGAAATCCTCGACAACTGGGCCGAGGCACTGCCGCGTTTCGTCAAGGTCATGCCGCGCGATTATGCGCGTGCGCTCCGCCAGCTTGAGGCTGAACGTCTTGAAGCCGCGTCCGTAGCTGCGGAATAAAGGGTTAAATTACAATGGGCAAGGCAACCGGCTTTCTCGAAATCAACCGCCAGGACCGCAGCTATGATCCGCCTGCGGAACGGCTGAAGCACTACCGCGAGTTCGTCATTCCGCATGAGGAAGGCGCGCTCAAGGGGCAGGCGGCGCGCTGCATGAACTGTGGCATCCCCTATTGCCATAACGGCTGTCCGGTGAACAACCAGATCCCTGACTGGAACCACCTGGTCTATGAAAACGACTGGCGCGATGCGCTGGTGAATCTCCATTCGACCAACAACTTCCCGGAGTTCACCGGGCGCATTTGCCCCGCCCCTTGCGAGGCGGCTTGCACCCTGAACATCGTTGACCAGCCGGTGACTATCAAGTCGATAGAATGTGCCATCGTTGATCGCGGGTGGAAGGAAGGCTGGATCGAGCCGCAACTGCCGACGCGCAAGACCGGCAAATCCGTGGCGGTGATCGGGTCCGGGCCGGCTGGCATGGCTTGCGCTCAGCAACTGGCGCGCGCCGGCCATTCGGTGACGGTGTTCGAAAAGAACGACCGGATCGGCGGCCTGCTGCGTTACGGCATCCCCGACTTCAAGATGGAAAAGACCCACATCAATCGCCGTGCGATGCAGATGGAGGGCGAAGGCGTCCAGTTCCGCACTGGCGTAGAGGTTGGCGTTACTGTGTCGTTTGCTTCGCTGCGCGACAATTTCGATGCCGTGGTGCTTTCAGGCGGTGCGGAAGATCCGCGCGGCCTGTCGATCCCCGGTGCCGAACTGCCGAGCGTGCGGATGGCGATGGAGTTTCTGACCCAGCAAAACAAGCGCAACGCCGGGGACGATGAACTGCGGGCGGCCCCGCGTGGATCGCTGCTGGCTACGGGCAAGCATGTTATCGTGATCGGCGGCGGCGACACCGGATCGGACTGTGTCGGCACCTCGAACCGCCAGGGCGCGGCTTCGGTAACCCAGCTTGAAATCATGCCCAAGCCGCCGGAAAAGGAAGACAAGGCACTTACGTGGCCGGACTGGCCGCTCAAGCTGCGCACGTCGAGCAGCCATGAAGAAGGCGTGGACCGCGAGTTCGCAGTCCTGACCAAGCGTGTCGTCGGCGAAAACGACGTCGCGGGCCTAGAATGCGTGCGCGTCGAATGGGTCGACGGGCAGATGCAGGAAGTGCCGGGCAGCGAGTTCACGCTGAAGGCCGATCTCATCCTGCTGGCAATGGGTTTTGTCGGCCCCCGCAAACAGGGCTTGCTCGAACAGGCTGGTGTCGAACTTGACGCCCGCGGCAACGTCAAGGGCAACGTCGTCGATTACAAGACCAGCGTGGACAACGTGTTCGCCTGTGGTGACATGCGTCGTGGCCAGAGTCTGGTCGTCTGGGCGATCCGCGAAGGTCGTCAGTGCGCCCGCGCGGTCGATGAAGCTCTTATGGGCGTGAGCGAACTGCCGCGTTGATCGCGCCGCATGCCAATGCGCAATGATAATGGGAAAAGGGCGCTCCGTATGGGCGCCCTTTTTTCATGGCCCCCAAATTGCACCGACGGTATGGCGCGAGGCGGTGCGTGCGTTAACCGTCGAGCGCGGGTGCAGGAACCTTCGGTTTGGTGCGGCTGACGAGAAGCTTGTCGATCTTGCGGCCGTCCATGTCGACAACCTCGAACCGCCAGCCTTGATCGTGAAAGTGGTCGCCTTCGCCCGGTAGGCGCTTCATTACCGAAAGGCAGTATCCCGCTGTTGTAGCAAACTCCCGGTCGTCTGGCAGATCGATCCCCAGTCGGTCGGCCAGAGCGTCGGCAGGCAGGGCGCCTGCAATCAGCAGCGATCCGTCTTCGCGCTCCACAACCATAGGGGAATCCCCGGCATCGGCATGGGCGACGAAATTGCCCGCGATTGCCGCCAGCAGGTCCGCCGGGGTAACGATGCCTTCGAGGTGGCCATATTCATCGTGCACGAGCGCCATGGCGACTTCGGCCTGCTGGATCATGCCCAGTGCGTCCATGGTATCGAGCTGGTCCGGCACGATCACCGGCTTCTTCATCAGGCGGCCCATCTGCACCTTGCGACCGCGCAGCAGCGTGGCCAGCACATCGCGCACTTTGACCACGCCCACGATCTTGTCGACCGATCCATCCGCAACAAGCAGTAGCGAATGAGGACTGTCTTCGATGGCCGCGCGCAGCTCGGCCTCCGGGGCGCGGCGCTCGATCCAGTGCAATTCGGTGCGCGGGGTCATCACTTCACGCACCGGGCGTTCCGCCAGCCGCATGATCCCCGACATGAGTGCGCGTTCCTCCTCCTCGATCACGCCGGATCGGGTGGCTTCGGCAAAGATCATGTGCAGTTCTTCGGCCGTAACTTCGTGCTCATTGCCCTTGCGCTGCCCGAACAGGCGGATGATCAGGCCCGATGACTTGTCCAGCGTCCACACGAAAGGCGCTGTCACGCGCGACATCATCGCCATTGGTGGCGCAGCGATCTTGGCAATCGTGTCTGCCGCCCGCAGTGCGAGTTGCTTGGGGACCAGTTCACCGATCACCAGACTGAGATACGTGGTGATGGCAATGACAATGGCGAAGCCGGCATCGTCGGCAAAGCGCACAGGCACGCCCCAGGCGGCCAGCCGTTCGCCCGTCGGCCCGCCCAGACTGGCACCGGAATAGGCGCCTGCGATAATGCCGACCAGCGTGATGCCGATCTGCACGGTTGAGAGAAACTTGCCGGGATCTGCCGCCAGGGCCAGCGCCACTTGCGCGCCCTTGCTGCCTTCTTCGGCGGCAACCCGCAACCGTGCCGGGCGCGCCGATACGATCGCCAGTTCTGACATGGCAAAAAGGCCGTTGAGCAGGACAAGGCCAAGGATAACGAAAACGTCAGACCAAGGATAAGGTGTCACGATCCGGCCCCTAACAGATTTCCCGGCCAAGGCGAAGAGCATGTCTCGCCAAGTTGTGAAGTACGGCCATTTCGGCTCTTTCGTCGGCCACGTTCCTTCATGTGCGGGTGTCGTTCGGGAACCGTTCAGTCGGACTCGGCGTATTAGTCTCTGTCAAAGCGGCGGTCGGTTGCATATGGTTAGCAGCAGGGTGCCGATCAAAGGGGACAGGAAATGAAAATACGTCGCGTAATGATGTCGAGTCTTTGTGCCGTCTCGCTGGTCAGCCTGTCTGCCTGTGTAACCGATCCGAACACCGGCGAACGCAAGGTTTCGCGTACCGCCATCGGCGGCATTGGCGGCGCGCTCGGCGGCGCGCTGCTGGGTGGGCTGATTGGCGGCAAGACCGGCCGCATCGTCGGCGCTGGTATCGGCGGCGTTGCCGGTGGCGTGATCGGTTACCAGAAGGACAAGCAGATCAAGGAACTGCGCGAACAGACGGCAGGAACCGGGGTTGATGTGACCGAAACCGACAACGGCCAGGCCATTCTCGTCAACCTCCCCAACGGCGTGACATTCGATGTCGACAGTTCGGCGGTCAAGCCGGGCTTCCGTGACACGCTCGACCGTGTGGCAGCATCGCTGGTGCAATACCCCAATTCGCTGATCGACGTTTACGGCCACACGGATTCGACCGGATCGGACGCCTACAATCAGGCCCTGTCGGAGCGCCGTGCCCGTGCCGTGGCCGATTACCTGACGTCGCGCGGCGTGGGCTATGCCCGCGTGCGCAGCCAGGGTTTCGGCGAAATGCAGCCGATTGCGTCGAACGACACCGAAGAAGGGCGTTCCGCCAATCGCCGCGTTGAAATCAAGATTGTCCCGATCAGTCAGGACGATGTGAACGCGGCGCGCAGCGGCGCAATGTAAGTCACGCAATCCCCACCATTGCGAAGGCGCCGCTGCCCGGTTGGGTAGCGGCGTTTTGCGTTATGCTTGGCCAGTGCCCCTGTCTGGCGTGGTCGATCACCCCGGCTTGCGACGCGAAAGGCGGGCGGCGCGCTCGGCGAGCCGCGCAACCGCCGCCGCATGAATAGCAGGCGCGGTTACCAGCAGGCCGAAATCGCGGGGGTCGCGCTTGTTGTAGTCCAGCGGTTGGCCGAATGCGTCAGAAACGGCGGCGCCTGCTTCCCGCGCAATCAGGGTGGCGGCGGCAATGTCCCACTCAAATCCCCAGCGCAGCGTTGCCAGAAGATCGGCTTCGTCTGCGCCCACCATGGCAATGCGCAGCGCAATCGAATTGGGCTTGTCGACGATGACCAGATCGGAGTCTTCGGCTGGGAGGGTGTCGGTTGGCACCCGCGCACCCGCTAGTTTGGTGCGCTTGCTGGCGACCAGGGGCTGGCCGTTGCGGGTGGCGCCCCGCCCGGCAACCGCGCTCCAGAACTCGCCGCGTGCAGGCGCGCTCAGCAACCCGATCAGCGGCCGCCCTTCGCTGACAAGCGCGACCGATACGGACCATCCGGGCTTTCCGGCAACGAAATCGCGGGTGCCGTCAACCGGATCGACCAGCCAGCACAGCCCAAGATCGAGCCGTCCGGGGTGGTCCGCCGTTTCTTCGGAAAGCCATCCGGCGGAGGGCAGCAAGGCGCCCAATTCCTGTTTCAGGAACGAATCGACCGCAATATCGGCGTCGCACACCGGGCTGCCGGGCGTTTTTTCCCAGATTTGCGGAGTATGGCCGTGGCCCGGCCACAGCGCCAGCGCCATTTCACCGGCGGTGCGAACGATAGCGTGGAGGCGGTCATGGTCGATCATGCAGTTTTCGACAGGTGGACGCACTGCTGGCGACACGCAAGAGTGTAGTCAGGCTGCCTTTGCGGTTATCCGGCATCGACGCCCCTTTTCAAGCACTGCGCGCTGTGCTTTAGGCGGTCACGACTCAAAGCGGCGTCGGTAGCGCATACCTTTGCGCAGCGACGGCGCGCCGGTTGGTCCACCAGGGCCGGTTGCATAGCGGGGATCACGCATGAACGTCCATGAATATCAGGCCAAGGAACTGCTGGCGAAGTTTGGTGTGGGTATTCCCGCCGGCATCGCGGCGCTCACCGTCGAAGAAGCGGTTGCTGCCGCCAAGCAGTTGCCGGGGCCGCTCTATGTGGTGAAGGCCCAGATTCACGCCGGTGGCCGCGGCAAGGGCAAGTTCAAGGAACTCGGTCCGGACGCCAAGGGTGGCGTGCGCCTGGCCAAGAGCGTTGAGGAAGTCGAAGCATTTGCCAAGGAAATGCTCGGCAACACCCTCGTGACGGTGCAGACCGGTGAAGCAGGCAAGCAGGTCAACCGGCTCTATGTTACGGACGGTGTGGACATCGCCAAGGAATATTACCTTTCCATGGTCGTCGATCGCGCCACCAGCCGCGTGGCGATGATCGTATCGACCGAAGGTGGCATGGACATCGAGGAAGTCGCCCATTCGACGCCGGAAAAGATTGCCACGATCACGATCGACCCGGCGGAAGGCTTCATGCCGCACCATGGCCGCGCGGTCGGCTTTGCGCTGAACCTGACGGGCGAGCTGAACAAGCAGGCCGCCACTATCGCGCAGCAGCTCTACAATGCCTTCGTGGCGCTTGATTGCGACATGCTGGAAATCAACCCGCTGGTGGAAACCAAGGACGGCAACCTGCTGGTGCTCGACACCAAGATGAGCTTTGATTCGAACGCTCTCTACCGCCACCCCGATGTCGTCGCTCTGCGTGACGAGACCGAGGAAGACCCGGCTGAAATCGAAGCGTCGAAGTACGATCTTGCCTATATCAAGCTCGACGGGAACATCGGTTGCATGGTCAATGGCGCTGGCCTTGCCATGGCGACGATGGACATCATCAAGCTGAACGGCGAGTTCCCGGCCAACTTCCTTGATGTCGGCGGTGGCGCCACCAAGGAAAAGGTCACTGCTGCGTTCAAGATCATCCTCAAGGATCCGGCGGTGAAGGGCATCCTCGTCAACATCTTCGGCGGGATCATGAAGTGCGATATCATCGCAGACGGCATTGTTGCCGCGGCGAAGGAAGTGAACCTTTCGGTTCCGCTGGTCGTGCGTCTTGAAGGCACCAATGTGCAGCAGGGCAAGGACATTCTGGCCAACTCCGGCTTGCCGATCGTGCCTGCCAACGATCTGGGCGACGCCGCGAAAAAGATCGTCGCCGAAGTACGCGCGGTCGCCTGACCCGGCGCCTCGAAGCGGAATGCGAAGGGGTGCCGGTCAAACGGCGCCCCTTTTGCGTGTCGGCGCCGTGTGCGGCGCGAGACTATTCCATCACGTGCAGGCGCAGGACCGGGCCGGTCCGCAGCCTGCGCTTTCAGTGGCGCGCCATCCTGGATGCGCCTGATACAGCCATGAAAGGCAAGTGCCCATGAAAGCTCTGGTTTGTGTGAAGCGAGTGATTGATTACAACGTGAAGCCTCGTGTGAAGTCGGACGGGAGCGGAGTTGATCTTGCGAATGTAAAGATGAGCATGAATCCGTTTGACGAGATAGCGGTTGAGGAAGCGATACGCCTGAAGGAGAAGGGCGTTGTGAGCGAGATTGTGGCGG
>JBHSCB010000027.1:0-50397 GCA_042650965.1 Novosphingobium lubricantis | reverse complement strand
ACACGTCGCCGCTGGCGAAGGGCGCCGGAGCTAACCCAAGGAAGGCCGCGACGTGTCGTCGGCTTTCGAACTTTCGGCAAAAAACCTCTGCAACCAACATTGCCGCGCTGTTCGGACCAATGCCCTTTAGCTGCTCAAGGCGAACCGCTTTCTCTCGGCATGGGAAGGTAGACTCCTCATGGAGCACAACTTCAGCGCGGTCCCGCTCGATGTCCTTGATTTGATCGTTGAGCAACGCGAGCCGTTCGAAACAGCGCTCAATTTGTCGATGAAGGTTTGGTGGCAAAGGCCGCCCGTCGCCGGTGCGCATCTCGTCGAGCTGTTTTGACCAGTCACCGCCCTTGATGGCTTTGACAGTTCGTATGCCCTGTAATGCAAGTAGCCCCCTGATCCGAGAGATAATTCGGGTGCGCTCGTGCACGAGATCGCCGCGCTCCCGCATTACTCTGCGCGCGTCCTCCTCCTCGGGGGAGGGCACGTCCACGACACGGCACACGCTTTTGTCGCCAGCGAGATAGGCTTTTAGGATCCCGATCATTGCTTCGGCATCGATCCGGTCGGTTTTTGCGCGCCTGCCTCGCCGCGACACGAGGAAGCTGGCGGGATCCAGCACATAGGTATCGATGTCGTTCGACCGCAGTAGCCTTGCGAGCCAGAAGCCATCATATCCAATCTCGAAGCACAGGCGAATGGCGGCAGGTTCACCGATACGATCAGCGGCCTTGCACTCAAGATTGTGAAGGTGACTGATCAGTGCCGCGCTGTTCCCGGCAGGAATTGTCCGCAGGGAAGGCTTCGCCGCTCCTGGTGAGAGCGAGGCAACAAGCCAGTTGCGCTTGCTGAGCTCAACGCTGACAATCACAGAAGTCTTGGGGCAGTAATCTGACGACGAGTTCTCCATTGTAGCGTTCTCCGTGAGGTTTGACGGAACAACGGCATAGCCGATCCGGCCTGCATAGGATCTACTACCGCAACCGGTCGACCGGCGGCGGCTCGGTTCTGGTCGATGTCTTCTCCGGCCCCAATGCGCTGACTGCCACGGGCACGCTGGCTGCGGCGCAGGCCCAGCTTGCCGCACAGCGCGCGCGCGGCATCCGCGTCATCAATTCCGATGTCGATGCGTTCGAACGCGCGGAACGCTTTGGCGTGACCAACCGCACCGAAGCGACCCTTTCCGATGCGTTCCAGGTGGTCAACATCTTCGGCTATCGTCGCACGAAGGTCGATTACTTCTCCAGCGTCGATGGCCTGCCCACGCTGACTTCCGACGGCACCGGCGCGATCCCCAGGGGTCTTCCGGTCATGGTTGTCGGCGGACGCCAGACGTCGGATGTGGAACAGATCACCAATGAACTGCAGTTCAAGGGCACTGTTGCCGACGGCAAGCTGGACTGGCTGGTGGGCGGCTTCTACCTCAAGAGCAAGCCCAAGGGGCCGACCGGCACCTACATCCCGGTCTTCATCCTGCCCGGCATCACCAACGCGCCGTTCAACTACGGGTTCTTCACCGAAACCAGCAAGGCGGTGTTCGGCAACATCACCTACAAGCTGGATGGCATTGCCGATGGCCTGCGCTTCAACGCCGGGTTCCGCCATACCTGGGATGAAATCAGCGCCTGCGTCGGTGGCGGCAGGTCGCCGGACCCGGTGCTCAGCCCGGCGGACTGCGCCAACGCCGTTCCGGCGATCGTCAACAGCAGCGTGAACCGCACCAAGTCCAATGCGCCGACGTGGACCATCGGGCTTGACTGGCAGGCTTCGGACGAACTGTTCGTCTATGCCGTGACCCGTCGCGGCTATCGCGCCGGTGGCATCAACAGCCCGACGCTGGCCGGCCGCCTGCTGCCGTTCCAGTCGTTCCGCCCGGAAAAGGTTACCGATCTTGAGTTCGGCGTGCGTTCGGACTTCAAGGTGGGCAATGCCGACGTGCGGCTCAACGCTTCGCCCTTCGTGGGCTGGTACAGCAACGTCCAGGTGCCGGTTTCCGGCCTGAACACGCAGGCCACCTGCAGCACCACGGCCCCCGGCGGCACCGCCGCGCCGCGTTCGCCCGATGGCGATTGCAACGCGGCGAACGATCCGAGCGGCGGCACCTTGCTGGTCAATGCCGGTTCGACGAAGGTCAGCGGGATCGATCTTTCCGCGCGCATCGCACCGACCGCCACCCTGGCGTTCGAGTTCGGCGCGACGCTGCTGGATCTCAAGACCCGTTCGCTGACGGTGCCGACCGATCTGCAGCCGTATCTGCGCGTGCTGGAAGTGCCGTTCAACCTTGTCGCGCGCCAGACGCTGACCGCCGGTGTCCGCTGGACGCTGCCGGTTCCCGAAAGCATCGGCAAGACCGTGTTCAGCACCGACTTCTACCACTCCAGCAGCGTGCAGTCGTCGGACGCGGTCCTGCCGCCTTACGTACTGGTCAACGCGCGCCTCGATATCGGCAGCATTGCCGGAACCGGGGTGGACGCCAGCTTCTTCGTGCGCAACCTGTTCGACCGCGAATACCTCGCGTCGAGCAACGTCGGCTCGAACCTGCTTGGCGTGCAGAGCGGGTTCTACGGTGCGCCACGCACCGTGGGGGTCGAACTGCGCTATCGCTTCGGCAACTGATCGCAACACGATCGGGCATCGGAAGGGGAACGGGAATGGCTACGCAGACACTACCGCCCCCGACCGATGCCATGGACAGCAAGGTCTTCGACTGGCTGGGCGCGAACATCGGGCCGGTCACCGCGTTTGAACGGCAGCCGCGCTGGCGGCCGGGCTGGAACGTGGTGGTCGAACGCGATGGCGCGCCCTTGCCGCTGTATGTCCGCGGGCCGCGCGGAGATACCTATGTCTCGCCCGTGGACATGTTCCAGGAGGCGGAAATCCACCGCGTCTTCGAACGCCACGGCATTCCCGCGCCGCGCGTGCACGGGATGATTCCCGATCCGCTGTGCATCGTGATGGACATGCTGCCCGGCCGCATCAACAGCGGCGCGATCGCCGATGAAGCGGTTCGGGCACAGGTGCGCGACCGCTTCATTGCCATCATGGCCGATGTGCACCGCCTGCCGGTGGAAGCCTTTGCCGCCGCCAACCTGCCGGTGCCGCGCACGCCGCGCGAGATCGCGCTCAACCTCTATGCCCCGTCCGAAGCGATCTTCCGCGAACGGATCGCCGGGCGGCCCTGGCCGCTGATGGAGTTCGCCTGGGTCTGGCTCAACCGCAACATCCCGCAGGATCGTACGCGGGCGACCTTCGTCAACTATGACGGCGGGCAGTTCCTCTACGACGAACAGGGCGAGGTGACCGGCCTGATCGACTTCGAGGTATCTTCGCTGGGCGATCCGGCGGCAGAACTTTCAGGCATGCGGCTGCGCGATTCCTCCGAACCGCTGGGTGACCTGACCGCGCTGGTGGCGCGGTACGAGGCGCTGAGCGGGGACCGCATCCCCCGCAAGCTGATCGAGTTTCACACCGCCGGTTTTTGCGCGGTGAACGGCTTCCTGATGTGGCCCCTGATGTTCGACAGCGCGCCGGAACAGGATTACCTTGCCTATCTCAACTATTGCGTCGGCACGAGCCGCTGGATGATCCGGGCGATTGCCGATCACATCGGCGTGGCGCTGGTCGATCCGCCGGAACCGACCGAACAGCCGCTGGGTTTTGCTCAGGGGTTCCGCCATCTCGTGCGCCATATCGAAGCCTTCCCCGGCGGCACCGCTGCCGAAGACTATGCGCGCGACGCCGCTGCGCACCATGCGTTCTACATGGGCCGGCTCAACGCCTATGGCCTGTCGGTGCGCGAGGCCGACCTGGCCGATGTGGAGCGGCTGACCGGTATCCGCCATGCTGACTGGGACAGCGCGCAGGCCGCGCTCTCGGCGTGGGTCGCTGCTGCGGGCGCAGAGGCCGATGCCCTGCTGGTGCAGCATTTCCACAACTGGTTGCAGCGCCAGGCCTTTATCCTGCGCGGTTGCGGCCCGGCGTCGTTCCTGCCCGCGCTCGACCTCCAGCCGATCCTTGATCGCTGAACGTTCGGGAGTTGAACGTTCGGGCGCTGGACTGATCGGGCAGGCTGGCTCAGGCCCGGTTGTCCAGCGCCGCCAGCACGAAGCCGATGCTGTTGGCCTGCCATGCCGCGGCATCCATGCTGCGGCCTTCCTGCGTGCGCGATACCAGCAGGACCATTGGCGAATGGGCGAACCATGCCGTCACCAGGCTGAAGATGATCCAGAACAGCCCGTCGGCATCCGCATCGGCGCGGAATGACCCGTCGGCGCGCCCGCGTTCCACGATCCGGCCGAGCACTTCGTCGATCAGTTGGCGCAGCACCGTGGCCAGCGGGCTTTTGCTGCCCACGTGCACGAAGTTGTGCTGCGCTTCGTCGATGGTCATCTGCGCGATCTGCGGGCGTTCGACGAACTCGGCAAACATGTTGACCATGAACAGTTCCACCGCGTCGCGCGGCGGCATCGTGTCGTACTGGGTGCTGCCGATGAACACGATGGTTCGTTCGGCGGCTTCCTTCAGGATCACGCTGTAGAGATCCGATTTGCTGCCGAAATAATAATACAGCAGTTGTTTCGACACCCCGGCCCGGCGGCAGATGGAATCGACCGTGGTGCCATCGAAACCGTGGGTTGCGAACTCTTCCTTCGCAGCGTCGAGAATGTCGGCAATGGTCGTGGCGTTGGCGGCGCGGCGGCCGCGCACGGCGGTAGTGGCTGAAGCGGGACAGTCCTGGCTTGTCGGCATCTCTCGACCTCTCCCCGGTCAGGTTGCACGCCCTGACCAAGCGTTGAATTATTGCCTTATGCGATAGCTGCGGGTCACCCTAAACACAATGGCAACGATACGCTGGACTCGTCGCCCAGGCGACGGTCCCGCCCGGCAGGCAGTATTTTGCCGATGCCTGCCGGGACTGTTGCCGGGCTGATGCGATCGCAAAAGCGGCCCTGCCTGAACTGCTGAAAACCGAAACACGGGAACGAGAGGAAAGCATGTTGTTTGGAAACCTGAATGATCGCGTGGCGATTGTCACCGGATCAGGCGCCAATATCGGGGAAGCCTGCGCCAGGGCGCTGGCCGGGGCCGGGGCGCATGTCGTGCTGGCCGACATCAACCTCGCCGCCGCGCAAGCCGTGGCCGACGATATCGTGAAGAACGGCGGCAGCGCGATGGCGCACGTGCTCGACCTTGCGGAAGAAAGCAGCGTGATCGCGCTGGTCGATGCGGTGATGGCCAGGTTCGGGCGGATCGACATCCTGCACAACAACGCCGCCGATACCCGCCCCGATTTCATGGCCAAGGACCATTCGATCCCCGACATGACGGTCGAGGTGTGGGACCGCACCTTTGCCATCAACACGCGCGGGCCGATGCTGATGATCAAGCACGTTGCCCCGCACATGATCGCCGGAGGCGGCGGCTCGATCATCAACACGGGGTCGGGTTCGGCCATTCTGGGCGATGTGTTCCACCCGGCCTATTCCACGTCCAAGGGCGCGCTGCACACGCTGACGCGCAATGTCGCGGCGCAGCTTGGCCGTCACAACATCCGCTGCAACGCGGTGTTGCCGGGTCTGGTGCTGAGCAAGGGCGCGCGCGAGATCATGACCGATGGCGAGATCGACTTCATACAGCGCCATGTGATGCTGCCGCGGCAGAGCCGGCCGGAAGACATCGCCGGGCCGGTGCTGTTCCTGGCATCGGATGCGGGCAGCTTCGTCACCGCGCAGGTGTTCAGCGCCGACGGCGGGATCGTCCACCACGCGCCGTATTTTGCCGATGTCATGGCCGCGGCCGGAAACTGATCCACAGGAGACGCAGATGGCTTCCTATGTCCTGAGCATGATGAACAAGCACGATCTCGAAAAGTACGGCGAATACATGGCGCAAGGCTTCGTTTCGCTGGAAGGTCTGCCGTTCGAGGTGATCCTGGGCGAAAACATGGACACGCTGGAAGGCGCGCCTCCGGGCACCAGCGTGGTGCTGATGAAGTTCCCGGACAATGCCACTGCGATGCAGTGGTACAAGTCCGATGCCTATCAGAAGGCGATCCCGATCCGCCACCAGGCGGCCGAGACGATCTTCGCCGTGCACTTTACCGACGACAACTGATTGCAAGCAACAAGGGCGCCGTGGCGTGCGGTTGCGCGTCACGGCGGAGGGGATAACGATGAGCAAGTATGCAAACATGTTCAGCCCGATCAAACTCGGTCGGCTGGAAATCAAGAATCGCGTGTTCATGTCGCCGCATGGCATGGTCGGGCTGGGTATCGGTACCGACAAGCAGGTCGGCTATTTCGAGGCGCGCGCCAGGGGCGGTGCCGGAATGATGGTGATCGCCAGTTGCCAGGTGGTGCCCGCGCCGCTGGTCCCGCCGGGCTGGTTCATCGAAGCCTATAACCCCGAACATATCCCGGCGATCCGCCGCATCGTCGATGCCGCGCACAAGCATGGCGCGAAGATCGCGGTGCAGGGCGTGTGGATGATGGCCGATCCGGCCACCGCGCAGCCTTCGGGCATTGCCCCGCATACCGTGCTTTCCGACACCCAGCCCCGGTCGATGACCACGGCCGAGGTCGAAGAGCTGATCGAGGCTCACGCGGTTGCCGCGCTGCACGCGCAGGAAGCGGGCGCCGATGGCTTCGAGTTCCCGATCAGCGGCGGCGCCGGGCTCGGCTCGTTCACGTCCGAGTTCTACAACCAGCGCACCGACAAGTACGGCGGCAGCCTGGAAAACCGGATGCGCGCGATTGTCGAAATCGTCGAGGCGATCCGGCGGCGGGTGCGCCCTGATTTCGCCATCGGCATTGCCGTCAACGCCGATGAATCCACGCTGGGCGCAGCGGGCATCGACGATGGCGTGGCGCAGTGCAAGATCCTCGAAGCCACCGGCATGGTTGATTGGCTGCGCATCACCGCGCGCGGGCAGAAGCCGCAGATGACGCAGTACCACTATCCTTCGTCCTATCTCGAACAGGAAGGCACTCACCTTGACGCCGCAGCCGCGGTGAAGAAGGCGGTCAAGCTCCCGGTCGTCAGCGGCGGGCGCATCATGACCCCGGCCTTTGCCGACCAGGCGATTGCCGACGGGCGGTGCGACATGGTGTTCGTCGCCCGTTCGGTGATTGCCGATCCCGAATGGCCCAACAAGTGCCGCGATGACCGGCTGACCGAAATCCGCGCCTGCATCGGCGACCTGGAAGGCTGCTTCCTGCGTTCGTGCTTTGGCCAGGCAGTGGGCTGCACGGTCAACCCCGATATCGGGTACGAATACCTTGGCGACGTGGAACCGGCGGCACAGCCCCGCCACGTTGTCATCGCCGGGGCCGGTCCGGCGGGGCTGCAGGCCGCGCTTGTCGCGGCGCAGCGCGGCCACAAGGTTACGGTCCTGGAAAAGTCCGACCAGATCGGCGGGCATGTCACGCTGCAGGCCATGCTGCCCGGTCTTTCCGACCGCGCCGACATTGTCCGCTGGCTCAAGCTGCAACTCGACAAGCTGGGCGTTGAGGTCCGCCTCCACACCGAAGCGACGGCGCAGAGCGTTGCGGCGCTGGCCCCCGATGTGGTGCTGGTGGCCACCGGCGCGCGCTATTCCAAGACCGGCGCCAGCAAGAACCAGCTCACCGGCGTCAAGGGCGCGCAGTGGGAGCATGTGTTCACGCCCGAAGAAGTGATGCTGGAACACGCCCGGCTGGGCAAGCGCATCGTCGTCTATGACAACACCTCTTACGAAGTCGGTCCGGGGATTGCGGAATACCTTGCCAACCAGGGCAAGGAGGTCGTGTTCGTGACGATGGATGCCGCCATGGCCATGTCGGTGACCGAGCTGGGCCTCAACAAGGTGGTTGCCAAGCGGGTGATCCCCAAGGTCACCTTCCTGCCGTCCACCGAAATCCGCGAGATCACACCGGCCGACGTGCGCGTGCGCAACGTCTTCACCGGCGAGGAAACGGTGCTCGACAACATCGACAACACCGTGCTCGTCACCTCGAAGCCGCCGCAGGAAGAACTGTACCATGCGCTGCTGGGCAGTGGCATCGACGTGCGCATCATCGGGGATGCCCGCGAAGCGCGGTGGAGCGTTTTTGCCACCGACGAAGCGATCAAGGATGGACGCCGCGCCGCGCTGGCGCTCTAATCCACCCCGCCCCTGCCCGGATCGTCCGGGCAGGGGCAAGCGGTCCGACGGGGCTGCGGGGGAGCGTTTCGATGATCAAGCTGATGTTCCTGATGAAGCGCCGCGCCGGCATGACCCCGGCGGAGTTCCGCGAATACTATGAAAACCGCCACGCGCCGTTCATGCTCTCGCTGTCGGGCAGGCCGGTGGTGTACCGGCGCAACTACGTGACCGGCCCGGACGAGCGCGACTATGATGTCGTGACCGAGATCGTCTATGCCACGCAGGCCGATTTCGCGGCTGCGCAGGCGGCGATGGCCGACCCTGAAAACGCCCGCCGCATGGCCGAAGACCAGGCCCGCTTCCTTGAACCGGGCAGCGTGCGCGCCTTTACCGTGGACTGCGTCGAAGACGCCTGAAACCGTAGGCAGCGTGCGCTTGCGGGTGCACTATCCGCCCGTCCAAAGATAGGTGCGACCGGGGGTTGCGCCGGACACGGCCCATCCTAATCTCTATCGATACGTGTACCCACATTGGCAGGGCGATTTGCATGGAAGCCTATATCTACGATCATGTCCGTACCCCTCGCGGCAAGGGCCGCCCGGATGGTGCGCTGCATGAAGTCACGTCGGTCCAGATGGCCACGCAGCTTCTCGAAGCGATCCGTGACCGCAACAATCTCGACACGTCGCTGCTCGACGATGTGATCCTTGGCATGGCCCAGCCGGTGGGCGAACAGGGCGGCGTGCTGGCGCGTGCGGCGGTGCTGCAGGCGGGCTATGCCCAGACCGTGGCCGGTCAGCAGATCCACCGCTTCTGCGCATCGGGTCTCGATGCGGTCAGCCTGATCGCGGCGCAGGTCCATTCGGGGATGATCCAGGCCGGGATCGGCGGCGGCGTCGAATCGATGAGCCGCACGGTCATGGGTTATGATTCCGGCGCGTGGACTTCGGACCCCGCCGTGGCATACCACAACCACTATGCCCCGCAGGGCATCGGCGCCGATATCATCGCCACGCTCGACGGGTTCAGCCGCGAAGACGTCGACCGCTTTGCCGTCGAAAGCCAGCGCAAGGCTGCCAACGCCTGGGAAAACGGCTATTTCAAGAAGTCGATCGTCCCGGTCAGGGACGTGCTCGGCGAAGTGCTGCTCGACCATGACGAACACATGCGTCCGGGCACCACGGTGGAAAGCCTCGCCAAGCTCAAGCCGGCCTTCGAAGGGTTCGGCAAGGGCGGGTTCGAAGCGGTGGCCAAGGCAAAGTATCCGCAGATCGAACAGCTCGACTATGTCCACCACGGCGGCAACAGTTCGGGCATCGTCGATGGTGCGGGCATCGTGCTGGTCGGCTCGAAGGCGTTCGGCGAACGCGCCGGGCTGAAGCCGCGCGGCCGTCTGCGCGCCTATGCCAATATCGGTTCCGAACCCACTATCATGCTGACCGCGCCTGCCGCCTGTTCGGACAAGGCGCTGAAGAACGCCGGGATGGAACGCAAGGACATCGACCTGTGGGAGCTGAACGAAGCCTTCGCCAGCGTCGTCATGCGCTTCCAGAACGTGATGGGCATCCCTGACGACAAGATCAACGTGAACGGTGGCGCGATTGCCATGGGTCACCCGCTGGGGGCGACCGGGGCGATGATCCTGGGCACCGTGCTCGATGAGCTGGAGCGGCGCGACAAGGAAACCGGGCTGATCACGCTTTGCGCCGCCAACGGTCTTGGCACCGCTGCGATCATCGAGCGCGTCTGACGCGCACCAAACGTCTTTTGAAGCGGATATCCCATGCAGAACCTCAAACTCGAAACCAACGCTGACGGCTTTGCCATCCTGACCCTGGATGCCGCCGGGCAGTCCATGAACGTCGTGAACGACGCCTTCCTGGCCGACATGGAAGCTGTCACCGCGCAGATCGCCGCGGACGACAGCATCAAGGGCGTGATCCTGACGTCGGGCAAGCCCGCCTTCATGGCTGGCGCCGACCTGACCCAACTGGTGCAGGGCTTCGGCAAGCTGACGCCGAAGGAAGCCTTCGGGTTTTCGCAGCGCGCCACGGCGATGCACCGCGGCATCGAAAAATCGGGCAAGCCGTGGGTCGCGGCGATCAACGGGCTGGCGCTGGGCGGCGGTTTCGAACTGGCGCTGGCGTGCCATCACCGCGTGCTGGTGGACAACCCCAAGGCGCTGGTCGGCCTGCCGGAAGTCAACGTCGGGCTGCTGCCGGGTTCGGGCGGCACGGTGCGCCTGGGCATTCTGATCGGGTTCAAGAAGGCGCTGGACCTGCTGCTGTCGGGCCGTTCGGTCGGCCCGGCCGAGGCGCTCAAGCTGGGCATCGTCGATGAAGTCGTTCCCGCCGAAAAGCTGATCGAGGCTTCGCGTGCGTGGCTTGCCACCGGGCCGGACCCGGTGCGTCCGTGGGACGTGAAGGGCTGGGTGCCGCCGCAGAAGAAGGGCCTGACCGTGCCCGAAGATTCGGCGGCCTACATGATGATGGCCGGGGCCATCGCGCAGAAGGGCTATAACACGCCCGCCCCGCAGGCGATCCTGTCGTGCGTGTTCGAAGGGCTGCAACTGCCGTTCGACAAGGCGCTGGCGGTGGAAAGCAAGTACTTTGCCAAGCTGCTGACCGATCCGGTCGCGCGCAACATCATCCGCACCACGTTCATTTCCAAGCTGGCCGCCGAAAAGGGCGCCCGCCGCCCCGCCGGGGTGCCCAAGTCGGAAGTGAAGAAGCTGGGCGTGCTGGGCGCGGGCATGATGGGGGCAGGGATCGCCTTTGTTTCGGCCAGTGCCGGGATCGAGGTCGTGCTGCTCGACCGCGATGTGCCGACCGCCGAAAAGGGCAAGGCCTATACCGCCAAGGTCCAGGGCAAGCTGATCGAAAAGGGCAAGCTCAGCCAGGACAAGGCCGACGCGGTGCTCGCGCGGATCACCCCGACCGACGATTATGCGCTGCTCGAAGGCTGCGACATGATCGTCGAGGCGGTGTTCGAGGACATGGGCATCAAGGCCGAAACCACGCGCAAGGCCGAAGCGGTGATCCCCGCCAGCGCGGTCTATGCGTCGAACACCTCGTCGCTGCCGATTTCGGAGCTGGCCAAGGCTTCGCAGCGTCCCGACCAGTTCATCGGCATCCACTTCTTCTCGCCCGTCGATCGCATGGGTCTGGTCGAAGTGATCGTGGGCAAGCAGACCTCTAAGGAAACGCTGGCCAAGGCGCTCGATTTCATCGCGCAACTGCGCAAGACGCCGATCGTGGTCAACGATTCGCGCGGTTTCTACACCAGCCGCGTGTTCCGCATGTTCATCTTCGAAGGCGTGGCGATGCTCGAAGACGGTGTCGAACCGGCGCGGATCGAAAACGCGGCCAAGGCCGCCGGTTTCCCGATCGGGCCACTGGCGCTGCTCGATGAAGTGACCATGGAGCTGCCGGTCAAGATCATCGACGAAGCGGCCCGCGATGCGGCGATGACGGTCAACAAGTACACGATCGAACGCGGCATGCCGGTGCTGCAGCGGATGATCGCGCTGGGCCGCGGCAGCCGCAAGGCAGGCGGTGGCTTCTACGAATACCCTGCAACGGGCGGCAAGCACCTGTGGCCGGGCCTGGCGCAGGAGTTCCCGCCAGCGGCCGAACAGCCCGATCTTGAAGAACTGAAGAAGCGGTTCCTCTATTCGCAGGCGAACGAAACCGCGCAGACGCTGGAAGAAGGCGTTCTGGAAACGCCCGAAGACGCCGATCTGGGCGCGATCTATGGCTGGGGCTTCCCGGCGTGGACCGGCGGCACGCTGAGCTACATCGACACGGTCGGCATCGCCACCTTCGTGGCTGAAGCGGATCGTCTCGCCCAGCTCTATGGCTCGCGCTTTGCCCCTTCGGCATGGTTGCGCGCCAAGGCGGAAAAGGGTGAAGGCTTCTATCCGGCGGCCACTGCGGCCGCGGCCCCCGCTGCCAAGGAGCTTGCATAACCATGAAGCGCGTCATCTTCGAACCGGAGCACGAACAGTTCCGCGACAGCGTTGCCCGGTTCATGCAGGCAGAAGTCGCGCCTTACGCCGAAAAGTGGCGCGAGGAAGGCATGGTCCCGCGCGAGCTCTACCTGAAGGCGGGCGCGCAGGGCCTGCTGTGCACATGGGCCGATGAAAAGTACGGCGGGGCGGGGATCGACGATTTCCGCTTCGAACAGATCATCATCGAAGAGAATATGCGCCACGGCGACATCGGCTTCTACATCAACCTGCACAACGATCTCGTCGCGCCCTATTTCGACAAGCTGGGGACCGACGAACAGAAGGATCGCTGGATGCCCGGCATCGTGTCGGGCGAAAAGATCCTGGCCGTGGCGATGACCGAGCCTTCGACCGGTTCGGACCTTGCGGGCATGAAGACCCGCGCCGAAGACAAGGGCGATCACTGGCTGCTGAACGGCGCCAAGACCTATATCTCGAACGGCATCCTTTCCGATCTGGTCGTGGTGGCCGCGCGCACCGATCCGACCAGCCGCCACGGGCTTAGCCTGCTGGTGGTCGAACGCGGGATGGAAGGCTTTGAACGCGGCCGCAAGCTGGCCAAGATGGGCCTGCACGCGCAGGATACCGCCGAGCTGTTCTTCAACGACGTGAAGGTGCCCAAGGAAAACATGCTGGGCGATCCCGGCCAGGGCTTCCGCTATCTGGCGCGTTTCCTGGCGCAGGAACGTCTGGTCGCGGCCATCGGCTTCATGGCCACCGCACAGACCGCGTTCGACATCACGCTCGATTACGTGAAAGAACGCAAGGCATTCGGCAAGCCGATCGGCGCGTTCCAGAACACCCGGTTCAAGATGGCTTCGATGCGCACCGAACTGGACGCGGCGCAGACCTATGTCGATCAGCTCGTGCTGTTGCTCAACGCGGGCGAACTGTCGGCCGAGGACGCATCGGGCGCAAAGCTGCTTGCCTCCGAACTGGAGGGCCGGGTGATGGACGAATGCGTGCAGTTGCATGGCGGCGCCGGGTACATGGAAGAATACCGGATCAGCCGCATGTACACCGATGCGCGCATCAGCCGCATCTTTGCCGGTACGTCGGAAATCATGCGCGAAATCATCGGGCGCGGGCTGGGGCTGGACGAGCGCAAGCTTTCCTGAAGCCATGACCACGCGCCACCTGGTCGATCCCGAACTGCTGGCGCTGGTCGATGCCATGCCGCCGATGGTGCTTTCGGACGAAAGCCTGCCGGTGATCCGCGCCGCCTTGCCCGCCATGGTCAAGGCGGTGCCGCTGCCAGACCTTCCGGTGGCCATCAGCGATGTGCAGGTTCCGGCTGACGGCGGCACGCGTACCGTGCGCTGCATGATGCTTCGCCCCGCCGCGCTGGCCGCAAATGCCCCCGCGATCCTGCACATGCACGGCGGCGGCAATGTTATCGGCATGCCCGAAATGAACAGCGGCCAGCTTATGCAGTGGGCCGATGCATTGGGCTGCCTGATCCTTTCGGTCGATTACCGCCTGGCCCCGGAAACCCGGTTCCCCGGTGCGATCGAGGATTGCTACGCAGCACTGGGCTGGCTCCATGCACAGGCCGGTGCGCTGGGCATCGACCGCGCCCGGATCGCAGTGAGCGGGGAAAGCGCGGGCGGCGCACTGGCCGCGGGGCTGGCGCTGCTGGCGCGCGACCGTGGCGAATATGCGATCTGCTTCCAGCATCTCGAACAGCCCCGGCTGGATGACCGCACCAGCACGGAAGCAGCGCCCAACCCGTTTACCGGCGAGTTCGTGTGGACGCGGGAAAGCAGTCGCTATTGCTGGATCGCCCAATTGGGCAAGGAGCCGGGCGGTGCCGAAACATCGCCTTATGCCGCGCCTGCACGGGCCGGCGATCTTGCCGGGCTGCCGCGCACGTTCATCAGTGTCGGCGCGCTCGACTTGTTCGTGGACGAATGTCTCGACCACGCGGGCCGCCTGATCCGCGCTGGCGTGCCGACCGAACTGCATGTCTATCCGGGCTGCATGCACGGCTTTGGCATGGCGCGCGAAAGCGGCCCGGCGCGGCGCGCGCAGGCAGATAATCTTGCTGCATTGCGCATGGCCTTTGCCCTGCCCGTCGTGCCATAAAGGCGCGGCCGCAACACGCGCACAACCGCGGCATTGCGACTGTGGAGAGGAATTGCATGAACACCCGGCACCTTGTCGATCCGGCCTTGTTGCCCGCGCTCGATGCGTTTCCCGCGCTCGCCGCAACGCACGAAACGCTGCCTGCCGTGCGCGCGGCAATGGACGGGATCACCCGCGCGCTTGCCGCAGCGCCCGTGCCGGTCGCGCCGCAGGAAGTCCGCATCCCCGCACCCGAAAGGCACGAAGTGCGCGCGCTGCTGCTGCGCCCGGCCGATCATGCCGGGCCGCTGCCTGCGGTGCTGCACATCCACGGCGGCGCCTACATCATCGGCACCCCGGAAATGAGCGTGCCCGAACTGTCCGAAACCGCCCGCCAGCTTGGCGTGGCGATCCTCAGCGTGGACTACCGGCTCGCGCCGGAGCACCCCTTTCCCGCCGGGATCGAGGATTGCTACACCGCGCTGGGCTGGCTGCACGCCAATGCGGCGGCGCTGGGGGTGGACCCGGCGCGGATCGCGGTGATGGGTGAAAGCGCGGGCGGCGGGCTGGCCGCGGCGCTGGCGCTGCTGGCGCGCGATCGCGGCGACTACCCGCTGGCGTTCCAGTTGCTCGATGCGCCGATGATGGACGATCGCACCTGCATCCGGCCGCGCAACCCGGTGACCGGCGAGTTCATTTTCGGCCCGGATGACAACCGCTTTGGCTGGAGCTGCCTGCTGGGCGGCGAACCGGGGCAGGGCGATGTTTCACCCTATGCCGCCGCTGCGCGCGCCACGCGGCTTGAAGGCTTGCCGCCTGCGCTGATCGCGGTCGGCGCGCTTGATCTGTTTCTGGATGAAAACGTGGATTATGCGATGCGCCTGATTGCGGCCGGGGTGGCGGTGGAACTGCATGTCTATCCGGGCTGCCCGCATGGTTACGTGATTGCCGCCGACGCGCCGGTTTCGCAGCGGGCGCTGCGCGACAAGCGCGAGGCGCTGCGCCGGGCGCTGGTGCGCTGATGCCGGTGCTCGATACAGAGCGCCTGCTGCGCTACGCGGTGCCCGATGCGCACGATCTCTACGATCCGCGCGATACCATCCTGTATGCGCTGGGCACGGGCGCGGGGCTGGCCGATCATGTCGATGAACTGCACATGGTGTTTGAGCGCAACCTCAAGGCACTGCCGTCGATGGCGTTTGTGCTGGGCACGCCGGGTTTCTGGCTGATGGACCCGGCCACCGGGCTGGACTGGCCGCGCGTTCTGCACGGCGAACAGTCGCTGGTGCTGCACCGTCCGCTCGATGTCGACGAGGAACTGGTCGGATCGACCCGCATCGGTGAAATTGCCGACAAGGGACCGGGCAAGCCTGCCTTGTTCCGTGCCTATCGCACCTTGAAGGACATGGGCGGCAACGTGGTTGCCGAACTGTCGGAACTTTGGGTGGTGCGCGATGCCGGTGGGTTCGGCGGCGCGCGTACGCTGCCCGGCCCGCCGCCAGTGGCGATGCCGCAAACGCCGCCGCAGTTCGCGCTCGATCTGCCGACCAGCCGCCAGCAGGCGCTGGTCTATCGCCTGTCGGGGGATCGCAATCCGCTCCATGTCGTGCCGGAAACGGCGCGCTCGGCCGGGTTCGATCAGCCAATCCTGCACGGCCTGTCCACGCTGGGGCTGGTCACGCGGGCGCTGGTGCATATCCACTGCGGCAGCAACCCCTCACGCCTTTCGTCGATTTCGGCGCGCTTTACCGCCCCGGTCATCCCCGGTGAAACGGTGCAGACCCAGACGTGGCAGGATGGCGATGCGATCATGTTCCGCGCCATCGTGCCCGAACGCGGCGTGGTGGTGATCGACGGCGGGCGGGCCAGCGTGGACAGCTTTGCCGGACCGAACGCGGGCTGATCCGGAGCCGTGCGGGGCTACCCTGCCCGTTGGCAGGTTATGGAATGCGCACAACGCCATCAGATGCCGTAAAAGGTGCCGCAGGTGTGCCGGTGCCGCGTCTCGCCGTGATCGGCCATGCGGACCACGAAGCAAAGGGGAGTTTGCAAGCGATGGCCGATAGCCCGAACGGGACAGCCGAGACGCGTTACGGCATCTGCAAGGTGTGCTGGGCCGGTTGCCCGGTTGAAGTGACCGTAGAAGACGGCCGCGCGACCAAGGTCGTGGGTGACCGCCAGTCCCCGATCTATGGCGGCTATACCTGCCCCAAGGGCCGCGCCATGCCCGAAGCGCATTATTCCCCGACGCGCGTGCTGCACCCGCGCAAGCGCATGCCCGATGGCAGCTATGTCGAAATCCCGATGGCGCAGGCGATCGAGGAGATTGCCCAGCGGCTCGAAGCGATCATGGAAGCGCATGGTCCTGAAGCGATCGCGGTCTACCCCGGCAATGGCAACCTGACCAACCCGATCAATCCGGTGATCGGGGCGATGTTCATCATGGCGATGGGCACGTATCCCGACCGGTTCTTTTCGGTCCAGACCATCGACCAGGCGGGCAAGGTCATCGCCCAGGCGCTGCATGGCCGGTGGATGGCCGGGCCGCAGCCTTTTTCCACGGCCAAGACGTGGATCATGGTCGGCACCAACCCGGTCATTTCCAAGCAGGGGGTCATGGTCAATCCGGGCCAGACGCTCAAGCAGGCGGTCAAGGGCGGGATGAAGCTGATCGTGATCGATCCGCGGGCTACAGAATCCACCGCGCACGCCTTCCTGCACATCGCCCCGCAGCCGGGGCAGGACGCCAGCATCCTCGCCGGGATCCTGCGCGTGATCCTGACCGAAAAGCTCTACGATGCGCAGTTCGTGGCGGACAACGCCATCGGCATCGAAACGCTCATGGCCGCGGTTGAACCGTTCACGCCCGAACATGTTGCCTCCGTTGCCGGGATTGCCGCCGAAGACGTGGTGCTGGCGGCCCGGACCTTTGCCGAAGCGGAAAGCGGGTGCGTGGTGACGGCTACCGGCGCGCATTTCCCGCTGCACGGTACACTGTGCGAATACCTTGCGCTCAGCCTGAACACGGTCTGCGGCCGCTGGGTGCGGGCGGGGGACCCCCATGCCCAACCGCACGTTCTTTTGCCCGACGTGCCGATCCATGCCCAGCCCTATGCGCCCTACCAGCCGTGGGATCATTCGCGGCCCAGCCGGATCAACGCCTTGCCGCAGACCGTGGTCGGCGCGCCCACCGGCACGCTGCCCGACGAAATCCTCACCCCCGGCCCCGGCCAGGTGCGCGCGCTGATCTGTTCGGGCAGCAACCCGGCGGTTTCCCTGCCCGATCAGAACCGCGCCGGGCGCGCGCTGTCCTCGCTCGACCTGCTCGTGGCGATCGACGTGGAAATGTCGAACACGGCGCGCATGGCCGATTACGTGATCCCCGATCGCATGGCGCTGGAAACCCCGGCCTGTTCGCAGTTTTCGGAATCGATGAAGTATTACGGAATCTGGACCGGCGGCTATGAAATGCCCTACGCGCAGTACGCTGCGCCGGTAGTGGCTCCGCCCGCAGGGTCGGACACCATCGAAAGCTGGGAGTTCTTCTACGAACTGGCCCGGCGGCTGGGCAAGCAGATCGTCTATTACGGCAATGCCGCCGGAACCGGTCAGCACTGGGACAAGCCGCCCGTGCCCTTCACGCTGCCGCTCGACCGTCGCCCGACGACGGAGGAAATGTTCGAGGCGATGTGCGCCGGGTCGCGGGTGCCGCTTGAAGAGGTCAAGCAGCACATCCACGGCAAGGTCTATGATGAACTGGACATCATCGTGCTGCCGCGCGCGGCCGATTGCGACGCAATGCTGCAACTGGGCGACCCGACGATGATGGCCGAACTGGCCGCGGTGTTCGAACGGCGGGGCGATACCGCAAACCCCAGCGCCGATTTCCCGCTGATGCTGATCCCGCGCCGGGCAAACGACATGATGAACTCGATCGGGCGGACCAATCCCAAGCTGGCGGCGCGGCGCACGCACAATCCGGCCTATCTCAACCCCGCCGATCTCGAACGCTTCGGGCTGGCATCGGGCGATGTCATTTCCATCCGCTCCGAACATGGCGAGATCAAGGGCGTGGCCGAGGCCGAGCCGCGGCTGCGGCCCGGTACGCTGTCGATGTCCCACTGCTTCGGGACCAACCCGGACGAGGCGGACGATCCGCTGGGGCAGGGCGGTTGCACCTCGCGCCTGATGGACGCGAATGCCGCGTTCGATCCGGTGTTCGGCCAGCCGCGCATGGGGGCAATCCCGGTGCGGGTCGAAGCTGTCGCCGTCGCCGCTGCCTGACCGGACCCCGACTCACGATAGGTTGCTGCGGCGCAGCAATCGGCGGAACAGCGTTCGCCCCGGAATTGTGCGGGTGCGGGCGCTGTACCAATCTGGCGCAAAGCCCCTTTCCTTTTTGCGTATACCTATCGCGCGATAGGAAAAGACCGTTGCGTTACGCTCCGGTTTGGTCAATGAAGGCACCCGAAGTCGGCCAGCAGAGTCGGTTTGACAGGAGAGTGCAGCATCATGGGCCTGGTCCCCACGACAATCATCCCGCCGCGCGCAACCCCGCTGATCGTGCCGCGCAAGGCGTTCCTGAACATGGTCGAGCCGATTTCGCGCGCGCGCCTGGCGACATTCTGCGCGCCCGCCGGCAGCGGCAAGACCACGGCGGCGCTCTACTGCCACAACTACATGAAGGAACAGGGCCGCCCGGCGCTGTGGCTTTCGGTGCGGGCCGGTATCCGCGATTTCCCTTCGTTCTTCGGCGCGCTCAAGGCGGCCGGGCTGGCCGTGGGGATGGAGTGGGACCATCTCGACCGCGAGGGTGCGGAGGAAGACTGGCTGGCCGCGCTGGCTCAGGTCCATGAAAAGCCGCCGGTGCTGGTCATCGATGATGCCCACCTGCTGCCGGTGCCGGTGCTCAATTTCGTCAGCCAGGCGATGTCCAGCGCCCGCGATGCGATGACCGTCATTCTCGTTTCGCGCGGGGCCTTGCCGATCCCGGTGGCGCGGGCGCGTTCGCTGGGCTTTCTGGTCGAAGTCGGCGCAGCGGAACTGGCGTTCGACGATGAGGAAGCGCGCGAGCTTATCACCCGCGTGGCCGGCGTCCCGGTCGATGCCGAAATCATGCAGCAGATCATCCGCGATGCCCATGGCTGGGCGTCGGGCCTGGTTATCGGTGGCGAATTGTACCGCCGGGAATCCGCGCGCGGCATGACGTGGAAGCCGCTGTCCGACAACCTGCGCCGCGAGTTTACCGGCTACTTCTCGGAAGAAGTGCTTGAACTGCAGACGCCGGAAATGCGCGATTTCCTGATCAATATCTGCATCCTCGACGAACTCACCGGGCCTTCGTGCGCGGCGGTGACGGGCGATGACAACGCCCGCGCCACGCTGGACGATGCCTATCGCGCCGGGCTGTTCATCGACGCGATCGACGAAGAGCGCAGCCGTTATGCCTTTCACCCGCTGTTCCGCGCCATGGCGCTGGGCCGCCTGCACGAACGCGCCTTTGCCCGCGCTGCGGAACTCCACCGCCGGGCCAGCCGCTTCTTTGCCGAACAGGGCGAATTGCTCAAGGCGCTGGAACATGCCTCGGCCAGCGGCGATCAGGAGTTTCTGGCCGATCAGCTCGATCTCATGGCCAACGACCTGACCACCGCCGGGCACCTCAACCGGCTTGACCAGATCGCCTCCCAGCTACCCTGGGCAATCAGTTCCACGCGGCCCATGCTCGTGCTGGCCATGGCCTGGCGGCGTATCCGGCGCCTGTCCTTTGCCGCCGCCGCGCGGCTGATCGACACGGCCATCGCGCTGCGCGACAAGCTGGTGGCCGAAGGCAGGCTGGATGCCCATGCTGCGGCAAAGCTCGATTTCCATATCCGGCATCGCCAGATCATGCTGGCCGCCGCGCAGGATGATCTGGGGCAGGTCGAACGCGATGCCGAACAGCTCATTGCCGAAATCGGCGATGACGAAGCCTATCTGAGCTGCACGCTGCTGGCGCAGGTGATCGCTGCGCGGCGCGAGTTCTACCATTTTCACGATACGCTCAAGCTTGAAGCCGAAGTGCGCCGCGCGCTCGACCGGCCGGGGTCCGAGTTCGCTTCGATCGCGCTCAAGTGCTCGATCGTGCCCACGCTGTTCGTGCAGGGCAAATCCGCTATTGCCCGCCGCTTCAGCGAAGAGGCGCTCGAAGCGGCCGGCGCGCGCGATGCGGAAATACCTGGCCTCGCCGCGCTGCCGGCGCTGCCCTATGCGGAAATGCTCTACGAAATCGGCGAAGTGGACCGGGCGGGCGATCTCGTCGAACGCTACCTGCCAGGCATCCGCCAGTGGGGGCTGGTCGATCAGTTCGCATCCGGGTTTCTGGTGCGCGCGCGGCTGGCTTTTGCGCGGGGCGACAGCGTTGGCGCACTGGCCGGGCTGGATGAAGCGCATCTGGTCGCCATCGAATGCGGGCTGGACCGGTTGCGCGCCCATGTCGTGGCCGAACAGGTCCGCATTCTGGTCAAGTCGGGCCAGATCGACGAGGCCGAAGCCGCCTTGCGCGCGGTCGGGCAGAATCTGGACGATGAACCGGTGCCCACGCTCAACCCTTCACGGCGGCGCGAATGTCTGGCCATCGCGTGGATCCGCATCGAGATGCAGCGCCACCGTCTGGTCCGCGCCGCCAAGGTGGCGACGCGCTGGCTGGAGTTCGTGCGCCGCAGCGGCGCGGCGCGTTCGGCGGTGGAGTTCGAGCTGCTGCTGGCGGAAATCTTCGTGTTGCAGGGCAATCGCTCCAAGGCCCGCCGTGCGGTGCGCTCGGCGGTAGAACTGGCCGAACCGGCGGGCTGGGTGCGCGTGTTCCTCGACGAAGGCGAGATCATCACCGCCCTGCTGAGCGAAGCCTATGCCAATGGCCCCGCGCTCGATACGCGGGCCGACCGGTTTGCCGCCATGCTGGTTTCGCTGGTCGACAATGGCCCGGCAATCGAATCCGAAGATGGCGAGGGCGCGATAGGATTGACCGGGCGGCTCGCCAGCCGCGAGGTGGATATCCTCATCATGGTCAGCGGCGGCTTGCGCAACCGCGAGATTGGCGAACGGCTGGGCCTGACCGAAGGCACGGTCAAATGGTACATGCAGCAGATCTACGACAAGCTGGGCGTGCGGCGGCGTCCGCAAGCGGTCCTGCGCGCGCGCCAGTTCGGCATCCTGACGTGAGATAGGCGCACAAGCCCGGCGAACAGCGTTTGACGCCCCGGTCCGGCGAAGGGCATTGCGCCTTTTGCATTTAAACGAGGAAGACATGGCAAAAGGCAAGGTCATCATCAGTTGCGCCGTCACCGGCGCGATCCACACCCCTTCGATGTCGGAATACCTGCCCGTCACCGCCGAGGAAATCGCGGAATCGGCCATCGGTGCGGCAGAGGCGGGCGCGGCGATCATCCACCTGCACGCGCGCAACCCGGTTGACGGGCGGCCCGACCAGAACCCCGACCTGTTCGAACCCTTCCTCAAGGTCATCAAGCAGCGTTCCGACGCCGTGCTCAACCTGACCACCGGCGGGCATCCGTCGATGGCGGTGGACGAGCGCATCCGCCCGGCCACGCGTTTCGCCCCCGAAGTCGCATCGCTCAACATGGGCACGATGGGCTTTGGCCTGTTCCCGATGCTCGACCGCTTCAAGACCTTCAAGCACGATTGGGAAGCCCCGGCGCTCGAAGCCTCGCGCGATCTGGTGTTCAAGAATACCTTTGCCGATATCGAACGCCTGCTCGGCATCCTGACGCCGCTGGGCACCCGGTTCGAGTTCGAATGCTATGACACCAGCCACCTCTACAACCTCAAGCACTTCCTTGACCGCGGGCTGGTCAAGGCGCCGCTGTTCATCCAGACCTGCTTCGGCATCCTGGGCGGCATCGGCAGCCACCCGGACGATGTGATGCACATGAAGCGCACGGCCGACCGGCTGTTCGGCGACCAGTACGAATGGTCGGTACTGGGCGCGGGCGCGCGGCAGATGAGCATTGTCGCCATGGCAGCGTCGATGGGTGGCAACGTGCGCGTCGGGCTGGAAGATTCGCTGTGGGCGGGTAAGGGCCGGCTGGCCAGGACCAACGCCGAACAGGTCACGCTGGCGCGCCAGATCGTTGAAGGCATGGGGCTGGAAATCGCCACTCCCGATGAAGCGCGCGAGATCCTCGATCTCAAGGGCGCGGACCGGACCAATATCTGATGGCGGCTGCTACCGGGCCGCTTGCCGGCATCCGCATTGTCGAGATCGACGCCATCGGCCCGGTGCCGCTTGCAGCGATGCTGCTGGCGGACATGGGCGCTGAAATCGTCCGCGTTGCCCGTCCGCCCAGTGCGGGCGCGGGGGCGTGGGACGATGTGGGCGGCGATATTCTGCACCGCAGCCGTGCCGTCACTTATCTGAACCTGAAGGACGATACCGACCGCGAACGGTTGCTGACCCTGATCGAACGGGCCGATGCCCTGATCGAAGGCTATCGCCCCGGCGTGATGGAACGGCTTGGGCTGGGGCCGGACGCATGCCTTGCGCGCAACCCTGCGCTGGTCTTCGGCCGGATGACCGGGTGGGGCCAGACCGGGCCGCTGGCGCTGACGGCCGGGCATGACATCAACTACCTGTCGATCACCGGCGCGCTGCACGCGATGGGCGATGGCACCACGCCGCCGCCGGTGCCGCTCAACCTCGTGGGCGACTACGGCGGCGGGGCGATGTTCCTGATCGCCGGGCTGCTTGCCGCGATCCTTTCGGCGCGGGCCACCGGCAAGGGGCAGGTGGTCGATGCCTGCATTTCCGACGGCGTACCTTCGCTGATGAGCCTGTTCTACGCGTGGGAGCCGAAGGGCCTCTGGGCCGACGCGCCGGCTTCGAACCTGCTGGATGGCGGTGCGCCGTTCTACCGCTGCTATCGCTGCGCCGATGGCCGCGATGTGGCGGTAGGGTGCCTTGAGCCGCAGTTCTTTGCCCAGATGCTCAAGGGGCTGGGGCTGGAAGACCGTGGCTATCGCCAGAACGACCGGGCCGACTGGCCGCGCATGCAAGCCGATTTCAGCGCCACGTTCGCCACCCGTTCGCGCGATGAATGGGCCGAAGTGTTTGCGGGCACCGATGCTTGCGTCACCCCGGTCCTGTCGATGGCCGAAGCGCCTGCGCACCCGCACAACACGGCACGCGGCACGTTCGTGGCACGCGGCGGGATCAATCAGCCAGCGCCAGCGCCGCGCCTTTCCGGCACGCCTGCCGCAATCGCCGATGCCGAAACGCTGGACATTGACGCGGCGATCGAACGCTGGGGCCAGCGCGCCTGACGGGAAAAGGGCGCAACGGCAGGCCACCGCATTGCGCGGCCTGCCATTGCGTGCCTCGTCAGCCTTGCGTCACCATGGTTTCGCGGAAGCGGGCCAGCAGCGTGGCATCGACATCGGCAGCGGCGAAATACCCTTCTAGCGACCCGTGTTCGGAGGTCAGCACATCGAACGCGGTGTTGAGGAAATCGACATCGACGCCGATCATCGCGTCGATCAGTTCCTTGCTCGGCACGAACCCGAAGGTTTCATGGAACTGTTCTTCGATCCCGCCCCGCAGGCGCAGGTTGCGGGCGAACACGTCCGACCGTTCGTAATCGGCGATAACGATATCTTCGGGCACGCCGACCGCGCGAAGCAGCAGTGCGATCATCACCCCGGTGCGGTCCTTGCCAGCCGTGCAGTGCACCAGCGCGGGCACTTCCCCGGCGATGATCGAATCGACGAAATGGCGCAAGTGCGGGCGCAGCGCGGCGGGGATCGACGCATAATTGCCGACCAGTGCGGCGCGCACGGTGGCGGCCGACTGGTCATGCCGCAAGGCTTCCCAGCCGTTGTTGGTCTTGACCCGCAGATCGGCGGTCACATCGAGGTTGAGCAGCCGCGCGGCCTCGGCCCAGTCGTTGGGATCCTTGTCGCGTTCGCCTTCCGAACGCAGATCGCATACCAGCCGGATGTTCAGCGCGGCCAGTTCCTTGCGGTGAACAGGGGCGAAGCTGGCAGGGCCTTCGGAGCGATAGATCAGGCCGGGGCGCACGATGCGCCCGTCGTGGGTCGGCAAGCCGCCAATATCGCGGAAGTTGAGCTTGGACAGGGCTTCGGTCATCGGGGCATCCAGCAGTGGAACGGGGAAGGTTGCGCGCCCGACCAAGCCCGGTCGCGGCGGTGCGCTCACCTGTCCTAGGGTGGGTAACGCCCAACCGTGGCAGGGATACGACAACATCGGCGGCCCCGCAGGGCCAGCACGCGGAGGGGATCAGTATGACCAGGCAGATCGGCGCAACCCTGACAGATGGCCTGATGCTGCCCGAAGGGCCGGTCGTGCTGCCCGACGGCAGCCTGCTGGTCGTCGAAGTGCTTGGCGGGCGGCTTACCCGCATTGCGCCCGATGGTGCCAGAACCACCGTTGCCGAGCTGGGCGGCGGGCCGAACGGTGCGGCCATCGGCCCGGATGACCGGTGCTACGTGTGCAACAACGGCGGGTTCGAGCATATGGTCCTGCCCGGTGGCGGTCTGCTGCCGCTCGAAGCGCCGCTCGATACGCCGCCCGGTTCGATTCAGGTGGTCGATCTGGAAACCGGGGCGTTCGAAACGCTGTACAGCCACAGCGATGCCACCCCGTTCTGGGGACCGAACGATATCGTCTTCGACGATGCGGGCGGATTCTGGTTCACCGATTTCGGGCGGGATCGCGGCCGCACCCGGATGCGGGGCGCTCTTTACTACGCCAAGGCCGATGGCTCGGCGATCCGCGAGGTTGTCGGTCCGCTCGATGGGCCGAACGGGGTGGGTCTCTCGCCCGATGGCAAGACGCTTTATGTTGCGCTGACCTTCGAAGGCCACCTTATCAGCTTCCACCTTTCGGCGCCGGGCGTGATCGACACGGCGGCATCGCACATGCCCAACGGCAGCACCATTGTCGGGCGCGCCGGGCCGGGCATGTATCTCGACAGTCTTGCCGTGGACAGCGCGGGCCGCATCTGCTGCGCATCGCCGGGGCAGGGCGCGGTTCTGGTCTTCCCGCCGCAGGGCGGTGCACCTGAAGCGGTCCTGACCGGCGATTTCCTGACCACGAACGTGGCCTTTGGCGGTCCTGACCGCCGCACGGCCTATGTCACGCTGGGCAGCAGCGGGCGGGTGGTGACGATCGACTGGGATGTGCCGGGTCTGGAACTGGCCTTCGGCGGCTGATCCGCGTTTACGCGTCTGTCCGGGCGTCCGTCCGGCGCGCGTGTTTCCCTGGGAAAACGCGCCGGTCTATTGCCCGGCGGCGGCACGCCGGGGCAGGGCATAGGCGATGATTTCATCGCTTTCGCCCGACAGCATCGCGCCGTGGCCGCCCGCCGCGATCACCACGAACTGGCGCCCGCTCTTGTCCGACCAGTAGGTGGACGGCGATGCATTGCCCCCGGCGGGCAGGCGTGCGCGCCACAGTTCGCGCCCGGTCGCCACGTCATAGGCGCGAAAGGCGTGCTCCTGCGTGGCGCCGATGAACACCAGCCCGCTGGCCGTTGTCACCGAGCCGCCGATATTGGGCACGCCCATCGGGATCGGCAGGAACGTGGGCAGCGCCAGCGGCCCGCTATCGCGCGATGTGCCGAACAGGCGGCTCCACACCAGCTTGCCGGTGCGCAGGTCCACGGCGCTGATCTTTCCGTAGGGCGGCTGCTGGCACGGGATCGCCAGCGGCGAAAGGAACGGCGCGATGTGCGCGGCATAGGGCACGCCCTTTTGCGCCACCGGGCCGCCGACATCGGACATGTGCGATGCGGTCATCGGCTTGATACCGGCCTTGTCCGCTTCGGCGCGGGGGATCAGGCGGTTGTAGTTGGCCACCTGGTTGTTGTTCACGATCATCAACTGGCGCGCCGGATCGACCGATACGCTGCCCCAGTCGATCCCGCCGAGATAGCCGGGCCAGGTCAGCGTCGGCTTGCTGGTCGCCAGCGGTGTCATGTCGCCGGCAAAACGGGCCTGGCGGAAGCGCACGCGGCACATCGCCTGGTCGATCGGGGTCAGGCCCCACATGCCGCGTTCGGTCGGGCGCGGGCCGCCGAAGGCCGGAATCCCGACGGAATAGGGCTGGGTGGGGGAAACCCGTTCACCCGGCACGCCGTCGGTCGGCACCGGCTTTTCCTCAACCGGCAGGATCGGCTTGCCGGTCGCGCGGTCGAGGAAGAAGATCTGGCCGCGCTTGGTCGGCTGCAACAGCCCCTTCACGCCGCCGGGCAGGTCCACCAGCGTGGGCTGCGCGGGCACGTCATAGTCCCACAGATCGTGGTGCGTTGTCTGGAAGGTCCAGCGCACCGCGCCGGTTTCGGCATCGAGCGCCACCACCGCGCTCGAAAAGCGGTCATCGTTTACGGTGCGGTGGCCGCCGAAATAGTCGGGCGTGGCGTTGCCGGTCGGCACATAGACCAGACCCAGCGAATCGTCCGAGCTCATCGGCGCCCAACTGTTGGGCGTGCCACGGGTGAAGCTTTCGCCCTGCGGCGGCAGGCCATGGTAATCGGGCTTGCCCACGTCGAATGCCCACGCGAACTGCCCGGTCACGGCATCGAATGCGCGAATCACGCCCGAAGGTTCGCCGGTGTGCTGTCCATCGGTGACCCAGCCGCCCAGCACCAGCTTGCCGCGCGCCAGCGCAGGCGGCGAGGTGACGAAGTAATAGCCCTTTTCGACCGGGGTCATCCCTTCGAGCAGGCTGACCACGCCAGCGGTTCCGAACGTTTCGCAGGGGCGCCCGTCATCGGCGTCCACGGCCAGCAGGCGCGCGTCGATGGTGGCGGTGTAGATGCGCCGGGCGCAATGGCCCTGTGCATCGGGCACCGCGTAGTAGGTCACGCCGCGGCAGGCCAGACCATAGACGCCGCGGTTATCGGCGCGGGCGCGATGGCGCCACACCTGCGCGCCGGTTTCGGCGTCAAGCGCGATGACATCGTTGTAGCCGGTGCACAGATAGACCTTGTCGCCAACTTTGAGCGGGTTGACCTGAAAGGACGGGCGGCTGCCTGCCGGGGCCGGACCGGTGTGGTAGCTCCATACCCGTTCCAGATTGCCGACATTGGCGGGCGTGATCTGGGCCAGCGGCGAATGGCGCGAACCGCCACGGTCGTTGCCATAGGCGATCCAGTCCCCCTGCTGCGCCGAAGCGGGCGCCGGGCCATAGGCCGCGCTGGTCGCGTCCGGCGTGGCGTTGATCCAGAACAGCACGCCCACCGACGCAACGACCGCCAGCCCCAGACCGCGCCAGAGCACTGTGCCGCCGGGCAGCGGAGCCGTAATCCCGACATGGGCGCGCCAGCCGCGCGAGAGCATCCACAGGCCAAGGCAGAACGGCATCGCCAGGCGCGGGGCCAGCGCCCACCCGTCCAGCCCGACTTCCCACAGCGCCCAGATCAGGTTCGCCGCCAGAAACGCCCAGAACAGCCGGATCGAAACCGGCTTGCGGGCGAACCCCAGCGCGGCGGTCACGATCATCACGATTCCGCTGATCAGGTACCAGGGTGACCCGCCCAGCGTGGCAAGCTGCGTGCCCAGTGCCGCCAGCGCCAGCCCGCTGGCCAGCATGATGACAAGGAAAGTGATGTTCAGGAAACGCTGCATTGGATGTCTGGCCCGCTGATGGTCGGAAAGGCGCGGTTGCGCCGGAATGCGGCCCGTGGAACGCGATGTGCCGCTGCACTGTCAAGCAGGATGGTTTTGCATACCATGCTGCACAGGCGCTTCAGCCCATCTGGCTTTTCAGCCATTCGGGCACGCCGATGAGATAGCTCTTTTCCTCGTACAGGCGGGCGATGCGCCAGCCGTCGGGGGTGCGCACCAGATCGTGGATGTACCACAGGCCGCAGATCATCGTATCGGTTTCGGTGCCGTTGGTAACCGTCATCGGGTTGTAGCACACCGTCTTGGTCTTCGCGCTCTGGCCGTCGGCGGCGAATTCGTACCGCGTGGTGGATACCACATGCTGCGCAGCAAGAACCTGCTTGAAGCTGTTGGTCAGGAACGCCTTGGTTTCGGCCAGGGTGCCCTTGAACAGCGCCATCTCGGAATAATCGATGAAGGCATCGGCGGTGAAGTAATCGTCGAGCTTGTCGAAATCGCGCGAATCCACCGCATAGCAATAGCCAACCAGCAGATCCTGGATCTCGAAGCGGTCCGACATTTCCTGTACGCTGATCGCCATGGCGCTCTCCCTTTCGCCCGTCTTGTAATTTTTGCAGCTTCGCATGGCCGCAGACGTGCAACCGCCTCTCCAATGGTAGGTTGAAGCGTGCGGCGCGCTCGTCAAAGAGAGGGTCGCCCGCCGGGATGCTGTTCCGGCCACGCCCGAACACCCCCGCCGCGTGCGGATTATCTAGGAGACTGACATGGGCCTTGCCCCCTTTACCGAAGCCGATTTCGTCCTGTCGCAGGAAAAGCGCGACGAAATCACGGAAGGCCTCACCCCTCGCCAGAAGTTCATGGTCGAGCATTGGATGAACCTGCATGAAGTCATCAATCGTGGCGATTGGGACGGCATGGACGTGTTCTTCAACACCGACACCATGACCTATGACAACCCGAACCGCCCTGACCTTGGCACGTACTTCAACTGGAAGACCTCGCCGCAGGGCCTGTACAAGACCTTCCCGCCCAGCCTCTACCGCACGCTCAAGGCGTGGGGCCGTGGCGAAAACGAAATCTGCGTGCTCTGCCACCACCACGGCAAGCACACCGGCGGTCCCTACATGGGCGTCCAGCCGACCGGCAACGAACTGAACGTTGTGTGGTTCTCGTGGCTGCGCTTCCGTGGCGACAAGATCGACCACATCTACTCGATCTCCGACGTGCTCACGATGCTCAAGGATCTTGAAGTCATCGAAGTGCCGCAGCCGGTCGATCCCTACAAGTAAGCGCCAGCCGGCCACCGGGCCGCAGCGCAGGAAAAGGGCGCGTTCCGCAAGGAGCGCGCCCTTTTTGCTGTCCTTTTTCGCGCAGCATGATTGCTTCTGTCCGCGCCTGTCCGCCACCCGCATGCGCGCACCACCGGCCGTGGCGGCGCGCGCACCGGGCAAGGCGATTATTCGCCCAGCAGCAGCTTCCACGTGCCGAGGTCTTCGCCGGCGGCAAAGAAGCGTTCGTTCATCGGCAGGCCGTTCTGGCCCCAGTAGTCCATGTTCGCCACCCACGCCTGGATGCCGTACATCACCCAGCGCGGGATCTGTTCGGTCCAGATCGTTTCGAGATCGATCACGTTGGTCGCGCCTTCCTTGATCAGGCAATCGCGGTAGTGCGCGATCAGATCCTTGTGGTGGTGGCGCCGTTCCTCGATCGTCAGCGAACCGACGGTGAAGTAGGTCAGGTCGCGCCACGGACGGCCGCGACGGCCAAGCTGCCAGTCCAGCCACAGGCGTTCGCCCGACGGCAGGATATAGGTGTTGCCCTGGTGGCAATCGCCCAGGATGACGCAGTACGGCGCTTCGAATGCGCGCTCGAACTCGGTCAGCTTGTCGAACGCCCGCTCCACCCGGCGCGGATCGTCCAGATAGTGCTTCGGCGCGATTGCGCAGAAGTTCGGATCCTTGAGGTTTTCGTTGATCCAGTGCCACATGATGCGCACCTGATCGTGGTCGACCGGGACGTTCATCGAGGTTGGCAGCCAGGGCGCCGCTTCGGGGGTGATCAGCGGGCTGTCCCACAGACCGCCGTGCAGCTTGGCCAGATCGGCCAGCGCGCTGGCAATGCCGTCGATGCCGCAGTGCTGCGTGCTGTGGCCGAACTTGCCGCCGCGATCGACCAGGTCTTCGAGCACGACCACGCCCCGGCCCGAACCGTCATCGTCCCAGTCGGAGTAGTAGCACTTGGCGGTCTGGGCGGTGAGGTTGTCGGTAAGGAAATGATAGAAACGGGCTTCGAGCGCATGGATATCGACATCGTCGAACATGCCCGACCAGTTGGCCTTCACGCACAGGTTGCGCGGCAGGCCGGCGGCCTTTCCAGCCTCGTTCCAGTCGACCGCGACTCGCAGCTTGGTGGTGTGGCTGTCGAACAGTTGCACCACTTCCAGCTTTTCGGCGACCACACCGGGATACTTGTTGGCCATCAGCGAACCCAGCCATTGCGCGTCGGGCGTGAACCGGCCGGCAGGCAGCAATTCCGTGCGGCCAGGGTAGGGGCGGGGCACCATGTTCGGGTCCACCATGCGGGTTTGCGTTGCTGCTTCCTGTGTCATCCGATCAACTCCTCTCTGTACCGGACCGCAAACGGTCCGTTGTGTTTCATCGCCTGCAACCGCAACGGCTGTTGCGGCGCGACAGGTGGAGCGGCGCGTGCCGGGGAGAGTCCCGCGACAACCGCACGTCCGGCGCCGGGTTTTGCGGCGGCCTTGCCTGTTGCCGTCAGTTTCTGGCCGCAATGGCGCGATTGGACCCTGCCAACAGGAAGGTGTGATGCAATCGCCACTCTGTCCAATTCCACCCGACAGCCACAACGGCGGGCAAAGGCCACAACGGCACGAGAGGATGGAGCGAGCGATGTCGAACAGCAAGGAAGCAGCGGTAAGGAAGTTCCTGGCGCTTTTTCACACAGCAAAGCTCGATCTTGAAAAGATCCGCGCCGCCCTTGCGCCCGATGCGCGCTGGCAGGCGGTCGTGCCGCTGGCCAATGTCGTCTACGGCGCCGATGCCATCTGCGCCGAAGCGGAACGCCAGTACCGCATCTACAAGGATTGCGATTGCGAACTGCTCAACATCGCCAGTTCCGGCGACACGGTCTTTACCGAGCGGGTCGATCGCGTGCGGCTGATCGACGGCGGCAAGGAAATCATCACCAACGTCGCCGGGGTTTTCACCGTCGACGATCAGGACCGCATCGTGTTCTGGCGCGAATACTGGGACATGCTCGATATTGCGGGCCAGATCGGCATTTCGGGCGAAACGATGCGCGAACTTATGGACACCAGGGTTGACGTCTGAACGCAACCGGATTGCAGGAGAATTGCCGCGTGACCAGTAACGAAGAGGCCTGGCAGCAGGGTCTTGAAACCGTCGATGCCGTGTATGGCGAAGGCTATTCGGCGATGATGGAGCCGTTCAAGGACCACCGCTTCAACCGGGAAATCGTCACCAACCAGTTCCGCAACCTGTGGGCCGATCCGGCCTTCACCATCCGCGAAAAGCGGCTGATGGTGCTGGGGCTGACGACGCTGCTGGGCCGCGCCGACCTGATCGAAACGCAGATGACCGGCGGCTTGCTCAACGATGAGTTCACCGACGAGCAACTGGAGTTCATGCCCCATTTCCTGCTGTTCTATGCAGGTGCCGGGAACACCACCGCGCTGTTTCGCGGGATCGAGGCGGCGAAGGCCAACGTCAAGGCCAAGAAGGCTGCTGCGGCGGGCGGGGATCGTTGATCATGCCGGCGTCGGGGACCGGAGGAGTGGGATCAAGCATGCCAATCCGGCCCGAAAGCGACTGGTCGGACCTCAATGCGGACTTCGTGGCGGATTTTGAAATCCTCGCGCGGTTCGCCGCCCACGACCTGACCCTGGATGTCAGGACGTATGACTGGGTCCGTCCGACCGCCGGGCAACTGCTGCCCCGGCGCCACTATCTCGATATCTCGCTCAACGGGGCGATGCGGCGCAGCATCCTGCGTTCGGAACGCTGGGCCGAACCGCAATATTCGGGCAGCGTGCTGTACCTGCCGCCCAACGCCGTATACTGGGGCCAGCCCGCGCTCGAACGGCGCAAGCTGCTGTGCATGTCGTTTGGCGACACGTTCCTTGAAAATGTCTTCGAGGATGCCAACCCGTTGCATCGCGCCATCCCGCACGCCGATATCCAGAATACCGCACTGCGCCGTCATCTTCTGGCCATGGCGGGGGAACTGGCCGCGCCCGGCTTTGCCGCCGGGCCGTTGCTCGAAGCCATGGCGATCTCCGCGACGGTCGAGCTGGCGCGCTGGTCGCAACTGATCGACGACCCGTCAAACGGAACGGTCCTGCCGCACCAGGCGCGGCGGATCGAGGAATATATCCGCGAGAACCTGTCCAGCGCGCTGAGCATTTCGGACATCGGCCGCGCCTGCGGGATGAGCACGCGCAACGTGGCGCGGGTGTTCAAGCAGGCCACCGGGGTCAGCATCGGCGATTTCATCGCGCGCTGCCGGATCGATCTGGCCAAGGATCTGCTGGCATCGGACGAACTGCGGATAAAGGAAGTAAGCTGGCGCTGCGGTTTCCGCAGTTCGTCGGCCTTTTCCGCAGCATTCCGCGCCGCAACGGGGATGACCCCGCGCGATTACCGCATGCGGCCGGGCATGCTGCAATAACCCACCGGCGCGCGTTGGTGCGGCCGGGAAACCTTCACTATCGGGAACATGATGAAATGAGCAGATTGGCAGGCAAGGTAGCGATCGTTACCGGCGGCGGCGGCGGTATCGGTTCGGCGGTTGCGCGGCGGCTCGTGGCCGAAGGGGCGCGGGTTGCCGTGGCCGACATTTTCGAGGAATCGGCCCGCCGCGCGGCCGAACCGCTGGGCGATGCCGCCATCGCCGTGGCGTTCGACGCGGCCAGCGCGGATTCGGTCAAGGCGCTGGTGGACCAGACCGTGGCCCATTTCGGCAAGCTCGACATCCTGCACAACAACGCGGCGATGACCGATCCCGCCAAATCGGCGCAGGATACGACAGCCACCGACATTCCGCTCGGAATCTGGCAGGAAATCCTCGACGTGAACCTGACCGGCTACCTGCTGGGATGCCGCTATGCCATTCCGCACATGATCGCCAATGGCGGCGGGTCGATCGTCAACACCGCGTCCAATTCGGGCACCGCCGGGGATCTGGCGCGCATCGCCTACGGGTCCACCAAAGGCGCGATCATCACGTTGACGCGCTATGTCGCCACGCAGCACGGCAGCCAGAACATTCGTTGCAACAGCATCGCGCCGGGCGTCGTCCTGACCGAGGCGCTGGACAAGACGGTGCCGGGCCTGAAGGACATCATCAAGCGCCATATCCTGACGCCTGAGTTCGGCACGCCCGATGATATCGCCGCGCTGGTCGCGTTCCTGGCCTCGGACGAATCCCGCTACATCACGGGCGAGAACATCTCGATTTCCGGCGGCGGGCTGATCCATCAGCCGCATTACGCCGATCTGAAGGCCTTCATGGAAGGTGCCGGTTAAACGAGCCGGACGATCCGCTTGCCCCGGTTCTCTCCCCGGTACAGTCCGGCCAGAGCATCGGGGCAGGCCTCGATCCCTTCGAGCACGTCTTCCAGGAAGGCAAGGCGCCCTTCCGCGATCCAGCCGCGCAGGGTTGCCACGGCTTCTTCCAGCCGGTGCATGTGATCGAACAGCACGAAGCCTTCCATCCGCGCGCGCTTGACCAGCAGATGCCGTTCCACGCGCGGGCCGGTCGGCCATGGATCCCAGCGATCGTAGGACGCCGTGCCGCACACGACCACGCGCGCCTTGAGCGCCAGATGCGGCATGACCGCGTCCGAGATCGCGCCAGCGGTATTGTCGAAATAGATGTCGATCCCGTCCGGGCACAGATCGGCCAGCCGCGCGCCGACATCTTCGGTACGGTAATCGATCGCCGCCTCGAACCCGAAAAGCCCGGTGCAGTCGCGGACCTTGGCAGGGCCACCGGCGATGCCGATGGTGCGGCAGCCGTGGATGCGGGCAATCTGGCCCACCGCCGATCCGACCGCGCCCGCAGCGGTCGATACGACCACGGTCTGCCCGGCGCGCGGCTCGGCAATTGTCGTCAGCGCGAGCAGCGCCGTCGTGCCGTTCAGGCCGAGAATGCCCAGTGCCATCCGGGCTTCCTCGCGCGTCGTGCGCTGCACGATGCGGTCCGCACCAACAGCGGCATAGTCCTGCCAGCCGAACCAGCCGGTCACGTATTCGCCAACGGCAAAGTCCGGGTTTTCCGAAGCGACGATTTCGCCCGAACACAAGCTGCGCATCACCTCGCCGATGCCGACGAGGGTTGAATAGTTGCCGGTGTCGGCCGTCCATCCGCGCATCGCCGGGTCCACCGACAGATAGTGGTTGCGCACCAGGACCTGGCCTGCGGCGAGGGTCGGCAGCGCGGCCTCGACGATGGCGAAATCGTCCGCCTGGGCCACGCCTGCCGGCCGGTTGACCAGCACGACGCAGCGGTTGGCGGTAGGGTTCGTCATTGCAAGACCCGGACCTAGGCGGCGATGCTGCGCGCCGCGATATAACCCAGCGTCATGGCCGGGCCGACATTGCAGCCGTGCGCCGGGGCATTGCCACGCCACAGCGAATTGGCGTCAAGCCCTGCGGCATAGAGGCCGGGGATGACCTTGCCCGCAGTATCCAGCACGCGTGCCTCGCCGTCGATGCGCAGGCCCACCGTGGTCGATCCATCGCCGGGGAAGATCTGCACCGCATAGAACGGCGCCTTTTCGATCGGTCCGAGGCAGGCGTTGGGGGTGTGGCGCGGATCGCCCAGATCGCGGTCGAGCGAACTGTCGCCCTTGTTGAACTCAGGATCCTTGCCGGTCACGGCATAGCCGTTCATCGCGGCCACGGTGCTGGCAAGCCCTGCGGCATCGACGCCCATCTTGCCGGCCAGTTCGGCCAGCGTCGCGCCTTCGAGCAGGTAGCCTGCGGCCACCAGCTTCTTGATCGCGCCGCCGCCGGGCAGCGACAGGCCAAGGCCGTACTTCTTGACGAAGGCCGAATCCGCCACCAGCCACGCGGGCACCGCGCCGGATTTGTGCATGTAGTCGACAAAGGTGTTCGAGGCTTCGTTGCCGAATCGCTTGCCCGCCTTGTCCACCGCGATGCAGCCGGGCTTGGCCATGTCGATCAGGTGGGCATAGATCGCCTTCGTCCCGTCCGGGCGGATCATCGTGGAAACGACCGACCACACCCCGTTGGCGACGTTTTCACCGTCGATGATCCCGCCGGCTTCCAGCCCCATGTTCATGCCATCGCCGGTGTTGCACCCGGCCATGATCGAGATGTGCTGGTCGGGGTAGGGCATGTAGGCGCGGCGAAGCTGTTCGTTGGCGGAAAAGCCGCCGGTGGCCAGGACCACGCCCTTGCGCGCCTTGAGTTCCAGCGGTTTGCCATCGCGTTCGACGCGGACGCCGGTGATGCCGTCCGGCCCGCCGATCAGCCCGGTCACGCCGGTATTGCGCCACAGCGTGACGCCGGCATCGTGCGCCGAACGCAGCAGGCGCGCCGCCAGGGCGTTGCCCATGGTGATGCGCGATCCGCGCTTGCGGCCCATCATCTTGTCCAGCGCGTACTGGCCGACGATCTTCATCATGTAGAACATCGACTTGGGCGATGATTTCATCGCATCGAGATGCGGCAGGTCGGGCAGGTCGACCATGAACCCGACCGGGGCGTTGAACTCGCTGCGCGGCAGGCGAAGCTGGTCGGCATAGCCGTTCAGCTTCTGCGTGCGGTATTCCAGCGGGCGCAGCAGGCGGCCATCCTTGCTGGCGCCTTCCAGTTCGGGATGCCAGTCGGGCGAATGGTCGGCCAGGGCAAAGGCCACTTCGGTCTGGTCTTCAAGGAAACGGACCATTTCCGGCCCGGCCTGCAGATAGGCGTCGACCGCCGGTCCGTTGATCTTTTCGCCCACCAGCGCGCCGATGTACTTGCGCGCCGCGCCCGCCGGTTCGGGAATCCCTGCGGCAAGCTGGTGGTGGTTGCCGGGAATCCAGATGCCGCCGCCGGAAATCGCGGTCGTCCCGCCGAAAACGTCGGTCTTTTCGACGACCAGCACGGTCAGCCCCTTGCGCGCTGCGGTAACCGCAGCGGTCAGCCCGGCGGCGCCCGATCCGATAACGATCGCGTCCCATTCGTTAGTCATCAATTCCCTCCCGGCAGGGCGCAGTGGCCCTGATATGTCGGCGTGCAATCTATCGCTGCAATATCCGCCCGTACCTACCGCAAGAAAGGGGGCGAACGGCCGATCCTGCGGATGATTGCCGCAGGGCCTGCACGAACGGGCCGAATGGACGGAGAGCGGAAGAATGGGCACCATCACCAGCGACGACCGGATTGCCATTGGCGAACTGTTTGCGCGCTACTGCCACAGCGTCGATCATGGCGACACCGCAGGCTGGACCGCCCTGTTCACGCCGGACGGGGTGTTCGAGGTTGCCGGGGCCATGCGCCTTGAAGGCCATGAGCAGGTCGGCATGATGCCCTCGGTTGTCACCCAGCAGGGTGGCGGCAAATGGCGCCACCAGATCACCAGCATTGCGGTCGATCCCGGCGCGCAGGACGATCTGGCCAAGGTCACCGCCTATGGCCTGGTCACCGACTGGGGCAATGAGGGCAAGCCCATGGCCTTTTCCGATTATGCCATTACGCTGCGGCGGGTGGATGGCCAGTGGCGCATCCAGACCCTGCTGGCGACTCAGGCCTGAAGCCACAGCCATCCCGATGGCATGGCCCTGATGGCATGGCAATGCTGCCCGGAAGGGAATGTTGCGCGCGGCCCTGCCAAAGGACAGGCGGCTTTGCACAAGGCGTCTCGCACGGGACTGTCAGAATGAAAGAGGTAGAACCACAATGACCCTGACCGAACCCGGCGCACAGGCGCTTTTCGACAAGTTTGGCACTTACATCCTCCCCGGCCGGGTGAGCGATCCGCGACGCGGCATCGAAGAAGCCATCGAGGCGGAACGCATCGGTCTTGGCTGCGTGTGGATTTCGGAACGCTTCGCGCTGAAGGAGCCCGCTGTTCTGGCAGGGGCGGTTGCCCAGGCGACCTCGAAGATCCGCATCACCGGCACCTTCTATGCCACGATGCGCCATCCCATCGTCACCGCCAGCACCGCCAACCTGATGCAGGCGCTGTCGGACGACCGGTTCCGCGTGATGTTCGCGCGGGCCGTTCCGGCCTACATGAAGATGCTGGGATCGCCGCCGATCACTATGGACCGGCTGGCCGACACGATTTCGATCATGAAGCGCCTGTGGGCGGGCGAAACGGTCAACTACGAAGGCATCATGGGCAATTTCCCGATGCTCAAGCTGACCGACAAGTACGATGGGCCGCAGCCGCCGATCATCTTCACCGCAATCGGGCCGAAGTCGCTGGAGTTTGCCGGCGCCCATTGCGACGGCGTGCTGCTGCACCCGTTCGTATCGCCGCAGGGCGTGCGCAACAGCGCGCGGATCGTGCGCGAGGCCGCTGAAAAGGCCGGGCGCGATCCGATGGCGGTGCGCATCTACCACAACATCATCGTTGCCCCCGATCTGCCCAAGGACGAAGAGGATGCCGTGGTGCGCGGCCGCGCGATCACCTATTTCGAACTGCCCGGCTTTGGCGATCTGATCGTCGAGATCAACGAATGGGACAAGGCGGTGCTGGACCAGATTCGCGCCCATCCCAAGATCGCCAGCCTCAACGGCAAGCCTGCCGATCAGGCCTATACCCGCCAGGAACTGGTCGATGTCGGGCAGATCCTGCCGCAGCAATGGATCGATGAAGGCGCGGCGGTGGGCACTGCGGCGCAGTGCGCCGACCAGCTTATGGCTTATCTTGATGCCGGGGCGGATGAAATCCTGCTGCACGGCGCAGCGCCCAAGGACATGGGGCCGCTGACCACGGAACTGAAGCGCGCGCTGGCCGCCAAGGGTCTCTGATCCGGCCAGCCACGGACATGGTCGGTTGCGTTCCGGGGCGACCGGCCCTTTCTCCCGGCAGGTGGCGCATCGGCCTGCCGGTCGGAAACAGCAAGGGCGCACGGTCCCGCAAGCGGACCGGCACCTGGGACAGGGATTGACGAAATGGCGCAGGCCGCAGCAACCGACGCAACCGTTCCGCTCGACCCCGCGGCCCTGATCGCGGATGCGCAGGCGCAGACCGGCTATACCGATTTCGGCCCGGACCTGAGCTTCATGACCGGGTTTCACGAACTGGTGAAGGCGGTCGAGGCGATGGACCCGCCGCCGCAATTGCGCGCCACCGCACGCGCCAACATCACCAAGATCCTGGCGATGCGCCTGCGCATGGCCGAAGACGATCGCAACCATCCTGAAATCGCCGCGCAGGATGTGGGATCGCCGCTGATCGTGTGCGGGTTGCCACGCACCGGCACGACTATCACCTATGACCTGCTGTGTCTTGATCCGGCCGCCCGCGCGCCGACCGAATGGGAGTGGTACATTCCCTGGCCCGCCCCGGAAAAGGCCACCTTCGACACCGATCCGCGCATTGCGCAGGTGCAGGCGATCTATGAAAACTGGCTGGCCCATGCCCCGCAGTTGCGCGACATCCAGCGCATGGACTGCACCCAGCCGGGCGAATGCAACCACGGCATGATGATGCATTTTGCCAGCACCAACTTCCCCGCCGAACTGGGCGTGCCCGATTTCGCCAAATGGCTGCTGGGCACGGTGGCCGAAGGGCAGTATCGCACGCACAAGCGGCTGCTCCAGCAGTTCCAGTGGAAGGGGCCGCAGGGGCGCTGGACGCTGAAATCGCCGCAGCACCTGTTCGATCTGCCGGGGCTGGTGGAAGCCTATCCCGGTGCGATGCTGGTGTGGACCCACCGCGATCCGGTGCTGACCTTTTCATCGCTGTCGAGCATGATCGCGGCGTTTCTTGCGGCGGTTGGCGCGGACAAGGATCTCAAGGCCGTGGGCCGCAGCGTGTTCGAAACGTGGAGCGAAGGGCTTGAACGTGGCCTCAAGGCCCGCGATGCGCGCCCCGACATTGCCGGGCGCATCATCGACCTTGGCCATGGCGAAGTGGTGGCCGATCCGATGGGCGCGATCCGCCGCATCTACGACCGTTTCGATCTGCCGTTCACGGCAGAGCATCAGGCCCGCATCACCGGCTTCCTGGAACAGAACACCGCCGCCAAGCGGCTGGGGCGGCACAAGCACAGCGCCGAACAGTTCGGCATCGACCCGGACGAAGTGCGCGAACGCCTTGCGCCATACTACGCCCGGTTCGGGCACCTGCTGGCGCCCGCCACCCGCAACGAAGGGTAATTCCCATGAGCGTACTCGACCGCTTCCGGCTTGATGGCCGCACCGCAATCCTCACCGGGGTCGGCCCCGGCGTCGGTGAACACGTGGCCAAGGCCTATGCCGAACTCGGCGCCAACGTGGTCATTTCCGCGCGCAGCCAGGACCGGCTGGATCGCATTGCCGCCGAAATCAACGCGCAAGGCGGCGGTCGGGCGCGGGCGGTCGCGGTGGACGCGGCAAGCAAGGACGATCTGCGCAAGCTGGTCGATACCGCGCACGATGCCTTCGGGCCGATCCACATCGTGTTCAACAACGCCGCCGCCGGGGTGGTCTATGCCAGGGATGGCGGCTTGTGGGCCAACACGGATGAGGTGTGGCAAACGGCCATGGACGTCAACGTGATGGCGACATGGCGGCTGGCGGAACTGACCGAGGCCGACATGAAGGCCCACGGCAAGGGGTCGATCATTTCGGTACAGAGCTGCGGCGGCTTTACCCCGATCCCGCCCGCTGTCGCTTATGGCGTGAGCAAGGCCGCGCTGCTGTTCCTGGTGCGCGAACTGGCCAAGACGCAGGCCCCGCACACCCGCGTCAATTGCCTGTGCGTCGGCTCGATGAGCCCGGACGGACAGGAGGCGGAAATCCACCGCGGGCTGGGGCTGGCCGAACGCAACGCGATCAAGCGGTTCGGCGCGGCGGACGAGGCAGTAGGCGCGGCGATCCTGCTGGCGAGCGATGCGTCGAGCTATACCACCGGCAGCACGATCTTTACCGAAGGCGGGCGCGTGGGGACCATCTCGTGAGCGCCAATCCGCTCTGGACGCCCGATCAGGCAGAAGCCGAACGGCTTTCGCTGCGGCTGATCGAACGCGCCGATGTGCGTGCCGCGCGCGAAGCGGCCCGCATCGCCATGCGTGCCGATCCGCTGGCCGCCACGCTTGACGGCATTGCCGGGCTGGACCGTGCGCTGGACCAGTGGGTGCTGGGCCTTGCCATGCGCGAGGCGAACGGCGACCCGGCCGATCCCAAAGTGGTGTGGAACATCAGCAATGCACCGCGCAACTGGTACGGCCACGTCTATCAGGGCGCAGCGGTCGCCATCGACAACCCGGACAATTTCAACCGTGAAATCCCGGTGGATGGCGATGGCAACTACGAAATCACCATCCGCTTTTCCGCCGACCCGCCGCAGTTCAGCGTGGTGCTGGAAGTGGAGCCGGACCACCACGCCGGGCTGGGCCGCAACCTTGGCGCGTTTACATTGCAGGACTTGCGCGATCCGGCGCGGCCGACCGATCCGGTGATCGTGACGGTGGGGCCGGGCGAGGGCGGGCCGCGCCATCTGCGCACCGAGCCGGGCAAGCTGCACCAGGTCTATACCCGCGACAGCCAGCGCGACTGGAACCAGCTTCCCGCCGAAGTGTCTGTCCGGCGGCTTGATCCGCCCGCCGCGCACCGCGCGCGCAGCGAAGATGAAATCGCCGCCAAGGTCATTGCCGATATGCCGGCGTGGGTCCATTTCTGGAGCCATTTCAAGGACGATTTCCTTGGCCTGCCCGAACCCAACCGGCCGGTGGGGCCGAACGGGCGCGATGGCGGCTGGGGCTACCTGGCGGGCGGACGCTTCCGGCTGGCCGATGGCGAGGCGCTGCTGGTCACGCTCGATCCGGCAGGCAGCTATTATTCCGGGTTCCAGATTGCCGACCCGTGGACGATTTCACCCGATCCGATGGTGCGGCTGGTCAGCCTCAACAGCACGCAGGTTGCCCCCAGCGCCGATGGCACGCAAAGCTATGTGCTCAGCGCGGTCGATCCCGGCATTGCCAACTGGATCGACACGACCAACCTGGTCGAAGGCTGGATGCTGACCCGCTGGCAGGGCGTACCCGCTTCGGCTGATCCCGCCACCTTCATCCGCACGGTGCAGGTCTTCGATCTGGCCGACGTGGACGCCGTGGTGCCCGCGCAGGTGCCGCGCATCGACATTGCCGGGCGCCGCCGCCAGTTGACGCAACGCGCGCGCGATCACGGCACGCGCACCCGCGCCGCGCAGTGGCTGCCCTGACGCGCCAAAACTATTGCCAGCACAAGGATACGCCGATGCAACCGACCGGATCCGTTCTTGAACTCTGCCAGGTCGTGGCCGATCTCGGCCCGGCGCTGGACCACTGGACCGGCACCATCGGGGCGGGGCCGTTCTTCGTGTTCGACGTGCCGGTGCTGCCCGGCCAGCTCTATCGTGGCAATCCCACGGAAGTGGCGATGAAAGTGGCGTTCGGCTTTTCGGGCGGACTGCTGATCGAATTGCTGCAGCAGACCAACGATGGCCCATCGGTGTTCCGCGAAATGCTGGAGGAAAGCGGCCACGGCTATCACCACGTCATGCTGCGCGGCCCGTATGATGCCAATTTCGCGCGCCTTTCGGCCAGAGGCCATGCGGTGGCGTTCAGCGGGCGGATGCCTTCGGGTGAACGGTTCTGCCTGTTCGATACCCGCAGCGCCGATGGCGCGTTCATCGAACTGATGGAAATCTCTTCGGCGATGGAAGAATCGATGGCGCGGATGCACCGCGCGCATCTGGCGTGGGACGGGGTGACCGATCCGGTGCGCGGGCTGGACCGGCTGGCCGAATACGCCTGATCGCCGGTGCTGCGTCGTGCGTCGACCTGACGTGCGATAGGCGTCCTGCGCCGCCGCCTGACGCAAGCGATGGTGCGTACAGCGCGCATTGAGCGCAAGAGAGGACGGACGATGAAGGTTGCATGGATCGGACTGGGCCAGATGGGCCTGCCCACGGCAAAGGCAGTGGCGGCTGGCGGCCATCAGGTGCGCGCCTATGACGTAAAGCCCCCGGCTGCGCAGGACGCGCAGGGGCTGGTGCTGGTCGGCTCGCCGCGCGAAGCTGCGCAGGATGCCGATCTGGTCTGTCTGGCGGTTTTTTCGGACGATCAGGTGGCCGATGTATTGACCGGCCCGGAAGGCGTCATCGACCTGCTCAAGCCCGGCGCGATCGTGGCGGTGTTCACAACGGGCAGCATCGAATCGATTCAGGCGATTGCCGCCAGCGTGCCCGCAGGCATCGCCATCCTCGATACCTGCTTCAGCCGTATGCAATCGGAAATGGCATCGGGCAAGCTGACACTGCTGGTCGGCGGTGATGCCGATGCGATCGAGCGCGGCCGCCCGGTCTTCGATACCTTTGCCCGCGCGATCTTCCACGTCGGCGCCAGCGGTGCCGGGCGGGCGATCAAGCTGGTCAACAACATCCTGTTTGCCGGCCACATCCAGCTTGCCTCCGATGCGTTGCGTCTGGCTCAGGGCCTTGGTCTTGAACGTTCGTCCACCGCGGCTGCGCTGATCCAGTGCAGCGGCGCCAGCGACGTGATGGCGCGCTTTGTCGATGAAGACCCGGCGGGCATCCTTGAAACCGTTCGCCGCTACATGGTCAAGGACGTGAGCGCAGCGATGGATGCGGGCGACAAGGCCGGTGTCGATCTTGGCGCACTGGCCGCAGCAACCGCGACCTATATCGCCAAGTAAGCGGGCGGACGCGCCTGCACCACCGGGGAGGAATGCCGTGACCACACTTGCCGAAAGCCAGGATGCCCAGGCGCTGGCGGACCGCAACCGCGATCTTGTCATCACCCTGATGCAGGCGCTGGACAAATGCGACCTTGCAACGATCCGGTCGATCCTTGCTCCGGACGTGGCGTGGTACGTTTCGGGCGTGGGCATGCTCGATCTCGAAACGCTGTTGACGCAGATGCAGCAGATGCTGGGCATGGCCACGGTGGCGCAGACCACCATTGTTGCCACGACCGCCGAAGGGGAAAGGGTTGCCGTGGAATCGCGCGGCAATTTCGAGTTCCCCGATGGGCGCGCCTATCGCAACCACTACCACCACCTGTTCACCGTGCGTGACGGGCGCGTGGTGGGGGTGCGCGAATACCTTGACCTGCAGGAAACCGAGCGCGTGTTCGGCGCGATGGGCGACGCGGCTTGAGCCAGGACGCGCCAGCGCCGACCGCGGCAATGCAGGGCGGCGGGTTCTACAACCGCAATTCCGCCTTGCAGGCCGCCAACCTCGGCTCCGCTCTGCCGCTGTTCGTGGCGGCGGCGGCGGAATACCCGGTTGCGGCGGCGTCAACCACGCCGTTCGGCATTGCGGACTATGGCGCGTCGCAAGGGCGCAATTCGATGATCCCGATGGCATCGGCGATTGACGCGCTGCGGCCCCGGATCGGGCCGGATCGCCCGATCGTGATCAGCCATGTCGATCTGCCGTCGAACGATTTCACCTCGTTGTTCACCGTGCTGGACGAAGATCCCACCAGCTATCTGGCCGGGCGCGCCAACGTCTATCCGATGGCAATCGGTCGTTCGCACTTCGGTGAAGTCCTGCCGATGCACAGTGTCGATCTGGGCTGGACCTCCAACGCGCTCCACTGGATGAGCCGCAATCCCTGCCCGGTGCCCGACCATGGCTGGGGTGTGTTCAGCGCCGACCCTGCGGTGCGTGCCGCGATCGATGCGCAGCTTGATGCCGATTGGGTGGCGTTCCTCCAGGCCCGCGCGCGCGAGATGCGGCCCGGCGGGCGTCTGGTCTGCCAGTTCATGGGGCGCGGGCCGGAATCGCACGGTTTCGAATGGATGGCGAACGCCTTCTGGCAAAGCTGGGTCGACACCGCCGATGCAGGCTTGCTCAGCCAGGGCGAACTGGAGCGGATCAGCGCCCCTTCCGCCGGGCGTTCTGCCGCCCAGATCGAAGCGCCGTTCCGCGACGGTCGCGTTACCGGGCTGCGTCTGGCCGATCTGGCCACGGTGCAGGCGCCGGACCCGTATTGGGATGCCTATCGCAACAGCGGCGATGCGGTGCAGCTTGGCCGGGTCTGGGCCGACATGATGCGCGCGGCCAACGGCCCCAGCTTCGCCGCTGCGCTTGATCCGGGGCGCGATCGTGGCACAGTGCTCGATGCCGTGACCGAAACGCTTGCCGCAAGGATCGCCGCCGATCCGCAGCAGAACCGTTCGTTCAATGTCATTGTCGTGATCGAAGCTGATGGCGCGGCGTAACGGGTGGCGGGGCGCCGCAGGCAGGCGTGCCGATGCGCGTTGCGGCCCTGCTGCGGCATGAAAACACAAGGGAGAAGATAAGATGGCAGTCGCCTTTCCGGAACCAGTCATTCCCGATCATGTGCCATCCGAACTGGTGCGCCCGTTTCCGTTCGTCTTCGGCACCACGACCGATGTCGATCCGTTCAACACGCTGGCGGCTTCGGTGCACGAAGGTCCCGAACTGATCTATGCGCCCCATGCCTATCCCGGCGGCACGCCCGCATGGGTTCCGCGCCGCATGGAAGATATGCGCGCGATCTATCTCGATACCGATCATTATTCGACGCAGGACTTTTCGCCGTTTTCCAAGCTGACCGGCGGGACGTGGATCAATTCGCCGGTGGAGCTTGATCCCCCGGCGCACGGCCCGTTCCGGCAGATGGTCAACCCCGCCTTCACGCCCAAGGCGATGGCCGCGCTGGAAGACAAGATCCGGGAATATGCCGTCGGTTACATCGACGGGTTCGCCGCGCGCGGATCGTGCGAGTTCATGGCCGATTTCGCGTTCGAGTTCCCGATCAAGGTGTTCATGGAACTGATGGGCCTGCCGCACGATCGCGTGGCGGAGTTCATGGACTGGGAAATGAACCTCCTGCACAACCACGATCTGTCCAAGATCGCGGACGCCACGAACAAGGTCGTGGCCTATCTCAGCAGCGAGATCGACGATCGCCGCGCCAATCCGCGCAACGACCTCATCAGCTTTGGCGTCACCTCGACAATCGAAGGCCGCCCGCTGACGCAGGATGAACTGGTCGGCTTCATGTTCAACCTGTTCATTGGCGGGCTGGATACCGTGTCGACCAACATGGGCCTGCAGTTCTGGCACCTGGCGACGCATCCGGAAGACCAGGCCGCGCTGCGCGCCAATCCGGCGGACATTCCCCACGCGATCGATGAACTGATGCGGGCCTATGGCGCGGTCACGACCTTCCGCACCTGCAAGAAGGAAACGACCATTCGCGGGCAGAAGATCATGCCCGGCGACAAGGTGTGCATGTCCACCACGCTGGCCGGGCGCGATCCGGCGGAGTTCGACAATCCCGGCACCGTGGATTTTGCCCGCCGCCCCCGCCATGTCGGCTTCGGCTTCGGCATCCACACCTGCGTCGGCATGCATCTGGCGCGCCGTGAACTGCGCATTGCGATGGAAGAGTTCCTCGCCCGCATTCCGCCGTTCACCTTGCAGCCCGGCCATGTCGTGACCTGCCATCTCGGCATGATCCAGCCGGTCGCCCTGCCGCTGGTGTGGACGCCGCAATAACCGCCCGCGCTGCCCTGCGGGGTGGCGCGCGCGCGGCGCTTGCCGCACAATCGCACGGGTGACACAGAGCGGGAGTCGCCCGTTTGTCCGGGGTGGCACGCGCCTGCCCTGAAAGGCACTATCGTGCCTGTCGATAGATAGGTTGCAGGGGGTTGGTCGCGGCTAGAGCCAAAGCCAAGCAGGAGATAAGCAGGGCCATGGATTTTTCGCTTACCGAAGAGCAGCAGGCGTTCAAGGACATCGTGCATCGCTGGGTGGAGGCTGAATGCCCCAAGGACTGGATGCGCCAGCTTGAAGCCGACGAAGAGAATTATCCCTATCCGCTGTGGGACAAGCTGAAGGAGCAGGGCTTCTTCGGCATCGGCATCCCGGAAGAGTGGGGTGGTCTTGGCGGCGACGTGGTCATGCAGATGATCTTCGCGCGCGAGTTTGCCCGTACCGCCGGCGGCCTGTTGTGGACCTGGGGCCTGACCTCGTTTGGCGGCGCCAAGACGATCAGCGCGGTCGGCACGGAAGAACAGAAGCAGCGTTGGCTGCCGGCCATGGCGGCGGGCGAACTGCGCGTGTCGCTTTCGATGACCGAACCCGATGGCGGCACCGACGTGCTGGGCGCAATGAAGACGCGCGCCGAAAAGGTCGATGGTGGCTGGAAGCTCAACGGCGCCAAGATGTGGACCACCGGCGCCAAGGCGGCTGATCGCCTGCTGGTGCTCGCCCGCACCGATGCCAACGTTGAAAAGAAGCACCATGGCCTGACCATGTTCTTCGTCGATGCCAAGGCACCCGGCATCACTTCGTCCCTGCTGCCCAAGCTCGGCATGCGCGCGATGGGTTCGTGCGAGGTCCATTACGAAGACGTGTTCGTGCCCGACGAAGACGTTCTGGGTGAACCGGGGCAGGCCTGGTATGCCATGCTGCCGACGCTCAACAACGAACGCATCATGGTTGGCGCGCAGTGCCTTGGCGCGATCGACGGCGTGCTTGAAGATGCCGTTGCCTACATGAAGCAGCGCACGGCATTTGGCGGGATCATCGGGCGGTTCCAGATCCTGCAGCACTATGTGGCGGACATCGCCACCTGGCAGAAGACCACCGAACTGCTGCTCTATTACGTCGCGCAGCTTCAGTCGGAAGGCAAGCCGTGCGGCACCGAGGCCAACATGCTCAAGATGGTGGCGACCGAAAATGCGGTCAAGGCCGCCGACCTTGGTATCCAGATCATGGGCGGCATGGGCTATTCGGCGGAAACCGACATGCAGCGGTACTGGCGCGATCACCGCATCCTGCGCATGACGCCAATCTCGAACGAGATGGTCCGCAACACGATTGCCGAAAGCTTCGGCCTGCCGAGGTCGTTCTGATGGCCGAAGAAGCCGAACTGCCGCCCGCGCCGGATGTTGCCGGGACGTCGCTCGACGGGACGAAGATCTTCACTGTTTCGGCAGATGAAAACGATCGCCTGTGCCGCTCGGTCGGCGTTACGCCTGCGGCCGATGGCTCGGCGCACCCGATCTGGTACTATGTCGCCACCCAGGTGGCGATGGGCAAGACCGTCGCCGGGGTGTGCGAAACCTGTGAGTTCGACGTCGAGGATGGCCCGATGATGGGGTCGTCCGGGGTGCGCTTCATGGCGCCGATCATGGTTGGCCAGCCTTACCGCGTTACCGGCGAAATCCTCAGCCTCGTGCGCAAGAAGAGTCGCAAGCTGGGGGTGATGGACGTGTTGACCTACCGCCTGCGCCTTCATCCTGCCGAAGGCGGCGATGCGATCCTGGAGACCGACAACGTGTGGGTGCTGCCGCGAAAGGAACTGGCATGAGCGACGCCGCAGGCTCTTACGCAATTGGCGATGCCATCGCGCCGTTCACGATCGAAAGCGTGAGCGCCGACGCGATGAAGGACTGGGCGGTTTTCCTGGCCGATCCCAATCCGATCCATCTCGATGTCGAAGTCGTCAAGGCCAAGGGCCTGGGCGATCGCGTCATCAACCAGGGCCCGATCAACGTGGCCTACATGATGAACATGCTGATGGCGGCCTTTCCCGGCTGCACCATCGAAAAGATGGATTCGCGCTTTCTCGATAACGTCTATGGCGGTGACAAGGCCGTTGCCAGCGGCCGGATCACCGCGGTTGACGGTGATCGTGTTGAGTGCGAATTCACTCTCGACATCGAAGGCCGCGGTACGGTGAACGCCGGGACCGCCACCATTCGACTGAACAATCCATAAGGAGACAACGTAATGCCCAGCGGACCCTTTGCCCATGTTTGCATGGTCGTGCGCGATCTCGACAAGGCGATCGAAGACTGGACCAAGATCCTGCGCGTGCTCGATCCGGCCCAGCTTGAACAGCGCATCGTCAAGTATGACGAGTTTTCGAGCGGCGATGACGCCGGCATGAAGTGGGCGACCTTCGTCAACGATCATGGCACCGAAATCCAGTTCATCCAGCCTTCGCCCGGCACCCCGATGGGCCGCCGTCTCGACAAGGTGGGCGAACATGTGCACCACCTGTGCTTCTCCACCGACGACGTTCCCGGCGCGATGGAAAAGCTGCGTGCCGAAGGGCTGGACCTGCCTGGCGATGGCGCGACCTACAACGATCCTGACATGACCTGGCAGAAGTGGAGCTGGGTCGGCGCCAAGAGCACGCATGGCTGCCTGATCGAAGTGGCCAGCCCCTATGAAAGCCGCAACGACGGCAAGTGGCACCACGCCCCGCAGAAGTTCGCGTACAAGGGACCGGGCGAACACCCGATCTTCAACGAAATCGTGCCGCTGGCCGCAGCCGAATAAGCTGTCCGATTTCGTGATGGATGCAACAGCACGGGCCGTGGTCGAATTACCCGGCGATGGCCTGACCTTGCGGGCCGATGCCTATGGCCCGGCCGACGGGCCACCCGTGCTGTTCTTCCATGGTGGCGGGCAAAGCCGCCGTTCCTGGACCGGCGCTGCGCAGGTGGTCGGGCAGGCAGGCTACCGTGCCTGCACCATCGACTTGCGCGGCCACGGGCAGAGCGACTGGGCAGCGGACGGCGATTACCTGCTGGATGGCTATGCCCGCGATGTCGAGGCGTTGCTCGATTCCTTCGATCGCCCCGTGGCGCTTGTCGGGGCGTCCCGCGGGGGGCAATCGGCGCTGGTCGGCGGATCGCGGCGGCCCGGCAAGGTTGCGATAGCCTTGCTGGCCGATGTTGCTCCGCGCATGCGCGATGCTGGCGTCAACGCGATGCGCAGCTTCTTTGCCGCAAGCATGGGCGGTTTTGCCACGGTCGATGAAGCCGCCGATGCGCTGGCCACGCACCTTTCCCTGCCGCGCCGCAGCGACGTTTCGCGGCTGGAAAAAACCATGCGCCGGGGCGAAGACGGTCGCCTCTACTGGCAATGGGATCCGAAAACGGTTTCGCCGCAGTTCCTTAATCCGCCATCCGAAGGCATCGCGCTGGAAGAGGGGGCGGCCCGTTTCAAGGACCCGGTCGTACTGGTGCGCGCGGAACATTCGACAATCATCACCGATGAAAGCGAAGCGGTCTTCCGCAGGCTGACACCGCAGCTCGATGTCGTGCTGGCACGCGGCGTCGGCCACATGGTGACAGGTGACAGCAACGATATCTTTGCCGATACCTTGCTGGATTACCTTTCCCGCTATTGCCCGGTTCCGGCATGAAACAGGCCAGCGTCCTGGTCGTCGGCGGATCCGGCGGGCTGGGCGCGGCGATCTGCCGTGCGCTGGCGCCAGACTGGCGGCGCGTGGCGGTGGGGTACCGGTCGGGTCTGGATGCCGCGCAAGCGGTGGCAGCAGACCTTGATGGCCGTGGCGTGGCCGTGCATTGTGATCTGGCCGATGCGCCGGGCATCGCAGCGGCGGTCGCCATGGCCAACGATGCGGCCTTGCCCCTGGGCGGCATTGTCTTTGCAGGCGGCGTGGCCATCGCGCAGCCATTCGTCAGCACCATAACCGAAGCGCAGTGGCGGCAGGTGTTCGAGGTCGAACTGATCGGCTTCACGCGCGTGGTCGCTGCGGCCATTCCGGTGTTGCGGGCCAATGGCGGCGGCGCGATTACCGCCATTTCCTCGGTTGCCAATTACAGCTACCCCCCTGGCGATGCCCTTTCTTCGGTGCCCAAGGCCGCGATCGAATCCCTGTGCCGCGCCGTGGCGAAGGAAGAGGGCCGGGCAGGCATCCGCGCCAATGCCGTCGCGCCGGGGATCATCGACGCCGGGCTGGGCGCGCAGTTCCTCAACGATCTCTATTCGCCCGAAGTCTGGGAAACGCAACGCCGCCGCATCGCCTTGCGACGCTTCGGTTCGGCGCAGGATATTGCCGCCGCTGCGGCGTTCCTGACCTCCGACCGGGCCAGTTACATTACCGGGCAGACGCTGATCGTCGATGGTGGCTTCAGCCTCTAGGGGCGAGTCCATTACGCTGACGGCCAGACCGTTGTGCCAGGCGCATGGCAATGTCCGTCTGCCGGGCTGGACGCTTCGTCAAACGAACGTGAAGTTGCCATATTGTGCATTATACACAAATCATGCATGATTAGAGCATCGGAATCGGATTAAGCGCCGGTCCCCGCCACACAACAATCCAGGAGCGGAAAGATGAAAGTGTCGTATTTGTGCATGACGGGTTACGATGGGCCTGCGCCTGGGATTGAGGTATGGCCTGCGTCGCCGGAGTATTGCGATGCGGGAGTGGCGCAGGGATCGTATGCGCGGTATCTGGAGATGGTGGAGCGGGCCGAGGCGCTGGGTTTTGACTGGGTTTCGGTATCGGAGCATCACTATGCGCCGTACCAGATGACGCCGAACCCGATGATCATGGCGTCTGCGA
>JBHSCB010000026.1:0-51418 GCA_042650965.1 Novosphingobium lubricantis | reverse complement strand
GCACAACCTCCGCTTCACGCAGCTTGCCGATAATCTCTTCCGGGCGATGCTTCTTGCTCGGCATTCCATGTCTCCTTCGTAATCCAAAATATCATCAATTTTGGACCACTCAGAAGGGGGCAGATCACGCACGCTGACGGAGCGGATCAATCTCGCGCACGGGCTCAGCTGGAAGGCCGTTCACGGCCGGGCGCCCAGCGCGGTCGGTCTCGAAGGTTCCGATATCCTAATAACCTGCGTCGATACGGCCTCGGCGCGCCGCGCGATCGGAGCAGCGCTTGCCGAGGGAAGGAACATCCCCCCATACTGGATGGATCTCGGCAATCGCGCGAACGACGGACAATATCTGATCGGCTGCCCCGGCAGAGAGGCCGTGAAGGATAAGGCGCGCCTTCCGACCGTGCTCGAATATTTCCCCGAACTCGCCGACGACACCGTGCCCGACGACAATGCCCCGTCCTGCTCGGTTGCCGAGGCGCTGGAGCGCCAGTCGCTGTTCGTGAACCGCGTCATGGCGAGCCACGCCCTCGCGCTGCTGTTCGATCTGCTCGGCCGAGGCTCCATTGGCCACGCGGGTGGTTTCATCAATCTTGCGAGCGGGCAGGCGGTCCCGATTCCTCTGCCGCGCAACGACTGAAGCCGTACTGGCTCGGACGGCATGTCTTCGACGGTCTGCCGACGCCTCACCATCCGGAAACGGGCCACCTTTGGATAGCAGCGCATCCGTGCCGCCCCCTTTCACCCCCGAAATCGGCGCACTCAAGGGTCGCGCTGACACCGCTGAGCGAGACTGAAGGAGAACGAATATGCCTCAATTTGAAGTTCAGGTGATCGCGCGGCTCTGGGTCAATCAACGTATCGTGATCGACGCACCAAATGCGGAAATTTCGGCGCAACAGGCAATCGAGATGGCCCGGGAAGGCGCAGATGCTTGGGAGGTTCCCGGCGCGAAAGATTACACCGAGTTACTGATCGACCCGGAAGAACTGACTGATTTCGACACGGACGAGATCACGGTTGAAGGATAGCACCTAGCTCCGCCCAAGCAGTCCCGCCCGTCCCTGCTTTCTCCCTTTTGGAAGGATAGAGCGCATGACACCTATTACCGACAATGATTGGACACTCCACTATACGATTGGCCGCGTTCTCGCCGCCAAGGTCAAACCCGGCGACGTGGTTCACATGCCAGGCGGGGGCGGCGACGTGATCGTGCTCGGCGGACGAGCGCCGCTGCGCGCCAACGACCGCGGCAGCATCACCGTCCGCGATGCCCTCGCCAAGGATAGTGACAGGTTCGAGACGCGTCCCGCCGCGGTTGGGATGGTCTGGATCAGCGCCGCCGGTGGCTGGTCGGAGCTGCCCGCATGAAACCGCATTTCGTCCATGTCTATACGACCATCAGGGTCAAGATAGCGGTGACCGCCGAGGATCACGCCGACGCCATGCGGCAGGCTGAATCCATCGTCGGGCGCGGGATTTTCCCTGTTCGTCTCCTGCCGAATGCCGCCGCGGTGCTGGGGGCGGAGCCCGCCGAAGAAATCACCGCTTTTCTGGTCGACGAAGCGGATGATCCGGAGTTCGAGAATAGCTGCTCGTACGATGCGGAATACCGACCTTACGAGGACGCGCCGCGCTGACCGAAGAAAGGGGAGGGGGAAGGAGATAGGCGCTCCGTTTGGTGGAGCAGTCTGGAGCACCTCCCATGAAAATCGAACTACGGCGCATCTCCTACAATGCCGCGCTATCGCAGGAAACCGCCGCTTTTGCAGCCGAGATCTGGATCGACGGCGAACTGGCCTTCCATGCGCGCAACCAGGGAACGGGCGGGGCCGACTTCTATCGTCAGGTTGGCCGGTGGACCGAGGCCGAAGTCAATGCCTGGCTGGCGGCAAATAGACTCCCGCGCAGCCTTGGCGACGACCTCGCCTGCGATCATGATCTTGAGATCGAGGTGAGCGACCTTCTCACTCGCGCCGTCGAGGGCAAGCGCCTCAAGCGCCTTCTCCGCACCAATCTGATCGCGATCGAACACGATCAGATCCTGCAATATCCGCTGCGCAAGCGGCAGCTCGCGATCATCGCCCGCGCCGTGCGCGCCACCAATCCCGATGCTGTCATTGTCAATGACGCCGGCGACGACGTGATCGCTCGCGCCCTCGACGTGCTGCTCGCCAGTCGCTGACCGCCCGGACGGAGATCGTCATGACCGATACATTCAATCCCGCCGATGCGGGATGCTGGATGGCGCGCGGCCGTCCGGCCCACCATGCGCACGCGCTCGCCGACGCTTGGCGCCGCTTTCCCGACCTGCCGAACGACGCGCCTCTGGACGCCCGCATGGCGCGCGGCCGCGAGCGTGTCCAGGCGCTTCGCCCACTCCACGAGGCGATCGGACTGGAGACCGAACGGCAGCGCCAGTCCACGAACTTCGCCTGCATCGAACGCCAGATCGCCGAAGGCAGCACCGACAGCCGAAACCCCGCCATCCTCCATGCTCGTGACGTTCATGGCTATGATTGGGACGCCGCGGTCGCTTACGCCAACGGACTCTATGCTGGTCGGGCAGGCTGGGAATCCCGGCCGCCGTCTCCGCCTTGCGCTGGGGAACCGGATGTTCGCCGACCGGCATACCATCAGGGGTTCCTGGATGGTGGTGGCCAACCCGACGACATCTTCGACGTCGCCCGTCGATCCTTCGCGGCTGCGCCGTCTGAATTCAAGTGCCCTGACAACCCGCGCGTCGCACGACCGCTTCCCGGCCAATGGCCAGGCCCGACCGACACTCCGGCGCCCGTCTCATGGCATCGGCGGCTGCTTATCCTTGGAGCGTCGGAACGCGAGACCGGGGCGATCGGCATTCTCGCGATGCTGCGGGCACGGCCCGGACATGAAGACGCGACGCTCTATGTGATCGGGACGGAGTCTGGACTGCGACCCCATTCGGCGACGATCGGCGTGATTCCAGACGATGGAGCTGCGCTCCGGGAGCGCCTGCGTCAAGGCGACTATACCGACCTTCTGGTAGTGGCCGACGACGCGGAACTCAGGCGGCTCGACGCGGACGCCGATATCCTGCCGCTCGTGCGAACGATGGAGAGAACTCGCAATTCGGTGCTCCAGCAGCGTGCGCAATTCCGCCTGTGGCTCGCCCGTGGCCGCGCGCCCGGCGACCAGTTCGCCGCCGGCCATATTCGTTGGAGCAAAATGGCCGCGGGGCTTTCGGGGCGCCTCGGCGATTTCACCGCCCGCTATGCCGGACCGGCGCAGCATCGCGGTCACCGCATTATCGTCGAGGACGCAAGCGGCGGCCTCGCGCATGGCTACCGCACCCCGCTTGGGCAGGAACTCCATCCCGAGATCGTGATCGGCAACAAGGCCCATGCCCGAGCCGCGATGGCCGACCTGCTGCGCCAATATGCCGCGTCGCTTCGCCTCGGCTGAAGCAGCGCCTCAACCGACGCCCCACGCTCGGCTGCTCACCACGCCCTGACACCCGACCAGCCTGACATCCCGCTGGGCCGCCACGCCGCGCCCGCGAAACCCAAAAAAGGAAGCATCCATGCGAAACAGTGCATCCGCGCTGGCTCTCCAGCTGTGCCTCGACTTCGACCAGCCGATCGCGCCCGCCAAGACGGTCCTACCTCCCATTGAGCAGCCGACGCTCTTTTCGGTGGCCGTCGTCGACACCGCCGGACCATCGCACCCGGCCTCGATCGACTTCTCTTTCGCCGGAGGCCGGACCCTGGCGGCCTCCTGGAAGGGCCGCGCCCAGGATAATATCGAGGCGATCAGGCTCTTGAACATGCTTGACCGCGAGGGGCGGCCGGCGACGGCGGACGAGCAGGAGGCAATCGCCAAATTCATCGGGTTCGGCGCCTCCGACCTTGCCAACAATGTCTTCGCCCGTCGCGGAGACGAGTATCGCGAGGGCTGGGAAGACCTCGGACGGAGGCTTGTCGAGGAAACGACCGACACCGAGCTGAACTCGCTCAAACGCGCAACGCAATATGCCCACTATACGCCCGAATATATTATCCGGGCGATGTGGAACGCCGCCCGGACCCTCGGCTTCACCGGCGGCCAGGTGCTCGAGCCGGGATGCGGCAGCGGCCTTTTTATGGGGCTTCGGCCCGACACGCTATGGAAGGATACGGTGTTCGTCGGCATCGAGAATGACCCCGTCACCGCCCGGGTCGCGAAGGCGCTCTATCCCAACCAGGTGATCCGCTGCATCGATTTCGACAAGGCTTCGCTTTCGGCCGACTTCGACCTTGCCATCGGCAACCCGCCTTTCTCGAATCTCTCCATCCGCAACCGGACCGAGCTTGGGCGGCTCGGCCTGTCACTCCACGACTTCTTCATCGCGCGATCGCTGGAGCAACTTCGGCCGGGCGGCATCGCTCTGTTCGTGACGTCGCGATATTCGCTCGACAAGAGTGATCCCAAGGCGCGCGATCATATTGCGGGCATCGCGGATTTGCTCGGCGCCGTGCGCCTTCCGGCCAAGGCCATGCGGGACGAGGCGGGCACGGACGTCGTTGTCGATATCCTTCTCTTCCAGAAACACGCGCCCGATCTCCCGTGGCGGCCACAGAAATGGATCGAGCTGGGCGAGGTGCCCGACAGCGATGAGGGCGAGGGGCCGCTTAGGATCAATCGCTATTTTCTCGACAATCCCGACCATGTGCTCGGCCGCCATGAATGGCGAAACGGCCAGTTCGGTATGGACTATAATTGCGCGGCAGAGGCCGGTGCCGACGTAGGCGCGACACTCGCGGCCACCTTGTCCGCGATCGCATCGAAGCATGAAGGCGCCTGCAAACCGATCGAGCGCACGGCATCGCTACGCGACACGCTGGACATCACGACGAGCGTGGAAGTCGGGACGGCGGCCGACGAAGCCGAGTTCAAGGAAGGCAGCTATCTCGTCTCGGGCGGCGTGCTGAACCAGATCGTCAATGGCATTCCCTCCGTCGTCGGCGTGAAATCCGGCCGCGGCGGCACCGGCCTCTTTCCCAAGCACGCCGCCATCATCAAGGGCCTCATCCCGATCCGCGATACCGTCCGCGCGATTCTGCGCGCCCAGCTCAATGACCAGCCCTATGCCGCCTCCCAGGAGAAGCTGCTCGCCCAATACCGGCAGTTCACCAGGAAATACGGGCCGATCAACCGCACCATCACCAGCATCCGCACCGATCCGGAAACCGGCGCCGAGAAGGAATATCAGCGCCGCCCCAATCTCCAGCCCTTCCTCGACGACCCCGATGTCTGGCTGGTCGCGTCGATCGAGGCCTATGACGAGATCAGCGACGTCGGCGTGCCGGGTCCGATCTTCAGCGAGCGCGTCGTCAAGCCGCCCGTCGTCCAGGAAATCCACTCGGCGCAGGACGCACTTGCGCTGACGCTCCACGAGCGCGGCCGCGTCGATATCCCCCTGATCGCCCACATGCTCGGCGTCACCGAGGCCGAGGCGCTCGCCGACCTTACCGGCGATGTCTATCTCGACCCCGTTCGCAGCACGCCCCATTTCGACAACTGGGTCACGGCCGATGAAGCGCTTTCCGGGCCGGTCCGCACCAAGCTCGCGCTTTCCCGCGAAATGGCCGAGACCGATCCGCGCTTCCAGGCGACTGTTAGCGCGCTTGAAGCGGTCCAGCCGGTCGATCTCAAGCCCAGCGAGATCACGGCCCGCCTCGGCGCACCCTGGATTCCCGTCGATGTCATCGAGACCTTCATTGCCGAGATCATGGAGGTCGACACGACGATCCGTCATACCGTCGAGCTCGCGAGCTGGACGGTCGACAAGGCCCCGTTCCAGGGCCAGGCCAGTTCGTCCTCGACCTGGGGTACGGCACGGCGCGGGGCGGGAGACCTGCTCGAAGACGCCCTCAATTCCCATATCCCCAAGATCTACGACACCTATCGGGACGAGAACGGTTCGGAGCGCCGCGAACTCAACGTCACGGATACCGAAGCCGCGAAGGAAAAGCTTGCAAGCATCAAGTCGACCTTCGAAACCTGGGTCTGGCAGGATAGCGACCGCGCCGATCGCCTCGTTCGTATCTACAACGATGCCTACAACAATCTCGTGCCCCGGAGCTTCAACGGGCAGCATCTCAAGCTGCCCGGCGCCTCGACGACCATCAGGATGCGCGACCACCAGAAGCGTGTCGTCTGGCGCATCATTTCGTCGGGAGCGACCTATGTCGCCCATTCGGTCGGCGCTGGAAAGACCTTCAGCCTGTGCGCCGCCGTGATGGAGCAGCGTCGTCTCGGTCTTGCCAACAAACCGATGATTACTGTGCCCAACCACTGCCTCGCGCAGATCGCGCGCGAATTCCTGATGCTCTATCCGACGGCACGCATCCTGGTCGCCGACGATACGAACTTCGTGAAGGAAAAGCGGCAGCGATTCCTGGCGCGCGCGACGACCGGCAACTGGGATGCGATCATCATCACCCATGATGCCTTCAAGTTCATCCCGACGCCGACGTCGTTCGAAAAGCGGCTCATCGAAGATCAGCTCGACAGCTACGAGGTCCTGATCACCGGCATCGACAATCAGGACCGCGTGTCCCGCAAGCGTGTTGAGCGTCTGAAGGAGGGCCTGAAAAGCAAGCTCGACAACCTGAAGGCCCGCAAGGACGATCTCGTCCACATAGGTGAGATCGGTATCGATCAGATCCTGGTCGACGAGGCCCAGCAGTTCCGCAAGCTGACCTTCGCGACGAACCTCGGCGATCTCAAAGGCGTCGATCCGGCCGGTTCCCAGCGTGCGTGGGATCTCTTCGTGAAGAGCCGATATCTTGCCGACATCAATCCCGGACGCCAACTGATCCTGTCATCGGGAACCCCGATCACTAACACGCTCGGCGAAATGTATACGCTGCAACGCTTCATGCAGCCCGAGGAGCTCCACGCCAAGGGATTGCACGAGTTCGACGCCTGGGCGGCCGCTTTCGGGGATACACGCACCGAACTCGAACTTCAGCCGAGCGGAAGCTACAAGCCGGTCACGCGCTTCTGCGAATTCGTCAATGTCGCCGACTTGATGGCGATGTATCGCTCGGTCGCCGATGTCGTCCTGAAGGACGATCTGCGGCAGTATGTCAAACTTCCGACCATCAAGGGCGGGAAGCGGCAGATCGTCGTCGCCAAGTCGGGCGCGCCCTTCAAAGCTTATCAGCGCGTGCTGGCTCAGCGCATCAAGGCGATCGAGAACCGCAACGGGCGCCCCCAAAAGGGCGACGACATCCTCCTGTCGGTGATCACCGATGGACGACACTCCGCAATCGACTTGCGGTTTGTCGAGACCGGCGTCGGAAACGAGGAGGGCAACAAGCTCAATCTCCTGATCGAGAACGCCTATCGCATCTGGGAAGAGACGGCCGACTATTGCTATAACGATCCGGAAACCAGCAAGCCCTATCCGCTGCCCGGCGCTGTGCAGATGATCTTCTCCGATCTCGGCACCGAAGCGGCGCTCGAAACAAGAGGCTTCTCCGCCTATGTCTGGATCCGCGATCGGCTTGTCGCGATGGGCGTCCCTGCCGATCAGATCGCCTTCATGCAGCATTATAAGAAAAACAGCGCGAAGCAGCGGCTGTTCAATGACCTCAACCAGGGGCGCAAGCGGTTCGTGCTCGGGTCTACGGCGACCATGGGCACCGGCGTCAACGCGCAGCAGCGGTTGAAAGCCCTGCATCATCTCGACGTTCCCTGGCTGCCATCCGATATCGAGCAGCGGGAAGGGCGCATCGAGCGGCAGGGCAATCAGAACGACGAAATCGAGCTTTACGGCTATGCCACCAGCGGCTCGATGGACGCGACCAACTGGCAGATGCTCGAGCGCAAGGCCCGCTTCATCAACATGGCCATGTCGGGCGACCGCTCGATCCGCCGGATCGAGGACGTCAGTTCCAACGTCAACCAGTTCGCCTTGGCCAAGGCCCTCGCGTCTGGCGACGACCGGCTGATGCGCAAAGCCGGTCTCGACTCCGAGGTCGCGCGGCTCCAGCGCCTGCGCGATGCTCACATTGACGATCAGCACAATATCCGCAGCACCATCAGGCGAACGACCCGGGAGATCGAGGATTGCCACAAGCAGATTGCGCTGCTGGAAGCCGATATTGCCCGGCGCGTTCTCCCAGGCGGCGACGCGCTTCTGCTCGATTGCGACGGCACGAAAATTACCGATCGCACTGCCGTCGGCGAACGCATCCTAGGATATGCCAACCGGATGCGTAAGGACGGCACCGAGGCGCGCTGGACGCTCGGCACCGTCAACGGCATCGACTTGGAAATGTCGGCTTACGAGGCCTTGAACACCGATGGAAAACGCTACCTCTGCACCGTGGTCGCGATGCAGCATCACGGTGAGAACGACAAATTCGAAGTCACCGACAAGACGCGGCCGAGCACGGTAGTCGGCCGGATCGACTCCTCCATTCGCAATCTCGATACCGATCTCGATACCATCAGAGCGACGCTCCAGGCCCACGAACGACGGCTCCCTGCGTTCGAGGCGCGTGTGGGCCAGCTCTTCCCTGACGCCGCACTGCTCGACGAGAAGCTCCAGGAACTCGCCGAACTCAAGGCCGAACTGGCGAACACCAAGGGCGAATTCGAGCCAGGGAACGAGGACGGAGCGCCCTTGGTCGAACAGGGAACCGACGAAGACACGTCTTTGCCCCAAGCGGCTTGACCGGTCGGCGGCGCCTCCTATCGCAATCGGCCTATGACGGTTCCTCCAGGGGCCATACCTCAACGACCCCGTGGGCCACGGCGCAGGGGGGTCTCGACATCATCTCGATGGCCTGGGCCAGGTCGTTGGCTTCGATGAGCGAGCGGGCGATCGTTCGCATTCCTGCTGGTGATTCGCCCAGACTGCTGTCGGTGGTGCTGCGGTCGGTCAAGCCGTGATGTCAGTCCCGCGTTCAGCTAGCCTGGACCGTGCTTCCCCGGTGAAGGAACAAGTATGGCTTCACATAAAGTCCTTGCCGCGAGGACCATCCGGTTGGGGGGGAGGAGACCCTAGTATCTGCAATACCTCACTATAGTGGGTTACGATCTGCTCGGCGCCTGTGATTCCCCTCGGGAGGGGCACCCAATCGTTGTCTTCACGGCTGAATTGCCATAGGGCACACATGCCCGTGGCTTTTTCGTGAAGTTGAACCACCCACACTAAGTATACCTCAAAGGGTGTTGAAGGCTTTGGCGGCCGCTGTTCGCGACAATCGATCCAGGCAATACCGTCGATCGGAGTCATAAGACCCTTTTTGCCTTCCTTGCACATCGCATCCACAAATATGGAATGACATCCTAACGGTCGATACCGAGATCGTCACGAAAAAGCACGCGTTTCTCTGAAAGGGCAGCGACACCCACAACCTGACGCCCTCCGCACTGCGGGCTTCACTGCATGGCTTGAGCGCAGGGATCAGTGGACGCGGCTATTACCCATCACAGGTGATTGCGCCGTGCGAACGCTGCGGGTCAAGCTGGTGGAATTTTGGCTGCCTTCTTGCGCGGACGGCGAGCGATCGGCGTCTTTGCGGGACTCTTGACTAGTTCTGCAGCTTCAGGCGCTTTCGCCGGGGCCTGGGTTCGGGGCTTGCGGCCGAGGCCAATCGACTTCGCCAGCGTACGCCGCCGCTCGGCATAGTTCGGGGCCACCATCGGATAATCGGAAGGAAGACCCCACTTCGCGCGATATTGGTCGGGCGTCATCTGATAGTGTGTCATCAAGTGACGCTTGAGCATCTTGAGTTTCTTTCCGTCTTCGAGACAGACTATGTGTTCTGGCTTCACCGATGATCTGATCGAAACCGCGGGTTCTGGCTTGACCTCAGGTTCCACCTTGGGTTGTCCCAGGGCGCTCAACGCAAAGTGCACATTCTGAATCAATTGGCCCAGGTCACCAACCGCCACGCTGTTGTTGGTCACATGCGCCGCCACGATGTCGGCGGTGAGCGTGATGAGCGTTTCGGTCGGATCGACGCTTTCGGTCATGGAATTGTTCTTTCCGGTGGGACGTGCGGACTGCGGACGACGCTTGCCGATAGCAAGGGATAATTGGTGCTGCCAGAAACTTCCGTGAGCACGACAGCCATCTCTGCCGAATTGCCGATCTACTCCTTGGTGATTGGAGGAGAGGGGGAGGGTTGAGGGCGGCTTGATGGTGCGACTGGGCACGGACTGGCCGATCTTCCATCCATTCCCTGCGGAGAACTCCAATGGCATCACATGCTCCCGCGCCCGCGTATCTGTCGCGCGCCCGTTCCTGGCCTATCGCCTCGACGTTGACCGCGAGACATCCGACCGACGCGTTCGGGTGCGCCCGTGACTAAGGCCGTCCTCACCACGCCGTGCAACGAATGCCCGTGGCGGCGCACCCATCCCGCGGGATGGCTCGGGGGCTACCAACCGGAGGACTTCACCCGGCAGATCCAGTTCGATGGACCGCCGCTGCCCTGCCACAAGACCATTCCTGGTGACGGGACAGTCGCGCGGGCGATGTGCGCAGGGGCGCTCATCTTCATGAAGAACAGCTGCAAAGGCGCACACCATCCCGAGTACGGCGAAGCCCTCAGCATGGTCGAGCCCGATACAGAAACCGTGTTCCAATGGACGCACGAATTCCTTGAACATCACAACAATCCAGGGGCCTGGGTCGAGAGGATCCGGGCTGCCCTACCGGAGGTTAAGGATGGAACGAACCGCACATCCAACGAACAAGACGCTCGATGAGGCCGAACTGGACTTCCGGCATATCCCGGATCGCAATGGCGCCGCAGAATTGCTGACCATCGCCACAGCCTATTGGGACGACGCTATGATCGGCGACGAAACCTATGCCGACAAGGTCCGCCTAGTCCGCGACTGGCTGGCCGAGGAAATGGCCTCCATCGATGCGGATCATGAAGGGCCGATCGCGGACGCCGCGCGCCGGATTGCGAGCTACGCTGACGGGGCCGCCCGCATCAATATCTTCCGCGCGGCAAAGAACGAGCTGAAGCTATGCCGCGACACGGGTCTTGCGCAAGCATCGCAGCGAGCCGGCGCGACCATTCTGTCCGGTCGTATCGCGTCCTTCCACAGCCATCCGGGGACCTGCTTCATCGAACTTCAAATCGACCGTCCCTATGCTCATGAGGCACGCATTGCCGTCGTCGGAGACGCGGGCTGCCTTGATCATGAGGACCTTGCGGATGCGCTCCATGACGCTCTCGGGATGAAGCCAGGGCATGATGACCCAAAGGCGGATTTCACCTTTGCCTGCGACATTGTCGACGGACTGCTGACGAGTACGCCGAGCCAGATCGGCCCAATAGTGTAGGACGCGAAAAGAGGGGTATTTCCATGATAAATCATACGCGATCTGCACACGTCGCCTTGCTGACACGTGCCAGGACGGCCCTTTCAGCCTCTGTTGATCGGGCAGACGCCGACATGGAGGTCGTTGCCGATCTCGATGCCGCGATCGCCTGCATCGAACAGAGGCCGGCACCATGGTCCGTTGCCGTCCATTTGGCCACTATCGGGCATGGCACTGGCACCAGCGTCGCCGTCGCCCTCAGCCACAAGGCGCTACGGAATAAGGTGGCGGTCTTCTGCCGGACGCAATGGGCCGAGATCAACGACCCACGCGATCCAGCTCTTCTCGACTCCCAAACACTGGTGCGCGATTATTTCGATCGCCATCAGGAAGACCAGCTCACCAGCCGCATTGAATTGATCGACCCCGATTTTGACGATGATGCCAACGGTCTCGAAACCGGAAACTATCTGGCGCTCTCCTCAAGCCATATCTCATGGCAAACGACGGTAAAGATCGACAAATGGCTGACCCTCGATCCATCCGATCGCCCCGTCAGCGTCGCCGATACCCACTATGGCTGGTTCATATGTGCGCTGCGGTCCTCATTCGGCGACTATCTGGAGATCCCCGACGATCTCTTCCATGCGCTGACATTCGCACGGGATCAGGGCTGCACCTATCTGCTGCTCGACCGTGACGCTCCCGCCACTGATCGGCTGCCTTGTTTCGAGTGGTGACCCATCCGGTTGAAGGGAAGGGGGAGGTGTTGAGGCGGGCGTGATGATGCGTCCAAGCCTCAGGAGCATCTCTCCATGTCCTACGATATCGCCTTTCGGTTTCAGCAGGCGCTCGATCCTTCCACGCTGATCACGCTGCCCACGGCCTTATATGCGCTCAATGCCGCCATCGAGGATTGCCGCAACGCGGGGCGGCCGCAGGATGGCGATCCAGCCGTCATCCTGCTCGCCCGTCATCTCGGCGCGATCGCCGCGCAAATCGAGGGCTCCAATGTTGAACTGCGTCGCGCTTGCATGGACGCCATCGCCGACCTCCGGCGCAAGCCTGCGCTGATTGCCTTGGCCCGCAAAGGCGTCGCCTATGACGAACGCGCGAAGAAGTTGTTCCATTCCGATGCCCGCAAGGCGCTGCGGGCGCTTGCCGACGCGCTCGGCCTGACCGAAGATAGCTACGGCATCTCGGTAAACCGCGGCGGCGCTGCGGTTTCGGGTGAAGTCACGCTGCACGGAGCGAGCATCTACGTCCAGCTCAGTCTTGGCCTTATGGGGCCGGGCCGCGAAGTCATGTTCCGCAAGGTCACAGGCCGCAACGACCATATCGGCGAGCGCAACAACTTCGCGTCGGTCGAGGAATTGATCCGGCCTGCGCGGTTCGCGGCCCGTATTCGCCGCGACCTCCATCTTCCGCCGTCCGACACCGCTTTCGATCGCCTCGTCGCCTGAAGGAGTCCCCATCATGGAAATCATCGTCACCCGTTCCAGTATCGCGGGGACGCTACCGCACTATGTCTACCGCGCATTGGTACCCGCCGACACGGTTTCATCCGAGCGACGGGCGCTAGGAGGCACGGTTCCTGGTCCGACGATCATCGGTCGCATCCCCTGCGTTCGCCTCGGCCCGATGCTCGCACCCACGCGCTATTTCGAGATGGCCCATCACCAGCGAAGCGGACTTGCCTCTCGCATAGGCGCCCTTGCACGCCGGATCGAGACGCTGATCATCCGCGCCAGCTTCCCCGAGATGACCGCGAACCTCACGCCAATCGTCTTCCAACTCGACACCGATCCTGGCGATGCCTGCACCTGGGCCGACATCGACGACCTGACGGACGCTTTCGATCGTCTCGAGCCTCGGTGCGACCTTCTTACCGTCGCCAATCTCGGGCTTCGCCAGGACGCTGGCCGCCGCGCCGCCTGATCGCCGTCGCTCATCCCGTCATCATTGCATGGAGACTCCGTCATGGACATTTTCGTCGTCACCGGAACACATTTCTCGCAGCCCGGCGAGGTCATGAGCTTTCACGCCGACGAGCGTTTCGCAGACGTCTTCGCCACCGATCTGGTGAACGTGCTGCGCGCCGATCTCGATCCTGAGACCCTGCAGCCAGTCGATGTGAGCAGCTGGCGACTGGGGCTGGTTGCGGCTCAGTGCCGGCGGCTCGCCATGCAGGGCATAGATATCGGAGACATAGACCACACCGCATTTGCCGATACCGCCGGTTTCGACGTGTGGGTCGAAAAGGTCGAAGCCCATGGGCTGTCGGCGCTCGCCGTCGATGATCGCGAACTGGCCACTGTCCTTGCCGCCCTGCGCGGCCACCAGCGACGGACCTGCCCACCCGATCTTCTCGACATCGCCACCAATGGCGGCCGCTATGTGCCGCTGACCAGCGAAGAGATCGATGGCCTCTGCGAGCGGCTCAATTGCGGCATCCTGCCCCCACCGGAAGTCAATATCGTGGTCGAACTCGACGGCGGGCTTGTCGAGGGTGTCGTTGCCGACCGACCGACCAAGGTGCGCGTGGTCGACTACGATGTCGAGGGGGCTGATCCCGACAACCTCGTCATGGTGCCCCGAGACCATGGCGGTCCCATTCCCGCGTCGGTCAGCGATTGGGCCGTCGAGAGCGACTGCATAGATCCGGCCTGGATCGACCGCCTCGACGCGGCCAGCGCCGCCGAAGCTCCGGCCGCCGCGTCGGTAGCAGGAGAATGACCGCCATGGGCATCATCGGACACAACGACATTCGCAGGGTCGAGAGCTTCGACAGCTTTGAAGTTCTCGCCCATCCTCTTCCCAATCGCGACGACCGCGTCTTTCATCGCGGAGATTCCGAAACCTCGCGCGTATCGATCACCTATGGCTCGCATGACGTGCAGATCGCCCGACCGACGGGCATCGGCAGCAAGGGCCGTATCGCCATCCTCATGCGGAATGGACGTGGTCTTCATGTTCTTGAGTTCAATGACGGCGCCTTGCCGATTGCCAATGCGCTCCTCGAGCTTCCGGAGCGCGAGCAATATGCGCTGGCCTATACGATTTTCGAGCAGGCCGACGAATGCTCCGGCGGCGCCCGAGCGGCGGAATCGAAGCGTTGGGCCGATGCATTCGTGGACGGTCGCATTCGCAAACGCCGCAGAGGCGGCAGACACTATGTCGATATCGAAACCCTGGACGAGAAGGCGTTTCGACTTCGGCGGAGATCTCCTGCCTGAAGAGACAGGCTGAAGCCGCTCTTTCCATGGTTTCCGGCACGACTGGTCGGACGTGCCGGATCGTATCGCCCGCGCCGCGGGCCGTTCCCGACCATCCCTCCCCAATCAGGAGCATTTGCATGACCACTTCCGATATCGACACCGCAACACCGAAGCAGCTTGCGCCGGTCCTCTATGCGGCCATCCAGCGCCTCGGTCAGCTCGGCCGCACAGGAGCGGTGGCACCCGCGGCATTGGTCGACGAGGACGACGCAGATTTTGAAGAGGCTGCATCATGGCTCAGCGATATCGCTGCTGGAGACCTGCGCGAATAGCCGATCCTCTCCCGACGCTCCCAACCATTCACGAAGCCCGGCCATCGCGCCGGGCTTCGTGATTCTGGGGAAATGCCAATCCGCCGCGCTGCTCTGGCTCGCCCCGACGCGCGCTTGAAAGGACGAGTAATGACCAGCTTCACCGCAACCTACAGCGCCGAAGATAACAAGATCCGCATCTACGCCTCATCGCGCCTCGATGCCGAGACCTATGCACGGGTCAAGGAAGCAGGCTTCAAATGGGCACCGAAACAGGACCTGTTCGTGGCGCCGAAATGGACGCCGCAGCGCGAGGACCTGGCGCTCGAACTGGCCGGCGAGATCGAGCCGGAAGAAATGACGCTGGCCGAGCGCGCCGCCATGAAGGCTGCACGGTTCGAGGAGCTGGCGCACAAGCGGCATGCCCAGGCCAATGCCTTTTCCCGCCGCGCCGACGAACTCTCGCAGGCGTTTTACATGGGGCAACCCATTCTGGTCGGCCATCATAGCGAACGCGGCGCGCGCAAAACCCAGGCGCGCATGCACTCGGCATCGACCGCCGCCGTGAAAGCCGGAAAAGCGGCGACCTATTGGCTGGGCCGCGCCGGCAGTGCCGAGCATTTCGCCAATCGCAAGAACGACCCGCGCACCCGGGCCAACCGGATCAAGACCTTGCTGGCCGACCTGCGCGACTTCCAGCGTGGCATCAACGCGGCTCATGCGGCACTCGCGATCTGGGAGCAGATCACGACCGACGAACAGATCTGCCATGCGCTCGGCAACATGGAATCCCGTAAGATCTGGGCGAACTACGATCTCTATCACAAGGTCGATAGAGGCGAAGTCACGCCCGCCGATGCCAGGCGACTGTGCATCGAGGGTGCGACGCTCGCCGTCAACGGCCCCAATCGCCACCGCTGGATCGAGCATATCCTGCACCGGCTCGCCTTCGAGCGTGCGATGCTGGGCGACGTGCCGCGCTACGAGGGTGCGCTGACCCCGGTCATCATCCAGGCTTTCGCCCGCGAGCATGGCGCCGAAAGTCCCAAATCCACCGCGAGCGGCACGGGACAGTTCCTGCTCGAAAGCCCGGTCCCGCTCCCGGCGCATATCGCGTCGGATGCCTCTCTCGAACTCAGCGAAGATGCTTGGCGCGACTTGATGCAGGCGTGCGGCTACACCGTGCCGGAGAAGAAAGCCCGGCGGGCATCGGACAAGCCAGCCGCCGCGCCACTGATCAATCTGTCGCGCGAACAGGCCGAGCAACTTCAGCGGATATGGAACCTGCGCATGGTCGCGGCCCGCAAGGGCAAGCAGGGGGCGGCCACGCCCAACGAGATCCGTGCCACGACACAGGCTTTCTATTCGGCCAATTCGAAGGGCGATTATGACGTATTCAAAACGGTGGAGATAGCCGCCGACGGTCGCCCCGTGCGAATGGGATGGCAAGGCAATGAGCGCGTGCGGTCGGGGGAGCCTGTCGCTCGCATCCGCATCTCCTCGCTCGGCAACCATTTCTACCAGCCTGATGCGGTGGTCATCATCACCGACAAGCCGGGCAATCCGTTGCCGATCGACCTTGACGCCCTGGAAGCCGACGCCCGCCGAGCCGCGAACGAGGAGGTCGAGGCATGAAGACGGAAACTCTCGAATCTGCCCTTGAGACCGCAGCCTGCCTCTGGGAAGCGGTGCTCACATTGCGCGACCATCCCGCCACCGATCCGGACGCCATCGCCCTGGCACTTGCCATCCGCGAGACGTGCAACGTCATCGGCACGGCCAGCCTGCGGTTGACGGTCGTGGGGTGGACCGATGCCGTCGAAGCAGCCTGGAGTGCGGTCTCCGACCGTTATGATCTGTCCTTCGACTGGGATTTCGTGCCTGACTGGATCGTCCGTCATATCGACTGGTCCGATCCCGCCCATCCCACGATCAGGCCGGAACCCTTGCCACCGGATCCCGATCCGGCCGCGAACTCCGGACCTGTTGCCGCCGCGTCGTCCGGCTTGCGGCCGCCTGTCCCAGAGGGGAACTGACCATGGGACGCTCGGTATCCCATCCCAGCGGAGCGCATGTCGCGTTCGCACAATGGGACGCAGGCTGGATCGAGGACGACGACGATCCCGATACCCGCCACTTCGATGAACTCGCGGCACAGGACGATTGGGATTTCATCGTCGAGAATTTTCGGGAGCAAGTGCTCGCCCACTATCCTTCCGTTTGGACCTCGGACGGTTGGATTGGCCGCGAGGACCGGATTGTCGCCATGAACCGCTATGCCCGCTTCGGCCTCTCCGAATATTGCGGCTGCATCGCCTATTGGGTGGTTCTGCGCGACGATATCGACCCCGATCTGGAAGGGTTGGCACAACGCTGGTTCGACCAGATCGAGGCAAAATTCGAACAGCGGTTTGCCACGCTCGTCCGCCTCGGCACCTTCTCGAACGGCGAGGCCATCTATCGCCGCGTCGCCGCCTGATTGGGACAGCCCGTCGCAGTAAGCCCTGATCTGCGCATCGGCCTTGCCCGCGCGGCGGGGCAACGCTTCCTCACCTCAACCGCATGGAGGATATCATGGTCCAACTCTCTCCCCTTCGCGGGCGTTTGGCGAGCGCGGAGCACGCCTACGCTTGCGCGATCCAGCGTCGAAGCGCCACCGGGCGCAACCAGTACGTCATCCGTACTGGTAGTCCGCTCCAACCATTCCGCGTGACGGAGACACGTCCGGCGAAGGACGATGATCTGGTCCTGCATGTCGCCTGATCAGGATTCCCATCGGCCTGGAGGCACGCCAATGGACGTCGCCAATCAATATTCCATCAAGCCGGGGATGTGGATCAGGACAGAGGAGGGCGAGAAGCTCTTTTTCCTGCGATATTCATCGACCGGCCATTGGGGTTTCTTTTCCGAAAGCCGCCACCACACCGCGCGGGAATACAAGCTCCCGCTTGCGGGCCTGAAACCCTGGCACGAGGAGCGCCGCACATGAAAACCCATGCCATGGCGAGCGGCCTCCGGGTCACGCTGTCAAAGACCGAACTCCAGGCCTTGCTGACCGTTGCGCGATATGGCGCGGAGCAGCTCGCTGCCGTGCGCGACTGTTATATCGTGCCCAAGCGGCAGGAAGCCGTGGCACCCGACATCATCAAGGGCCTCGAAGACGGCCTGGCCTCGCTCCGGTGGAAGCAGGCGGAGGCCAAAGAGAGACGCGAAGCGCCCAAGCGTGAGGCCGAACGCCGGGCAGCGCGCGAGCATCATGCCGTGATCGACGGTCATGCCGTGTGGGGAATGCTCAGCGACTGGACCGACCTCTCCGACGATCCCGACCAGCGCCGATGGGCGGACATGTTCCACCCGGACATCGACCCGCGTCCCCAAGGCGAACTTAGGCGGAATGTCTGGCGGGTATTCATCAGCAAGGGCGGCGCCGCGGCGGACGATCTTGTCGTCTTTCCGGGCGATTGCACCGAAACCGCCGATCGCCGGGAAATCGAACAGCTCGCGCGCCGGATCATCGCCAATTATCAAAAATGACGATCTCGCGCCAGCGGGATGCACACACTTCGGGAAGCGACTCGATGAAGCAAGCGGGGCGCGGCCCCAACTCTTCACAGGAGCTGAACCATGCAGGACATCACGTTCCATCTCGGCTCTGCCGGACATCCGGTAAGCTGGACCCTCCATGCGGTCTACGGTCGCGCCAGCGGAATCGCGCTCGCATCCGCCCGCGCATGGTACGCCCTGCAGGTGTCGGCCCCTAGATTGGCTACGCCGCCGCCAGGCGGCCAATATGTCGTGCAGATCAGAAATGATCAGGTCGTGAATGCCGAACTGCTCTTCGATGCCGAGTATTTCCGGCAGCATCAAGAGCCGGACGATGTATCCTGGCTATGCCAGTTTCACACGTTTCCGCTCGAGATATCCGAGCGCCTCAAGAACATCGTCACCGCGGACCTGCGCAGCCGGCTGATCGCTGTCGGGTTCCTGATCCCCCGCGCCGAGTGGGTTGAGCGATACCCCGATCAGGCCGACTTTTTGCGACAGTTCCGAGAAATCCGGCATCGGGACGGAGCATAATCTGCGTGGCTGGCCTCGGCCGTGTGAAGGAAAGAAGGAGGGATGGTGGTGAGGCTCACTTGGGAGTTCACCAGCCATGCCCGTTGCAAACCATACTTCCTATATTCCATCCCGCACACCGCCGGTCTTTATTTCGGGCTCCCTGTCGATCCGGCAACTTCCGCTGCTCGTGAAGGAACGGCTCTGCGTCATCATCGACCATGAACTGCCGGTCGTGATCGGCGATGCACCCGGTGCGGACGCGGCCGTCCAGCGGTTCCTTGCCGATTGCGGCGTTCGTCACGTCACGGTCTTTTGCGGCGGTCCGAACCCCCGACACAATATCGGCGCATGGCCTGTCCGGCAGGTCCGAACCAACGCGCCTTCCGGCACGCGAGCCTTCCATAGCGCGAAAGATCGCGAAATGTCGGGGCTCGCAGGGGCCGGCTTCGTCATCTGGGATGGCGCCAGTCCAGGCAGCCGCGCCAACATCCTGCACCTTTGCCAGCGCGGACGCTATGTCCTCGTTTTCCTCCGCGCCGAGGACTGTTTCGTCGCCCTGTCCACCGACGCCGAACGCATGGCCTTCCTGGCGTCAGGCGGTCTCATCTGACATTACCGCAGTTGCCCGGAACTTCCCCGAAAGCGAATGGCCACGCCCGGGCTCGCGACTGCCCGTCGGTGAGTCCCAGCAGCTGGGCGACGTTACCGAGTTCCGCCTCAAAGCTATGGATGATGGCTTGAAAGATCGGCTTTACGCTCCTAGATCGTGAATCGAACGATTCGATCGAATTGATCGAATGGAGGTGGATATGCAGACCGTAACAGCCAATGAGGCCAAGACCCGCTTCGGCGAACTGATCGACCGTGTGCAGCGCGAACCCGTGCGCGTCACGCGCCGCAATCGGGTCGTGGGTGTCATGGTGTCCCCGGAGGACTATGCCGCCATGCGCGAGTTCTACGCCGACAGGCTTGCGCGCACGCTGCGCGATACCGCCAGCGAGGCCGCGAAGAAGGGCCTTACCGATAGCGAACTGGAGCGTCTGCTTTCCGATGAAGGGTGATGCCTTCGTTCTCGATACGAATGTCCTCATCAGCGCCGCGCTTTCGGCAGAATCAGCCCCCGCGGGAGTGACGCTCTGGGTCATCGCGAATGCCCGGCTGATCTTTGCCGAGCCCACCTTCGAGGAATTCCGATCCCGGCTTTGGCGCCCGAAATTCGACAAATATCTGACCATCGAGCGTCGGAACCAGATCCTGCACGATTTCAGCGCCATCGCCGACTGGGTGGAACTGGATGACGCGGCCCTGCCAGTCCGCAGCCGGGATCCCGACGATGATATGTTTATCCGCACCGCCATTGCCGGATCGGCTCGCTGGCTGGTGAGTGGCGACAAGGATTTGCTCGAAATTCAGGGATTGCCGTCGATCAATATTCTATCGCCAGCAGACATGCTGAAACGGATTTCCGCATAGGTCGTCGGATAGCAGGCGCTGCCGTCATGCGCCTTCGAGCAGGCGCTCTCGCGCAAGATCGAGCGCATGCGACAGCCGTATCGCCACTACCTGATCCTTGGGATCAGCGAGGCAGCCCAGTGCGGCCTCCATCAACTCTATAGCCTTTTCGAGCCCAGGTATTTCCTTGGTCATGAGCCAGTCTCCGTTAACCCCGCTCAGTCGGCGGGCACCCTCCCGAAGAAGGATGCCGGCCTCTGAGCCGGACGGTCGAAACGCGACGATAGGCGCGCGCCTGCATTTGTGGCTTAGCTGCTGCCCGGCCTTCGACGCGAGGGTATCCTTTGTTGACCAGATGTTGGCAAGAAAGGAGTCGGTCATGTCGAAGAAGATCGTGGTGCCGTCCTATTTGGCGGCGATGGATCGAGCGGAGGCCGATCCTTCGGCGGCGCGCTTTTGGGTTGGCCTGGATGTCGGCTACAAGAATACGGCGGTCTGCGTTCTCGATTGTGACGGCGCGATTGTTCACCAGGTCTCGATGAAGAGCAGCGCCACCGAGATCGGACGTTATCTGCGCAAGAACTTCAAATCGCATGTGACGCTGATCGGCATTGAGAGCGGCGGGCTGACGCCGCATCTGACGACCAAGCTGCGTGCGCAGGGCTTCCAGGTTGTAGTGCTCGATGCGCGCCAGGTGCATCGCGTGTTGTCGGTCAAGCGGAACAAGACCGACACGAACGACGCACGCGGCATCGCCGAGATCACGCGGACGGGCCGGGAATATCTGACCGAGGTCTATGTCAAATCGAACCTGTGCTTCGAGATCAGGGCCTATCTCACCATGCGCGACCGCCTCGTAAAACAGCGACGCGAGACCGAGGCGATGATCCGCGGCCTGGTGCGGGTCTACGGCGGACGGATCGAGGGTGGGACCGAAACCGCGGCGAGCTATCGCAGCCGCGCCATCGACCAGATGTGCCTCATCGCCGACACTGAAGGCGTCGATCTGCGACCACGGGTCCTGCCGCTGCTCGATCTGTGCGAAGGCTTCTACGTCGAGGCCAACCGCATCGAGCGCGAGCTGGAACTGCTGGCCGCGTCGAACCCGGTCTGCAGGCGGTTCATGGAGATCCCCGGCGTCGGCACGATCACCGCCGTATCGTTCTACAGCGCGATCGAGGACCCGACGCGCTTCCGGCATGTCGACGATGTGGCCGCCTATCTGGGCCTGACCCCGCGCGTCTACCAGTCGGGCGAGAGCCTGACGCATGGCGGCATCAGCAAGATGGGCAACCAGCTCACCCGCACGCATCTGGTCGGCGCCGCGACCGTCATGCTGTCGAACACCCGGTCGTTCAGCACGCTCAAGGACTGGGGCCTCAAGCTCAGCAAGCGGATCGGCTTCAACAAGGCGAAGGTCGCGCTGGCACGGAAGCTGGCGATCATCATGTTCAGTCTGTGGCGTGACGGCACCCACTTCATGGCCAAGGCGGCCGACGTGCCGGCGCACCGGGCGCTGATGCAGAGCCGGCTGCCGGCCTGAGCGCGCAGGTTCACACCAGGTTCGCTCGCACAATGGCGGCGAAACAGTCCTCCCGGGAGGCGGAGGGATCGGAGACTTCGGGTCTAAAGGTGAGGTGGTGACAACCTCGTGACGCTTGTTGAAGCTCCACCCTTTGCTAGTGAATGCCCATACTGCGGCAGGCGATCGGCCCAACGGCCACGACAAACGCCCGACCGCGAAGAGACTGTTGCACTCCGGGATGGATGATGTGGACTTGCAATGATCGACGGAGAAGAAGATCATGACGTAGCAATATAAAGTCTGGATACCCTCTACCGTGGGGGCAGCAGCTAGAGACTTTAGCCGAACAGCCTGGACATATAGGGTCGTTGCGGTGGCGGCAACGCTGAGCGAAGATGTTATCGGGGCCGGTCCTGTGGTGGCTGTGATCCCGTAAATATCATCATCAAGGACTTCAGGAGGCGACCATGGCCATCAAGGTCAAGCCGGAAGAAGTGATCCGGCATGAAGCAGTATACAGCGTTGGTCTAGATGTCAGCCAGCGCAGCACGAGCATCTGTGTTCTCGATCCCACCGGCAAGACCGTGATGGAGGGGCAAGCGAAGACCAACCCGTTCGAGATCGGCCGCTATTTGCAAAAGCGCATGGAAGGGCCGCTAAAGCTTGGTATGGAGACCGGCAGTCTCGCATCCTGGCTCTACCACGGCCTGCGCAAAATGGGCCTCGACGTGACTGTGATGGATGCCGTCCATGCTCACCGGGCGCTATCGCTCAAGCGCCAGAAGACCGATCGCAACGACGCGCATGGCCTGGCGGAAATGGTGCGGCTCGGGTCGGACTGGATGAAGGCCGTGCACATCAAGGAGCAGGCGAGCCAGGAACTGCGCGTTCAGCTCGCCGCACGAGCGCGCCTGGTGAAGCAGAAGATCGACCTTGAGAACGAGCTTTGCGGTTTGCTGAAGCCGTTCGGTCTGATTGTGGCGCGGGGCAACGTCAGCGCCGACACCTTCCGCGATCGCGTGGTCGATGCGCTCTGTGAGGCCCAGGACAATGGCTTCCATATCCGGCCATTGCTGATGCCGCTGCTCGACGTGCATCGGCTCATCGCCCAACACATCGCCGAGGCCGACGCGCGGCTTGAGATCGTGGCCAAGTCCGAACCGATCTGCCAGCGCCTGATGACCGTCCCGGGTGTGGGGCCGGTCACTGCATTGGCCTTCCGCGCGACGATCGACGATCCGACCCGCTTCAAGAGCGCATCCGATGTCGCCGTCTATCTCGGCCTCACCCCGCGCCGATATCAATCGGGCGAGCAGGATTATCACGGGCGCATCAGCAAGCGCGGGCACTCGCCGACCCGCCTGCATCTCGTCCAGGCCGCAACTGTGCTGCTCATCAGCGTCAAGCGATGGTCGGCGCTGAAGGCCTGGGGCGTGCGCTTGGTGAACCGCATCGGTTTCAACAAGGCGAAAGTGGCGGTGGCCCGCAAGCTCGCCACTATATTGTACAGGATCTGGCGTGACCAGAGCGAGTTCCGCTGGGGCAAGGCGACCATGGACCCTGCGGCATCTGCCGCGGCTACCAGCTAATCGCCCCAACCACGGAACCTGGACGGGAGAATCCAATCCCGGACGGGCGTAACCTGCAGGAACGGCGGGTAGGTGACCTTGAGCGCGTATTGTCGGGTCTATCCTCATGGAAGGCATACGGCGTTGTTGACATATAAAGGCACCACTCGTGGCAGAACCCTAAATGACGGCATCCGGCCATGCCTCCAGAAGAGGCTTTCACAATAACGCCGGCATGACCTCGCAGAGAATAGTGAATCCTGCCCAGCGCCCCGACGCCCAGCACAGAAGGAAGAAATTATGAAAGACTGATCTTCACTCTTGACCACCGCAACGAGAGAATACATACAGGCGATCCGGCCGCAAAAGCCTTGCAGCCGACTCTATCGTCCGGAGTTTCGACGCTCCGGCCCGCCACCGGCGGACACCCCTCCCTAGACCGATTGGCCGGAGGTTGCCAATCGGTTCCTGCTGCGTAGCAATAATGGTGAGACCCGATACACGCGTCTGGCCGAGGGTGTGGAGGCTTTCCATAAACATGAAAACGCAGCGACGCATGTAGCGACGGTGCGATTGTCCCATGTGCCTTTTACGAAACAGCGCCGCGGCAAATATCTTTGCCACGCATCATCGGAAGAAATGCCCATGCACGTCGAATTTAAGATCGAGGGCCGCTACCACGTGCCCGAAGGCACGTCGCTCATAGAGGGAGTGGCCAATCAATTTCGTTTGCCGACGGGGCAAATCATATCGGTGTACCCCGTGATCGAAATGGCGCGCAGTGCCGATAGCGACGACCATCGCGACCTCAACTGGTCCGAGTGCGTGGCGCTGGGAATATCCCTCGACCTCTACGACCGCCAGTCCGAACTCGAGCCGGACGGCTGACCAACTCGAGCTGCAACCTTTCGGACGACCCTAGCGCGTGGAAACGCGTGCCTGCGCGACTGGACGATACATATCGGCGCGCTCGCGCATCACCCCCGTAAGCCAGACGAGATGGCTCGCCGCATCCGCCAGCGGGAGCGTCGCTACCGCATCGAACAGGCGGCGCTGATAGGGCGAATTGCGTTCAAGGATATCTGCCAGGCGCTCGCGCCCCGGACTGGCGGGATCGGTGATTTCGGCATTGGCTTCGCGGGCCGCCTCCAGGAAGGCTTCGGCCAGCTCCTGCGCCTCGTAATAGCCGCCATCGAGACCTTCCCCGAGCGCCAGGGCCGCAATCTCGCTGCGCACGTCCGCGATGTCGAGGTCGTTGACCGCATCGACGAGCGGCAGATTGAAATCGAAACCGGCGAGATAGTTCGCAATCATGGGAAGCCTCCTTCATTAAGCTTAGAACATAGAAAGAACAGGCTTTCAAGATCGATCATAATCGCGATAGGAGCGGCAACATGCATTTCTCTTCCGCAGGGGCCGCCCGGAACGGCCATCATCCCGCGCCGTGACCGGGGCTACCGCACCCCTTCGCCTTCAGGGAGCTTTGCGCCCAAGCGAACGAGGTTTCCTCCTCGAAATGGACGACGGCCATATCTGGCGTCTCTCTGGGGCGGAGGACTTCGCGCCGCTTGAGCACAGAGAGGTCATCGTCGAGGCACGCAAGGCCAGCAGCAGCCTCCTCGAGGTGTTCTGGATCGGGCCGGCGTAGCGCGGGATCAGCGGCATGCTTCGCTGGTCTCCCAGGCGTTGCGCTGGCGGCACGGTTGCGGCGGGGTTCGGCGAGGACGCCTCACCCCGCAATCACCGTCGGACGAGGTCGTTCATCGCATCCAAAGCCGCCTCCGCAGTGTCTCGGCGTGCCGGGGGTGGTCCGGGGAAGCAAGGGCTGCCTCCGCCCAAGCTCCGGTAGAAGAAAATGGGCCTGCCGACGGGATTATCTGATCCAAAAGGGTCGGCAGGCCATTTTCTTCAACCTCCACTAGGGCGCAGCGCGACGTCCCTTGCTTCCCCGGACCACCCCCGGCCCTTGAGCCCCGGCGAAGGCGGCTCCGGATGCGATGAACGACGACGACCGCCCCGTCCTCCGCTGATCAGGAAGGAATGGCTTCGCCATACTTTTCTTTGTTCAGGGCCGCTGCCGCGTCTGTTTTATTGGCTCAGGCTCACCAGATACGATTAAATTCTGTCAAGAAAACAATGCTATATCCCAAATAAAGGGAAGGGGGTAAGGTAATTGTGCGGATGGGGATTGGCCCCGGAGGCACTTTTACTGGAGTAGAGGCAATGAATATTGGTGAGGTTAAACTGAATAGGGGCCGTCTGATGGGGTGGATTGCTACCCGCACGATCGACCTGCCCAGGCTAGGATTGCGCCCTGTCGAGAGTGATGCCGAGCGCCCCCCTGCCTATGAAATTCTCGCGCTCAATGTCGGCGACAGGTGGGTGCAGGTCGGCGCACTTTGGGAAGAAACATCGCAAAAGGGCGAGGTCTATTATCAAGGCTACATCGACGACCCCAGTATGCCCGAAAAGCTCCCCATTGCCTTGTTCGGCACGGATGCCAAAGGCTATCAGGTCGCATGGCGCAGGGACGAACGGCGCGACGACTTCGGCCCCGCCACCCGCAGCGCGCGCCGTGAAACCCCGTCCGGTAACGGCGAGGATTACGGTTTCGGGGGCAGCACCGCCGACGACAGCGGCAGGCTCGCAACCGAAGGGGCGGGGGCCGATCTGGACGACGAAATCCAGTTCTAGGCGCTAGGCCGAGACGGGCCGGGGGAGCGCTGGAACGCTTCCCTGGACCCTGACCGATCATCGAGCATCAGGAGTCACACCCATGAGCAAGCAATCAGCTAAGAAAGCCGTTAGCACATTCGCGGACCTGCCGGAACTTTACGCCGAAGAAACCGCAACTCCCGCCTTTGAAGCGTCCTTTGGCGATCCGCTTCCCCTGTCCATCATCGAACCGGGCGAGGAACCGGGCGAACACACCATGCCCGAACCCTTCGCGGCGCAGAAGGTATGCGGCGAGCTTATCACGTCGCTTTTCCTGCTACTGGACGATACCCGCCTTAGCCCGCTCGCCCCGGATGCGGCATGGGGCATTGTCAACAGCTTCCACTTCGTCGCGGGAACGCTGGAGCGCCGCGAGGATCGCATAGCCGACAAAATTCGGGAGATGACCCGGCGGATGGAGCCGGGCGAGGTGTTCAACAAGGAACTGGAAGACGCGCAACTTGAGTGCCAATCGCTGGCCGAACAGCGCGCCGCATTCGAGGCAATGCGCGACTATGCCGCCGCCATGTATCGCGCTTGCTGGCGTCGGGCATGGGCACCAACCAAGGGCAGCAAGGCGTCATCCGTCAGCACGGCGAGTTATATCAATGCGCTCGATTTCCTGCGCGAGCGTGCCCTTGCCAAGCGGGAACGGGTTGAGCCGCAAGGCCCGATTGTCGTCTTTTCCGGCCCTGCCATCTGGGAGGAATGGGAACCGCTTTGGGCCAAGCTGGACGAGATCAAGGTCCGCACACCGCACATGACGCTGGTAACGACCGGCCAGCGCAAGGGGGCGGATGCCATCGCGGCGGCATGGGCCGCGCGGGAAGGGGTGCCCGTTGTCGCCTTCGGACTTTATGGCACCGGCCGCAAATCGGCTTTCACCCGCAACCGGAAACTGGCCGAGCTTGGCCCGGTCGAAGCCGTGCTTTGCGAGGGATCGGGATTGCAGGCCAATCTCTACCAGACCTTGCGCAAGGAAGGCGTTCCCATTCACGCTTTCCAGAAGCCCAAGGATGCAGCCGCGCCGCGCAAGGCGAGGGGCAGCGAGCAGACACCGGAAGAGGATACATTCCGGCGAGCGCGGCGCTTCGTCTGAACCATGAGAGCGCGGCGCTTCCCCCAAAAGCGCCGCGCCCCATCATTGCATGACATTCGCCAAGGCTGGCGCGCTTTCGCGCGCTGGCCTTTTTTCGTGCTTCAGGCCGCCGCCGCGCCTGACGGCGCGGCGGCGGGAGGACGGAAAGGGGCAGGGGGCGGACATCTCATGTCCCCGCCGGGGAGGCGGACGCTTCGCCGTCATCCCCCTTGGCGCGCGTTGCGCCAGGCGCAGCTTTCCCCGAAAGGGGGGCATCGGACGGAACCGCCGCCCCCTTGAGCGCACCGAACGCCGCCGCGCCGCCAAGCCGTAGCACAAGACCGAGCACGTCGCGGAACTCGCGTTCCGTTAGTTGCTCGACCGGCAGCGCCGTCACGATCCCCGCATAGCGATCGCGCAGCCGCTGGCGCGCTGTGGCGATTTCAACCGATATTCTCTTTTCGCGCTCGACCAGATCAGCGAGCCTATCGCGTTCCGACATTTTCGGCATGACCACTTCCTTTAGGTGAAGCCGGTCCGCTCGCCACGCCGCCCTTGTCGCATGGGCGCGCCCACACCACAAGCGAGCCTGCCGCATAGCGCGGCCCATCTCCCCACATCGACCCAGCCGCCAAGGGTGCGCCCGGCAGCGGTAGAGCAGACGCAGCGACGCCGTCGCTGCGGGCAGGCGGACGCACGCCCTTCGGGGTTTGTAATGCACCGTACGCACGGGTGCTGGAGCCTGAAACAGACGTGAAATCAACAGGATATGCTGTCGGACACGTCAGACAGATTCCAAGTTTGCTGTCCGACACTAGTGACATCACCCCATAGCCCTTCCAAAAAGTCCAGCATTCCCGCGCTTTTGCGCTGTCAGACGCGTCGGACAGCCTGATTTTCTTGTGATTTGCCTGGACGCCGAGTATAGTTGTCAGCGCTTCATGACCGTCCTGGCGAAGCTCCGTGAGGAGCTCAGCGCCATGGCGCGCATTACCATCCGCATTGATGACGATCTGCTCGACCGGCTGAGCCGCCGCGCCCGCCGCGTCGGTGTCACCGTTTCCGAACTCGTTCGTCCCGCTCTCGAACATGCCGCCGACAGCCGCGCGGGCTATGTCTTCACCTCGCAGGACGAAATCCTCGCCGGCGTCCTGCAGACGCTCTCGATCGTCGCGGCGGCGGTGCGCAAGCGCTCGCCTGAAACCCTCGAACAGGGCATGGCCGACGCCCGCGCCATGCTCCACGAAAAGGGCCTGCTCGCGTCGGGGGAACAGCCGTGATCCAGCCTGCGTGTCTCCCTCCATCGGCGGGCTGCGGCCGCCTCGAATTCCCCGACATGGCGATGATCGTCACCGCGGCTGCCCCCCGACATGGGAGCGCCATCCGATGAGCATCTTCCGCAACGACACCCTTGGGAGCTGGACCCGCGGCGGCCAGGCGATCGTCCACAATGTCCGCATGACCACCCAGGTCTTCTTCCAGACCGTGCTCGCCGGGCTGGTCCTCTGGGTTATGGGCACCTGTTGGTGGGCGCTCGAAAAGTCCACCGACTATCAGCGCTTCGTCCTCGTGAAGCTGGTCGAGGCGACGTTCAAGGTGGACGCCGCGCCGGGGACCAACGACCCGGTGCTCTTTCGCACCCCCGAGGGTCGCGAGTATTGGGCGTCGGCCGATGCGCTGCTGGAATCGGGCATCGCGAGCCAAGCGCTCCACAAACTCGAAACCGACCTCATTCACGGAGCGGCGATCGCGGGTGTGGTCGCCTTCTTCGGGCTGATCAGCGCCTGGTTCTACTTCACCCGGACCGGGCGCGGCCTTGGGTCCAACGAGTATCTGCGCGGCGCCCGCTTCGGGAGCGTATCGCAGGTTCGCCGCGCGCTCTGGCGGCAGAAGAAGGGGAGCCTTTCGATCGGCGGGGTCGGCGTTCCCGATGCCTTCGAACCGGAGCACATCCTGATCTGCGGCGCCCCCGGAACGGGCAAGACCAACCTCATCACCACCATGCTCGAAGGCGTCCGCAAACGGGGAAAGCGGGCGATCGTCTATGACACCGCGGGCTCGTTCGTGGAGAAGTTCTACCGCCCCGGCCGCGATATCCTGCTGAACCCGCTCGATGCGCGCACCGACATCTGGAGCCCCTGGGTCGATGTCCCCAAGGACTATCATTACGACCAGATCGCCGAGTCCACGATTCCCGACAAGCATGGCGATCCTTTCTGGTCGAAATCGGCGAGGGGCACCCTGGTCGCCGTGCTGCGCAAGCTCGCTCGGCAGCAGCACACCCTGATCTCGGTTCTCCTCGACCGGGTGCTGCGCTCCCCGCTCGCCGATCTTGCCGCCTTTGTGAAAGGCACCGACGCGGCAGCTTTCATCTCGACTGAAGGGGAACGCACGTCGGCGGGCATCCAGGCCGAGCTTGCTTCGGTCATGCGCAGCTTCTCCTATCTCGATGACACCACTGACGGCTTCTCGATCCGGCGCTGGGTCGAAAATGAGAAGGATGACAGCTGGCTGTTCGTCACCGTCAAGGCTGACCAGCTTCCCTCGCTCCGCCCCCTGATCACGGTATGGCTCGACATCGCGATCAGCGCGATCATGAGCCTCGCCCCCGACCGCGCTCGCCGGCTTTACTGCGTGATCGACGAGTTGCCGACGCTCCAGAAGCTCCCGAGCCTCTCCGACTTTCTCGCCCGCGCGCGGAAGTATGGGGGCTGCGGCATCCTGGGGTTCCAGTCCTATCCCCAGCTCGAGGCGACCTACGGCATCCAGGATGCGGCCGCCATCACCGGCTATTGCTCGACCTGGGTGGCGCTCCGGGCGAACGATACCGCGACCGCGAAGCATGTCTCCGAGAACCTCGGCCAGGTCGAGCAGGTCGAAGCCAATGAAGGGATGAGCTACGGGGTCAACGACATGCGCGACGGGGTGAACCTGTCACGCATGCAGGTGACCCGGCCACTGGTGATGCACACCGAGGTCACGAACCTGCCCAACCTGTCAGGCTATCTCCGGTTCGGGCGCAATCTCCCCGTGGTGCGCTTTACCGATCGCTTCAATCCCCTGCCTTCGCTCGCCCCCGCGTTCGTCGAGCGCACCGAGCCTCCCACGCGCTTGCCGGCCGGCAAGATCATCATTGCCCAGGCTTGGGCCCGCCGGCGAGCGGCCCAGGCGGCGCAGCAAGCGGGTGCGGGGCAGGGGCCGGGAGAGAGCCATCCTTCCGCAGGTCAGACCGCGCACCAACCATCGCCTCCCGCCCAGGGGGATCTGTTCGGCAAGAATAATGTCGCGCCGATCGGCGAACCCGTCCCGCCCGAGGTTCCGGAAGAGGCCGAAGCGGAAGCCTTTGCGCAGACCGATCATGGCGCGTCCGATGGCGGTGCAGATACGCCGGCAGGCGAAGTCCCCGATGAAGAGGAGGTGACCGCAGCGCCCGTCCCCCTGCTGGGCGCCGCGCGCGGTAGCGTCCGGGTGACGCTCGATAGCCATGGCCGCAGCGACGGTCCGCGCGAAAAGGCGAAGCCGGCATGATCCATCCTCGCCGCCTCAAGGGCACGCCCGCCAATATTGCCCGCTACTATACGATCGGCGACTACTACACCAAGGGCGGCAACGAGCCGTCCGAATGGGGTGGCAAACTCGCAAAGAGCCTCGGCCTGTCGGGCGAGGTCGACCCGAAGCAGTTTGAGGAACTGCTCAGCGGCAAGGTGGGCGACCAGCAGCTAGGCCGCCGCCGCAAGGAAGGCATCCAGCATCATCCCGGCTGGGACTTCACCATCAGCGCCCCCAAGTCGATCTCGATCCTGGCGCTGGTGACGGGCGATGAGCGGATTCTTGCCGCGCATGAACGGGCGGTCGGCGTTGCTCTCGCCTTTGCCGAGGAACATGCCGAACTGCGCCGCCGGGTTGAGCGCGAGATCGTCCACGAGACGACCGGGCGAGTGCTGTTCGCGCGCTTCACCGAGCATTCCAGCCGCGAGGGCGATCCGCACCTGCATACGCATGCCGTCTTGCTCAACATGACCAATCATCTGAACGGCGATCGCATGTCGAGCCTCGAGACGCGCTCGATGTATGCCGTGCAGCTGGTCATGGGCCAGATCTATCGCAACGAGATAGCCCATGACATGCGCGAGATCGGTCATGACCTCGTCTTCGACCCACGCACGGGACTGTTCGAGGTCGAGGGGATGCCCGGCCAGCTTATTCGTGACTATTCGCAGCGCGCCGAACAGATCAACGCTCATGCCGCCGAACATGGCTACGAAGGCCAGGCGATGCGCCGGATTTCCTTCTTTGCGACCCGCAAGGCCAAGGAAAAGGTCGGGCTGGACGATCTTCAGAGCCGATGGCAGGCGCAGGCGCAACCCTATCGTGAGGAACTCGACAAGCTCCAGGCAACCGCTCGCGAGCGTGGTGAACGGACAATCGAGACCGACCCGCGCGTCGCCCGTCGCGCTGCCCTGTTCGGAATCCGGCAGAATGAGACGCGCGAAGCGGTCAACAATATCGAGCGGTTCTATCGCACCGCATTGGCTTCGCATGTCGGCGAAGTGCGGTTCAGCGACGTGCGGCCGTTGTTCGAGACGCAGGAAGCCAAGGGCAAACTCTTCGTCACCGTGCGGCAGACCGGCGATCAGCCGCTCCCGCGCGGACGCACGTCGCGCCGGACCGCCAAACTCGAACTGGCGCTGTCCGAACATCTTTCGCTCGCGATGCGCGATGTCTCTCCGGCCGCTACCGCTGAGCGTCTGGCCGAAGTCGCCGCGGCGCAGGGCCTCAACACCGAACAGACCGCGGCACTGATCGCGATCGGCAGCGGCAACGATCGGGCGGTCGGCGTTCATGGCGCCGGCGGCGTGGGCAAATCGACCCTCGTTCGTGCGCTGGTCGAGGCGACCCGCGACGATCATGTCACCGTCGCGCTTGCGCCCACCTCTTCGGCGGCGGCGGAACTCGGCCACAAGGCAGGCATCGAGTCCCGCACTCTTGCCTCGCTTCTCGCGAGCGGTGGTCATGGTCTCACCGACCAACATATTCTCGTGGTGGACGAGGCGGGCCAGCTCGGCAACCGGCAAGCGCTGCGCGTGCTGGAGATCAGCCGCGCGACCGGCGCGCGCCTCATATTTCTCGGCGACAACAAGCAGACCGGCGCCATCGAGCAGGGCAAGGCCTATTGGCTGCTCCAGCAACTGGGACTGCCGACCAGCCAGCTCAAGGAAGCCATGCGGCAGAAGACCGGCTCCACGCAGGAGGCCGCGGACCTCGCGCGCAAGGGCGACTATGCCGCCTCGCTCGCCGCGCTCGATCGCGTGACGACGGGCGCCAGCGCGGAGGAACTCGCCAAGGGCATGGTCGCCGAATGGACGCGCCTCAAACCGGCGATGCGGACCGAAACCAATATTCTCGTCCTCGACAATGCGACCCGCCTGATCGTCAACAGCCATATTCGCGAGGTGCTGAAGCGTGAGGGCACGGTCGCGGCGGAAGAGCATCGGCTGGAGGTGCTGACGCCGGCCGGGATGACCGACCAGGAAAAGCAGATGGCGCGCTTCTACAGCGCCGGTCAGGTGCTGAAATTCTCGCGCGACAATCCGGGCTTGGGGATTGCCCGCGATGCCGATTATCGCGTCGTGGGGATCGGCCGGAATAATCATGGCCGCCAGGTCGTGCGGCTCGCCGACGTGCATGGTCGCATCATCGAATGGCGTCCGGGGCTCGGCAAGGCGGCCCATGTCAACGTGTTTCTCACCGAGAACCGCCAGCTTGCCGAGGGCGACCGCATCCAGTGGCGGCTCCTCAACAAGGAGATCGACGTCAAGAACGCCGAGCGCGGCACCGTGTTGGGGCTCGACGGCTCGATCGCAACCATCAAGTGGGACCGGGGCGAGCGTGTCCAGCAGGTCGATCTCTCGGAGCACCGGACCTGGGATCATGGCTATGCGGAGACCGTCTATTCCGCGCAGTCGAAGACCTATGCCCGCGTCTATGCGCTGGCCCCGGTGGAATCGGGTCTGGTCAACGGTCAGAATTACTACACCGCCATCACGCGCGCTGCCTATGGCGTGAAGCTCTGGACTGAAGACCAGAAGCGCCTCGCCGAAAAGCTTGCCTCACGCTCGGGCGAGAAGACCTCGTCGCTCGAAGGGCTCGGGCGGATCAAGGCCGACAGCCACAAGATCCGCGGTGCGCGCCATAAGGATCGGCTCGACCGCTCGCGCGAGGCAAATGCCCGGACACGCGAATCCCGCAAGGCCGAACGCGAGCAGCGTGAGCGGGAGCGCGACGAACGTGCTGATCGTGGTCCGCGCGACATAGGCGAGCTTCTTGCCGGACGCGCGCAGGAGACCGCATCGCTGATCGACCGCTTCCTGCGCGGCAGGCTCGAACGCGACCGGGCACGCACACCGACAGAGCCCGAACGCGCCGGCGGTCGCGAGCTTGCCCCTCAATCCCAACCCCAGCCCCAGCCCGAACATGGTCAGTCCGGCCATGGCGGCGGGCATGAGCGATAGGAGAAACCAATGGATGTTATTCTGCTGCTGGCAGTTGTCTGCGCCGCCCTGCTGGTGTTTCTGTATAGACGCTATCGCGTGCCCATTAGTCACCGCTGGCGACGACGGCAGGCTCGGACCATGTGCGAACAGTTGCGGGGGCGCGACCACGATCAGCCCGCCGCGCTCCACTATGCGCGGCTGCGCGCCATGGACCCGCTGGCGTTCGAGGAATTGTTGCTCGAAGCCTTCGAGCGGCGCGGGCACAGGGTCATCCGCAATCGCCGTTACACCGGCGATGGCGGCGTCGATGGCGAAGTGATCATCAGCGGCGAGCGCTGGCTGATTCAGGCCAAGCGCTATCGTGATGCTATCCACCCGGACCATGTGCGCGATTTCGCCATGCTCTGCGCCACCCGTCGACGGCGCGGTATGTTCATCCATACCGGCCGTACCGGAGGAATAAGCCGCACCGTCGTTAGCGCGGACGCCATTGAAATTGTGTCGGGACAGCGATTGCTCGCGCTACTGACCGGAGCACCGTTCCAGCCAGATGGCCGACAGACGCGCGAAGGCGCCGCAACCGGCCCCGCCCGTTTCCACGATCGGAGTCTGCCATGAGCGCGCGTAGATCATGCTCGGCTTGCTGGCCGGTCATCAAGGCTTCACTCGCCACCGTTGCGCTCTTGTCCGCTGGCTTGTCCGCTGGGCTGGCGCCTGACACGGCGCTCGCGAAAAGACCTGGGGCAGCGGAACCCCCTGAAATTGCCCGCTGCATCCGGGTCGCCGCGCGTGGACATCCTTGGCTCGAAAAAACTTTATGGGGCTTGCGCGATCAGGAAGCGGGCTGGCTCGGCGCGGAAGTCGCCAACACCAACGGAACCCATGACCTCGGCCCACTTCAGATCAACAGCTGGTGGGTGCCGCATATCGCCCGCCTGATTGGGAAACCCGACTATCAGGTGCGGCATTGGCTGCGTCACGATGCCTGCTTCAACGCGGATGCCGCGCGCTGGATCTTCCTGTCAGGTCTTCGGACCACGGGCGACTACTGGAAGGCGATCGGTATCTATCATAGTCCCACCGCATGGCGCCAGCGAACCTATGCAGCGAAGGTCGCCAACCATATGCGGGCACGGTTCGGGCCAAGCCTGTTCGGTACGGGCAGCGCGGAAGCGCGGAGGTAGGTTGAGCGCGATGCGGGTCGAGAGGAGCAGCACAACGGCGGCGTAGCCAGCGATCCGGTTTCACCGAAGCGAACCTCGTCACAATATGGCTGCACAGCGGTAGCCACTCTTCGTTGCTCGCTCAGCTATTTGCGTCGGGGACGGGATGTCGCGCGCTGTGGGGGGAGCTTCCTCTTTTCCCGATCCTGGATGGCCTCAGCATCGAGCTTGCTCAAGATCTGGGCATCCATGAGGGCGCGAGCGACGAGTTCGGAACGCTTGTAAACGCCATATCGCTTTTTGGCTTCCGAGACGAAGTATTTGACGGTGGATGCTCCGAGGCCGAGGATTTTGCCGATCTCCCAATCGGTCTTGCCCAGCGCAACCAAGGTCGTGCATTCGGCCTCGCGGCGGGTAAGCCTGTGCTTGCTGCCGCGCGAATCCGGCTGGGACAGACGCAGCGCCACGTTGAATCCGAACGAGGCAATGATCTGCAGCACTACCATGAGATCAGGTGTCGTCCTGACTGCCCGCGAACTGGCGAAAGTGCAAGAAGCGCGCGGTTTGCCCGGAACATGGAGCGGTACTGTGACGCCATGGTTGAGGCCGTGTTCGCGAGCTTTTTCGAAGAGCGCCACCTGCACCGCGTCGAGCGGAACAATGGTCGCGATCTCGTCCCATTCGAAGGGCCGGTCGAGCTGTTCGCTCACCTCATAGACCGGATCGAACACATATTGGTGATTCTCGAGGTAGTATTTCACGAAGTCAGCCGGATAGTTCGTCACGATCAGCGACTGTTCGGGCAGGCGGGGCAAGCCTCCATGCTGGACCAGCGCGACGTGCGAGAAACCCATCCGCGCCGCCCCGGCGACCAATCCATCGCAAAGAGTTGAGAACGAGGTCGCGCTCAGCAGCGCTGCGAGAGTGTCGTGCAGGAGCGGCCCCAGAAACATGCACATGTTCTCCCCAGCTTGACCAGTTCTGTCGTGATCCTCTGACCGAAGGTGACGTCAGACCGCCGCAGAACCCGATGAATGCGATCGGCCAGGATTGTCGCGTCAGGAGCGCCTGCGCGCGACGATCACCACCGATCGCGGTGCGAGCTTCCCACCTGCATGGCATGAAATGTTGATATTTTCTATAAAAAGGAATATCGACATTTCGACTCGTGCGGGATCCGTGGATTTTCGCAACGACGAGCGAGAATCAGGAGAGGAAGAACCCTTATGGACAGCACGTTATCTCTGATCGCGGTTGCGCGGCGCATTGCCAGGCTCGGCTTGATGGCCACGGTGGCGCTTCCCGCTGTGGCCTATGCGCAGTCGACAGGGGGCAGCGCAGAGGGCGCCGATACGGCCGGAAATGACGCTCCCTTTGGCGAGATCGTTGTGACAGCCCAGAAGCGCGATCAGAGGACGCAGGATGTCGGCATTGCCATCGCGGCCTTCGGCGGGGATCAGATGGAGGCCCTCGGCGTCGTCGACGTCAAGGATGTTGCCGTCCTGGTGCCGGGGTTTACCGTCGCGAAGTCGTTCCGTGGTCCTCCGATCTATACGCTTCGCGGCGTCGGCTTCAACACGCCCAACATGTCGACGTCGTCTCCGGTCGGCATCTACCTCGATGAAGTGGCCTATCCCTATCCGATCATGACCGAGGGTCTCTCACTGGACTTGAGCCGCGTCGAGGTCCTCAAGGGACCGCAAGGTACGCTCTACGGGCGCAACACCACCGGCGGCCTCGTCAACAGCATTGCCAACAAGCCGACCGCCGAGCGAAGCGCTGAGGTCAAAGTCTCCTATGGCAGCTATCAGTCATACGGGATCGAGGGCTTCCTCAACGGTGGCATCGCTCCGAACCTCAACGCCCGTCTGGCGTTTGACGTTCAACGCGCAGACAAAGGCTGGCAGGTCAGCGTAACTCATGGTCAGCGTCTCGGTAAGGTCGACAAGGCTGCAGCCAGATTCTCGCTTGGATGGGAGCCGTCGGATCGGACAAGGTTCCTTCTGACGGCGAACTGGTGGAAGGACCGGTCGGACACGCAGGCCGGCCAATCGATCGCGGCGTTTCCGCGTGGCTTGATCGCATTCCTCGGGCTGACGACACCAGAGCAATGGGCGGCGGCGGCCCCCCGGCCTGGGCATCGATCCCCGGATTTTCAGTCAGTCTTACACGCCGACCAGTGGAAAGCAGGCGAACTGGGTCGTGCAGAACCTCCCGTGGGGCGGGACCAACGGCGGTGGGCAGAACTTCACGCCGGCGCCGCTCGACTTCCGCAAGGATAACGAATTGACGTCGCTCGCTCTTCGCGGCGAATTCGGTCTGTCCGACACGATCAAGGTCACGTCGCTGACCAGCTACTCCCATTTCACGCGCCGGGAGGGCTATGATACGGGCGGTTGGGATATCGAGAACCTGATCGGGTTGGGCGAAGGCTCGATCAAGTCCTTCTCCCAGGAGCTCAGGGTCAATGGAGATACAGATCGTCTCCACTGGGTCCTTGGCGGCTTTTATGCCCGCGACAAGATTCGCGAGAACGACAAGAGCTGGGGGGCGACCATCAGCACGGTTGCGCTCGTCAGGACCTTCGGCGTGGCGACTGCGCCGGCGGGTACGACGCCGGCCCAGCTTGAAGACATTCAGTGGGGCTTCCGTGACTGGGAAAATCTGATCAACCAGACGATTACCTCCAAGGCTCTGTTCGGCCAGGTGGAATATAAGCTGACCGATCAGCTCAATCTGACGGCCGGTCTGCGCTATTCCAAGGACAAGGCCAAGTTCTCCGGTTGCTCGAAGGACCAGGGCGACAACAGCATCGCCGCATCGTGGAATGCGTTCTTCAACAACGCGACTCCCTTCGGCGCCAATGTCGCTCCGGGTGGATGTGTGACCTACCTGGCGGCTTTGACGCCCTTCGCCGCCAATCCGCAGGGGATCGTCAACAAGGTTCTCGACGAAGACAATCTCTCGGGGCGTGTCGCGCTCGATTACCGCGTCAATGACGATGTCCTTCTTTATGTCTCCGCCGCGCGAGGCTTCAAGTCGGGAGCGTTCCCGAACATCAACGCGAACGTCGCTCCGCAATACGACCCGGCCAAGCAGGAAGAAGTGCGCGCCTATGAAGCGGGCATCAAGACCAGCCCGGCTCGCGGCATGATCATGAATGCGTCTGTCTTCTATTATGATTATCTCGACAAGCAGCTGTTCGTGAACACCCCGGATCCGGTCTATGTGACGCTGAACAGCATCAAGAACATCCCCAAGTCCCATATCTTCGGCGTTGAGGGCGAAATTTCTGTGCCGCTTGCTCGTGGACTGGATGCTCGCGTGACGGCAACCTATCTGAACGCCAAGATCGATACATATTCGGGCTTTACCGACTTTGGCGAAGCGAAGGATTTCAAGGGCGCGAGCTTTCCGTTCACGCCGAAGTTCCAGTTGAACGGCACTCTGACCTATGGCTTCGATGTCAACGACGATATCGAGGCGCGGCTTACCGTAAACGGTCGCTATACGAGTTCCTCACGCGGCGACCTGGAAGGCAATCCGCTCTTCAAGATCGATGGCTACGCCCTGTTCGACGCCAATCTGGCCGTCATGACAAAGGACGACCAATATCAACTGGACGTCTTCGTTCGGAATATCGGAAACAAATATTACTGGAATAGCGTGCAGCTGCCGCTCGACAGCCTTGTGCGCTACGCAGGCATGCCCCGTACCTGGGGTGTTTCGTTGAAATCGCGGTTCTGACCTGACGCTGCCCTGCCTTCATCCGGTGGAGGAAGGCAGGGCCGAGCGTTGGCCGAGTAGCCAGGAATAAACGGGTGACGATCGCTCTGACCGGCGAACGAACCGTCGCGCCCCGTTTCCACAAGGAATTCTTTAATGCGAGCTGTTCAATACCAGAAGATCGGAGAAGCGTCACAAGTCCTTGAACTTGTCGACGTCGAAGCGCCGTCGGTCGGTCCCGGTGAGGTTCGGATCGCTTTGAAGACTTCCGGCGTCAATCCCTCCGACGTCAAGGTTCGCGGCGGTCATATTCCATCCACCTGGCCTTTTCCACGCACGCCGCACAGCGATGGCGCAGGCCTTGTCGATGCGGTTGGTGAAGGCGTCGATCCAGGCCGGGTGGGAGAACGGGTCTGGGTATTCAACGCAGCCTGGGGACGAACCACTGGCACCGCCGGCGAATACGTGGTCGTGCCTGAAGATTTCATTGCCGCATTGCCCGACGACATCTCCTTCGAAGTGGGCGCCTGTCTCGGAATACCCGCATCGACCGCATTGCATGCGCTCACGCTTGGTGGTGATCCACGTGGAAAGACCGTCCTGATCGCCGGCGGAGCGGGCGCGGTCGGGCATTATGCGATCCAATTTGCGAAGCATCTTGGCGCCGGGCGCATCCTGACGACGGTCAGCAGCCCGGAAAAGGCGGAACTCGTGCTTTCGGCCGGGGCGGACGTCGCGATCAACTACCGGCAAGGCGATACGCTCGGCGCCATTATGGACGCGACCCAGGGCTGGGGGGGTGGACATGATCGTCGAAGTCGACCTTTCGACCAACATCGACCTGGATGTCGCTGCGCTGGCCCGAGGTGGCCGCGTCGTCGCCTACGGAAGTTCCGAACGCGAGTTCAAGATGCCGTTCTCGAAGTCCATCCTCAAGAACCTGGGCTTCGATTTCTTCATTCTCTATCACCTCGACAAGGCGAGGCGGGATGAGATTTCGGGGATGATCAACCGGATCATCACCAGCGGCCATATCACGCACAACATCGCACAGGTTCTGCCTCTGGACGAGATTGTGCACGCCCATCAACTCGTCGAGTCCGGCTGTGTCGTCGGCAACGTCGTTCTCGAAATCTGAGCGGGAGGACGCGATGCCAGACTATGCACTGACATACGATGCCTGGAAGGGCGATCCTGACGGCTTCTGGATGGCGGCCGCAGAGACGGTCGAATGGGGTACGAACCCTACGCGAAACGAGGTCGGCCCGGATGGACTGGCTCGCTGGTTTGCCGACGGAACCGGCAATATCTGCTGGAATGCCCTCGATCGCCACGTAGGCGCCGGTCGGGGCGACGCGCCCGCGATCATCTACGACAGCGCCATTCTCGGCATCAGCCGCACCTACACCTATTCGGAGCTGCTGGATGCGGTCGAGGTGTTCTCCTCGGTCCTGATGAGCTTTGGCGTCGTCAAGGGGCACCGCGTCGTCATCTACATGCCGATGATCCCCGAGGCGGTTATCGCGATGCTGGCCTGTGCGCGACTTGGCGCAGTTCATTCTGTGGTGTTTGGCGGCTTCGCCGCCCATGAAGTGGCCGTCCGCATCGAGGACGTCGAACCCACGGTCGTTGTCGCGGCCTCGTGCGGGCTCGAGCCGAACCGTGTCATCGCGTACAAGCCACTGCTGGACGAGGCGATCGCGGCAAGCCGGTTCAAACCGAAGGCCACCATTATCCTGCAGCGGCCGGAACTGACCTGCGCGCTCGAACCGGAACGCGATCACGACTGGACAGAGGTGTGGGATCAAGCGCTTGAGCGCGGCGATCGTCCCGGGTGCGTCGATGTTGCGAGCACCGATCCGCTCTACGTGCTTTACACCTCGGGAACGACCGGAAAGCCCAAGGGCGTCGTACGGCAGCACGGCGGATACATGGTAGCGCTGGCCTGGTCGATGAAACACGTCTTCGGCATGTCCGCGGGCGATGTCTATTGGGCGGCGTCCGATCTGGGCTGGGTGGTCGGCCATTCGTACATTGTCTACGGCCCGCTGCTGGCAGGCTGCGCGACCGTGGTGTTCGAAGGCAAGCCTGTGGGAACTCCCGACGCAGGGACGTTCTGGCGGGTGATTTCCCGGCACAAGGTCAACCTGCTGTTCACCGCACCCACGGCGCTTCGCGCCATCCGCAAGGAAGATGCCGAAGGCCTGTTCCCGGCGCGGTATGACATGTCCGCGCTGCGCGCCGTGTACATCGGTGGCGAGCGCGGCGATCCGAGCGTGATCCGCTGGGGTGAGCAGGTTCTTGGCGTGCCGATCCTGGACAACTGGTGGCAGACCGAAACGGGATGGCCGATGACCGCCAATCCCATTGGACTGGGGCAGGTGCCCGTCAAATATGGGTCTGCCGCCGTCCCGATGCCTGGTTATGAGATCTGCATTCTCGATGCGGCGGGCGACCGCGTTGAAACCGGGCAAACAGGCTCGATCGCTGTCAGGCTTCCGCTCCCGCCCGGTGCGTTTCAGACGCTGTGGAACGATCACGAGAAATTTGTCGAGAGCTACCTGACGGAGTTCCCGGGCTACTACAAAACCGGAGACGCCGGTTATCTCGACGACGACGGATATGTCTACATTCTGAGCCGAACCGACGATATCATCAACGTCGCGGGACATCGTCTGTCGACCGGTACGATCGAGGAGGCCATATCGACCGTGCCGGACATTGCCGAGTGCGCGGTGGTTGGCGTTACCGATCCGATCAAGGGGGAAGTGCCGTTCGGCCTTTGCGTTCTCTCCGATGGTTCGATTGCCGGAGAGGACCAGGTCTGCGCTGAGGCTATCGCGGCAGTCCGCCACCGGGTTGGTCCTATCGCAACACCAAGAACGGTGTTGGCGGTGCGACGCCTCCCCAAGACCCGATCCGGAAAGATTCTCCGTGGGGTGATCCGCAAGATTGCCAACGGAGAATACTGGACAGTGCCTCCGACCATAGATGACTCGGCAGTTCTTGACGAAATTGCCGCTGCCCTGGCCACAACCGGACTGCCGGTTCAGCCGGTCGAAGCGGCCCAGAATTTTTGACAAAAGGAAAAATATCGACAAAAAACGGAAAAATGATTTATCGGACGAATCCGGTCAATAGAGGAGAGGGTCTTGAATTTGACGATCCGAGCTGAGAGCATTCCACCAGTAGATCAGCCCAAGAGCCTGATCGAGCGTGCCTATCGGGATCTTGGCAGGGATATCGTTCACGGCCTTTTCGAGCCGGGAGCGAAGATCAAGCTGGAGCCGCTGAGCAAGCGCTATGACGTGAGCACCGGAACGATACGCGAGGCACTGTCCCTGCTGGTTTCTGACGGACTGGTCATCGCGAACGCCCAGCGTGGGTTCATCGTAGCACCCATGTCGATCGAGGATTTCCAGGATCTTGCAAACACCCGGATGACTCCAGAAGTTTCGGCGCTGCAGGACAGTCTGACAAACGGCGGGGACGAATGGGAAGGCCGCCTTGTCCAAAGCTTCCACCAGCTCAGTCTGGCAGAAGCGCGTTTCCAGGCTTCGCCCGAGGATTCCTTCGATCTCTGGGAGTTGCGCAATCGCGAATTCCATGAAGCTCTGGTTTCGGCGTGTGAATCCCATTGGACCCTGCGGTTTCGGGAAATCCTGTATCGCCAGTCCGAGCGCTATCGCAGGCTGACATCCTCGACCAGGCAGGATTCTGCGAAGATTGCCCATGAAGAGCACCAGAAAATATTCGAACTGGCGATTGCCAGAAAGATTGATGAGGCGTCGGATGCCTTAGTCGATCACATCGTATCCTCACTGTCATATGTGAAGATAAGTCAAATACTTCCGAGATCTCGGGAATTCGATCCGGAGAAAGTCCGCAAGGCCGGATCCACATGGGTTCGTCGCATATACAAGCTGTAATTTGGGAGATTGTCGCATGTCGTCCGATCGAAAAATCGACTATTTGTCTACATCGTGGACGAACGAAGGGCTTGGTGCCCTGGTGGACAACGAAAATGGTCTGATCGATCCCAGGATCTACACGGATCAGCAGATATACGAGCTCGAACAGGAGCGAATTTTTGCCCGCTCGTGGATCTTGATGGGTCATGAAAGCCACCTTCCCAAGCCGGGTGACTACATGACCGCCTACATCGGCGAGGATCCGGTGGTGGTGGTTCGCCAGAAGGACATGTCGATCAGGGTATTCCTCAACCAGTGCCGCCACCGCGGCATGCGGATCTGCCGCGTCGATGGCGGCAATGCCAAGGCATTCACCTGCACGTACCACGGTTGGGCCTACGACATCGGCGGAAAGCTGGTGAATGTTCCCTATGAGAAGGAAGCCTTCATTGGCGGGGTCGACAAGGATGAATGGAGCCCGCTCCAGGCGCGTGTCGAAACCTACAAGGGGCTGATCTATGCGAATTGGGATCACGACGCCCCCTCGCTGGAGGACTATCTGAGCGACGCCCGATTCTACATGGATATCATGCTGGACCGGACGGAGGCGGGAACCGTTGCGATTGGCGGAATTCAGAAGTGGGTGATTCCCTGCAACTGGAAATTCGCGGCCGAGCAGTTCTGCAGCGACATGTATCATGCGGGCACGACCGCACATCTGTCGGGAATTCTTGCCGGCTTGCCCCCGGAGATGGATCTGGCGGATGCGCAGATCCCGACGAACGGTCTGCAATTCAGGGCAGAATGGGGCGGTCACGGGACGGGTTTCTATATCAGCGAACCGGGCATCCTGCTCGCGATCATGGGACCCAAGGTTACCGATTATTGGACGAACAGCCCCAATGCCGAAAAGGCTGCGGAGCGCCTTGGCAGCAGTGAGCGCGCTCGCAAGCTCATGGGGCAGCATATGACTGTCTTCCCGACATGTTCGTTTCTGCCGGGGATCAACACCATACGCACCTGGCAGCCCCGGGGACCTAACGAAACCGAGGTCTGGGCCTGGACGCTTGTCGATGCCGATGCGCCCGATGACATCAAGGAAGAATATCGGCGCCAAACCCTACGAACCTTCTCCGCCGGCGGCGTTTTCGAGCAGGACGATGGCGAGAACTGGTGCGAGATTCAGACGGTTCTGCGCGGACATAAGGCAAAAAGCCGCCCGCTCAATGCCAGCATGGGCATGGGGGGCGATTTCAGCCCCAACCCGCAATACCCGGGGAAGGTCGGGTACGTCTATAACGAGGAGGCGGCGCGGGGTCTCTATGCCCATTGGCGGCGCATGATGACCGAACCCGATTGGCGGACGCTTGCGCCCAGGCAGGTTCTCGAGCGCATGGCGAAGCAGGCCTGAATGCGCTCCGTTCCAGGCTGCCCTTGCTTTCTCCAATTTTGCGGATTTTTACCATGAGCACGACAATAGATTTGGACGTATCGTCCCTTATTCTTCAACAAGAAGTAGAGCAGTTCTATTATAGAGAGGCTGCGTTACTCGATGATCTGAAGTTTGATTCCTGGTTGGAGCTTCTTCACGAAGACATCCGCTATTTCATGCCGATCCGGACAAACCGCATTCAGCGTGAGCGCAAGCTCGAATACTCGCGCGACGACGAATATGCGCACTTCGACGACACCTATGCCATGCTGCAGGGACGCATTCGCAAGCTGAAATCCGATGTAAGCTGGTCGGAAAACCCGGCTTCACGGACCCGCCATGTGATCGGCAACGTCATGATCCGGTCCACCGGCGACCCCAACGAGTTCGAGGTGACGTCGTCCTTCATCCTCTACCGAAACCGGTTGGAGCGTCAGGTCGATGTTTTCGCAGGACAGCGGCAGGACCAGCTTCTGCGTGTCGGTGGAGAGCTGGGGTTCAAGATCGTGAATAGAACCATACACATCGATCAGAGCACCATCCTTTCGAACAATCTCAGCATATTCTTCTAAGGTATTTAGAATGACATTCGTTAAACTGGCTGATGCGAGCGCAATCGAACCGGGTGAAGCTCTAAAGGTCGGCGAAGATGCGGAGGCCATCGCGATCTTCAACGTGGACGGCGAGTTTTTCGCGACCCAGGATCAATGCACGCATGGCGAATGGTCTCTGTCGGATGGCTATCTCGACGGCGATGTGATCGAATGCACGCTCCACTGGGGGAAGTTCTGCGTCCGAACCGGCAAGGTACGCGCGCTGCCGGCGTGCGAGCCGCTTAGGATCTTCCCCATTGAGCTGCGCGATGGTGAGATTTTCGTCGATGTAGACGCCGGACACGTGTTGCCATGACATTGCCGCTCTGCATCGTCGGCGCGTCCCTCGCCGGAGGCACGGCAGCGCTGACGCTGCGTCGTCTGGGCTATGAGGGCGAAATCATTCTGATCGGCGAGGAAGACAACGCCGACTATGATCGGCCGAGCCTGTCGAAGGCTGTACTCTGTGGGGAGCTTGAAGCACCGCCGCCGCTGTTTGCTCCAGGCTGGCTGATCGACAACAGGATAGAATTCGCCGCAGCCACGAAGGTGACGGGGCTCGATCTGCGCGCCGGTGAAATAGGCCTGTCCAAAGGACACCCAATTCGTGCCGGCAAGGTTCTCCTGTCTACGGGCTCGCGCGCACGGCTGCCCATGATCCAGGGCATCGATCTTGCGGGCGTTTGCTCATTGCGCACGGATCGCGACAGTTTGCACATCCGCTCGATGGTGGGGCACGGGCGTGAGGTCGTCATCATCGGAGGCGGGCTGATCGGATGCGAAGTCGCCACTTCGCTGGCCAAGCTTGGCTGCAAGGTGACGATCGTCGAATCCGCCCAATCGCTACTTCTGCGCGTGCTGGGGCAAATGATCGGGGCCTGGATGCGGGACCGGCTGGAAGCCCTGGGAGTGACCATCCTGACGAACCTGAGTGTCGTCGAAATCGAAGGCGAAAAGAGTGTCGAGGGAGTCAGGCTGGACTCCGGGCAGCGACTGCCGGCCGACATCGTGCTCGTCGCCATCGGCGCTGAGCCGAACAGCGAGGTCGCCGCGCTTGCCGGGCTGGATTGCGCTGGGGGGGTGCATGTCGATGCAAGCGGCAGAACTGCCAGCCCCATGGTCTATGCCGCCGGAGACGTGGCCAACTGGCCTGTTCGCGGGGGATCGCGAAGGAGCCTGGAAACCTACCTCAACAGCCAGGCCCAGGCGGAAATCACGGCAAGCGCCATGCTCGACCTGGGGACGCCCGGCGTGCAGGTGCCCAATTCATGGACCGAGATCGCCGGCCATCGACTGCAAATGGCGGGCGACATTGCGGGGCCCGGCACGCTTCACCTGCGGGGGCAACTTGGCGATGCGTCAAGTCTGCTGTTCCGGATCGATGACGGAAAAGTCGCTGCGGCCATCGCGATCAATTCTCCCGCGGAGTTCGGCATCGCCAAGCGCATGGTCGATGAACAGAGCAAGCTGCAAGTCGCCGAACTGAGCGACCCGACGGTTCGCCTGCGGGATATTCACAAGAAAAGCAGAGAGGTGGTCCCATGAGACTGAAAGATGAAGTCGCGGTTGTCACCGGCGGCGCAGCGGGGCTCGGACGAGCGATCGTCGACCGGTTCGTCAAGGAAGGGGCCAGGGTCGCGGTGCTGGACAAGTCAGCCGATCGCCTGGCCGAACTCGAAGCGCAGCATGGCGACTCCGTTGCTGTATTCGCGGGCGATGCGCGTTCGTTCGCGGACAACAAGGCACTGGCAAAGCTGTGCGTCGAGCGTTTCGGCAGGATCGATTGCCTGATCCCCAACGCCGGGATCTGGGACTATGGTACATCGCTGGTCGATTTGCCTGAAGATCGCATCGACGAAGCCTTCGACGAGATGTTTCATATCAATGTCAAAGGCTACATGCTGGCGGCCAAGGCCTGTCTGCCGGAACTGGTCAAGAGCCGGGGCGCGATCGTCTTCACCGCATCGAACGCAGCATTCTATCCCGATGGCGGCGGACCGCTCTATACCGCGACCAAGCACGCGGTATTGGGGCTGGTCAGGCAACTGTCTTTCGAGCTTGCGCCTTATGTAAGGGTCAACGCGGTCGCGCCGGGCGGCGTCGGGAGCAGCGATCTGCGCGGCCCCAAGGCGCTGGATATGGACCAGACCAGCATCACCAGCATCCCGCTGGGGGATATCCTGAAGGACGTTCTCCCGCTCGGCGAGATGGCCGACGCCAAGGATTATGCGGGGGCCTACGTGTTCTTCGCGACGCGCTCGGACTGCTCTCCCGCTACCGGGGCGGCGCTCAATTTCGATGGCGGGCTTGGTGCTCGCGGCATTTTCCAATCGTCCGGCGGCAAGGAGCTGCCGGCGAAGCTAGGGCTCCAGGGAGAAGCAGCATGACGGTTGAACGACTGGGCTATCTTGGCTTCAACACAACCAGGCCGGAAGCCTGGCAATCCTACGCAACCGAAACGCTTGGCCTGATGGCAACCGCGGGCGGCGGCGATTGCGACCGATATCGCCTGGATTCCCGTGCGTGGCGGTTCGCCGTTCACCGCAGCGAGCAGGACGACATTGGCTATGCCGGTTTTGAGGTAGCCAATGCCGCAGCCTTGACCGAAACGACCGAGCGGTTGCGCAGCCTCGGTTATCAAGTGACCGAAGAATCCGACGATCTCAAATCGGATCGTGGCGTGCTTGGCCTCATCTCGGCGACGGATCCGTCCGGTGTTCGGATCGAAATCTACTATGGCGCGACCGAGCTGTTCGAAGTTCCGTTCGTCTCGCCGGCCGGGGTCTCATCGTTTCTCACCGGCGACCAGGGCTGCGGCCACTATGTTCTCGCGACGCCTGATCTCGAGAAGTCGATGGCGTTCTACGTCGATGGGCTCGGCATGGAACTTTCGGATATCATCGATTGGGATTTGGGACCGGGCGGCAAATTCAAGTTGCATTTCTTCCATTGCAACCGCCGCCATCACACTCTCGCACTGATCCCGGTTCCGGCCCTGCCTCCCAAGATCTTGCACCATTTCATGCTTGAAACCGGCTCGCTGGACGATGTGGGGCGGGCGATGGACCGTATGGAACGGGATTCAAGAATTGCGATTACTTTCGGGCGCCACACCAACGATCATATGTATTCATTTTACGGGGACACCCCTTCGGGTTTTGCTGTCGAATTCGGATGCAGCCCGCGCGACGTAGACCGGTCATGGTCGGTGGTGCGTTACGATCGCATCAGCATGTGGGGGCACAAATTCGTATCCGCTGAATGACCTCGGCAAACATCAGTATTTTCAAGGAGTAACGCGCATGGCGAGTGTCATGGACGCTGAGACGAACAACCCCGAGATATCGAAGTCGGTCCTGGCCGGGGGCCTGTTGACGAATTACCACGATGACGGCGAGGGACACCCTGTCGTGTTCATCCACGGTTCCGGTCCGGGGGTTTCAGCCTGGGCCAATTGGCGGCTGGTCCTGCCGAAGATTTCGCGGCAGGCCCGGGCCATCGCTTTGGATATGGTCGGCTTCGGCTTTACTGAGCGCCCTGCGAATTTTTCCTACAACGTGGAAGCCTGGGTCAAGCACCTGGTTGATTTTCTCGACGCCCTGGAATTGGACAAGGTGGACCTCGTCGGCAACTCCTTTGGCGGAGCTATCTCGCTCGCGGCAGCGGTTCGCCATCCCGATCGGGTCCGCCGCCTCGTGCTGATGGGAAGCGGCGGCGTTCGTGGCCCCATGACGGAAGGCCTCGATGAGGTCTGGGGCTACACGCCGTCTCTCGCGAACATGCGACGGATGCTCGACATCTTCGCTTACAACCGTGAGCTCGTGACGGATGAGCTGGCGCAGATTCGCTATGAAGCCAGCATCCGCCCCGGATTCCAGGAATCCTACAGCCAGATGTTTCCGGCGCCGCGGCAGCGCTGGTTCGACTCGCTGGCCTGCAGTGAGGCGGACCTGTGCAGATTGCCGCACCAAACCCTGATCATCCACGGACGGGAAGACCGAGTGGTCCGTGTCGAGGATGCCTATCGGCTCGAAACATTGATCAGGCGGGCGCAACTCCACGTCTTTGGCGAATGCGGGCACTGGACGCAGATCGAGCATGCGGATCGCTTCGCGCAACTGGTGTGCAACTTTGTGGCTGAAGGCGCGGCGAATGAACCGCTGCCATTGAGCTGAAGCAGGGCAGGCAGGCTCAAGCAAAGAGGAACGGATCCATGCTGAACGACTTCACGCCTTTTCATAAGTTCGTCGATGTACGCGGCGTAAGATTGCATTGTGTGGAGATGGGAGAGGGGCCGCTCGTGATCCTCGTCCATGGCTTTCCCGAAAGCTGGTATTCATGGCGGCATCAACTCGCGGCCATCGCCCGCCAGGGCTACCGGGTCGTCGCCCTTGACCAGCGCGGCTATGGCTCGTCGTCCAAATTCGCCTGGACGGACAGCTATCGGATCGGCTGCATGGTCGACGACCTGGTGGGGCTGATTGCCGCGCTGGGTGAAAAGACCGCCGTCCTGGTCGGTCACGATTGGGGCTCGGTGGTCGCCTGGACCACGGCCTGGCTACATCCCGAGGTGGTGGCGGGCGTAGTCGGGATCGCGGTTCCATTTTCCGGGCGCGGCCAGGTCGCCTTGCCCGGCAATCCCTTCGGAGAACGCCCGCCAAGCGAGATAGACCGGATCATTTCAGGGCCGGATAAGGATTTTTACCAGGTTCGTTTCGCCGAAATGACCGACATTATCGATGAGATCGAGGCTGACGTAAGGGGCTGGGTCGGAGGCATTACCTGGTCGGTTTCCGGTGATGCCCTGTCCGCGGCGGGATATTCGCCGGATGGCCATGACCCGGTAGAGTTCATTCGTGCAAGTCCGATGTGCCTGACGCCCGGCACCACCATGCGGGCCCAGTTTGCGATGCCCGAGATCTGGCCCGATTGGTTCACCGAAGCCGATCTGGATGTCTTCGTCGACACGCTGCAAATGAGCGGCTTTTCGGGGCCGCTCAGCTACTATCACAACATGGAAAACAACTGGCGCGATCTCGCGGAATTCGCCGGACGCTCCGTCACAAGCCCATCCCTGTTCATCGGCGGCGAGTTCGATGTTTGTACACATTGGGGCGCAGATGCCATCGCCCAAGCCGACCAGCATATGTCCAACTGGATGGGAAGCCGGATTGTGAGCGGAGCTGGCCACTGGATTCAGCAGGAAAAGCCCGGTGAAGTAAATTCAATTCTTCTCGAATTCCTGCACAGCGTGCGCGGCTTGCCCCAATAGACGTTGACCTTTTTCTGTTTGAACTTGCCATGGATGACGGGTTTCTATGATCTCTATACGTTGGCATGAGCGGGTCGCATGCATTGTGCTGGAACGCCCGGAAACGCGCAATGCGCTGACAACCGCCGATTGGCGATCGCTGGCGGAAAGCGTGGAGCAGATCTCGCAAGCCGATTGTACGGCAGCGATAGTCTGTTCGGCTTCCCCCCAGGCCTTCTGTTCGGGATCGGATATCAAGCATCTGGCACTTCTGGCCGATGACAAGAAGGCGAGACCGGAGTTTCGACAGGCCATGACGGCGGCAATCGAGGGGCTCGCGGGATTGCCCATGCCTGTCGTCGCCGCGATCGACGGGCCGTGCTTTGGCGCCGGTGTCGCGCTCGCCCTTGCTTGCGACGTCAGGATCTCTTCACCCAGGTCGACCTTCTGCGTGCCGCCGGCGAAGTTGGGCATTTCGTATCCCGCTACCGACATCGCAAGGTTGGTGGAAGCAATTGGGCGAGGGCAGTCCTCTCGTCTTCTGCTGTTTGCCGAGCCGATCTCCGCCACCGAGGCCAGGGATGTCGGATTGGTGGAAATATTGAATGATTCTCCGCTCGACGAAGCCCTTCGGCTCTGCGGGAATATCGCCAACTTTTCTCACCAAAGCATAGGCGCGCTGAAGGTAGGAATAAAAAGCCATAAACTTGGTGAGGACAAGGATTTGGCTCACCTCTTTGATGAGTTGTTCGAGTCGGAATTCTTCAGGCTTAAAACCCAGAAATTCCGCGAAGGATGAATCTCACACAGTTGGATGGCCCCATCCTATGCGATCAAAGAACGCTGCAATCTCCCTTGAAGCTCGTTCGGGATCTTCGCGGTGTGGAAAATGGCCGGCGGCCGGAAACATCGCCAGGTCGAGATCGGCAAAGGTCTCTGCCAGGCGATCGGTCCATGCGAAAGGGAAGAGGGGATCGGCTTCAGTCCAGCGCACGCAGGTCGGAATCCCAATCGGATCGAGTGCGGGAGCCTCGCCTTTCATCATCGCAATCCGCCCCTGATGCGAAGCGCGATAATGGGCGAAGCCGCCATCCAGATTGCCCGGTTTCATGAAATTATCGACGAAGGCCTCCAGCACATCGTCAAAGGCGTCCTTTTTATGCGCCCAATGACGTAGAAAATAGCCGATGTACGCGCCGCATCCTTCGCGGCTGGCGCCTATAATCCGGGCCGCAAAATCCATCTGGTTGAAGGATTGGTAGTAAGCGGAGCCCTGACCCCACCTTGCGGTTGTAGGAAGCAGCGCCGAGTCTTTGTGTTCTGATGGACTGGGGCGCGCTGCTACTATGATAATCTCGGGTGATGATCCTGTGAGCAAGAGCGCGCAGCGATTTGAGGTTTTCACGGGCGCTGGCAAGCGGCGGGACTGGCCGCCCGAGGTGAAGGCCTCGATCGTTGCCGAGTGCTACGCTGGTGAATGCGTGGCGACAACTACGATGGCCGGTTGAGCGGCAACTATGATGGCCGGTAGGATCGGTTGTCTGGGCTGATCGTAGGGAGGGGCGTAGCCCCGACCGGAGAGCGGACCAGACAACCGGTGGCGAT
>JBHSCB010000025.1:0-52249 GCA_042650965.1 Novosphingobium lubricantis | reverse complement strand
ATCGCCACCGGTTGTCTGGTCCGCTCTCCGGTCGGGGCTACGCCCCTCCCTACGATCAGCCCAGACAACCGATCCTACCGGCCATCATAGTTGCCGCTCAACCGGCCATCGTAGTTGTCGCCACGCACTTTCGATGGTCAGTCGCTCAGCGACCTTCTCCACCAGTAGTGACAATGATGATTCACCGGATGGCCTGCTGGACGATCGGGGAGCGTAGGGATCGACAAGGAGACCGATCGCGGCCCGCGCAGCTTCGAGTTCAGCCTCGATCTCGGCGGCAGCGAAGTGGACCCGTCGCAGAGCGATTTGGACGCTATCCGTTCGTAGTGACCGCCATAGTTCAGACCGTCCGATAACCGTCCTCAGAGCATCAGGAACGCGGCGGCGGAGGTGATAGATTCGGCCTTGGAGGCAGACGCCTTTCGGCAAATTGTGGAGTGGTCGCGTGTAGTAATCCCCACGACCATTTACCTCACCATCACAGACACTTAGCGCCACCGTGGAGCGCGCATTGTGTAGTAGTTTTGTGGGGTAAAGTCGCCGATGCTGCCGTGCGAGACGGTTTTTCGACGGTTTTCCAGTATGTTGGAAATCGATGGAGCGGGCGAAGGGATTCGAACCCTCGACCCCAACCTTGGCAAAATGCCAGATTGGTTCCGCCGAGAGCACCCTAAAGCCCGCCAGCGAACTATATCCTACTGAATATACGTGCAAATATCGAATGGAAACTACGCCAGGACAATCCGATTCTTACCTGTCGTTTCTTCCCGTTCGCTTACATTGTGCGTACATTGCCAAGGACTCCTGCTTGTGTAAGCAAAATGCCGGAAAGGACAAGCCGGCATGGGCAAGCTCACCAAGACAGCCATCGACGCGCTCGCGATCCCTGCAAAGGGACAGGCCTTCCTGTGGGATTCGGAGCTGCGTGGATTTGGCGTGCGCGTCATCCCGTCAGGTCTCAAGGCCTTCGTCGTTCAATACCGGAACGAGGAAGGGCGCAGCCGCCGGATCGTGATCGGTCGCTATGGCATCCTCACCGTCGAGCAAGCGCGCAAGCAAGCGATCTTGAAGCTGGCAGCGGTCGTCGGCGGTGCCGATCCCGCCGAGGAGCGAGCGCAGTCCAGGGCGGCCATCACGATCCGGGAAGTCTGCAATTGGTATCTTGAGAACGCCGAAGCCGGGACGATCCTCGGTCGCAAGCACAGGCCAATCAAGGCTTCGACGCTAGCCATGGATCGCAGCCGGATCGAGACGCATATCGTGCCTTTGATCGGCAATCGACAGGTCCGCGCCTTGCGCATCGCCGACATCGAAAAGATGCAGATGGACATCGTTGCTGGAAAGACGGCCAGGCCCCGGAAGGAAGGTGGGCGCGGTGGCAAGGCTGCGGGTGGGCCGGGCGTTGCCGGACGCGCTGTCTCGACGCTGCAAAGCCTCCTGTCCCACGCGCTTCGGTATGACATCGTCGAGAACAATCCCGCAGCGGGCGTGCGCAAGATTGCCGGCAAGCCCCGGACGCGTCGGCTCAGTGCAGCTGAAATCCGAGCCCTTGGCGAAGCAATGGAAATCGCCGAGCGTAACGAAGAGAACCCGACGGGCATTGCCGCAGTGCGAGCCTTGCTCCTGACTGGCTATCGCATCTCCGAAGTCATTGGGATGGAGCGGTCCTGGCTTCATGCCGACCGTGGATATGTCCACTTCCCCGACACCAAGACCGATGGCCAAGTGCGGCCGATCGGTCAGGCAGCGATCCAGTTGCTCAAATCCCTGCCTGAGAAGCGTGGCCTGTCGCTGTTCTTCCCTTCGGACTTTGTGGACCGGCCATATTCAGGAGTTCCTGAAACCCTCCGCGCCTTGTGCGCAATCGCAGGGATCAATGGTGTCACGCCGCATGTGCTCCGCCACACCTTCGGCAGTGTCGCGGGCGACATGGGCTTTTCGGAACTGACCATCAAGGCGCTCCTCGGCCATGGCGCGCGAGGCTCGACCCAGAACTATGTCCACATCGACGAAGCGCTACGACTCGCAGTCGAACGGGTCTCAATGAAAGTCGCGAACCTCCTCGATGGGCGTGAATCGACCATTCTCAGGCTCGCCGCGTAGCCGGGAATCCGCCGCTTCCCTCACATTCGGGGGAGAACAAAATCAGACTCGACAAACTTAGAACACAATTATATAGTTGTGTTCATGATACCGGACTTGATCGAGTTGGGCTCACCTTGCCCCTGGGCCGTGCTGCCACCCGGCATTCACGACACGACCCTTGCTGAGGTCGAGGCGCGCTTCGCGACGACACCGCACCGCAAGTGGTTGTTCGACGGCTTTGTCCGCATGGCGCAGGCCCTCGCCTCAGCCGGCTGCAGCTATGTCTATCTCGACGGGAGCTTCGTGACCGCGAAGCCCCATCCCGGCGATTACGACGGCTGTTGGGACCATGTCGGGGTAGACCACACCAAGCTCGATCCCGTCCTTCTCAATTTCGACAACAAGCGCGCTGCGCAAAAAGCAAAATACCTCGGCGAGATGTTCATTGCCGGGATGCCCAACGGTCCGGGCGGCCCATTCCTCGACTTCTTCCAGGTCGAGAAATCGTCAGGCCAGCCCAAGGGTATTCTCCGCATCCCGCTCGCGCCGCTGAAAGGAGCGACGCCATGATCACCAATGAAAAGCAGTACCGGTCTACCAAGGCTTCGATTGAGAAGCTGGAAGGCGCCGTTGCCGCCCTGGAAGCCCCCACTGACAATTTCCCGGAAGTGTTCGCCAAAGCGCAACGCTCGGCCCTTCGCAGCCAGATCGACGAACTGGCGGAAGAGGTCCGGTTCTACGAGGATCTGCGCGCCGGCAAGATTTCTGCCTTCTCGGCCGAGAGTCTCCATGACCTTCCAGACATCCTCATCCAGGCGCGCATCGCGCGTGGCATGAGCCAGAAAGACTTGGGCGATTTCCTTGGCGTGGCCGAGCAGCAGATCCAGCGCTATGAGTCCGACCGCTACCGCATGGCGAGCCTCGACCGCCTGACCGAAGTTGCCGATGCCCTCAACGTGCGGATCGTCGAACGCGCTCAACTGGTCGGCAGTCCGACGCTCGATAGTGTCGATCCTGCGGTCTGGCAGGCCTTCCCGCTCGCCGAAATGTACAAGCGTGGATGGTTCGAAGATTTCGCTGGCACGCTCTCTCAGGCGAAGAAGGCCGCAGGCGACCTGATCCCGGCGTTCTTGCATGGTGCCCATTCGCAATTTCAGCCGATGGCCTTGCACCGCAAGTCGGTCCGGTCGAACGGACAGGTGCATGAAGCTGCTATTGCGGCATGGGAAGCGCGCGTTCGGACGCTTGCCGATCGCAATCCCCCAGAGCAAGCGTTCGATCGAGATCGGCTCACTGCGGACTGGGTGCGGGGTCTGGTCTCGCTCAGCCTCGAAGAGCGGGGTCCCTGCCTAGCATCCGACTACTTGCGCGATGCCGGCATATCGCTGGTTATCGAACGCCACCTGCCAGGCACACTGCTTGATGGAGCCGCACTGGCGTCGGCCGACCACCATGCAATTGTCGCGATGACGCTTCGCCATGACCGGCTCGACAACTTCTGGTTCACGCTCCTTCACGAGATCGGACACCTCAAGCTGCACATCCGCTTGGGTGAATACGCGGCAATCTTCGACGACAACGATTCACCGGCGACCGACAAGGTCGAGCAGGACGCTGACTATTTCGCGCAGGAGGCGCTGATCCCGGAGGCGAACTGGAACCTTGCCGTGTCGCGCTTCACCCAAACCGAAAAGGCTGTGCAGACCGATGCCAAGCGCTTTGGCGTAGCGCCTGCGGTAATCGCTGGTCGCGTCCGGCGGGATGCAGGCGATTATACCTTGCTTCGGACAATGGTGGGCTCGGGCGAGGTCCGGCGGCAATTCGGATTGTAAGGGGGTACAATGGCCATTCCCAACTACTACGTTCCGCTTCTTCGCTGGCGCGCGGGCGAATACAGGGCGCTGAAGCGGCTGAGCGACGCCTGCCGCCAAAGGACTGTACCGCTGATCGAGGTGCTTCCTCCCGACTACGACTTCGCGCTGCGTCAGCCCAAGAAGCACATCGACGAGCAGTTGAAGCCGTTCGCCAAGCAGATCGAAGATCATTGGCCCGGTCGCCCGGCACTGGTCGATGGCGTACAGATCGATCCGCCGACGCGTATGGGCGACAGGCGGCACCCGCTTACCTTCATCTTCGATGAGGCCCGTGCGAAGGGACTGAACCTGGTTCCCGTGACAGCACTGGATCGCGATGCCAGCTATCAGCAGAGCGTTCAGGGAATCATCGCTGCAGACGGGCGTGGCGTTGGTTTGCGGTGCGGGCTCGAAGAAGCGCTCGATCCCGATTTCGACGCAAACGTGCGTGCCTTGCTGGCTCAGCTGGGATGTCCGGCCAACGCGGTCGACATTCTGCTCGATCTCGGGAATCCGAGATTCGATCCTCAGGACCCTCTGATCGCAATCATCGCCTCGGTAGTGGCAAGTGGCGGAATCTTTGCCTCGGCAAGGTCCGTCACCATGCTGGCGACCTCGTTCCCGGACAGTCTGACTAGCCTGCAATACGGACTGGACTTCCTGCCGCGACGCGAGTGGCTGCTCTATAAAGCGCTCATGGCGGCACTTCCTGATCCTGTCCGCCGGCCGGGCTTTGGCGACTATGCTGTGGCCGCCGTCGAGTTTCCAAAGGGCGACATGCGCTTCATGCGGGGCTCGCCGAACGTCCGATATGCGGTCGACGACGCTTGGCTGGTGGCAAAAGCAAAACGCCAGAAGTCCAACAACAACCACGCCTATCCGGGCCTGTGCGGTGCGCTCGTCGCTTCAGGCCGCTTTGCAGGCAGCGCGTTCTCGGAGGGGTCCAAGTATATCGATGGATGTCGGCTTGGAACCGAGAAGATGGGCAATCCAACGACCTGGAAGTGGGTCGCGACCAATCACCACATCACGAAAGTGGTTGCTGATCTCGCCAGGTTGTCCGGGACTTGAGCGCGGCGCGCACGGCACCGGACAACTTTCGCAAAGGCATCAAGGACACAAGCCGCTGGTATAGCTCTTCCCGGGGTGCGCGCAAATCACGTTCAGGAACGCCAAGGCTTCGAAGGATGTCTTGGGCCTCTGGGCGCCAAAGCAGGCGGGCCAGGACAAGCGGATCAATGCCCTTGTTCGCTCGCTCGGCCCGAACCCGGCGAAACTTCACTCCCTGGGTCGTGCCTCGCTCGGCGACCATCACACCCCACCAGTCGGGCAGCAAAGTCATGGCTGCCACGAGATGTTTGGGATCAACGATCAGCAGGGCCTTGTCGACGACCTCGCCGTAGGCAGCCACCTGCCGCGGCAGGCGCTCCAGGGTATCGGCCTCAGCCTTGATTTCGACGCCTCGGATGTGGCCGTTGATCACCGCGATATCGATTCGGCAACTGCCATGGTCGAGGCCGAGTTCGTCGATAACCAGGGTGTCTGGACACGCTTGGGCGTGCGTGAGCAGCCGCCGATAGGCGGCTTGCCTGACATCACTGTCCCGAAGCGGTCTCGAAGCCATGCCGAATCGATAGCCGTGGTTATAGCGAGGTGGCAACGACCAATTGAACGCCACGTCCCTCCCGCCATTGCTATCGGTCGAGCCGCTCTCGTTCGTGAAGCAGCCAATCAAAGACTTCCTCGGCATTCCAGCTGGGAAGACTTCCCGAGTGCGTCAAATCCGCGATTGCATGTTGCCTCGCGAGAGCCACAGGCATTCCTCGGCCATCGGTGTATTGTGCCAGACGTAACGATGCTTCGCTCGCGTGGCTGCAGTGAGCCCAGAAATCGTCTGCGGCACTCGACCATGCACGGCTCGTCTCAATCGCACCCTGCAATTGCTGATCGCTGACATCATGGCGGCAGTTCGGTTTCGCTTCTCTGACTAACGATCGGACGACATCCGGGGACAGGCAGTTCTCGCCTCCGCGGCCATCTCCTCGGATCTTGCCGGCGTCGGTCAGGACAAGCTTGCAGTCCTGGCATATCGTGATCTTGGAGTATGACCTGAAGATCGGGCTTTCAGCCCTGTGGGCCGAGCGGAACGCCAAGGCACGCTCATCTACCTCCTGCTGATAGTCGCAGATCTCGTGAATGTGCCCGGTCCATTTCCCCTTCCCGGAAATGCGCATGATCTCTTGTTTGGAGCGCGAGCAGCAGGCGCAGCGCCAGTCCGCAGCTGCCTTTTTCCATGGTCCCGGCTTCTGCATGGCTCGGTCGTAGTCAGCGAATTCTTTCGGGGTCGGGATCCGAACACGCGGTTCGGGTGCCTTTTTCTGTGCCGACCTGTGACCGTCACCTGCGCATGACCTTGCGCGCAAAGCCTGTGACAGTTGAGGGAGCTTGCCTCTGGCACCAAGCTGGTCTGTGGCGAGGTTCAAAAACATGCGGGCGTCCTGGTCGCCGGCGGAGCTGTAAAAATCGTTGTATTGTTCACGATCGTGCAAGCCGAGGCGCAATCTCCCCGCAATTTGCTCGACGAAAGCGAGACGCTGTCGGAAATCCGCGTCGGCCTTCGCCCAAATCTCCGTGCCCATCTCGAATATGCGCTCGTGCGCCTGGTTGGGACGGGCGACGACAAAAGCTCCGATTTCGCTCGGACTAAAGCTGAAGTCGCGATGGACGCGGTCGCCGAGTTCCATTTTCATCGCTGCGTCGGCCGCGTTGCAATCCATGCATACCAAGGTCTCGGCAAATCGCTCGATCAAGGGCAGGACCGAAGCGCAAGCCCGCTTGCGCCAGGTATGGAGGTGGTCTGGAACGTCCTGACACGCGGTTTCCCGGAGAACGCGGGCAGCCAGGTCCCCAAGATGATCGTGATGGCGTTCCCGCTGGCACAGGATGACCCCGCTTTCGGTCTTCCTTGCAATGTCCGCCTTTTCCCTTTCACAAGCCGGGCACCGCCACCCAAGGGAGGTCATCGCCCACGCCTCATTCAGGTTCATGCGCTCCGTCTTGAAGTGCTGTTTCAAATAGTTCGACAAAGCACTCCATCGGCCGTCGCGGAACCTGGCCAACGGGTGGTGCCGAACGTCGTAGTCGTCCATCGTTGCGAAATCAGGAACGTGGATGGTGATTTCAGGCATGCCCCTTCGTGATCGGAATTGTCCTCCGGTTCAATGGATGAACGCTCCCATCGGCGACGTCGTTCACCGTATTTTCTTGAACTCCCACAGATGCATGTAGATTTCAGCAAGCTCCGATGCCCGATGCGGTGAAAACCCTGCCTTGGTCAGATGGGATCGTAACAGGTAATCGGGGATCTCCTGTCGGCCTTCGCGGACCAATGCGTAAAAACGCTGCCAGTCGTAGAAGTGGAGCGACGACGTATTGGCGAGTATCGTGAAGCGCTGGAGCAACTTCGTCGTTCGCTCGCTCATTGAAAAGGCGTTGTCCTGGCGTGTACCTATCCGCAGGCGATAACGCGCGCTGAACTCCCGATTGTATTGCCTGAGGAGGTTGCCGACCAGGCCCTGCGCTGCCTCGACATAGACTGTCCTGGTCGGGGGATCAGGCGACCATCGCGCTGCCCGCATTTCGACGTTCACCCGACCAGGTCGGTCATCATAAGCAATCAGTTGGAAACCGTGCTCCTCGTGGATGCTCTCCGCGCTCAGCCGGAAATTCACGATGGCGGTGCGGTATTTTCCGGGGAGAATACTGTGTCGCTCGACTTGGAATTTGCCGGATTTTTCGCCGAGGCCAGCCATGTGCTCCAAAAACTCAGTCGCTTCGATCCGCACGCCGATATCGATGCCGGGAAGCAGTTCGGCCATGACGAAACCCAATCCTCAAACTGGAAACGGTACACACATCCGGCCGGGGTCCATATGACTGAAGGCCCGCGCCAAGGTTTATCCAAGCGAGCAACTGCTACTCATCGCATTTTAATCCCCGACTTTGGATCCCAGACGAAATCGAGCGGAGACTCGCCCATGCTGTGCGATGGGTGAGGATCGTATTTGGCACAGAACCGGTCAAAGACCTTTCTGAATTCGCTGGAACTTGATGGTCGCAACTGCCCTCGCTGGTAGGCCGCCAAGCGCTCGCCAAGCTCACACCCATCGATTTCGCTCAGAAGATCGTAGTGCGGAAAATCAAGGTCTTGTCTGCGAACTGCGGTGACTGCCCAAAGAACTTGTCCGTTGAACCACAGGTACGAGAGCCGGCCAGCAGTGTCGTCAGCATCACGCCCGGAAAACGATGCCCATCCGAATTTCGCATCGGCCCCCAACTGCTTGTCAAAAGCATGAATCGCACGGGTCGCTGGCGCCGACAGCCAATATGGAAACGAGGTTTTCCCCGTCGATGCAAAGCACGCCGGATCGAACAGCTCGCCCCAAGGGATTTGGCCGTTAGCCTGCGCCGTCTCGAAATCCTTCGCCAGTTCCGTGACTTCGACAATCCAGCGCAGGACCGTCATACCGCGATAAAGCTTGGTGACATGGCGATCGTTGATTCTCAACATTCCAAGGCCCGCGTCGCGGCATAGGTCGTTCTTTATACAGTCGCGTTCCAACTGCCTGGCGTCGGCATGCATCGGTCCATCATATTCGACCACCATAAGCGGTCGGAATGCTGGGTCGAGAATGATAAAATCAAAATGCGCGCGGATAAAATAGTCGAACACCCTCTGGGTCAGATGTTTACCGCCTTTGTCTATCACGTCTGACATTCGGGTCTTGGATAGCACCCGCAGGCCATTGTCATCCGCGATGCGGCCCAGTTCCCGGTAGACGACCTCCTCTGACCGATTGATGAGGCGCTCGACGACCTTCATTGATCAAAATTCATCCATGCCGGATTGACCCGTGATCTCATTGCTCGGTCTGCACTGGGATCTGAGGTTTGGCCCTGCCATTCAGACGATTGTCCTCGCCATCATGGCGCTAATCAGTTCAGCTCTTTCCAGCGGCGCGCCCTGAAAGATCACCTCGCCGAAGGTATCGTCCACAAGTCGGCCTTCCTTGCCTTGAACATGGACGTGGATGCCGAACTCCTGCGGACGCTCTGCCGTCCAGACAATCGCAGGCGTGGATGCCCAGACTGCAAAGTCGCAGCCAGCATAGTCATCAAGATTCAGCGAACGGTCGGGCGTTTCGTACTTCAACGTGCGAGCAAAGCTGTCATGCAGCGGCTTAAGCGGAGTCGAAATAATTGGCTCCTTGCTCCAGGTGCTGTCGCGGCCGCAATTTCCGCAGAAGTGCTTTCGGTGGGGCGTATCTGCGAAATCCGCCAGATCGAGATGCGGGTACCCGCATGTGGTGCAGCTTATGCAGCTCATTTCCTGATTAGCTTCCATGGCGCGAACGAAATCAAAAGCAGCTGGCGGCGTGATGTTGACGCGCGTAATTTCCTGATTGTGAAAAAGCCCCAGGCCACTGTTGTACAGGGTCGAGATCGCGCTGAAATCGCGATCAATCGTCTTCTTTCCGGCAATGTCATCGCGCACATGAACATGAATCTTCGGCGGGCGTGGTTTGATCGGCAAAGTCGAGATCGCAGCAGGCATCGAGCACCAGATCCCGACTTCCGCATGCTGCGTAACATTCACCGTCAACGGCGAAACGACATAGTTCATCACCTGCTGGTAATTCGCACAGCGCATTTCGCCGTGGATCTCCAGCGCTTCGATGTCGGCTTTGATGCCCCAATGCGTCTGATGGGTCCTGCACCACAACCGCTCAGCTCCGTGGCGAAATTTCCCGGCATGGGTAAAATCGCACGGCAACTGCGCATCATTGCCTGCCTTGGCTGGAAAATGGCCTAGCAGTGCCGGAGAAGTAACCGCAATGTTGCCCAAGGTGCGACCGTATGACCAGCAAATCGCGGCCTCTTCCTTCAATCCACCTTCGGCATCCTTGTCGATTGGTTGCTCGTCGCAGATTTTGGACAGATAGACCTTTTTCGCCGCTTGCCCTTCGGCATTCTCCCACTGGCACTTCCAGAGTTCGACTTTTCCATTGGACTGGTTGATGCGGCGCTCGATAAACATCGCCTGCACTTACACGATGGGTGGCGTCCGCATCCATAGCGATTCTGCCAAAATGGTTTGTCGGTTTCCGGTAGGGGGAAAGCCTTCCCCTGAGCCGCAGCCGCTGCGCTGTCTCCGGCTACCCCTTCGTGCGGGGACACCCCGCAACGCCCCGAGAAGCGGAGCGGGGCTGTTGATGCGCTCTGTCCCGCCGATCCTTCGGACCGGCTCCTGAGGGCGCGGCGTTTGACGAGCATAGCCCCGCGCGCACTCTGAACCGGCAGTCATGGTTTCATGTGCAGGCCAGGAAAGCCGACAGACCCCGCCTTTCCGCCTGCACCAGCAAGAGATTGATTGCCGCCTCCTTTCAGGGTGCGGTTTCTTGCCGTGGCATTCTCGCTGGTCGCTCGCGCCACAAGCAACGTGACTGAGATCAGAGTGAGAGGATGGCGGGCTTCGCCGTGACGGGATGAGGGTCGAGAGAAAGGCTCCCGGCCGCCCGTCATGGAGGTTTCCCCATGAATATGCAGGTTCTCGATGCGCGCCGCGACGTGAGCGGTGGCTACAAGGTCGATGTGTCCCGCGGCTCTCATAATGGTCGCGTGTCTTCGGAATGGTTCTCGCGGCCCGACGATGAGCGCTTCCTATCACTCAATGATCTCGCCCGCTCGGTTCGTGGCCGGTCGGAGCGCAGCCGCACCCGCGTCGTTGAAAGCGCGCTGATCCACGTCGAGGCAAATCGCAACGATCCCGAGCGCCTGGCGCTGATATTGCCGGGCGCCGAAGTTCCGGTTACGCCGACGCACTGGAGCTTTGGCCAGCTCGCAAGCCAGGTCGGCGCGCCCGCAGCCTATCTGCGCCAGCTTCCGGCACCGCTCGCGGCAATCAACCTGCAGTACGGCCTGACCTCGCATCGGGCTGAGCAGATCAAGACGCTAGAAACCCACGATGCTGGTTCGGGGGGCAGACTGGAACTGCGTGCGGTGACCGGCCCCGATTACGGTCGGATCTACGACCACGAACTGGTCGAAGCGGTGCAGAAGATCGCGGGCAACGGCACGGGCGATACCCGCTGGAAGGTGCCGGGCGTGCTCGATTGGTCGACCGGTGTGTACAATCCCCGTGTCGACATCACCCGTGACACGACCACGCTTTATGCCTCGGACAGGGATGTGTTCCTGTTTCTGGTAGATGATCTCAACCCGATCGAAGCGGGACGCCTGCCCGACGGATCGCCCGATCTCTACTTCCGCGGTTTCTACTGCTGGAACTCGGAGGTCGGGGCCAAAACCCTCGGCATGGCGAGCTTCTACCTGCGCGCCGTCTGCCAGAACCGGAACCTGTGGGGCGTCGAGGATTTCGAGGAAATCTCCATCCGCCACAGCAAGTATGCGGCGAACCGCTTCGCCCTTGAAGCAGCGCCGGCGCTGGAAGGCTTCGCCAACTCCTCGCCCCAGCCCTTCGTCAACGGCATCAAGACGGCACGCGAGCGGATCGTTGCCCGCACCGACGAGGATCGCAGTGACTTCCTGCGGGCACGCGGGTTCTCCAAGGCCGAGACCGGCAAGATCATCGAGACGGTGCTGGCTGAGGAAGGCCGCCCGCCGGAATCGATCTTCGATTTCGTGCAGGGGATCACCGCGCTGGCCCGCGACAAGGCCCATCAGGATGCCCGCCTCGACATGGAGGGCAAGGCGAAGAAGCTGCTCGACCGGGTTCATTGAGCCCGAACCGTCCCGGTGTTTCTCCAGCTTGGCGCTGCTCTCTCCAGAGTGAGAGGGCGGCGCTTCGCTTCGTGACGGGTCGAGGCCGAGAGAAAGGCTCCCGGCGGCCCGTCATGGAGAATTGCCATGACCAAGTCGCTTCCCAAGCTCGTGCTCAGTTCCTCGCGCGACATCCCGTTCTCGCAGCTGGTGTTGAGCCAGAAGAACGTTCGGCGCGTGAAGGCGGGCCTCTCGATCGAGGACCTCGCCGAGGACATCTATCGCCGCACCCTGCTCCAGAGCCTCAACGTCCGCGCCATGCTGGATGATGATGGCCAGGAAACCGGTCAGTTCGAGGTTCCGGCCGGCGGCCGCCGCTTCCGCGCGCTCGAACTGCTGGTGAAGTCGAAGCGTATGGCAAAGGACCAGCCCGTCCCCTGCGTGGTGCGCGAGGGCGGCATCGCGGAGGAAGACTCGCTTGCCGAGAATGTCATGCGCGAAGGGCTTCACCCGCTCGACCAGTTCCGCGCCTTCAGCGCGCTGGTCGAGGCAGGGCTGTCCGAAGAGGATATCGCGGCCCGGTTCTTCGTCTCGGTTTCGACCGTGCGCCAGCGTCTGCGGCTCGCTTCGGTTTCGCCCAGTCTCCTCGACGTTTACGGCGAGGACGGCATGTCGCTCGAACAGCTCATGGCCTTCTCGGTCACCGACAACCATGCCCGCCAGGAGCAGGTCTGGGAACAGGTCAATCAGGGCCAACACGTTCCCGCCTATCACATCCGTCGTCTGCTGACCGAACAGGCGATTGCCGCCAGCGACCGCCGCGTGCGGTTCATCGGCATCGAGGCTTACACCGAAGCCGGCGGCTATGTGATGCGCGACCTCTTCTCGAGCGACGACGATGGCTGGTTGCAGGATCCGGCCTTGGTCGAACTGCTGGTGAACGAAAAGCTCAACGAAGCAGCGCAGGAAATCGGCGCCGAGGGCTGGAAGTGGGTCGAGGTCGCCATCGACCTGCCCTACGGCTGCGAGCGCGGCAAGCGCCGGATCATCGGCACCACCGTTCCGCTGACCGACGCGGAGCAGGCACGACTCGATGCACTGGTCGAGGAATACGATGCCATTGGCGAAGAATACCGCGATGGCTGCGACCTGCCCGACGAGGTCGATGCCCGGCTGACCGAGATCGACGCCGAACTGACGCCGCTCACCTCTCGCCCGGTGGTTTACGAGCCGGATGAAATGGGACGCGCGGGCGTGTTCGTCTCGCTGGCCCACGACGGTCGGCTGCGGATCGATCGCGGCTATGTCCGGCCCGAGGACGAACCTGTTGCCGGGGATCAGGGCACATCGGTCGATGCCGAAGCTGGCCAGCAGGGAACCGGCCCGGCGATCAGCGTTGGCGGCCAGGTCCAGGATGAGCACCGGGGCGAGGACGACGACGATGCCATCCGACCTTTGCCCGACCGGCTTGTCTCCGAGCTCACGGCCGTGCGCACGGTGGCGCTGCGCAATGCACTCGCCCAGGATTCGCAGGCGGCATACATTGCCGTGCTCAACGCGCTCACCCTGTCGGTGTTTCGCTCCCACGGCACCCATGGCTGCGTGCAGATCGGCGTCAACCAAGCCTGGCTCGGCAATGTCGCCCCGGATCTGCGGGAAACGCCGTGGAGCCTGGCGATCCAGGAACGGCACGAGCAATGGGCGGCGCGCCTGCCTGACGAGCCGGGTGCGCTGTGGGACGCGCTGGCGACGCTGGCGCATGAAGACCAAATGGCGCTGCTCGCCCACTGCGTCTCGCTCGGCGTCAATGCGCTGTTCGAACCGGTCAAGGGCTACGGCGGGCAGATTTCGGCACACGGCATTGCCTGCAGGATCGCTGCGGCCGACGCCTTGGCGTCGGTCGTCGGGCTCGACATGGCCGAAGCGGGCTGGACGCCCACCGTCGACAACTACCTCGGCCGCGTGACCAAGCCCCGCATCATCGAAGCCGTGCGCGAAGCCAGGGGCGATGCCACCGCCGTGCTGATCGGGCACCTCAAGAAGGGCGACATGGCCCGCGAGGCCGAACGGCTGCTCGAAGGCACGGGCTGGCTCCCCGAACCGCTGCGGCTACCGGTTATCGAAGTTGCCGAGCAGGAAGCGCCTGACACTGACCTGCCCGACTTCCTCAACGATGAGGATGGCGAGTTCGATCCGATGGCGATCGCAGCTGAATGAACCGGCGCGCGGGGCGGCTCCGGTCGCCCCGCAACCCGCCAATCTCCGACACATCGGTCGCCACGCCTTGGCGACCCAATTCCGAAGGAAATCGACATGACCACCGACCAACCGGCCAGCCCGGAACCTAACATCGCGCCTTATCGCTTCGACCATGAAGCATGGCTCATCGAAGTCGACACGCGCCGCGCGGAATTTGTCGAGGAAATGGCCGCACTCAAGATCAGCCTGTTCGACACCCTCGCATCGCAAGGCATTGTCCGCGTGACCGTCAATTTCGACGGGTGTGGCGACAGCGGCCAGATCGAGGACATCATCGCTTTCGATGAGCACGGGCAGGTTGAATTGAAGGGCCTCGTGCTGCCTGCGTCAGACAGCGGGCCTGATGGCATTCCCGACACTGAAGCGCCTGAACCAATCGAGGATGCCATAGAATCTCTCGCCTATGACCTACTCGAAAGCGAGCATGGGGGGTGGGAGAACAACGACGGCGCCTACGGCGAGTTCACCTTCGACGTCGCGACGCGGAAGATTACGCTCGAACACAACGAGCGCTTCACCTCGTCCGAACTTTACACGCACGAATGGTGATGGCTTTGGCGGCCTTGCCATGTCGATCACCGCCAGCACCATCCGGTCGGAATCGACCCACACGCTGTTCGACCGCTTCTACAAGGAGGCCGCGGCCGAGGGGGAGATCCGTCATGGCGATTCCTGACTATGCCCGCACCAATTTCAACACTCTGCTCAGGGCTGCCAAGGACGGCAACCTGGCGCTGATGGAATGCACCGAGGTCGGCAGCGGCGAGACCCGCTACGTCCTGTGCGCCGTTGGCCGCGGCACCGATGAAGATGGGGGCGATTGCGTGATGACCCCGTTCGGCCATCTCGCTCCCGGCAACCCCTACGAAGCCTACATTCCGCCCGCCTGAGCGCGGGCGCTGCCTCTCACTTCTCCAATCGAAGGATCACATCCATGTCCAACTCGCCTTTGGCGGGTGCTTCCACGCGCCTGCTTGCCTCCGCTCGTTCAGACCAGACTGCTCGTTCCATCATCGATGCCGCCCAGGACTTGCTCGGCCATCTTGCCGCAGGTCGCCGGATCGACAGCAACGCCATCCGAACCGCCATGCAATCGGCCTTTGGCGCTAGCGATGCCAGCGGCGCGTGGGACTGGAAGACCGCATACGAGGCGGTCGAGGTCGCCCAACTGCTGTTCATGCGTCGCTATGGCCCGGCCATCCATGCCAGGACTGCCGACCCGTTCGAACGGCTGAAGCTGGTCGAACGCATTGCGCGTCTCGCTCCCACCCAGACCCGGCGCAGCGAAGAGATGGTGCAATACCAGCAGTTTTCGACGCCGCTTGGCTTCGCCTGGGTCGCGGGCTTCGCCGCCGCCCTTCAGCCGGGTGAACTTGTGCTCGAACCTTCGGCGGGGACCGGATTGCTCGCCATCCAAGCCGAGCTCGGCGGCGCACAGCTTGCCCTCAACGAAGTCGCCGACACGCGGTTCGCACTGCTCAAGGCCATGTTCGACGGTGCAAGCATCACGGGCCACGATGCGGCGCAGATTCACGACCGGCTCGAACCCAGCCTGTCGCTGCTCGGGCTCGGCATCTTCGGCCCCGGCATTGCCAATGGCATCGTCTCGGGCGGGCCGCAGCTCGGAGCAGGCGCCGCCGCCGGAACCGCGCTGCTCGCCGGTGGCGCGGCGGCCGGCGTGGTTGCCGGTGCGCGGATGGCCGGCGGCGCAGTTGCCAGTGCCGCGTCCAACGTCGCACACGGCACCTCGCGTGCCGCTGGCGGTGCAACCATGGCCTATGCGCTGGGCTCGGCAGGCAAATCAGGCGCTTCCGCAGTCGGCTCAGGCATGGCCGCGGTCGGCGATGCCGCCGTTGGCGCTGCGACCTCGCCGCTGCGCAAGGCGGGCGACGGCATGAAGCAGTCGTTCCGCGAAGGCAGCCGCGCCGCGATCACCAACACCGGCGGTACGATCACCCCCGGACCCAATACGCCGCCCACGCCGTCTGCCGATGCCGACCAGGGCCAGCCCGCCTGGGCCAAGGCGATGAAGGATCGGCAGACCATCGCGCACGGCGCGACCATTGCCGCCCACACGCTCAAGTCAGGTGACAGCCACGGCGGCGGAGCTTCCATCGACACTTCCGAAAAGGACTGACGCATGTTCCGACGACCCTCGATCCGCTACGGCAAGACCCCCGAGCCCGAAACGCCCTACCAGCGCGCCGCGCAGGTCTGGGACGACCGGATCGGCTCGGCCCGTATCCAGGCCAGAAGCTGGCGGCTCGCCTTCTTCGGCGCGCTCGGCCTCTCGACTTGCCTGAGTGGTGGGATCATCTGGCAGGGCGCACGCGGCTCGATCATTCCCTGGGTGGTCCAGGTCGACAAGCTCGGCGAAGCTCGGGCCGTCGCTCCCGCCGATGGCGGCTACACGCCCTCGGACCCTCAGGTCGCGTTCCATCTGGCGCGGTTCATCGAGCAGGTCCGCGCCGTCCCCGATGATCCCATCGTGGTCCGGCAAAACTGGCTGCGCGCCTATGACTTCGCCACCGACAAGGGCGCGCTCGCGCTCAATGACTATGCCCGGACAAACGATCCGTTCGCGCTGATCGGGCGCGAACAGGTCGGGGTGGACGTCACCAGCGTGATCCGCGCCTCGCCGACGAGCTTCCGCGTGGCCTGGGCCGAACGCCGCTACCGCGACGGCAGTCTTGCTGAGACGAGCCGCTGGACCGCGATCCTGACCATCGTCGTCCAGACCCCACGCACCCCCGATGCCCTGCGCAAGAACCCGCTCGGCATCTTCGTCAACGCCATCAACTGGTCGAAGGAACTCGGATCATGATCAGCCACACCAAGCGCACTGCGCGTATCCTGACCCTCGCGCTTCTGTCTCCGAGCTTCGCCGCTTCCCCTACGCGGGCCCAAGAAGTGGCAACGCACCAGCCTGCATCGCCTGCGGTCCCCAACGAGGTGCCGCAGGCGGCACATTCCGAACCGACGATCGTGGCGATCCCCGTGCCGCTTCCGCTTCCTGGCCAGCTCAAACAGTTTCCGCAGCGCATCCCTCCCTACGCTGCGGGCCGCTCCCGCCCGTCCCAGAGTCGCCCCACTCTTCAGGACAGGGTGGGAGCGGCAATGGAGGCCGCGCGGGTGCAGCCGGAGCGGACCGGGTTCGTCAATGCGATCCAGGTTTTCCCCTTCACCGAAGGCGCGCTCTATCAGGTTTATGCCAAGCCCGGACAGGTGACCGACATCGCGCTGCAGGAGGGCGAGCAACTGGTCGGATCGGGTCCAGTCGCGTCTGGCGACACGGTGCGCTGGATGATTGGCGATACGGTCAGCGGCAGCGGGTCTCATGCGCGAGTCCATATTCTGGTGAAGCCCGTCCGACCCGACATCGCGACCAACCTGGTGATCAACACCGACCGGCGCACTTACCATATCGAACTGCGCGCCAACCCGTCGGTCTATATGGCCTCGGTCTCCTGGACCTATCCACAGGACCAGCTGATCGCGCTGCGCCAGGCGCGTGCCGAAGCCGAGCGTATCGCGCCGGTTGCGGCGGGCATGGACCTCTCCGCGCTCAACTTCCGCTACGCGATCGACGGCGATCGCCCCGAGTGGCGGCCGCTGCGCGCGTTCGATGACGGAGTGCGTGTGTTTATCGAGTTCCCCGAGAGCATCGCGCAGGGCGAACTGCCGCCACTGTTCGTGATTGGCGCCAAGGGTGAAGCCGAGCTGGTCAACTACCGGGTTTCTGGTCGTTACATGATCGTCGACCGGCTGTTCGCCCGCGCCGAGCTGCGGCTTGGCGGACGCAAGGGCCAGCAGACGGTGCGTATCGCCTCCAACCGGCGGGGGCGGGCATGACCAGCGACGACCACGACGAACGAGCCGAAGCGCCGCCCGCCGATCCCGAGAGCGCAGTCAAGCTGCGCGGCGATCCGCCGCGCGTGATGCGCCTTTCGCGGAAAGCCATTGGCATCGCCTCGGCCTGCGGCTTCGCGCTTGTCGGCGGCGCGCTGATCTATGCGCTCCAGCCTGCTGGCCCGAAGGGCGCAGAAGAACTCTACAACACCGATGGTGTTGCGGTTGCCGACAACCTCGCGGGGGCTCCCAAGGATTACGGCCAGGTGCCCAAGCTCGGCCCGCCGCTTCCAGGCGATCTTGGCAAGCCGATCCTTTATGCCCAGCGCCGCGGGGACGTGGCAGCCCTGCCGCCGACCGGCGCGCAACCGCCTGCGGCTCCCGTCAATCCTGCAATCGCTGCCGCCGATGCCGCCCGCCAGCGCGCCGAACAGGAACGCGAGGCCGCAAGGGGCAGCCGATTGTTTTTCGGTGGTGGGTCGCAGGCAAGCGGGAGTGCTGGCTTTGCCGGGCTGCCGTCGTCCGCGGAGGCGGCACCTGCAGCGTCCGCGGCTGCGCCGCAGTCCGCTGCCGCCCGCAAGCAAGCGTTTCTGGAACGGGCGAGCGACCGGCGCACCGTGTCGGCCGAGCGCCTGACCGGGCTGGCTTTGCCGTCGATCCTGCAAGCCGGTTCGGTCATTCCTGCCGCTCTGATCACCGGCATACGCTCCGACCTGCCGGGGCTGGTGACCGCGCAGGTGACCCAGAATGTCTATGACAGCCCGACCGGGCGCATCCTGCTCATCCCGCAAGGCTCGCGGCTGATCGGCGACTATGACGCCGACGTCGCGTTCGGGCAGAGTCGGATACTGCTCGCCTGGAACCGGCTGATCCTGCCCGATGGCCGCTCGATCGTGCTCGAACGCCAGCCCGCGTCCGACCCGCGCGGCTATGCTGGCTTGCAGGACGGCACCGACTATCACTGGGGCGGCGTGCTCAAGGCGGCACTGGTCTCGACATTGCTCGGTGCCGGTTCGGAGCTGGGCTCCGGCGACGACGGCAATCTTGCCCGCGCCTTCCGTCGCGGGACGCAGGACAGCGTGGGCCGCGCTGGCGAGCAGATTGTTTCGCGTGAGTTGAACGTCCGGCCATCGCTGACAATCCGGCCCGGGTTTCCAGTGCGGGTGCTGGTGACGCGCGATTTGGTGCTCGGAGGAGGGCAATGACGCGGCTCAAGCTGGCTGATCTCGCCGACGAGAAGCCGGTGCGGCTAACGGTCGAGGTGTCGGCGCGGCTGCACCGCGAACTGCTGGCCTATGCTGATGTGCTGAACGGCGGCGATGCCAAGGGTGCGCCGACGCCGCAACGGCTTATCCCGCCAATGATCGAGCGGTTTATCGCGACCGACCGGAGTTACGCGAAAACGCGTCGTGCTGCTCAGCCGGGGTAGCGCTCTTCGATCAGCTTGAAGAAGTGCTGCAGCGCCGGATTCTCGTTGTCCTTGCGCCAGTATAGGGCGTACTCGAGCCGAGCCGGTCCAGTGGGATCGTGGATCTCATGGAAGCGCAGGTCGGTCCAGGTGACCCCCTGCGATGCTTCGGTTGCAACCGAAATGTAGCGCTTCGCCGCGACCATGCTAAGTACGCTTTCGAGGCTGGTGTCCTGCACAATGATGCTGGGGCGTTTGCCCTGCTCGGTCAGCCGTGCCGCGATCAGATTGCCGAAGATCGGCCCAAGACCTCCTGCGGGAACGACGAAGACTTCGCGGCGCAGGTCCTGCCAGTAAAGTTGCTCCCGCTCGGCCAGCGTATGAGCGTCAGGCAAGACGGCATAAAGCCGCTCCGACCAGATGCGGCGCGAGACCACGCCATCCTCGCCAAGGCCGATCGGCGCAACAGCAACATCGACGGCGTGCGAATGCAGGCCGTGAAACAGCTTTTCCAGGCCTGCTTCGACCCCGTCAAACTGGACGTCTTCGAATTTGGTCAGATAGTCCGAAATGGCCAACCTGAGGTTACCCGCCATCAGGGGCGAGCAATAGCCGACGGCAATCCGGCCTTGCAGGCCGTAACTCACATTGCGGGCGGTCGTTCGCAGATTATCGACATCGGTGATGATGCGACGGGCCTGCTCTATGAATGGGCGGCCGTTCTCGGTGATCTCGGCTCCGCGCGTCGAACGCTCGAAAAGCTTTACGCCGAGACGATCCTCAAGCTGCTGAACCCTTCGGCTCAAAGTAATTTGCTTTACGTTGAGCGCCACAGCGGCGCGAGAGAAGCTCTTCGCGTCAGCAGTCGCTACAGCATAGCGAAGCTGGTGGATTTCAATTGCCACAGTCGGGCGAGTTAGTTAGAATATCACGACCGAACGGATACTTTCACCTGCGTGCATCAGAGCGAACGCGGTATTGATCTCCTCCAGTCCCATGACGTGGGTGATCATCGGGTCGATCTCGATCTTGCCGGTCATGTACATGTCGACGATCCCGGGCACGTCGGTGCGGCCCTTGGCCCCGCCGAACGCGGTGCCGCGCCAGTTGCGCCCGGTCACCAGCTGGAACGGGCGGGTGGAGATTTCCTTGCCCGCCTCGGCCACGCCGATGATGATCGAGGTGCCCCAGCCGCGGTGGCAGGCCTCGAGCGCGGTGCGCATGACCTCGGTGTTGCCGGTGGCGTCGAAGGTGTAGTCCGCCCCGCCGTCGGTCAGCGCGACCACCGCGGCGACCACCTCCTCGCGGCTCATCCCCCCGGAATTGAGGAAATGGGTCATCCCGAACCGGCGGCCCCACTCCTCGCGGGCCGGGTTGAGGTCGACGCCGACGATCTTGCTCGCGCCGGCCAGCCGCGCACCCTGGATCACGTTCAGCCCGATCCCGCCAAGCCCGAACACAACGACATTGTCGCCGACCTGGACCTTGGCGGTGTTGATCACCGCGCCAACGCCGGTGGTCACGCCGCAACCGATATAGCAGCTCGACTGGAACGGCGCATCCTCGCGGATTTTCGCCACCGCGATTTCGGGCAAGACGGTGAAGTTCGAGAACGTCGAGCAGCCCATGTAATGAAAGATGGTCTGGCCCTTGTAGCTGAACCGGCTGGTGCCGTCCGGCATCAACCCCTGGCCCTGGGTGGCTCGGATCGCGGTGCACAGGTTGGTTTTGCCCGAGAGGCAGCTTTTGCACTGGCGGCATTCCGGCGTGTAGAGCGGGATGACGTGGTCGCCAGGCTTGACCGAGGTAACCCCCGGCCCGACCTCGCGGACGATCCCGGCGCCTTCGTGGCCGAGCACGCTTGGGAAGATGCCTTCGGAATCGAACCCGTCGAGGGTGTAGGCGTCGGTGTGGCAGATCCCGGTCGCCATGATCTCGACCAGCACTTCGCCCGCACGTGGTCCCTCCAGATCGAGCTCGACGATCTCGAGCGGCTGTTTCGGTGAAAAAGCAACAGCGGCGCGGGTTTTCATTCTTGCACTCCCAATACGATAACTTTGCAACACGTATCATGGGGAATTCCGCCCCCACACATGGCCACCGGCGCGGACACCGCAATCGAAGGAAACAGAAAAGAAGTAGCCCGGAGCTCAAACAGGAACCCCGGGCTACGCGCGCATTGCCGAATCAGAATTTGAAACCGGCGCGCACACCATAAGTGCGCGGCGCTCCAAGTGCCGTAAGCGGCAAGCCAACCACGGGCTGGACGAAGGACATCGTCTTTACCGTCTCATCTTCAATATTATCGACATAGGCACTTACATAATAACGATTGTCCGCATCATGCCATGTCAAGCTGGCGTTCGAAAGCGTATACCCCTTCTGATACTGGCCGGCGAGATATTCCTCACCCAGCACCGTCTCGCTTTCAATCCGCGTTCCCACTTGTGCATCGACCCCTCCGGCACTGCCAATGTCAAACGAGTGCTGATAGGAAAGATTGACAGTCCATTTCGGCGCACGCGGCAAGACGCGGCCCGAGCAATCCACACTGACAGCAGGCTGTCCGGCAATCGGCGTGATTGCGCATGCGGTTTGTGCAGGGCCGGTTAGAATCGTCTGCGTATAGACAAAGCTATTATATTTTGAATGCAAATATTGTGCATTGGCGCTCAGCCTATCTGCATTTGTCGGTTGCCAAAGCAACTCGACTTCGGCGCCATAAATTTCAGCGGCGCCAGCATTTTCGGTGATCAGGTTGAACCCGCCCGGCCGGATCGGCCCGATATGGGTAACTTGCTTGTCCTTGTACTTCCAGTAAAAACCCTCGGCATTGAGCTGAAGCGTATTGCCGAAGAAGCGGTTCTTCGAGCCAATTGTGTAAGCCGTGATTTTTTCTGGTCTGGACGTGTTTGGCGCCTGCGATGCAAAAAACCCGCCTGCCTTGAAACCCGTACCAACATTGGCGTAGAGCATCGAAGCTGGCGCCACATCAAATTCGATGCCCGCCTTCCAGGTAACACTGCTGTCACTGATCTTGCCGGTCAGCGGGACAAAAGCGACCGGGAACCCTGGTCCCGGCCCATTGCCGAGTTGACCGTCCATGTCTTTCTTTTCGTCAGTATAGCGCAGGCCGCCGGTCAATCGCACGTTATCTGCAACCGAATAGGTCAATTGGCCAAAAGCGGCGAGGCTGCGGGTTCCCAGAATTGGCTGTGTCACACCGTAAGCGACGCCCTGGAAGGGGCGGAGATCGAAATCGATCGCCTCGTGGAAATAGTACGCACCCAGAAGCCATTGCAGCGCAGCTCCTTTATCAGTCGAAGCAAGCCGGGCCTCAACTGAAGTCGCCTCGGAATACTCGTCCGAACGCACCGGAAAACCAGCATTATAATGAAGATAGTGACTTTTGCTGTTGCGATATGCCGGAATTACGGTCAGTTGCGCACCGCCCAAGTCGTAGTTGATTGTCGCACTGATGCCCCAATTGGCGATGTCGATGAAGCCATCATTCTTGAACTTGGGCAGCAGATTGGGGTTGGCGCCGCTTGTAAGAAAATTGGAAACACCGGTCAAAATGGCGTTGGAACCGTCAAGCGAGGGTCCGACATAGGGATCGCTGACAGTGAAGCCGGTTTTCGTCAGGGCAACGACACCCGTTGGCCCTTGCCCGCCGACATGCGAATAATCGCCCGCGAGAAGGACTGTTACGGAACCGCCGCTATCAAGCAGAAGCTGCGCGCGCACGGCTTCGGTCTTATCGTCGTTATAACCATCCTTGTAGTAGCCGTCGTGACGCGAGATAACTCCGGCGACACGAAGCGCCGCGTAATCAGTGACCGGCAGGTTGAGCGCAAGTTCGCCGCGCCATTTATTGAAATTTCCATATTCGAAACTGCCTTGCCCACCGAACTCGCGCTGCGGTTTGCGGGCAATGATGTTGATCGCGCCCGCCGTTGCGTTGCGACCATAAAGCGTGCCCTGCGGCCCTTTTAGCACTTCGACTCGCTCAAGATCGTAATAGAGGCCATTGGGGCCTGAAGAACGTGCGAGATAGACGCCGTCCATATTCACCGCGACGGCCGGTTCGGCAAAGGCGTTGCCGGCAAAATTGCCGACACCACGAATGGTAACCTGCGTGCCACCGCCGCCAACACTGGAAAGCTGCAACGCTGGAACGAGCTTGGTCAGATCCTGCGCGGTACTGACCCCCGCCCGGGTTAGCGCATCGCCGCTCACCACGCTCACGGCCACCGCCGCCTTTTGCAGATTTTCGTCGCGACGCTGCGCGGTCACGACGATATCCTGGATGCCAGCCTCATCGGCGCCGGTGGATTGCTGGGCAATAGCTGGTGCGGCAAAAAGCATGCCCGAAACGATTGTCGTCGATAGCAAGATATATTTCTTCATTTCGCATCCTCCCTGATATATTATTTTTAGCGGTTCCTTGCAGCTTCAACGCCGACGGCAAAGCGAACCAATCAGACCGCTACACGGCGACCCGCATCCGGTCGTTGATTGAAAATCCCGTAATATTGTCAATCACACTCACTCCTGGCGGACTAGAAAGCTGTTCGATCCGCGCCCTTCAATTGAAGCCTCGATCGCGCCTCGTCGGGTGTTGCTATCGCAAGGCCCAATTCGCTCAGGATGCGAACAAGCTTGCCAACCTGCTGCGCGTTGGATGTCGCCAGTTCTCCCCGCGCAATCATCAAACTGTCTTCAAGTCCGACCCGCGCATTGCCCCCCATCAAGACATTATGCGTCGCAAAGGGAAGCTGGTGACGCCCCGCAGCCAGCACCGACCATTCCATTTCGTCCCCGAACAAGCGCTGCGCCGTGCGCACCATATGCAGCAGATTATCGATCTCCGCCCCAATGCCACCCAGAATGCCAAGGCAGAACTGGATGAAAACCGGAGGCGTGTAGAGTTTTCGATCGAGAAAATGGGCGAGATTATAGAGATGCCCTACCTCATAGCATTCGAATTCGAAACGTGAGCCGTGCCCCTTCCCCAAACGGTTCAAGATCGCCTCAATGTCGGCAAAGGTGTTTCGAAAGACACCGTCGCGCGTCATCTCCAGGAATTTCGGTTCCCAGTCGTGCTTGAACTCCTTGATCCGGTCGAGCGCGGGAAAAAGTCCGACGTTGAGCGAGCCCATGTTGAGCGACGTCATCTCGGGGCTCGCCCATTCGGATGCGGCCAGGCGCTCATCCATTGCCATGCCGGGCGCACCACCGGTGCTGATATTAACGACAGCTTTGGTCGCCTGTTTGATGCGCGGAAGAAATGCCTTGAACACATCAACATCGGCTGTCGGACGACCAGTCTGGGGATCACGCGCATGAAGATGGATGATCGCCGCCCCTGCCTCTGCCGCAGCAATCGATTCCGCAGCAATTTCGTCGGGCGTGATGGGAAGGTAGGGCGACATTGTCGGTACGTGCAACGATCCCGTTATCGCGCAGCTGATGATGACCGGCTTTGCCATCTCTTTCATTCCCCAACCCATGAATTTTGTCTTCACTTTGCCCGCAAATGACTATACCATCCAAAAATGACTGTCTAGGCTAAAAATGCCTCGATTGGCCGCGCCTGCGAACAACGGGGTAGCCCCGCTCGTTTAAGGGTCAGGCTGTTGGGAGAGGATTGCGCTGTGCCCGAGCTTGCCCTGTTTCATTTTCCCGGCGCCTGTTCCCGCGTCACGATGACTGCGCTGGAAATGACCGGTGCAGCCTTCGCTGACCGATTTGTCGATATCATGGCGGGCGAGCAGATGTCGTCCGGATACAAGGCGATCAATCCCCGCGGGAAAGTGCCTGCCCTGCTCGTCGATGGCGAATTGCTGACTGAAAATGTCGCAATACTGACCTGGCTCGCAAATCGTTTTCCTGAAGCGGGCCTGCTCCCCCATGCCGGGAGCGATTGGGAACGCGCACAGCAACTGGCAGATCTGGTCTGGATTTCGGCAACCTTGCATCCCTACGTACGGGCAAACAAAATGCCGATCCGGTGGACGGTTGGAGACGAAGCGCCTGTGCGCGAACGCGGACGCCAATTGCTTGCCCCGGCGTTAGCACAATTGGAAGCCCACCTTGAGGCAAACGACTGGTGGTACGATGACATTTCCATAATCGATGTCTATCTTTATTGGTGTTATACTACAGCGGAATCAGGCCAATTCCCATTGGGTGCATTTCCCAATATTGCCAATCATCGCCAGCGGATCGAGGCGTTCCCCCCCTTCAAACGCGCCCTCGTGCGCGAAGCGGCCGCGTTCACGCGGCGTGATACTGCCTCCCGGTCCACTTCCGATTGACTGAGTGAATGATTTTTCGCCATCGACAAAAAATGACTATTTTGGACAAATTTGAGAGGATGAAATGAAGCCCGTCAGTTCAACGCCTTCGACCAGCCCGCGACGAGAAGATCGCAGACGCCAGCGCACCCGTAGCGCAATAATTTCTGCGGGGCATAAACTATTTGCCGAACATTCGATGGAAGGTGTGTCGATTGATGACATCATCGGTGCTGCCGATGTCGCAAAAGGCAGCTTCTACAATCACTTTGCCGACAAGGAGAGCTTGGCAAACACGATTATCGAACTGGTTCAGGGTGATTGTGAGCGCCATGTCTTCGTCGTCAATCAGGATATCGAAGATGCGCCGACCCGGGTGGCGCGGGCGATGGCCGTGATGGTCCGCTATGCGCATGACCACCCGGATCGCCTGAAAGCCATGCTGTCCCTGACTGCGCGGCGCACCAATGTCGCGGTTCCGCTCAACGCCGGCGTGCTCCACGATCTCAAAGCCGGACTTGCCAACGGCGAATTCACAGGCGTTACGCCAGAAGCCGGCGTGATCATCGTGATCGGCCTGATCAGCGTCGCGATTGACTATCTCAATGCGACCTCAAGAAAAATTACACCCGTGGAAGCCGCCGAGGAAATTGGCGCGGCGCTGCTGCGTGCCTTGGGCCACGATGCTCAATCAGCCGGGAAGATTGCGCATAAGGCAGCAAAACTCGCACTGGCAGAGGAAGAAAAACAATGAGCATCATCAAGGCCGTCGATGTTGCCTATGTCCGCTTTGCGGCACCTGATCTGGCAAGTCAGCTCAAATTTCTCCATGATTTCGGATTTGTCACCGCTGGGGAAGTTGACACCACCACCTATTTGCGCGGTCATGGGAACGCTCCCTTTTGCTATGCCGTGGAACAAGGCGAACCGGCGTTTCTCAGTTTCGGCATCTGGGCAAAAAGCTTGGCTGAGCTGGAAGCGATAGCCGCACACGATGGCACGATTGTTGAAAAGCTGGACAGTCCCGGCGGCGGCTATCGCACGATCCTGACCGACCCGGATGGATTCAAAGTTGAAGTGGTCGCCGGGCAGCAGATGGCGCAGGCCGAACCACTCGCCCCGCCAGCGCCATGGAATGAAGGCAGTGACCATCCACGCATAGCCTCCTTCCGCCGTATCCCGGTCGCACCTGCACGGATTTTGCGGCTGGGCCACGTAGTCTTCGGCGTCTCTGATTTCCGCACCACCGAATCTTGGTACAAGGAGCGCTTCGGACTGGTCACATCCGACGAAATTCAACCCGCTCCGGGTGTCTCGATCGGTGCTTTCATGCGTTGCGATCGGGGGGATACACCCTGCGATCATCACACGCTGTTCCTGCTGCAGCGGCCGCAAGTTCCGCCAGGTTTCATGCACGCAGCCTTTGAAGTGGCGAGTGTTGATGACCTGATGGTCGGGCATGATTATCTGGCAGATGCCGGGCACACTCCATTCTGGGGTGTCGGGCGCCATGTACTGGGCAGCCAGGTGTTTGACTATTGGCTCGACCCGAATGGCTTCGAACTCGAACATTGGACTGACGGTGATCAGCTCAAAGCCAGTGATGGTGGCGGCATAGCCTCGCTTGCAGAATTGCTGTCGGTGCAATGGGGTATGAAAATGCCGCCGCTGCCCGAACCGATTTGATCGAACAAAACATAACGAACTATCATGGAGAGGCGATCTTGGCCTATTTGATGAACGCTTGGTATTGCGCCGGATGGTCAGCGGATCTGACGAAAAAACCGATTGGCCGAACCCTGCTGGAACGTCCGGTCGTGCTCTACCGCGATGCCGGGGGGCGGGCGGTTGCATTGGGCGGCATGTGCCCCCACCGCTTTGCGCCATTGGGTGACGGAAGCGTTGTCGGCGACAATATCATGTGCCCTTATCACGGGTTGCAATTCGACCGTGCGGGCACGTGTGTTCTGAACCCGCATGGTGATGGCCACATCCCGGCAAATGCCAGGGTTGAAAGTCATCCGGTGGTTGAGAAAAACGGCGCCATCTGGGTCTGGATGGGTGACGCCGCAAGCGCCAACCCGGAAACCATCAGCGCAGTCGATTGGTTTGCAAGTCCTTCTTATTCCAGCATCCATGGCTATTTACGGGTCGATGCAAATTACCAGATGGTCGTCGATAACCTGCTGGATCTAACCCACGCGCCGCTCCTGCACCCCAATACCGTTGGCGGACGCCCGGAAGATGCAGCAGGAATGCGGCATGACTTTCGCACTGATCCCGAAGGCGTCATCCATTCCAACTATTTTGTGGAAGCGATGCCGCGGCCGTCGCCTCAGCTTCTGCCGCTATGGGGGGATCGGCCCGGTGATTTTCGCGCGGAAATGCGCTGGCGCCCGGCCTGCACGCTTGAGCTCGATATTCGCTTCTCGCCCCTCGGCGCCGACAAGCATGAAGGCGTGCATGTGCCCAGCCTGCACTATCTTGTTCCCGAGAGTGAGACAGTCACCCATTATTTCTATGCGATGGGCCGCAACGTCGCGATCGACAATCCCCAGATCGACGATGCAATGGCGGCTGGCGCGCGTCAGGCCTTTGAGGATGAGGACGAGCCGATGATCAAGGCTTGCCAGGATCTGATGGGGACAACCGACCTGATGTCGCTGAACCCGGTCATCCTGAAAACCGATATTGCGGGCGTGCAAGCCAGACGGCGGCTGAGCCAGCTAATCAAGGCGCAATAAGTCGCGAACGCCATCCATTTTCTGGCAAATCCTGAGGTAAGCCGATCATGAAAATCCTGCACATCGATTCGAGTATCATGGGCGAGCACTCGGTCAGCCGCCGACTGAGCGCCGCCGCCGCTGTCCACCTGCGCGCCCAACATGCGGATGCCGAATACACCCATCTCGACCTTGTCGCTCGGCCGGTTCCCCATCTCACCGGCGCAACAATGGCAGCGCTACAAAGTCCGGAGGGACATGCGCCCGGTACGCTTGACGATCTCGCGCTGGGTAATGCCATCATCGATCAGTTTCTGGCGGCTGATGTCGTAATTTTTGGCGTTGGCCTGTATAATTTCTCGGTGCCGAGCCAGCTCAAAACCTGGATTGACCGCATCATGGTCCCGGGGCGGACCTTCCGCTATACCCCGCATGGACCGCAAGGGATCACGCCGCACAAACGTATCATCATCGCGATTTCACGGGGTGGCGATTATAATCAAAGCCCGCAAATCAAGGCGATGGAACATTGCGAAACCTATCTCCAAACGGTCTTCGCGATCATTGGCATTCCCGATATCGAGTTCGTGATCGCAGAAGGCGTGTCGGTGAGTGATGACGCGCGGCAAAATGCGATCAACAAGACGCTTGGAGAAATCGCCGCACTTTAAAGCGGCTTGCCTGCATAGGCCGCTTCGACCTCTGCCGACCGCCGTTTCAACACCGCCCTTTGGTTGATATATCCTTTTTCCGTTATCTCATTTGCCGAGATTATCGGTTCTTCCGACTGGAGGCGGAAAAAGGCTATTCTCCTGCTCGACCCCGGATTCAAGGCATTATGCTCCCGCAACAAGGCCTCAATCGCCGCACGAACATCGGGATGGGTTGCCATTTCATCTCCTTCGCCAGCATCATTGCTCTGTGAATGCAGATAGGCGCTGCAGCCAGGTCTGCTTAGGAAAATCAGGGCTGCGATTTTGTCGCGTCCCTCTCCTGCCAGCACGACATCTTGGATCAACGGCTTACCCTTTTCAATCAATGCCAGCCGGAGTGCGCCCACATTGACCCAGGTTCCCGAGAGCAGCTTGAAGTTCTCCGCCAAACGGCCATCAAAGATGATCCCGGATCCCGGTCTGTCAGGCTCGGCAAAATTGCCCCGGTCGCCAATCCTGAAAAAGCCATCTTCGTCAAAAGCCTCGTTGGTAGACTTCTCATCACGCCAATAGCCAGGCATCACATTCGGGCCACGGACCCGCAATTCGAAGCCATCGCCGTCAGGGACCATTTTGATTTCCGTCCCCGGTATTGGCAGGCCGAGGTTGCCGGCATCGGCATTATCAAAATAAATCGCGGTCGAGGTTGGCGCTGTTTCCGTTGCACCCCAGCCACCGATGATTGGCGGACTGTTACTGGTCCAGCGCGCCGACAATGTTTCAAGCTGCGCACGCGTGGACGCGGGCAAGGCCGCCCCTGCATTAAACAGAAAATGGAGATCGGCAAAGAAGTGCGCCGCGAGATCGTCGCGCTCCCGCAAGGTGCGTGCCAGGGCTTCATAGCCCATGGGCACGTTGAAATACATGTTCAGCTTGTTGGCCGCGATCGCCGCGATGCTGTGTTGCATCCCCTTTGGTGAGGGGTTGCCCTTGTCGATATGCACGGTGCCGCCAAAATACAAAGCGAGGTTGAAACAGCAATTGCCGCCAAAGACATGGCTCCAGGGTAACCAGTCGACCATCAGCGGCGGTGTGTGCTTGAGGAACAGCCACAGCTCACCATAGGCTTGCATATTGGATACCATCATCCGCTGCGACTGCGGCACCGCTTTTGGTGAGCCTGTCGAACCGGACGTGAAGAGAAACTTTCCGATACTATCAGCGGTGAGTTCGGGGAAATCATCCCTCGATGCCCCATCACCGACTGACGGCAGAGAAAGATGTTCGATAGTGATCTTGCTCGCTCCAAGCTGCTTGATCGCAGATGTGCATAACGCAGGATTCTCGGCCAGAATGACCCCCGGCCTGATCGCGGCAAGCATCTTGTCGAATTTCGCAAAAGGCTGTGCGGCCTTATCCACCGCGCTGGGCGGCACAATGGCCGCAGCCAGACCGGCACGCATCGCGCCGAGCATCGCCACCGCATGCGCGACACTGTTATTCGCGATGATCATCGGAGGATTATCCCGTCCAATCCCCTGGTCCAGAAAATGCCGCGCCATCGCCGTGACCATCGCATCAATGCGGGCGTAGCTATAGAAAATACGGTTATTTTCGCCGAAAAGTCCTTCGGGAATTTCGCTGAGAAAGATGCGGTCAGGACAAGCCTCGCGCCACTGCGCCAGCCGCGCGGTCAGGCTGCCACTATAGTCCGGCAAGGCTATCCGGTTCGACAGTATCACCCCACCCTGATCGGCAGGATCAACCACGATATCAATTGACGCAAACAGGCCTTCTTTTGACATGATCAGTCCTCCTGAGCCTCTGTTATTTTCCGATGATGAGGTCTTCGCATTGCCCCATCAACGCCTCCGCTGACGGCGGGACCAGCGTGGCCGCAACCCGCATATAAGAATAAGCAAGCACCGCGCGCGCGCGCGCCACGCTTGCGGGAACTGCCGATCCGATCAACAATCGTTCAATATAGCTCAGCCGAAGCTCATCGACTTCTTCAAGCACTGCCAATGCCCGCGCATCCTTCCGGCTCCACATCCGGATCGCGAGTTCGACCTCGGCGGCAAAGGCCGAACGCTCCCGTTGCATCGGCAGTCGCAAGAGCTGGCGAAGTCGCTCCTCTGGAAATTCGGATGCACTATCGAGCCGCTTCATCAGCGCCAGCGTCGTGCGCTCGCGCCAACGCTCCAGCATCTTGACTAACAGGGCGTCACGATCCTTGAAATGCCAGTAGAAGCTCCCTTTGGTGACATCAATGTCCCGCGCCAGAACCTCGACGCGCACCCCATCAATGCCATGGATCGCGAGGGCCGAAAGTGCCGCATCCGTCCATGCGTCGGGGCTGAGGCTGCTGTTTTTAGAAGGGCGTTCTCGCACATGTTTACTCTGGCCCCGATCCGTCACGCGCATCGTTATTTCCCGTTCCGATTATTCATATTGGTGCGGCTATAGAACTTCGAACGGGCATTGTCGTCTCATGGCAAACCGCACCCAATCGGTGCGCCATCGGATCATGTCGCGGGGCAAGGCTTAGTCCGGCAAATGGGGCGCAGGAGCAAAGTCGCCAATCATCTTCGGATTGCTGATTCCGAAATGATCGGGCAGTTCCGCCCCGGTATAGCCATGGGTGAAGGCCGCCGGATCAAGCGGTAACATCCCAGCCTCCCAGGCCGCATAGCCCTGTTTGAGGCGATCAAAAGTCGCAGCTTCCCGGACTTTCAAATTGGCGCGCTCCAAAGGATCAGCAGCCACATCGAACAGGAACTCATTGTCGAGAATTTTGAGATACTTCCAATCGCCGGAACGGCAGGCTTTTTGCAGCATGTGCATATAGCGCCAGTATAATGTGCGTCCGACCGGCTTTCCCCCGCGCAAGGCCATGGCGAGATCCATGCCATCGCCAGGATAGCGCGGATCAGCCCGCGCCCCGGCTGCGGCGAGCAGGGTCGGCACCCAGTCCATCGTGATCATCACCTGCTCGCTGCTGCTGCCCGCTGCTACCCTGCCGGGCCAGGTGACGATCGCGGGAATGCGAAGGCCGCCCTCGAGCAATTCCGTTTTACGGCCCGTGAACGGCCATGTGTTGGAAAAGCGCTCTCCGCCGTTGTCACTGGTGAAAATGATGAGCGTATTGTCGTCGATCCCGTTCTTCTTCAGTGCCTGGACCAACCGGCCGACCTGATCGTCCATGCTGCGCACCATTGCGGCATAGGTTTTCAAATCGCCGCCATCATAATGCATGATTCCGGCCAGCCCTTTGATCCCGGCCAGTCGCTTGGATTCCGCTTCATCATCAGGCCCTTCCCATGGCCAGTGCGGTGCGGAAAAATGCAGGCTCATGAAAAAGGGCTTGGACGATTTGGCAAAGCGCTCCACCAATTGGATGGCATGATCACCCAACAATTTGGTGAGATAGCCGCTTTCTTCGATCTTGGTATCGCCGTCCCACAGATCCCCATTGCCCATCGCCGAATGGGTGAAATAGTCCACCCCGCCGCCACGAAAGCCCCAGAAATGGTCATAGCCGCTTTGCAACGGCCCATAGGTCGGCAACTGGCCCAGATGCCATTTCCCGATCAGGGCAGTGGTATAGCCCGCATCGCGCAGCATCGACGGCAGAGTCGGATGATCGACCGGAAGCCCAAGATCGCGAAAAGCCAGCGGCTCCTCCAGCCCGACCGGCAGGCGATATTGATAGCGCCCGGTCATCAATGCGGTTCGTGTCGCCGAACAGACCGGTGAATTGGCATAGGCCTGCATGAACCTCATGCCGCGCTCGGCGAGCCGGTCAATATGCGGGGTCGCATAATCGGTGCGGCCATAGCAGGAAATATCCGCATAGCCGAGATCATCAGCCATAATGAAAATGATGTTCGGCTGTGGCTTTTTCTTCGCGCTGGCGAGGCCGGGGGCGCTTGCTAATCCAAGCGAAACAGCGGCACCTGCAACAAAGACCCGCCGTGTTGTTTTGACCCCAGTGGCCATGATCTCTCCTCACATTTTTTACGTGTCCGCGCAAACGGGAATGCGGACGCGGGTCGCTGGGCATCTGATTGTTGACGGCTTGATACGTGGACATTTCCTGTCCTTACGCCGCCCTGCTCAAATCGAAATCGTCAGGCCCCCATCCGACAGCATCATCGCACCGGTAACATAGGGACTTTCATCCCGACTCCCGAGCAAAACAAACAGGCTGGCGTGGTCTGCAGGCTGGGATACCCGGCCTAACAACATATGTTGGTTCATCACCTCCATCCGGCCACGGTCAGCATTCATTTCCTTATCGGCCTGGCCTAGCGCACTCGCACCCGAAATCGCGGTATCTGTTGCACCTGGTGCCACGCCGTTGACGCGGACATGGGGTGCAAATTCCTTGGCTAATTGCAGCACCAATCCCCGGAGGGCAAATTTCGATGCGGTGTAGAGCGCCCCGCCGCCGCCCGCCAGAAAGCAGGCATTGGATCCGGTGACGATCACGCTGCCACCACTTTCACGCAGGGCGCCGAGCGCAGCATGGGCGCCATAAAGCGGCCCCAGCAGGTTGACGCCGAAAATTTCTTCAAACCCGGTCTGCAATTGTTCGGGAGATTGCTTGTCCACCCGCTTGTGAAAATCCCAAAGACCGGCATTCGCGACATAAATGTCGAGCCCGCCAAAAGCCGCCTTGGCCGCTATGACGGCGCGTTCAGCCGTGTCATAGTGGCTGACATCACCGACCACGACCACACAGTCTTCCTGCTCCAGCTCTTGCCGGTCGCGTTCCTTTCGAACAACCGCCACAACCTGCGCGCCTTCGGCAAGATAGCGCCGCACCACCGCACGCCCAATGCCGGAGCCTGCTCCGGTCACCACCGCGCGATAGCCCTGCAATCGCGCCATCAGAAAAACACCGACAGGTTTTTGGTGAGCAGGACCGAATGCTGCAACAGGATGAGACGCCGCGACAGTTCGAAACCGTCGCCCTTTACCCGGATGATATCACGCCGACGACCGAACAAGGTCGCCTCATCATGCTCGACCCGATTGCGATATTGTACGAAAACCGTGTGCACCTCGTATTCGCCGGCCACCGCAGTTTCGAACGCCTCCAGATTGGAAATCAAATAGACATGCCGCGTCGGCGGATCTTCCGTCCAAACGGTTCTCGAATTTATCCGGCCAATCCGGACGGCAATGTCTGCCTTGCATTCATCAAACAACGCCATGTTATCAGGCGACAATTCGCCGCGCTTGTCCCGGCGGAACCGGCTTTCACGCAGCGGCAACCAGTAGAACAGGTCATCGGCGAGCGTTTCATACCACTCGTCATAACGCTCTTCATCGAGCAGGCGCGCCTCACGAAGATAGAAACCGCTTATCTGGCGAAGCTGATGATCGGAAACCGGTATTCCATTTCCATCAAGCGCGAGCAATTGCCCCGCCGCGTCCTTGGCTTCAGCGATGGTCAGGGCCGGATAGGTGCTGTAGTCGGCACCTTTTGATGCTGTCGCGGCGTTCATTCCGCAGCCTCCATCGTGTGGGTATGTTCCGCAAAGGGCACGTCAGCCCAACTCTTCGCATCCATCATTTCTGCCCAGCGTTTGTAGAACAGGCGCTGATTGGCGTCCGACAACTGGCCTTCGTGCACAATGCCCGGCAAGTCGCCGTCTTCCAGTCGCGCTGCCGGAGCCAGTTCATAACAAAGCTTCTGGTTGCGGGTGACAAAACCGGAATTGGCCGTGGTTGAGTATTCCCAATTTTCGCCATCATCCATTTCAAGAATCCCGGATGGCGAAAAGGTCCGCATCGACCCGCGGCGGAACCGATCCTTGATCTCATCCGGCATGTTTTTCGGCACCAGCGTCCAGGCGTGAATCTCTGTCTTGAGTGGGCCTTTGGGTTGATACGTCCGGAAGGTCGAATAGCCGGGCAGGAAGGAGAAATTGGGGAAGATCGTCGAGGATGCGACCGCGCCCCACATTTTCGCTCGAAATTCGCCCAGACGGGCCGTTATCGCCTCTTGCCGTGACCGCATGTAACGCAGGATTTCACGATCACCCATGGTCGCCGCATTGCCATAAAAGCTGGCATTACTTTCCCAGCCATGTCCGTTGACCGAAAAATGCCAGCTGTTCTCATTTTCCACGATCACGCCACCATGGCGGCCAAGCGTCGGTTCGGCACCGCCCAAATGGGTCCATAATGCGTGGTAGATATCGCCAACGAAATTATCCGCCGGGAATTTCCAGTTGCAGTTGATGACCGAACGGGTCGCGCCACCGTCGATGAATTCCGTGCCACCTTCCTCGACATCGAGAACCGCATCGAGATACCAGCGGAAATCTCCAAGCCAGCGATCCAGTGATGGCGCTGCTTCATCGAAATTGGCGAAAACCAGCCCTTTGTAGCTTTCCACCCGCGCCGGTTTCAGGCCCCAGTCATTGAAATTGAAGCCGGGCGTGGATTTGTAGAGGCCCATCTTCGGCATTTTCTTGAGCGCACCATCCAGCCCGAATGCCCAACCATGATAATTGCAGGTAAAGCTTCGACTTTCCCCGCTATCGGCAAAGCAGACCCGGTTACCGCGATGCGGGCAACTGTTGAGGAAGACATTGATCTTCCTGTCATCACCGCGAGTGACGATCACCGAATCCTCGCCCATATAGGTCGTCAGAAAGCTTCCCGGTTTTTCAAGCTGACTCTCATGTGCGACAAACAACCAGGAGCGCGCGAAAATGCGCTCCAGTTCTTGTTCATAAATGGCGCTATCCCAAAAGATGCGACGGTCAACGCGCCCGCGCTCCCAATCGACATATTGCATGGCTTGCCGTGTCATAGAACCTCCATGGTGCTGGGATGCTCGGGCCAGATATGGCCCTGCCTTCCTTGTCGGCCGACCGCTCCAAACTCCGCAGCAAGATCATCGACAATTTCGGCCACGGTCTGGATTTTGGTAGTCTGGCCAATGGCGTGGCCAGCGCCCCAGATGTGTTTCCACGCCTTCACATCCTGAAGGTTGGAAAAATCGATCTTTTTCTTCGCCTCCAGCATTTCGGGTGTAAAACCCGCGCGTTCGAGACTTTCCCGCATCCAGTTCGAGGCGATCCCTGTGACGGCCTCGGTGGTGACGATATCCACCATTTCTGTGCGAACCAGCATTGCCCTGTTTTCGTCACTGACCAGGCTTTCACGGGCAGCGATGAACCGCGTGCCCATATAAGCGAAATCGGCTCCCAGCGCCATAGCGGCCCTTATCGAGCGCCCGGAAGCAATTCCTCCGCCAAGCACCAGCGGGCCGTCCCAGAACCGCCTGACCTCATCGACAAATGCAAACGGGCTATATTGCCCCGTATGTCCCCCTGCGCCGCTCGCGACAAGAACAAGGCCATCTGCACCCGCATCAACGGCCTTGCGGGCCTGCTCGGGCGAAATCACATCCGAAAAAACCGCGCCGCCATAGGCATGCACACGCTCCAAGGGTCTGCGTGGACTTCCCAAGGCCGTAACCACAATGCTTGGCTTGTACTGGCAGATCAAATCCAGCTCGGCATCAAAGCGGCCATAAGTTGGATGGACAATCATGTTGATCGCCCACAGCCCCGGCTTTCCGAGCGCGGCGAGTTCCGCATCAATCTGGTGCAGCCAGGCCGCAAGATCGTCGATTGTCCGGGCATTCGGCGCGGGAAAAGAGCCGATAATGCCTGCTCGTGCTGCGGCCATCACCAGTTCAGGCCCCGAAATCAGGAACATCGGTGCAGCGATGACCGGAAGGCGAAGATGAGAGCCGAGCTGATCGACAAGCGCGCGACTATTCATGAAAAAGGCCTTGATCATGAGACAGCCTTGGTGGTTTTGCCACGATCACCGGCTTACATTCCGGACTTTGGCGGACGTGGCGGGCGCTGAAAAACATGCCCCCATGCCGAATTGCAATCATGGGTCAGGACGTGCCAACTCTCATCTTCGACTTCGAGACCACCCCAGCCATATTCGACATCGAACCCCGATGGCGACAGTGCATAAAAGGACAGCATTTGGTCGTTGGAATGACGCCCCAGCGTGAACGACAGATGGACATTGTCTGCAAGGCAGCGATGCATCGCGCGCCCGACATCATCGATTGACGTGACTTCGCACATCAGATGAACAAGCTTTTTCGGAACCGGCAGCGGTGCCAGTGCCAGCGAGTGATGGCGACCGTTACAACGCAGAAAACTAAGCTCAAGTGGCCGACCCGGAACGACCTCTGTGTTGATGTGGTCGGACAGGCGAAAGCCAAGCGCTTCGATGAAGAAATCCATCATCGCCGCCTTGTCCCGGCATGCATACACAATATGCCCAAGTCCCTGCCGCCCGGTCTTGAACCGCACGCCGGTGGGGCTGATGAACGGATCATTGGTTTTCTGTAGTGCGCCGTAAAATGCTTCGTGCGCGTTGCCTTCAGGATCGGAAAAGCGGACCAGCCCCGCCACCCGGCGCCGGGCCGCCAGCGCCGCATCCTCCTGCTCCACCCTCACTCCCGCCTGTTCGAGGCGGATGGTCAGCGCAGCAAGTGCAGACGCATCGCGCACCTCCCAACCGGCAAAAGCAATATCGTCGGCCGGTCCTTGCGACACGAAGATTCGGGCAGCGGCATTATCCATCCGCAGACAAAAGCCGTCTTCGGGCATATCAACGGCCTGCATCCCTAGGTGCCCGGTCGCAAACTGGCGCCACTGGTCGGGATCGGAAACCTCCAACCCCAGATAGCCCAGCGCCTCGATCCGGGCCTCGGTGATGACCGACATCAATTGCCCCCCTGTAAATGGCGGCGGGCGAGGGCGACAAAATCATCATGGCGCTCCGCCTGCACCCAATGGCCGCATTTGCCGAACATGTGCAGTTCCGCATTCGGCATTGCCCGGCCAAGCCTGATCCCCATTTCGACAGGGATAACCTTGTCTTCCCGGCCATGGAGCACCAGGGTCGGGTGTTCGATGTTTGCGACCACACTTTCGGGCATTCCGGAAAGCGGGGTGTCACCCTCCTCGTTCGGCTTGGCGAGCAATTTGCGCAATCCTTCCTGCGCGCCGGGAATGAGACTCGCTTGATAGCGATCCTCGACAAGCTGATCGGTAATACAAGCCGGATCATGGGGGAAATGGGCCATGGCGGCACGCATGTTTTCCCTGCTTGGCGTATAGTCCCAACCGGCACGCAGGCCCGGCGTCATGACAAATTTGTCGCACGGCGTACCCATCAGCACGATGCGCTCGAACCGTTCGGGAAAGCGAGCTGTGGCGGCTAGAGACAATGAGCCTCCGAAACTGTTTCCAACCAAGCTGACCTTTTCAAGGCCCAACGCATCGAGAAACCCGATCAGATGCTTGACCCATGTCTTGATGTCATAGGCCAGCCCTTCCTTGCGCTCGGTATACCCGAAACCCGCCATGTCCGGTGCGATCACCCGGAAGTCGGCGGCGAACTCGGGCATCACCTGCTTCCAGTTGGTCCAGGCGGAAACTCCCGGCCCGGAGCCATGAAGAAAGACCACGGCCTTTCCCTGTCCCGCGTCGTGATAATTGGTGTCGATGTCGAAGGCTGCAATCCGCTTGCCTCGACCCGTTTCGGCCTGCTCGGTCATCGTCTCTCCCCAACACCATTGCCAGTGAATTCGCACAGCCGCATGAACGAGTCAATACGCTACCGTATGGTGATGTCGCAGGCGCGCAGCTTTCCGAGGCCGGGGCGCCTAAAAACGACCTATTTATAAATAACTTAGGCGATTAAGCCGATCAGGTCGAAACCGTGACGACCTACAATTCCGCAATCGCATTGCGGACTAACTCCGCCGTCTTGCGCAAATGGCTGACCAGCGCCGCCACCGCCTGGTCCGTGTCCCGCGCCAACACCGCCTCCGCGATTCGATTATGCTCATCCACCACCGGGCGCGGCTGAATGGCATAGCGTATCCCGATGTTGCGATAGCGTTCGGTCAACTCATAAAGGGAATCGCGAATTCTCAGCAATGAACGATTGCCACAGGCCGCCAGCAACGCATTGTGAAATTCTTCATGCAGCGCCCAGCCTTCTGCCGTGCGCGGATCGCCGATGTGGGCCGAAATTGCTGCATGGGCGGCGCGCACCCGCGCCTCCCAATGATGATCGCCCAACGCAATCGAGCGACTCAGCGCGATGGTCTCAACATCAATCCGTGTCGCAGTGAGATCATCCAGTTCATCGAGCGAAATTGCCGCAACCCGGAAACCTTGCTGATCACGTGCCTCGACGAGGAAATCGGAAGCAAGGCGTGATAGCGCCTCCCTGACTGCGCTGGAACTGACGTCCAGTTCAGTGGCCAGCGGCGCGATCTTCAGTTTGTCCAATGGCGCAAGGTCGCCCTGGATGATCCGGCTGCGTAATAGCAGATAGGCACCACGCGCCTGACTGCGAACGCCACCCTCTTCATCCTCAGCGGAAAAAAATCCATTTTTTGATGACACGCCCGATATCACGTCTTATCAATCACCGATGTCCACGTTCTTCACTCCATACTCCTGGACGTCGCGATGCTGAACCGTCAAGTTCGGGTCGTGGCGCGCGCAGCCGACATCCCCGACGCCGGAAATTTCGAAATTGTGGTAAGCAGCGTCCCTGCCGCGCCGCTTGACGGCGTTGTGGTGAAGGTGCTGCTGACGTCGGTTGACCCGGCGATGCGCGGCTGGCTGAGCAATGAAAACAATTACATGACCGTACAAACCGGTGAGGTGATGCGCGCGCTCGGCGTTGGTGAGATCATCGCAAGCAACCACCCCGATTGGACAGTGGGCGATAATGTCTATGGCTGGCTCGGTTGGCAACAATATGCCGCGCTCCCGCCAGAGGCACTTTTCTGGAAGGTTGATCTGTCGATCGCTCCGGCGGGTGCCTGGCTCGGCATATTGGGTTTGAACGGCCTCACTGCGTGGGTCGGGTTGAGGCATCTGGCTCGGGCCAAGGCTGGTGAAACCGTCATCGTGACCACCGCTGCAGGTGCTGTCGGCGGTGCGGTCGGGCAATTGGCTAAGGCTTGGGGGCTGACCTCGATCGGCCTGACCGGCGACGATGACAAGGTGAAGCTCGGGCTGAACGAACTCGGCTATTCGGCGATGATCAACTATCGCTCTGTCAACGATCTATCGGCCGCGGTCGCCGAGAGCTGCGCCAATGGGATCAACATCTTCTTTGACAACACCGGCGGCTGGATCGCCGATTCCATCTTCCCTCATCTCGCACAAAGTGCGCGCATCATCCAATGCGGAACCGCCGCGACACGAAGCTGGATACCCCATCCCGGCGGGCCACGGCGGGAGCGTGAAATGCTGGTCAAACGACTGTCTTGGCAAGGCTTTGTCGTATTTGATCACGCCGACAGTTTTCCGCAGGCGTTTGATGATCTGAAAGCCTTGTACCGGTCAGAAAAACTGCAATCGCGCGAACATCTCCTGGACAGTCTGGATGATGCGCCGGGCGCAATTGCCATGCTCTACCGTGGGCAAAACAAAGGGCGGCTGCTCATCCGCCCGTGATCCTGCACCTACCATATCTGTTCCAAAACTTCACCTGAAGGAGATGCTTCATGAAACTCTGCCGCTTCACCGAAAACGGCACCACCCGCATCGGCAAGGTCGTCGATGACACGGTGGTCGACCTCAGCGCCGTGACCGGGGCCAGCAATTCGATGCGCGATCTGCTTGGCCGTTTTGACACGCTGCGCGCCGGGCTTGAGGCGGCCAAAGGCCCCGCCTTCGCGCTTGCCGCCGTCACGCTAGAAGCGCCGATCAACGATCCGCAGAAATTTCTGGCGATCGGCATGAACTATCAGGCGCACGCCGATGAGGCGGCGGCGGCGGGTATCCCAATCCCGACCAGCCAGCTCTGGTTCAACAAGCAGGTCAGCTGCATCACCGGCCCCTATCATGAGGTTGAACTGCCCAAGGTTTCCGAAATGGTCGATTACGAGGCCGAACTGGGCTTCGTAATCGGCAAGACCTGCCGCCACGTCAGCGAGGACGATGCGCTTTCGGTCATCGCGGGCTATTTCGTGTGCAATGACGTTTCGGTTCGCGACTGGCAGGCCCGCTCCCCCACTTTCACGCTGGGCAAGAGCTTCGACACCCACGGCCCAATCGGTCCCTGGATCACCACCAGCGACGACATAACCGATCCCCATGCGCTGATGCTGCATCTCAGCGTCAATGGCGAGGAACGGCAGCGCAGTTCGACCGGTGACATGATCTACGACATCCGCAAACAGGTGGCATATCTCTCCACCGTGATGACTCTGGAACCTGGCGATATCGTGGCGACTGGCACCCCCGCCGGGGTCGGAATCGCCTCAAACAGCTTCCTCAAGCCCGGCGATGTCGTGCGGGTGGAAGTTGACGGGCTCGGTCATATCGAAAACACGTTCGTCCCCGAACAGTGATGGGCCTGCATCATGGCATTGTGATGTCGGGCATGGTTCGCCTGCATTACGTGGAAGCGGGTTCCGGCCCGGCGGTCATCTTCTGCCACGGATTCCCCGAGTTCTGGTATTCCTGGCGCCATCAGTTGGAAGCCTGCGCGCAGGCGGGTTACCGCGCGATCGCGCTGGACATGCGAGGTCACGGGCAATCCGATGCGCCGGAACGGATAGAGGACTATTCTGTCATCCACACAGTGGGGGACGTGATTGCGCTGATGAATAGCCTGGAGATCGGGAAAGCAGTCATCGTAGGGCATGACGCAGGAACAACCACCGCCTATCACGCTGCGCTGATGCGACCGGATCGGTTTCGCGCTGTCGTGGGCCTCTCAGTCCCTTATATTCCGCGAAGCGAGAAAAACATCCTCGAAGCCTTTGCAGGCAATGTGCCGCCAGGCTTCTACATGCAGTATTTCCAACAGCCCGGAATTGCCGAAAGCGACCTGGAGGCGGATATCGAAACCACGCTCAGGCGGCTGTTCTTCGCAAATTCGGGGGCATATGAAAACGGGCCAATCATCATGCTGGCAGCCGACAGCGGATTGGTGGCGAACTTGCCGGATACCGGACAGCCACTGCCGTTCCTGACCGCAGAAGAACTGACCGAATATGTCGCGTGCTATCGGCAGACCGGATTTCGCGGGGGCCTGAATGGTTATCGCGTGTTCGGACAAAACTGGGAACTGACAGCGCCGTGGGCAAACATGGCCCTGCCCGTGCCGACAATGTTCGTGGGTGGCACCCGCGATACCGTTCTCCATTTCCCTGGCTTCACGGAGGCGGCCAAAAGCATGGGCCGACATCATCTGATCGACGGCGCAGGACACTGGGTTCAGATGGAACGCGCGGAGATGGTCAACGCGCTTCTCATCGATTTTCTGGGCTGCTTGCCGCCCCCCATTGCGGGCTGACCAATCGCGCCAAGGGAGAGGATATGGGCTCTACTCTGAACACAACGCATAGCGGGCCAGTTTTTCATGGCGATTTCTGGAGCGATGCCACACTGCTGGACCCTTATCCGGTCTATCGGGAACTGCGCGCAGCAGGCCCGGCCGTTTGGCTGGAGCAGCATGGCGCCTGGGCGCTCACCCGGCATGATGTGGTGCGGGCGGCCCTGCGCGATGGCGAACTGTTTTCATCGGCGCAAGGTGTTGCACTCAATGATCCGTCCAATGCCGGAGCGGCAGGCACAATGCTCAGTTCGGACGATCCCCTGCACCGAAAACTGCGCATCGTCTTCACCCGTCCCCTGATGCCCGCCGCCCTCAAAAAGCTGCAAGACCGGCTGACCGCACTGGTCCTAAGGCGCGTGGAGGAACTGTCGCAGCGCGCCCGTTTCGACGCGGTGTGCGAACTTGCCCATTTCCTGCCATTGACGGTCGTCACCGAGCTTGTCGGGCTTTCCGAAGAAGGCAAGTCGCAGATGCTGCGATGGGCCGCCGGCATGTTCGATTCGATGGGGCCGATCACTCACGAACGCACCGTGCGCGGCCTCGAAATCACCATGGAAGCCATTGGCTACATCATGAACCTATCCCGCGAGGAACTCGATCCCGATGGTTGGGGGGCGGCACTGTTTGCCGCGACTGACGATGGCAGGATCACCCCAATGCAAGCGCAAACCATGCTGCTCGACTATCTGGCACCCGCGCTCGATACGACGATCAACGCATCCAGCTCCGCCATATGGCTTTTCGCCCAACACCCGGACCAATGGAGCAAGCTGCGCCGCAACCCGGCCCTTGTCTCCGCAGCCATCGACGAAGTGCTGCGGCTGGAATCGCCTATTAGGGCTTTTTCACGCCTCGTAACCCGCGACTACAGAATTGGCGAGGCACGCCTGCGGGCGGGGGAACGCGCCTTGATGCTCTATGCCTGCGCCAATCGGGATGAACGACGTTACACGGACCCCGATCGTTTCGACATCGAACGTGACGCGAGGGACCATCTGGGTTTTGGCCATGGGACTCATATCTGCGCAGGCATGCATCTGGCGCGGATGGAAGTCACTCTGCTGTTGCAGGCACTGGCCAGACAGGTCGAACGCTTTACCTTGTTGGAGGCCGAACGCAACGCGCACAATACGCTGCGCGGGCTGGCCCGGCTGATCGTTGCAGTCGAATAGGCTCACGCTTGACCTTCCTGCTGGCGCCAACGGCCTGGTGAAACGCCGAATTGCCGTTTGAAACTGCGAACCAGAGCCGGGGCGGACCCGAAGCCGATCTGGGCGGCTATTTCGTGCAACGAAGCCTTCGAATATTTCAGCATTTCGGACGCCTGATGAAGTCTCAGGCGATTCAACATTGCCATAGGCGTTTCACCGAATCCGGCTTCAAAGCGCCGCGTGAATGCGGAACGGCTCAATCCGGCAGCCTCTGCCAGCATCTGCACAGTCCACGCCCGGCCCGGTTGGGCGAAAAACGCCGTCAACGCGCGCAAAAGAAACTCATCGTGATTCCAGCGATCGTTCCTGACAAGGCTGGGCAGCAATCGCGACCGCGAAAAGGCAACAATCTGGAACATGATGACTTCCGCAAGTTTGCGCACCGCGGCTCCGCCGGTTTCATCGTTGGCGCTCACAAGCTCGATCAATTCGATGCAACGCGCGAGAATATCGGCATAGGGCTGATCTCCGCGTTCGATTACGATCGATCCGTTCGGCAACCGCTGGAGAACGGCAGCGCTGCGGTCGATGCTGCTGCAAAATATCTCCAGCGGCAACTCGTCGCTCGGTCCTTGGTTCGAATTCAGCTGCCGCACATCAGCAGGATGAAGATGACTGCCATCCAGCCACTCGTGCACATGTCCTTCTACACCGACAGAATCACCGGCGCGCAAGTATCGGAGCCCCTCCGCTCCCGAGCCGCTCCGGTACCATCCAGCCCCCCGTTTCACGTAGTAAAAACAGGCACGCTGCGTATCCGTCATTCTGTGACGAAAAGGGCGGTCAAACGTCCAGCTTTCAAAACGCAACCCGATCAGGCGGAGGTCGGGAGTGCGGATAAGTCGTGAAAAATCGCCTGATGCACTGTAAACTTTTTCGGCGTTTGGATCAATGACCATGTCCGCACTCCTGATACCACCATTGGCAATAGTCAAGACTTGGGAGAGATAGATGGTCGTCCGTGCGCTCGGATATATCGGCATTCAGGCATCCGACGTGGAAGCCTGGCAACGCTACGCAGAGAATGTCATTGGTGGGGCTGCGCGGCTGCACGAGAACGGCATCCGCCTCAGGCTCGACGTCCGCGATTGGCGCATTGCCGTGGAGCCCGGCAATTCTGACGATATTGCCTTCGTTGGCTGGGAAGTCGATGGTCCGGCAGGGCTGGCCAAGGCTGTCTCCGCCGTCGAGGCATCGGGCATTGCAACGACGCCGGATTCAGACCTCGCGCGCCAGCGCGGCGTGCGCGACCTGGTGCGCTTTATCGATCCCGCCGGCGTGAACTGCGAACTCTTCTGGGGCGCGACCGAACGGTTCGAGCAGCCGTTTGCCTCACCAGCAGGCGTAACCGGCTTCCTGACAGGAGCGCAAGGGTTGGGCCATGTCGTCTTCGCCGTTGCTGATCCGGCAGCCTATGCAGCCTTTTACGAGCGGCTAGGTTTTGTCGTCAGCGACTATATCGACATGAAGGTCGGACCGAACATGACGCTGCCTATCACTTTCATGCATTGCAATGCCCGTCATCACAGCCTCGCCTTCGCACCCGTCCCGCCCCGCAAGAAGCTCATCCATGCGATGCTGCAGGTGGACAGCCTGAACGATGTCGGCCTCGCGCTCGATCGGGCCACGGCCGGAAATGTTCCGATCTCGATGACCTTGGGCTGCCACAGCAACGATCACATGGTGTCCTTCTATATGCTGACTCCTTCGGGGTTTGAACTGGAGTACGGCTGGGGTGCGCGCAGCATTGACGACCAGTGGCTCCCTGTCCGTCACGACACGACCAGCATCTGGGGGCACAAGATGATGCAGGCCCCGGCAAAGCGAGGGGAAGGCTGACATGGCGAATATCGAACCCGATGGACAGTTCGCACAAGTTAATGGCGTAAATGTCCACTTCCACGACATCGGCACAGGCCCTGTCCTGTTCATGCTTCATGGCTCCGGCCCCGGCGCGACGGGCTGGTCGAACTATCACCGCAATGTACCCGATCTTGCGCGCAGCCGGCGGGTGATCTGTCCGGACCTGCCCGGCTTCGGCAAGTCGGACGTGAAGCCCGTCGATGCGCCGATGCCTGGCTACTGGGCGGAAATTGTTTCAGGGCTGATGGATCACCTTGGCATCGATACGGCGGATTTCGTCGGCAATTCGATGGGCGGCATGATTTCGCTGAAACTGGCGTTGGAAGCGCCGGAACGGGTCGGTCGCATGGTGCTGATGGGGCCAGGAGGCAGCACACCAGTTACCTCGCAATGGCCCAGTGAAGGCATCAAGCAGATCATCGGCTTCTATGAAGGCGACGGGCCATCCATGACCAGGATGCAGGCCTTTGCGAGCCAGTTTGTCTATGATCCTGCCCAATTGACCGAAGACTTGCTGGAAGCGCGCCTGAAGGCGGCGACCGATCCCCGCATCGTCGCGCAGCCGCCCATGCGGATCGGCGCAGCCGGCATGCCGGAAGAACTCTGGCGCGATAAACGCCTCACTGGCCTTACGCATGAGACCTTGATTATCTGGGGGCGGGAAGACCGCGTTTTGCCGCTGGACATGGCGTTCAGCCTCATCAGGCAGCTTCCGCACGCCCGTCTGTTCGTGATGCCCCAATGCGGCCACTGGGTGCAGTGGGAACACGCAGCCGAATTCAATCAGCTTGTAAGTAACTTTCTCGCCGGACCGGCCTGATTTTTCCGATGGAGAACACAATGACATCCGTCCTCGACAAAGTGGCCGTTCCCACGCTGGAAACTCTGCTCGCCCGCGCGGATGCGCTGGTCCCCTATATAAGGGAACAGGATCCGGTGGCGGAACAACTGGGCCGCGTGCCCGATGAAGTGATCGCCGCATTTCGTGAGGCCGGCTTTCTGGACATGCTGAAACCCGCCTTGTGGGGAGGGTATGAAATGCACCCGCAAGAAGCCTTGCAGGTGGTGATGAAGGTCGCCAGCGCCTCTACCGCGATTGCCTGGGTGCTGGGGCTGCTCGTCATCCACAACTGGGAAGTCGCCCTGGTCAATCCCCGGCTTGCCGAAGACATCTGGGGGGAAAATCCGGACGCGCTCATTTCCTCGTCCTATGCACCGTTTGGCAAGGCCGAGCCGGTGGACGGTGGCTATCGCCTGTCGGGCCGGTGGGCATGGTCGTCGGGCTGCGATGTCTGCCAGTGGGCCGTCGTCGGCGTTATATTCCCCGATGCGGAGTCCGAATTCGGGGTGACTCAGAAGGTCATGTTCGTCCCGCGCAAGGACTATTCGATTGACGCGGATAGCTGGCAGATGGCCGGGCAGATGGGGACAGGATCACGCGATGTCGTGATTGATGATGTATTCGTGCCGGAACATCGGGTCCATAACATCATGGAATCCTATTACGACATGAATCCGGGCGCCGAAACCTTCCCGTCCGATACGTTCAAGTATTCATTCGGCAATGTCTTCGCGTGGACCCTTGCCGCCGTGGTCATCGGTTCGGGCGAAGGTGCCGTGGAACTGTTCCGCAGCATGATGGCGGCCAAGAAGCATGCCTATACGGGTGCCGACGTGAAGTTCGACCCGTTCACGCAGCAGCGCCTCGGCGAGGCCGTGGCCATGCTCTACGCCGCGAAGGCCAGCATGGAGAAGGATTTTGCCGAGATGAAGGCCACGATCGAGCGGGGAGAACTGATCGACAAGGGGCGGCGCATGTTCTTCAAGTGGAACGCAGCCTTCGGCGCGCGCATGGCGAACGAAGCCATTGCCCTGATCATGGATTCCGCCGGTGGCGGCGGTTTCCGGCTGAGCAATCCCCTGCAGCGAATTTTCCGTGACGTTCAGACCGGAACAAACCACCAGTTTATCAACCCCGACAAGGGGGCAAGCAATTACGGCCTCTATCTGCTATCCGGCCAAATTCCGGACTTTGTCATCTGACATCAATGATTTGGTCGCATCGACGCTTTCCGTTTCCGCCAAGGCGGAAAGCGTCGAAATCACCTGCCTGCCAGTCATCGGAGAAATTGACTTATTCGTCCAATAACTATACCTCCTGCCGGAGAAGGTGGAGGGATGTTGGTGTCGATCAAGAATTTGCGCCTGAAGGCGATACTCTTTGCATTGCCAAAGCTGTTCGCTGCCAAGGCCGCGGCCAATGCCACATTCCGGGCGCATCTCCAGTCACGCAATTGCACTGTCCAGATCCGCCTCGCCGATAGCAGCATCGCGCGCTATTTCACCTTCACTGGTGGGAAAATCCGTTCGAAAGCCACTGTCCATCCCGCACCGGACATGACGATGCTGATGAAGGATGTCGACACGGCGCTCACCTTGATGACGCCGCCGGTCGATTATGCCGAAACCGCCCATGCTGGAAAGAACTTCCGCGTCATCATGCAGGGCGACGAGGAAGTCATCGCCTGGTTCATGCAACTGGCGAACAGGCTCAACTCCGATGGCTGGAAATACGGCGAACAGATGGCTGACGGGTGTATGCGCTATACCCAGATGACCAATGGCGGCCCGCTCCATGTCTATGTGAAAGATGGCAGAATCGTGCGCACCACGGTCATCGAGTTCGACGATGACGATCCGCCGACCTGGACCATGGAAGCACGCGGAAAGACCTTTAGCCCCCGGCGCAAGGGCCTGGTGGCCCCGCACTCCCTGGCGATGAAGTCGATTGTCTATTCCGACAAACGGATTCTCTATCCGATGAAGCGTGTTGACTTCGATCCCGATGGCGAACGCAACCCGCAGAACCGGGGGAAATCCGGCTATGAACGTATAAGCTGGGACGAAGCGCTCGACATCGTCTCGAAGGAAATCCTTCGACAAAAGCAGGTCCACGGTCCAGGCGCAATCGCGCTTGCCCATCCCTCGCACCATCAATGGGGAAATGTCGGCTACTACCTCAGCGCGATGATGCGGTTCGGCAACATCGTCGGCGTTACGCGCGTGGTTCTCAACCCGGACAGCTGGGAGGGCTGGTACTGGGGCGCGATGCATCACTTCGGCAACAGCATGCGCCTGGGCGCGACCAGCGGATATGGAACGCTGGAAGATGCGCTCAAGGAATGCGAACTAATGGTTTACTGGTCGAGCGACCCTGAATCCCAGTTCGGCGCCTATGGCGGGACCGAAAGCAGTGAACGGCGGCTTTGGGCGCGTGAACTGGGTATCAAGACGGTCCACATCAACCCGCATTATTCGCCCACCGCAGCTTTTACCGGCGGGAAATGGCTGCCCATCCGGCCGGGCACCGACACCGCGATGGCCATGGCGATCATGTATGTCTGGCTTGCCGAAGGTCTCTACGATCGCGATTTCGTGGAACAACGCACGACCGGGTTTGACGAATGGTGTGCCTATCTTCGCGGTGAGGTGGACGGCGTCCCCAAGACACCTGAATGGCAGGAGGGCGAAACCGGAATCGCCGCCCGCGATGTGCGGGCGCTGGCCCGCGAATGGGGCCGCAAGAAGACCTATCTGGGATGCGGGGTGAATGGCGGCGGATTTGGCGGCGCCTGCCGCAACGCCAGCGGCATTCAATGGGCGCGCGCCATGGTGATGATGATGGCGATGCAGGGATGGGGCCGACCCGGCGTCAATTTCGGCAATTTGTCAAACGGCACGCCCGTAGACCTGGAAACTTATTTCCCCGGCTATGGCGAAGGCGGCATTTCAGGCGAACTTACGGCCACGGGTTCCGCCACCAATAACTACGTCCGCATGCCGCATATCCTAACCATGAACCCGGTGACGCAGGCCATTCCGCGCCAACGCCTGCCCGAAGCGATTCTGGAAGGAAAGGCGGAAGGCTATTTCCTCGATCCGCTTAGCCTTGAAGCGCAGATGCGGCCCTTCCAGTATCCGGCACCAGGCTATTCCAAGGTGCACATGCTCTATCGTTACGGCGGCTCCTCCATGGGCACGGTCAACGGCTCCAACCGCTTCGTGAAAATGTATCAGTCCGACGAACTGGAATGTGTGGTTTCACAGGCTATCTGGATGGAAGGCGAAACGCAGTTTGCCGACATCATCTTGCCCGCCTGCACCCAGTTCGAACGCTGGGATATTGGCGAATGGTCCAACAGCGCGGGTTTTGGCTTCCATTGGGTGTCGCAGCTCAATCACCGCGTAATCGCTGTCCAGCAAAAGTGTATCGAACCCCTGGGTGAGTCCAAATCCGACTATCAAATTTTCTGGGACATCACCAAGCGGCTGGGCCTTGGGGCGATGTTTTCCGAAGGCTGTTCAGAACTTGACTGGACAAAACGGGTTTTCGAATCCTCGGATATTTCAGGCAGGATCACTTGGAAAAAATTTCTCAAGAAGGGCTATTATGTCCTCCCGCCGGAAAAGGACGACCAGCGCGCGAATGTTGATATGCGCTGGTTTTACGAAGGGCGGCCAAAGGATGTGCCCGAGCCTTTTCCGCTACCCGGTGGTTATAGTCACCAATATCTCCACGGTCTGCAGACCCAGTCCGGGAAATTCGAATTTGTCCCCAATTCGCTGAAACGACTGCAACCTGAAAGTGAGGAACGGCCCGCCCTGTTGCGTTACCGCCCGCCGTTTGAAGGTTATGCTTCGGGAAAACCCAATGGACCCTATCCGCTCCAACTGGTTACCCCGCATCAACGCTTCAGCTTCCACACCGCCCAAGACGGCAAGAACGCCGCGATCAGCGATGTCCCCGATCACAAGATCCTGATCAAGGGGCGCTACTACTGGATCGTCCGAATCGGTGAGGCCGATGCCAGGGCGCGCGGCATTGCCCATCATGATGTCGTGAAAATCCATAATGATCGCGGCGCCGTGATCTGCGCCGCCGAAGTGACGAGCCGGATGGCAGATGGCGTCGTCCATAGCTACGAATCATCGGCCAATTATGAGCCACTGGGTGAGCCGGGCAACTCCCCGGATATTGGCGGTTGCGTCAATCTGCTCACCCCCGCCCGGATGCAATCAGAGGGCACAGTGGCCTCTGCCGGTTCGCTCTGCATGGTCGAAATTGAAAAATGGGATGGCCTCACCGCATTTCAGGACGCAGTAGGATGAAAAAATGGAATCTCATCGTTGATGTTCAACGCTGCAACAATTGCAACAATTGTCTGATCGCAACCAAGGACGAATATGCGGGTAATGACTTTCCGGGCTATTCCGCGCCACAACCCGACCTTGGGACGCTCTGGCTGACGGTTAAACGCCATGAACGCGGTCAGGCACCTATGATAGACGTCAGCCATTATGTCGAAACCTGCAATCATTGCGACAATCCTGCCTGCATCACCGACAAGACCCGTGATGCAGTCTATAAGCGCCCCGATGGAATCGTGATCATCGATCCGATCAAGGCCAAGGGGCGCAAGGACATTGCCGGCACCTGCCCCTATGGCCAGATTTTCTGGAATGATGAGCTTCAGCTCCCCCAGAAATGGACCTTTGACGCGCATCTTCTCGACAATGGCTGGAAAGAACCCCGGGCCACCCAAGTCTGCCCCACCGAGGCAATCCAGGCGGTCAAGCTGACCGATGCCGATATGACGCAAATGGTGGAGAATGAACAACTCACTGTTCAGCGCCCGGAGCTGGGCCTTAAACCTCGTGTCTATTACAAAAATTATGACCGGATTGAAAAAGGTTTCATTGGTGGCAGCCTCTATACTATTTTGGACGGAATAGAAGACTGCGTTGAAGGGGTAACGGTACGGCTCGAATGCAGCGACCGACTGATCAGCGAAACCACAACCGACATCTACGGCGACTTCAAATTCGACGGCCTGACAATAGATCAGTCATGCTATTCCGTAAAAGTTCGGCAAGACGGGAATTGGAAATCAATCATCGACTCAGTCCTCCTAGATCAAAGTCACTTCATTGGTGCCGTCGCAATCTGAGATAGGATGCTTGTCAATCGCATCACCACAGTTGATGGGGGGCGGAGAATTCCATGCCACTCTGCTCCGCGATTACCGGGATTGCCTGGATTTGTCATAGGCAGCGAGATCCCTGCGGCCGCGGCCAGGTGCCACTGCGTTTGGAGAATGTTGCTGCCTTGCTGCACACCTGTGCAATTCAGCCAAACGCGGCCACTTCTATCTGCTTTTGGACCTTGATCAGGTGAGACAGCACATCTTCGACGGGAATCATCGAAGGCCCGTCGGATTGAGAGACCGAAATGGCTGCCGGTACGGACCCATCAAGCTTCCGGATTGGCACTGCTACACATATCAGCCCGGCGGCGATTTCGCCTTTGTCGATGGCGAAGCCCTTGGTGCGCACCTCCTCTAATGCCTGATCGAGTTCGGTTGGGTCGATAATCGTATTGGCCGTCAGGGGCACGAAGGGGCCCGTCGCCAGATATGCCTTGCGTTCCAGGTCGGGAAGATTGGCGAGCAGGACTTTCCCGATACCAGAGCAGTAGGCTTCAAGTTGCATATCGACACGGGTGAAGAGATTGTCAGCCGATTGCCCGGTCTTGATCCGGTATGTCACCATCTCGTTTTCCAGCGTGCCCAACTGTGCAATTGCGTGCAATTGCGTTGCAACCTGGTGGAGTGGGACCGCCGCCGCGTTTGCGACAAGTCGCTTCTCATCCTGTAGCGCGACATCGTCGGTGACTGGTCAGCGACATTGATGGTGATGTGTCAGCGGTGACGTTGGGGATAGTGTCACACGAGGTTGGCCTGGATCAAGAGGCGTTGTCGCGCAGCGATGTCGCTGGC
>JBHSCB010000024.1:0-56337 GCA_042650965.1 Novosphingobium lubricantis | reverse complement strand
CCGCCATCTGCAACAGCACGCGGAAGGTATCGCGGATCGTGTTGGGGTGGAACTCGGCAAAGCTTTCGGCGCAGTCCCCGCCTTGCAGCAGGAACCCCTTGCCCGCCGCCACTTGCGCCAGATCGGCTTTCAGCGCGCGCGCTTCCCCGGCAAAGACCAGCGGCGGAAAGCGCGTCAGCGTCGCCTCGACCGTGCCCAGCTTTTCAGCATCGGGATAGACCGGCAAATGCCGCCCCTCATGCCCTCGCCACGAATCCGCCGTCCAGTTCTGTGCCACAACGCCTTCCTTTCAACAGCCCGCGCCCATACGGCCACTTCCCCCCAATTGCAAAGTCTCACCGCCCATATGCCGTGCCAGCGGGCGAAGGGGCGCTTGCGAGGGGGCGGTCAGAGCGCGCCGGAAAGCGCGGCGAGTTGCCAGGCGGCGACAGTGCGCATTGCCTGCGCTTCGATCAGCGCGGCTTCGGCCTGCGCGGCATCGCGTTCGGCGTCGAGCACGGCGAGCACCGGCTTGGCCCCGACTTGCGCTTCCAGCCGGGTGCCGCGCAGCGCCTCGGCCGCAGCTTCGCTTTGCAGCGCGGCGGCTTCGGCCATGCGGCGCGCGGTGGCAAGGCCGGACCACGCGTCGATCACCATGCCTTCCAGCGTCTGGGCCATGGCGCGCTCGTTCGCCTCGCTCTGGTCCACTTGCGCATCGGCGGCACGGGCGGCGCTGGCCACGCGCCCGCCGGCAAACAGCGTCCAGCGCCCGCGCAGGCCCACCGCCATCGAATCCGCGCGGTAGCCGGGAAAGAACTGGTCGCGGACATGCGCCGCTTCGGCATAGGCGCCGATGGTCGGCAGCCCTTCGGCGCGCGCGGCGCGCGCCCCGGCGCGGGCGGCATCGGTTCCGGCGCGGGCCTGTGCCAGCATCGGGTTGTGCGCGCGCGCCAGCTCGATCGCTTCGCCCAGCGTGGCCGGGGCCGCCGGTAGCAGCGGGTCCGTCTGGCCCGGTGCGTTGCCGGGCAGGGGGGCCAGATCGCCCGCCGCCTTGCCGGTCAGCCGTGCAAAGGCGGCTTCGGCGGAGGTGCGGCGCCCTTGTGCGCTGGCAAAGACGGCATCGCCCTGCGCCTTGCGGGCGCGGGCCTGCGCCAGATCGGAACTGGCGATCTCCCCGGCGCGAAAGCGCAAGGCTGCCTGCCGCTCCACCTCGGTCAGCGAATCGACCAGCAGGCGAAAGCGCGCCTCCAGCTTGCGCGCGGAAAGCACTTCGGCATAGGCGGCCACGGCGCGCACGATGGTATCGAGCCGCGCCGCTTCGGCCCCGTGGCGGGCGGCCTGTGCGCCGCCGCGCGCCTGGGCAATGGCGGCAGACACGCGCCCGCCGGCATAGAGCGGCATTTCGGCCACGGCCTGCGCCGCGCGCGGGGTCACGTTGTCCGCGCTCAGCCCGAAATAGCCGCCGTTGTCGATCCGCCCCGCGCCATAGCTGCCTTCGACACGCAGCAGCGGGTTGCCTTGCGCGCGGGCCTGATCGACCCGTGCGTCGGCGGCATCGGCCCCGGCCTGCGCCGCCGCCAGCGCAGGCGCGTGGGCCAGCGCATCGGCCACGGCGCTGGCCAGATCCTGCGCCGCGGCGGGGGGGATCGCGGCGGCGCAGGAAAGCGTGCAGGACATCAGCAGGGCAGCAGCAGGGCGCAGCATTTCAGGCTTTCATCACTTGAAGGTGCAACCGGGGGTTACGCCAAGCCGCCGGAAGATCATTGCGGCAGGGCAAAATCCGGTAAAACTGGCCTGGATCATGTTCAGCCCGGCAAAGGCGGCAAGGCCGATCCACCACGGGTGCACGGTGATTGCCAGCACCACGCTGGCCAGCACCACTACTCCGGCGAAACGCAGCACGGCGGTATCGAGAGTCATCGGCGAATCTCCTGTCATTTGAAGCGCAGCTTGCGGATGCCCAGCGCGTGCATCGCCAGCTTTTCATAAAACGGTTCGCTGGTGCCGCGCCGGACCTTGTGGAGGAAGTATTTCTCGAACCCGATCTTGGCGAGGTGCACCCACTTGCCGCTGCTCGACCAGTTGAGGTTGCGCGGCGGGATCTGCGGCTGGGCGACAAAGGCCACGCCGCCATCGCCGAAATCGGCCAGGCACACCGCGTTCCAGGTGGCTTCCTCGGCCGGTTCCTTGCCCGCCAGTTCCAGCGCCAGGTTGTGGGCGATGGCGGTCACCATGGATTCGATCATGAACCCGGTCTTGGGCACGCCGACCGGCACCGGGGTGGGGCCGACCGGCGGGATCGCCACGCACACGCCGAGCGAATAGACATTGGTGAAGGTGGGGTTGCGCTGGTGCTTGTCCGCCAGGATGAAGCCGCGCGGGTTGGTCAGCCCTTCGATCCCGGCGACCGCCGCCACGCCCCGGAAGGCAGGCAGGATCATCGCATAGCCGAAGGGCAGGGCGTGCGCCTGCCTGACCGATCCGTCGTCGGCCACTTCCTCGATGTGCATGGTGCCATCCTCGACCCGGTCGATGCGGGTGGAGGTGAACCACTTGATGTGGCGGTTGCGCAGTTCGCTTTCCAGCAGGCCCTTGGTGTCGCCCACGCCATCCAGCCCCAGATGCCCGACATAGGGTTCGGCGGTGACGAAGGTCATCGGCACCTTGTCGCGGATCTTGCGGCGGCGCAGTTCGGTATCGAGGATCAGCGCGAACTCGTAGGCCGGGCCATAGCACGATGCCCCCTGCGCCGCACCGACGATGATCGGGCGCGGGTTTTCGCAGAACGCATCGAAGGCATCGGCGGCATCGGTGGCATGGCTGGTCTGGCACACCGACTGGGTGAAGCCCTGCGGCCCCAGACCGGCGATTTCGTCGAAGGCCAGTTCGGGGCCGGTGGCGATCACCAGATAGTCATAGGCCAGCGATGTGCCATCGTTCAGTTCGACCCGGTTTTCCGCAGGGTGGACCCGCCGCGCGCCGACCGCGGTAAAGCCGATGCCCTTGCGCTTCATGATCGGCGGCAGGTGGACCCTGATCGCATCGGGTTCGCGCCAGCGCACGGCCACCCACGGGTTGCTGGGCACGAACCAGTAGTCTTCCTGATCGTTGACGACCGTGACCTGCGCCTTGCCCTTTACCGCATCGCGGATTTCATAAGCGGCGATGGTGCCGCCAAGACCGGCGCCAAGAATGATGATCTGGGGCAAGGACATTGGTGATTCTCCTGTCAGGATGCCTGGCGCATCCAGTCCCTTGCGGCTGGGCGCTCGTTCTATATCGTGGTTGACTTATATTCGCTATATACGATATGAGCAAGTGGTAATGTACAGCATCCTGCCGGGGTGCGGGGCTTGAGGAGAATGCGCGATGGTTTTCGGTTTCGGCAAAGGGGCGGCGCACAAGGAAATCACGCCGGGCGAACTGGCGGCAATGGTCGAGGCCGGCACTGCGCTGGTGGTCGACGTGCGCGAGGTGGACGAGTTTGCCGCCGGGCACATTCCCGGCGCGATCAATATGCCGCTGTCCACGTTCCAGCCATCGCAATTGCCCGATCCGCAGGGGCGCACGCTGGTGCTCAACTGCCTTGGCGGCAAACGCTCCGGCATGGCGCTCGACAAGTGCAGCACGGCGCGCACCGCGGTGGATACGCATCTGGCCGGCGGTTTTGGCGCCTGGGCCGCGGCCGGGCTGCCGGTGGCGCGGTAACGCCGGGGTGCAGTCTGCCATCGGAAAGTACAATCGGGAAATGCAGGGGATGATCGGCATGCGCGCGCATTTGGCCACAGGATTTCCGGGATGGCGGCGGGCGGGCGGGCTGGCTGCGGCGCTGGCCGTCGCGCTGCCGCTGGCAGGCTGCGACGCTGCCGATGACACCCCGGTTGCGGCCAGGGCACCGGCGGGCCAGCGCATCGTGCTGGCCGCGCGCGACAGCGCCGACTGGCGCGATGTCAGCGCCGAAGTCGCCACGGTCGATCAGGCGCAGGTCATGGCGCGCATTCCCGGCATCCTGACCACGCTGAGCGTGCGCGAGGGCGATCTGGTGGCCAAGGGACAGGTGATCGGCCGGGTGGTCGACAGCCAGCTTGGCTATCAGGCGGGCGCCTATGGCGCGCAGGCCGCCGCCGCGCAGGCCCAGGCCGCGCAGGCCAGCGCCGAACTGGCGCGGGTGCGCTTCCTTCACGAAAACGGCGTCTATGCCAAGGCGCGGCTGGAACAGGCGCAGGCCATGGCCGGGGCGGCGCAGGCGCAGGTCCGCGCGGCGCAGGCGCAACAGGCCGCGGTCGGCGCCGTGGCGCAGGCGGGCGCGGTGACAGCGCCCGCTTCGGGCCGCGTGCTGCGCGCCGATATTCCCGCAGGTGCGCCGGTGGCGCCGGGCATGGTCATCGCGGTGATTACCGCCGGGCCTGCCGTGGTCCGGCTGGAAGTGCCCGAATCGCTGGCGGCACAGGTACACCCCGGTTCCGCCGTGCGCGCGGCGGGCCTTCCCGGCGAAGGCCGCGTGACCAGGGTCTATCCGGCGGTCAGCGCGGGCACGGTCATGGCCGATGTGGCGATGCCGGGGCTGGATTCCAGCCTGATCGGGCGGCGCATCGCCGCGCAGGTGCAGGCGGGCACGCGCAAGGCGCTGATCGTCCCGGCGGCGGCGGTGACCACGCGTTATGGCATGGATTATGTGACCGTGCTGGCCCGCGATGGCAGCGCCGCGCAAGTGCCGGTGCAGACCGCGCCCGCCGCCGATCCGGCGCAGCGGGAAATCCTGTCCGGCGTGGCTGCGGGCGACACCCTGATCGCGGCGTCCGCACGATGAGCGATGCCCCCGCGAACGGCGCCACGGCGCACCAGACGCCCCGCCATCTCGGCATTTCCGGCCGGCTGACCCGCGCCACGATCCAGTCTCCGCTGACCCCGCTGTTCCTGCTGGCGGCGATGATCGTCGGGCTGATCGCCACGATCACCATCCCGCGCGAGGAAGAACCGCAGATCAAGGTGCCGATGGTCGATATCGTGGTGCAGGCCCCCGGCCTTTCCGCGCCCGATGCGGTGGAACTGGTGGCCAAGCCGCTGGAAACCATCGTCCGGTCGGTCGACGGGGTGGAGCATGTCTATACCCAGGCGCAGGACCACGGCGTGCTGGTCACCGCGCGGTTCCTGGTCGGGTCCAACCCCGAAGACGCCGCGATCCGCATCAACGAAAAGATCGAAGCCAACCGCCACCGCATTCCGGCGGGGGTGCCGCTGCCGCAGGTGACCGTGCGCGGGATCAACGATGTGCCGATCGTGGTGCTCACGCTTTCGCCCCGGCCCGGCGCGGCGGGGCAGTGGAACGATGCCGCGCTGGCCGATCTGGCGGGCAAGCTGCGCGCCGAAATCGCCAAGGTCGACGATGTCGGGCTGACCTTCCTTTCCGGCGGGCAGCGCATGGCGTTGCGCGTGGTGCCCGATCCGGCGCGGCTGGCGCTGTACCGCGTGCCGCTGTCGAACCTGCTGGAAGCGGTGACGCAGGCCAACCGCGCCTTTCCGGCCGGGACGGTGCGCGAACAGGGCAGCGCCGCGCTGGTCGTGGCCGGGCAATCGCTGCGCGATGCGCGCGAACTGGCGGCGCTGACGGTGCGTTCGGCCAGCGGCGCGCCGGTGCTCCTGTCCGATGTGGCGCGGGTGGAACAGGCGCCGACCCAGGATCAGGCGCGGGCCTGGCGCTGGGCGCGCGCCGCCGATGGCACCTGGACCATGGCGCCTGCCGTCAGCCTTGCCGTGGCCAAGCGTGCCGGGGCCAATGCCGTGGCCGTATCGCAACAGGTGGTGGCGCGGGTCGAATCGCTGCGCGGTGCGCTGATTCCGCCGGGCGTGGAGGTTTCGGTCACCCGCAACTATGGCGAAAGCGCCAACGCCAAGGCCAACGAACTGATCTTCCACCTCGCGCTGGCGACCGTTTCGATCGTGGCGCTGATCGGCTTTGCCATCGGCTGGCGCGAAGCCAGGGTGACCGCCATCGTCATTCCCACCACGATCATGCTGACGATGTTCGCATCGAACGTCATGGGCTTTACCATCAACCGGGTCAGCCTGTTCGCGCTGATCTTTTCGATCGGCATCCTCGTGGACGATGCCATCGTGATGATCGAGAATATCGCTCGCCACTGGGCCATGGCCGATGTCGGCACCACGGGCGGGCGCAGCCGGATGGATGCGGCGGTCGATGCCGTGGCCGAAGTGGGCAACCCCACGATCATCGCCACGCTGACCGTGGTCGCGGCGCTGCTGCCGATGCTGTTCGTGTCTGGGCTGATGGGGCCGTACATGGCGCCGATCCCGATCAACGCCAGCGCGGCGATGGTGTTCAGCTTCTTTGTGGCGGTCATCATCGCGCCGTGGCTGATGGTGCGGCTGGCGCGCAAGGCGCTGGCCCACGGGCACGATGAAACCCACGGCGGCAGGCTGGGCGCGCTGTATCGCCGCCACGCGATCCGCGTGATCCGTACCCGCAAGGGCGCGCTGCGCTTTCTGATCGGGGTGGGGGTGGCCACGCTGCTGGCCTGCGCGATGTTCTATTTCAAGGCGGTGACGGTCAAGCTCCTGCCCTTCGACAACAAGAGCGAAGTGCAACTGGTGGCCGATCTGCCCGAAGGCGCCAGTCTGGAAGAAACCTCAAGGACGCTTGAACTGGCCGCCGCGGTGGTGCGCACCGTGCCCGAAGTGGTGGCGATGGAGGCGTATGCCGGCACATCCGCCCCGTTCAACTTCAACGGGCTGGTCCGCCACTATTTCCTGCGCAACCAGCCCGAAATGGGCGATCTGATGGTCACGCTGCGGCCCAAGGAAGACCGGTCCCGCTCCAGCCACCAGATCGCGGTGGACTTGCGCGAACGGCTCCGGCGCGTGCCGCTGCCCGACGGGGCCTCGCTCAAGGTCGTGGAAACGCCGCCCGGCCCGCCGGTGCTGGCAACCCTGCTGGCCGAAATCTATGGCCCGGACGAAGCGAGCCGCCAGAAAACCGCCGCGCAGGTCGAACGGCTGTTCCGTTCGGTGCCGTTCGTGGTCGATGTGGACAATTCCTCCGGCCAGCAGCGCCCGGTGCTCAAGCTGATCCCCGACCGCGCCAGGCTGGACCAGTACGGGCTTTCCCAGCGCCAGCTTTTCGATTCGATCGGGGCGCTGATGGGCAGCCATGTGGTGGGCTATGCCGCGCGCGGCGATGGCCGCGATCCGCTGCCGATCGAGATCGCGCTCGACCAGTCGCAGCGCACATGGAGCGCGGCAATGGCCGCCGCGCCGGTGGCCGTTACCCCCGGCGGCGCGCTGATTTCGCTGGGCGAACTGGTATCGGCGCGGATGGAGCCGGGCAGCGCGCCGATCTACCGGCGCGACGGGCGCGGCGCGGTGATGGTCACCGCCGAACTCGCCGGGCGCTATGAAGCGCCGATCTACGGCATGCTGGCGGTGGACGATGCGATTGCCGGGTTCGACTGGAAAGGCGCCGGGCTGACCGCGCCCGACGTGCTGCTCAACGGCCAGCCCGCCGATGAAAGCGGGCCAAGCCTGCTGTGGGATGGCGAATGGGAAGTGACCTGGGTGACCTTCCGCGACATGGGCGGGGCCTTCATGGTCGCGCTGCTGGCGATCTATGTGCTGGTGGTCGGCCAGTTCCGCAGCTTTACCGTGCCGCTGGTGATCCTTACCCCGATCCCGCTGACCCTGGTCGGCATCGTGCTGGGCCACATGCTGTTCGGCGCGCCGTTTACCGCCACGTCGATGATCGGGTTCATCGCGCTGGCGGGGATCATCGTGCGCAATTCGATCCTGCTGGTCGACTTCATCAACCACACCCGCAGCCCGGAAAAGTCGCTGCGCGAAACCCTGCTCGAAGCCGGGATGATCCGCTTCAAGCCGATCGTGCTGACTGCGGCGGCGGCGATGATCGGCGCGGCGGTGATCCTGACCGATCCGATCTTTCAGGGTCTGGCGATATCGTTGCTGTTCGGGCTGGCATCGTCCACCCTGCTGACCGTGCTGGTGATCCCGGCGATCTATGTCGTGCTGCGCGACGATGGCCGCCTGCTGGAGGAGGACGCATGAGAAACCCCGCAAGCCGCGGGCCGGAAGGTCTGGCCGCGCTCAAGGCCGATGCCGCCGCCATGGCGGGCAAGCTGCGCCTGATGAGCCACCCCGAACGCCTGCTGATGCTGTGCCGGATGGACGAAGGCGAAGTGTCGGTGGGCGAACTGGTGGCGCTGACCGGGCTTTCGCAATCGTCGGTATCGCAGCACCTCGCGCTGCTGCGCGATGAAGGCGTGGTCGGCATCCGGGGCGAGGCGCAACTGCGCTATTACGCGCTGCGCGATCGCGTGGTCAGCACCGTGATCCACACCTTGTGCGATCTGTGCGGACCGGACTGCAAGGCCGGCCCCGCGCCACACGCGCAGGCGGTGGAGCCATGAACGCTGACGCGGCGCTGCTGGTCGCCTGCCCGGCCTGCACCAGCCGCAACCGCGTGCCGCGCGCCCGGCTGGGGCAGGGCGGCACCTGCGGGCGCTGTGGCCAGCCGTTGTTCACCGGCCAGCCCGTGGCGCTGACCGCCGCCAGCTTTTCCGCCCATGCCGATCACAGCGATCTGCCGCTGCTGGTTGATTTCTGGGCGGCGTGGTGCGGCCCGTGCCAGCAGATGGCCCCGGCCTTTGCGGCGGCGGCGGCGCGGCTGGAACCGCTGGTGCGGCTTGCCAAGGTCGATACCGAAGCCGAACCGGCGATTGCCGCGCGCTTCGGCATCCGGTCCATCCCCACGCTCGTCCTGCTGCACAAGGGGCGCGAGATCGCGCGGCAGGCAGGAGCGATGCCCGCCAGCGCCATCGAACAGTGGACCCGGCGCGCGCTGGGCGGCTGAACCCAGGCCGCCGCGCGCCAGCCACGGGAACCCTAAAGCGTCGGATCGTCGTCCAGCGGCGAACGGAACTCGTGCCACATGCCGTTGATGATGCCGAAGGCCAGCGCCAGCCCCAGGCCGAGTATCCAGGTGAAATACCACATCGGACCACGTCCTTTTCGTCAGTAGAAATCGGGGTTGGTGCGCACATCGGCCAGCGTCACCCGCCCGAACATGACCTTCACCGCCCAGGCGGTATAGGCCAGTACCAGCGGCAGCAGGACCAGCGTTGCCAGCAGCATGATCCACAGCGTCAGGTGGCTGGACGATGCGTTCCACACCGTCAGGCTCGATTGCGCATCAAGGCTGCTGGGCAGGATGAACGGGAACATCGAAAGCCCCACGGTGGCGATGATCCCGACGGTGGCGGCCGCGCTTCCGGCCAGATGCAGCGCGGCGCTGCGCGCGCGGATTCCGGCCAGCGCCGCCAGCGGCCCGGCCAGGCCGAGCAGCGGGGCGATCATCATCCAGCCGTGGCGGCCATAATTGTCCAGCCATGCGCCGGGCGCGGCCACGCTGCGGACATAGAGCGGGTTCGAAGGCCCTGCCGGATCGACCACGCCTTCCAGCCGGAAGCCCATGGTGCCGAACGCCACCCACGCCCCGCCCAGCGCGAACAGCGCAAGGCTGGCCAGCGCGGCCAGCGTGCCAAGGCGGCGGGCGCGGTCGAGCACCGGCCCGGCTTCGATCCGGGTGGCAAGGTAGCCAGCGCCGTGCATCACCACCATCGCCACCGAAAGTGCGCCGGTCAGCAGCGCAAAGGGCGAAAACAGGCCGATCAGGCTGCCTTCGTAGAAGCTGCGCAGATCGTCGTTCAGGCGGAACGGCGCGCCTTGCAGGACATTGCCCACCGCCACGCCGAACACCAGCGCGGGCACGGCCCCGCCGATGAACAGCGCCCAGTCCCAGCGCGCGCGCCACGCCGGATCGGGGCGCTTGGAGCGGTACTTGAACGCCACCGGCCGCAGGATCAGCGCGGCCAGCACCACGAACATGGCAAGGTAGAAGCCCGAAAAGCTGACGGCATAGACAAACGGCCAGGCGGCAAAGATCGCCCCGCCGCCCAGGATGAACCACACCTGATGGCCTTCCCAGTGCGGGGCAATGGCGTTGATCGCCATGCGCCGTTCGGCGTCGGTCCTGCCGATGAACGGCATCAGCGTGGCCACCCCCAGATCATAGCCATCGGTCAGCGCAAAGCCGATCAGCAGCGTGCCCAGCAGGCCCCACCAGATCAGGCGCAGGGTTTCATAGTCGAGCGGTATTTCCATCGGTCCGGTCCCTCTTATTCGGCCGGCAGGGCGGTATGGTCGAAGCCGGGTGCGGCAGCCGGGGCGGGGTGTTCGACCGGGCCTTTGCGGATCGTCGCCACCATCAGCTTCACCTCGATCACCGCCAGCGCGCCGTACAGCGCGGTAAAGCCCGCGATCGTCGTCCAGATCTGGCCGGTGGTCAGGCTCGATGCGCCAAGGAAGGTCGGCAGCACGCCTTCGACCACCCAGGGCTGGCGGCCGATTTCGGCCAGCATCCAGCCAAACTCCGCCGCGATCCACGGCAGCGGCATGATCGCCACCGCCGCTTTCAGGAACCAGCGCCGTTCGAACTGGCAGGTCGATGCGCACCAGAACGCGAGCGCGAAGAAGCCGATGAACAGGAAGCCCAGCCCGGCCATCAGGCGGAACAGCCAGAACATCACCGGCACGTTGGGAATGGTATCGCGCGCGGCCTGCAGGATCTGCGTTTCCGAAGCCTTGCGCGGATCGTCGATCTGCCGCTTGAGCAGCATGGCATAGCCAAGATCGGCCTTGTGCAGCTCGAACCGTTCGCGCGCGGCGCTGTCGGTCCGGTTGGCCTTCAGGCGTTCCACCGCGTCATAGGCAATGATCCCGCTGCGGATGCGTTCGTCGGCCTTGAGCACGAGTTCGTTGATGCCCATGACCTGGCCCGAAAGGCTGCGCGTGGAAATCAGCCCAAGGACATAGGGCACCTTGATTTCAAACCGCGTTTCCTGCGCCGCCATATCGGGAATCCCGAACAGCGAAAGCCCGGCGGGGGCGGGTTCGGTGTGCCACATCGCCTCGATCGCGGCGAGCTTCATCTTCTGGTTGTCGGTCAGCGCATAGCCGGATTCATCGCCCAGCACGACGACCGACAGCGACGATGCCAGCCCGAAGGCGGCAGCGACCATCATCGAACGGCGCGCCACGTTGGTCCACTTGCCCTTGAGCAGATACCACGCGGAAACGCCCATCACGAACACCGCCGCCGTGACATAGCCCGCGCTGACGGTGTGCACGAACTTGGCCTGTGCCACCGGGTTGAACAGCACGGCATAGAAATCGTGCACTTCCATGCGCATCGTTTCGGGGTTGAAGCGCGCGCCGACCGGGTTCTGCATCCACCCGTTGGCGATCAGGATCCACAGCGCCGAAAGGTTCGATCCCAGCGCGACAAGGAAGGTCACGCCGAGGTGGCCGACGCGCGAAAGGCGGTCCCACCCGAAGAACATCACCCCGACCATCGTCGCTTCGAGGAAGAACGCCATCAGCCCTTCGATCGCCAGCGGCGCGCCGAAGATATCGCCGACATAGTGCGAATAGTACGACCAGTTGGTGCCGAACTCGAACTCCATGGTCAGGCCCGTAGCCACGCCCAGCACGAAGTTGATCCCGAACAGCTTGCCCCAGAACCGGGTGACAACGCGCCAGATCTCCTTGCCGGTCATCACATAGATCGCCTCCATGATGACCAGCATGAACGACAGCCCCAGCGTGAGCGGCACGAACAGGAAGTGGTACATCGCGGTCAGCGCGAATTGCAGCCGGCTAAGCTCGACAACCGCCATATCCATCTGCATGCTCCTTTACCGCGTGCGCCGCAGCCGCCATGGCAGCGGTGCGGGGCCAAATTATGACCGCGCGCCGGTTTTTGCCTGATCGGTGCCGTATCCTGCCATCCGGCACGACGTTCCGGTGGTACGCCGACCCTGATTGCGTGGATGCTAATATTCACATAAAGTAATATAGTCAACTGCCCCGATTGCCATGAAATTGCACCCATGAACCTGCTGCGATGACATCCCTGCAAGCCTCAGGCCCACCGGCCACCGCTCCGTCAGCCCTCGGTTCCGCGCCGTCGATGCCCGCTTTGCCCCCACCCCCGGCCGCGCTGCTGCCCGCGTCCCGGCGGGTGGAGGCGGCGGCGCTGTGGTGGCTGGCCGACAGCGGCGGGGCGATGCTGTTCGCGGCCTGCCTCGCGCTTCTGGTTGGCGGACTGGCGGGGGCTGCGCCGGGCGTTCCGGCGGCGGTCCTGCTGGCGGGAATCGCGGCATCGGCGCTGTGGCGCGGCTGGGCGCAGGGCCGTGCCGCCAGCGCCGGGCAACAGCGCGCCGCAACCGTGCTGCGCGGCCTGCGCCAGCGCGTGTTCGCCGCGCTTCTGCCCACCGGCATTGCCCGTGCGCGGCTGGTCGGCGAAGACCTGCGCGTGGCGGTGGACGATGTCGAAGCCTGCGAAGGGCTGGTGGCGCGGTTCGCGCCGTTGCGGCTGGCGGCGGTGCTTTCCCCGTTGCTCATCGCGCTGGCAGTGGCCCCGGCAAGCTGGGTTGCGGCGCTGATCCTGCTGGGCACGCTGGTGCCGTTCGGCCTTGGCATGGCGCTGGCCGGGCTGGCCGGAAAGGCCGAGGCCGGGCGCCAGTTTGCCGCGCTGTCGCGCCTTTCGGGGCTGTTCGTCGATCGCGTTGCGGCGCTGCCCGCGATTCTGGCCTTCGGGGCCGAAGCGCGCGCGACTCGCCAGATCGGCACGGCGGCGCACGATGTCGCCACGCGCACCTTGCAGGTCTTGCGCATCGCCTTCGTGTCAAGCGCGGTGCTGGAGTTCTTTGCCGCGCTGTCGGTGGCGCTGGTGGCGGTCTATTGCGGGTTTTCGCTGCTTGGCCTGCTGCCTTTTCCCGCGCCGGAACGGCTGACGCTGGCCCGCGCGCTTTATGCCCTGGCGCTGGCGCCGGAGTTCTACCTGGCGATGCGCCGTCTTGCCGCCGCCTATCACGACCGCCAGCAGGGCGAAGCCGCGCAGCGCGCGATCAGCGCCGCGCTGGCACAGGCCGCGCCGCATCGCCTTGCCGCCAGCGCGCCGGACTGGCCTGCTGTGCCGCTGCTGGCGCTGGACGGGGTGGAGGTGCGCCACGGCGACGATGGGACTGGGCAGGGCGCGCGCATCGGTCCGGTCAGCGCCCGCTGGCAGGGACCGGGGCTGCATGTCATCGCCGGGCCGACCGGATCGGGCAAATCGTCGGTCCTGCACGCGCTGCTGGGGCTGGTCCCGACCGCTGCCGGGGCGTTCTGCCTGAACGGGCAGGCGCTGGAACGCGGCGCGCTGACCCCGCTGGCGGGCTGGGCCGGGCAGCGCGCGCTGCTGGTGCCGGGCACCTTGCGCGAAAACCTGTTGCTGGGCGCGGCGGATGGCGATGCCGCGCATCTCGATGCGCTGATCGGGGCGGCGGGGCTTGGGCCGCTGGTTGCCGGGCGCGGGCTGGCGCTGGCCATCGACCCGCGCGGATCGGGCCTGTCGGGCGGGGAGCGGCGGCGCATCGCGCTGGTCCGCGCGCTGGCCAGTGCCCGCCCGCTGCTGGTGCTGGATGAACCGACCGCCGATCTCGACCCCGCCAGCGCGGCGCAGGTGGTGGACCTGATCGCGCAGGCGGCGCGCGAACGGCTGGTGATTGCCGCCACTCACGATCCGGCGCTGGCCGCGCGCGCCGCCAGCGTGGTGACGCTGGCATGATCGCGCGCCTGCTTGCCGCCGCTACCCGCCGCCAGCGCCGCGCCACCGCGCTGGCCATAGTCCTGGCCATGGCCGGGGCCGTGGCGGGCGTGGCGCTGCTCGCGGTTGCGGGCTGGTTCCTTGCCGCCGCCGCGCTCGCCGGGGCGGGCAGCATCGCGGCGGCGCAGGCGTTCAACTATCTGTTGCCCAGCGCCGCGATCCGGGGGCTGGCGATTGCCCGCACGGCGGGCCGCTATGGCGAACGGTTGCTGAGCCACCGCGCCGCACTGCTGGCGCTGGCCGATTTGCGCCCGGCCCTGTTCGCGCGGCTGGCCGGGGCCGATCCGGTACAGGCGCTGGATCGCCCGGCGGGCGCAGTGGCGGCGCAACTGGGATCGGACGTGGACCGGCTGGAAGACCGCGTGGTGCGCAAGGTTGCGCTGCCCGCAGCGCTCGCCGCGGTGCTGGCCGGGCTTGCGCTGGTGGCGCTGGCGCAACCCGGCGCGGCGCTGGCGCTGCTGGCCGGGCTTGCCGCGATGCGCATCGCCGCGCGTGTGCTGGCGCGGCGCTGGCTGGTTCCGGCGGCGCAGGTGCAGGCCGCCGCGCTTGCCCGGCTCAAGGCTGCCTATGCCGATGCGGCGGCAGGCGCGGCGGAAATCGCGGTGTGGCAGCTTGGCCCGCGCCTGTGCGCCGATCTGGGCGATCTGGCGGGCGCGGTCGATGCCGCGCGGCTGGCGGCGGTGCGGGCAGAGGCGCGCATCGGCATGGTTCAGCAGGCGCTGGCCGGGCTGACCATCGCCGCCGTGCTGGCGCTGGTGATGACCATGCGCAGCGCGCCGCTGGCCGGGCTGGCAGTGCTGGCGGCGGCGGGCGCGGCAGAGGCTTGGGCCACGCTTGCCCGCGCCGATCTGCCCGCGATTCAGGCGGCCGAGGCGCTCGATCGGCTCGCCGCGATTGCCGCGCTGCCACCGCGCGCGACCGACGCTGGCGAAGCGGCCGAACCGCGCCCCGCCACGCTGGAGCTGCGCCTTTCAAGGGCCGTGGTGGCGCTGCCGCCGGGCGGGCGCGTGCTGGTGGCCGGGCCATCGGGCAGCGGCAAATCGCGCCTGCTGGGCACGCTGATCGGCCTGCGCGGCGATGCCCCCGAAACGCTGCTGGTCGATGGGGTGGACGTTCGCGCCTTGGGGCTGAACCGGCTGCGCCGCCAGTTCGCACTGGCCCCGCAAGACGCCGGGCTGATCGCCGGGACCGTGGCCGACAATCTGCGCCTGGCACGCCCGCGCGTGACCGAAGCGGCGATGTGGCAGGCGCTCGACCTGGCCTGCATGGCCGAAACCGTGCGGGCGATGCCGGGCGGGCTGGACGAATGGCTGGGCGGCGACGGCGCGCGGCTTTCGGGCGGGCAGCGCAAGCGGCTGGCGCTGGCGCGCGCGGTGCTCGCCGGGCGGCCATGGTTGCTGCTTGATGAACCGACCGAAGGGCTGGATGCCGCGACCGAAGCGATGGTCATCGACCGGCTGGAGCACTGGCTGGCCAGCACCGGCACCGGGCTGGTGCTGGTCAGCCACCGCCCCGCGCCGCAGCGGCTGGCGCGACAGGTGGCGACTATTGGCAAATAGCGCGTGCGGGGGTGCAGCGGGCGGCGGTCAAAGCCCCAGTTGATCCTTGTCGGCCATCGCGGCGACCAGTTCGGCGCGGGCGGCGGCGCTGCGGTAATGCGCGTCGATTTCGCGGATCACGGCATCGGCCAGCGATTCTTCGCGCAAGTTCACCACCAGAAAATCGCTGGCCCCAAGGGCAAAGCGGCGGCGTTCGGCTTCGGCCATGCGCCGGGCCAGCGCGGCTTCATCGGTCGCCAGCGCCGCCAGCCGGTCGGCCGCGTCCATCTGCGTGCGCAAGTTGGCGATTTCCACGCCGACCTGATCTTCGAGCAGCCGCAGCCGCAACGAAAGCGCATCGTTTTCCGCCGCCACTTCGGCAATCCGCCCGCGCGCCGCGCGCCGTTGCAGCGGCACCGAAAAGCGCAGGCCGACCAGTGCCTCGGCCTGATCGCGGGTGGGCGATCCGGGGCCGAAATCCTGCGATCCTTCCACTTTCAGGTCCAGCCGGGGGCGCAGCTCGTTTTCCGCCAGCCGCGCGCGCAGCCGGTTCTGTTCGATCCGCGTGATCAGCGCCTTGAGATCGGGGCGGCCCGCCATGGCTTCGGTCTTGTCCACCAGCCGGGGGTTCATGCCATCGGGCAGGGCAGGGGGCAGTTGCGTCGGTTCGGCCACCACCGGGCGGCCCAGATCATCGCGCAGGAACAGCGAAAGCGCGTTGGCGTAAAGTTGCAGATCCTGTTCGGCCCGCACCAGCATGGCCTGGCGGCGGACAATGTTCTGGCGGTTTTCCACGGCCAGCACTTCGGGCCGCGCGCCCAGTTCCACCTGGCGTTCGATCGACGCCTGCCGGGTCTGCGCAAGCTCGAACAGTTCGCGCAGGGTCTGTACCCGCAGCCCGGCGGAAACCCATTGCTGATACGCGTCGATCGCGCGGCGCTGCACCCCGATGGCGATCATTTCGCGGTCGAAGCTGGCCAGTTCGATATCGCCTTGCGCCAGTTCGCGCCGCCCGCGCCGTTCGTCGATCAGCCGGTCGCGCAACAGCGAAAAGACCGCGCCGACCCGCACTTCCCCGATCTGGTTGGTAACCGATTTGCCTTCATAGCTGGGGAACGTGCCGGTCGACAGGCGGTAACCGGCATAGACATTGCCGCCGTTGGTCTCCAGCGGGCGCATCGCCTTCACATCGGCAAAGGTGCCGCTGTAAAAGCCCAGCGCGCGCGATTCGGCATCGGCATCGAACACCAGATCGAACTGGCCTTCGGCGCTCAGCGCGCGGGCATCGGCCTGGCGCTGGCGGGCCATCGCTTCAAGGATCTGCGGGGCATGGGTGGCGGATGAGCGCAGCACGTCCTCCAGCGTCAGCCGCGGGGCGGCGGGCCGGGTGGACGATGGCGGCGCGATCACCTGCTGCATCACCGGCTGGGCGAGGGCGGCGGGGGCCAGCGCCATGGCCCAGACAGCAGCCGTGGCCATGCCGATCGAGCGGAACGGCGGGCAAAGCGGGGCGCGGGTCATTTCTCCTCCCCGCCGTAATCCCCGCCGCCGTAGCCATCGCCATAGGCCCCGTTGCCCTTGCCGTTCTTCGCCTTGCCCGCTTCCTTGTCGGACAGCGCCTTGCCGCCATTGCCCTTGCGCGGGCCGACATCGACCGGGCGGCTGAACTCCAGCGGGAAATCGTTGAGCTGGCGCCACAGTTCATAGCCGACCTTGACCGTTTCCATCTGGATCCAGCCGCGCACCTTCGATCCGATGCGCACAAAGCTCTGGTCCGGCCAGGCGGGCTTGCCCGGCGTCGGTTCCACCAGCACGCGGAACAGGCCGCTGGCCTGCGCGGTGGGGTCGATCGCCATGACGCGGCCATCGAACAGCCCCTGCGCGACCGAAGGCCAGCCGGTGAACTGGATTGCGGGCCAGCCTTCGAAGTGCAGGCGCACCGGCTGGCCGACGCGCACCAGCGATACGTCGCGCCCGTCGACCAGCAGTTCCACCACGCGCCGCGCGTCTTCGGGGGCGATGGTCGCCAGCCAGTCCCCGGCGCTGACCAGCGTGGCCCCGGCGGCGGTGTTGAGCGACTGGATGCGCCCGTCGCGCGGGGCGCGCACGACCTGTGCCGACTGGCGGCCAAGGCCGATGTCCACCCGGCTCAGCTTGGCGCGCGCTTCGGCCAGCTTGGCGCCGTGTTCGGCCACCTTGATCTGGGCATTTTCCAGATCGCGCCGTGCGGCCAGCCCGTCGGCCAGCAATTGCTGCGAACGGCCAACGTCGATGCGGGCCACGGCCATCGCCTGTTCGGCGGCGTCGATCTGCGCCAGCACTTGCGCGCGTTCGGCGGCAAGGCGCGGCAGCAGATAGGGATCGTTGTCGATGATCCGGGCAATCGGATCGCCCTTTTTCACCTGCTGGCCATCGGCCACGTACCACTTTTCGACCCGGCCCGGCACCAGCGCGGTGACCTGTTGCAGCCGGTCTTCGGGGTTCAGCGCGATCACTTCGCCCCGGCCCGGCGCGGTCTGCACCCACGGGACCATGAACAGCAGCACGGCGATCAGCGGAATGGCGATGCCGATCATCCAGCCCAGCGCCACCATGGCGCGCGGCACGCGCAGGGTGCCCAGCGTCTTGAACGGGGCCAGGGTGTGGCCGGTGTTGAGCGGTGCGGCCATGGCTCAACCCTCCTTCGTGCCGGGGGCGCTGGCGCCGCCGGGATAGGCGCGGTCGGACAGCGCCAGTTCGTCGCGCGCCAGCGGCAGGATGCCATCGAGCGTGGCGGCGCGCTGCTGGGTTTTCTTGCCGATCCACAGCCAGCCGTCGCGCGCCAGCCCTTCGGGGCGGGCGGTGAATTGCAGCACGGTGGTGCCGATCGGGCGCAGCGCGGCCAGCACCTGTTCGAGCTGGCCGGGGGGCAGCATGTCGAACAGCGGGGAAAGCATCAGCACGCGCGGGCGGGCCAGGACGGCCCCGGCCAGCTTCAGGCGCATCGTTTCACCCACCGACAGCGGCCAGCCCGAACTGGAAAGGCGCGCATCCAGCCCGCCGGGCAGTTCGCCGATGCGGCGGTCCAGACCGACCAGCTCCAGCGCCTCCAGCATTGCTTCGGGGCGGCGCTGTGCGTTCAGGGAAAGGTATTCGCGCACGGTCATCTCGACAATGGTCGGGCGGTCCAGCACGATCACGTCCGAGCGCAGGCGGTACATGTCGAACATGCCAAGATCGGCGCCGCCCACGGTAACGATGCCGGTTTCGGGCACGCTCAACCGCTTGAGCAGGCTGGCGAGGTTGCGTTCCACCCCGGCGGCGGCGAGCACGCCGACCTGTTCGCCGCTGCCCAGCGCGAAATCGAAGCGGTGCCCGTCGTGCGCCACGTCGCGCAGGCGGATGGCGCCATCGGGCGGGGTCGGCCCTTCGCCATCGGGCGTGGGTTCAAGCTTCACGTCCCAGAACAGCGAAAGCTCTTCGAGGCTGGCGGCCAGATCGTAGAACACTTCCAGGTAGGTGCCGAGCTGGGCCACGCCATAGAACACGCTCGAAAGGATCAGTTCGGCAGCCACGAGCTGGCCGATCGACAGTTCGCCCTGCAGGATCAGCCAGCCGCCCATCGCCAGCAGGCCCGAACTGGCAAAGGCATAGAGCGTCAGCAGCGCGATGGTCTGGCCGAAGGTGTGGCGGAAATGGCGGCGGTGCGCGGCGATGTAGGTTGCCGTCACCGCTTCGGTGCGGTCGATGGCGAACTGCATGTGGCGGCTGGATTTGTAGATGCCGTTCGATCCGCCCACGCTGCCCAGCCAGTGGGCGGTGGCGTGCTTGGCATGGCTCTTGGCGACGGTGCTTTTGAGCGAGGCATTGGCCCAGACCCGCCAGATCGTCACCACCAGCAGCACCAGCACGGCGTTGAACGCCAGGAAGAACGGGTGGTAGAAGCTGGTCACGATCAGCCCGACCAGGCTTTGCAGGACAATCGTGAACCCGGCGATCAGCAGGCTGGTCAGCGATTTCTGCACCACCACCATGTCGAAGAAGCGGTTGAACAGATCGCCGCGCCGCGCATCGACGAAGAACGGGTTCTGGGCATGGACCGCGCGCATGGTGATTTCGGCGGTCAGCCGGGCAAACAGGCGCCGTTCAAACTGCGCCAGCAAGGCCACGCGAAAGGCGCTGAGCATCGCCCACACCAGCAGCAGCACCAGCAGCACCCCGGCCAGCGTGAACAGCGGCGCGGGCAGGGCGATGTTGGCCACCGAATTGATCAGCAACTGCACCGAGATCGGCGTGGCCAGCGACAAAAGCGAAATTGCCGCGCCATAGAGCAGCGCCAGCCGCATGAATCCCGCGTCCGGCCCCAGCACCTGCCGGGTCCAGCGCGCGAAATCGCGGTAGGTGGGTGCGCGGTGGGCGTCGTGCCCGCCGCTGTCCCCATGCTGATCTGCCTGACCCGCCATTGTGTCCGTCTACATCCTTTCGCACGTGCAGCAAACTAGGTGGCGATACCGGGCCATAGCTGCAATAGGGTAGTATCTATCTTTTCAATAGGTTTAACCTATGAATTGGCAATGCTTTGCAATACCTGCGCGATCAGCAGCAGGTCTTCGGCCCGGCCTGCGCCGCTGCGCCAGACCAGCCCGATATCGCGGTACAGCCGCCCTCCGGCAAAGGGGCGCACCACCACATCGCCATCGTCGCGGATTTCCTGGCGGACATAAAGCTGCGGCAACAGCGCCAGCCCCATGCCCATGCCCGCCATCTGGCGGATCGCATCCAGGCTGGTGCCTTCGTAATCGCTGAGCACGCTGGCCCCGGCGCGTTCGGCCAGCGCGGCCACCTGCGTGCTCATCCGGTATTCGGGCTGAAGCGTCAGCAGGCCGCGCCCGGCCAGGTGTTCGGGGCGGATCGCGCGGACATCGCGCAAGGGGTCGTCGGTGGCCATGGCCAGAAACATTGGCTCACGAAAAAGGCGCTCCACGTGCAATCCGGGATCGTCCACCGGAAGCTGCACCAGCGCCACATCGTGCCGCCCTTGCGCCAGTTGTTCGATCACCGCGCCGGGCTGGCCTTCGCGCACCAGCACTTTCAGGCTGGGGTGGGTGGCGTGCAGCCGCGCGACCATCTGCGGCAGGATATAGGGGCCAAGCGTGGGCGATACCCCCAGCCGGATCGTGCCCGCCAGCCGCCCTTCGGCGCGGCGCGCGGCCAGCGCGGCAAAGGCATCGGCTTCGGCCAGCACGCGCCGCGCCGCCGCCACCGCATCGCGGCCCAGCGGGGTCAGGTGCGCGCGCCCGCCGCGTTCCACCACGCGATCGCCCAGCAGTGTCTCCAGCATCTGGATCTGTTGCGAAAACGATGGCTGCGATACCCCGGCAAGGGCTGCGCCGCGGGTAAAGCTGCCCGCTTCGGCCAGCGCCACGAGATAGCGCAACTGGCGCAGGGTGGGCAGGTTTTCAGCCGGCATCGGCGCGCCCCCTGTCCATCGCCTAGAACGGAAAGAACTCGGCAATCGCCACGACCGCCACGGCCCATGTCAGCAGGTTCAGCGGCAGCCCGACCTTGACGAAATCGAGGTAGCGATAGCCGCCCATCTGATAGACCAGCACATTGGTCTGATAGCCGAACGGGGTGGCGAAGGCGGCGCTGGCCGACATCATGATCGCCACCAGGAACGGGCGCGGGCTGACGCCAAGGCTTTCCGCCAGCGCCACCGCCACCGGGGTCAGCAGGACAGCCACCGTGGCGTTCGAAAGCAGTTCGGTCAGCAGCAGCGTGGCCCCGTAAAGCAGGATCAGCGCCGCCAGCGGGCCGACGCCGTTGACCGACCCCACCAGCCAGCCGGTGGCCTGCGCGGCCAGCCCGGTCTGTTCCATGGCGATGCCGATCACCACCATCCCGGCGATCAGCAGCAGGATTTCCGGCCGCATCCCCGAATAGGCTTCATCGGGCGAAATGATCCGCAGCACGATCAGCAGCACTGCCCCGGCAAAGGCCGCAGCGGCAATCGGCACCAGGTCGATCGCGGCAAAGGCGATCACGCCGATGAACACCGCCACCGATACCAGCGCCATGCGCGGCTGGAAGGCGTGCTTTCTGGCATAGATGCGCGTGTCCTGCAGGGTATCGCCCGACAGGTCGAGGTGCGTCACGGTGTGGCGTTCCACCTCGGACCAGTCGCGCGCGTCGCCTTCGGTCGCGGGCGTATCGGTCCTCTCGCCCACCAGCCGCCCGGTAAACAGCAGCAGGTACAGCCCGCCTGCCAGCGCGATGGCCAGCCCTACGGGCGTGATCTCGAACAGCCCGAACTGCGGCTGCCCCGATGATCGCGCCATGTCATCGACCAGCAGGTTGGTCGATGTGCCGATCAGCGTGCAGCACCCGCCCAGCACCGCGACATAGGACAGCGGCATCAGGAAGCGGCGCGGGTCGATCCGGATCGAGCGCGCGACATCGCGCACCACCGGCGCTGCGATCACCACGATCGGGGTGTTGTTGAGAAAGGCCGAGGCAAAGCCGCACAGCCCGATCAGACCCCACAGCCCCGCCGCGCCGGTACGGCGGCACAGCGCCACGGCGCGGTCTATCGCCTTGTCCAGCAGGCCGGACAGCTCCATCGCGTGGGCGATCACGAACAGCGATGCCAGGGTGATGATCGCCGGGCTGGCAAAGGCGCCCTGCACTTCGCTGGGGCGCACCGCACCGGTCACCAGCAGCACTGCCGCCCCGGCGATGGCCACGACATCGGCCCGCATCCGGTCCGCGATCAGCGCGGCGATCACGCTGACCAGGACGACAAGGGTTATGATCTGTTCGAAGCTCATCGCAGCCCACGGCTTACCCGCGACCATGCCCGGCGGCAATCGCAGACCGCGCCGGAACGCGGACTGTCGGGCCGGGTCCGCGAGGGGGCACGCGGCGTATCGGACAGGCGGCGCGGTGAACCCCTATTTCACCGATCACCCCCTCGCCGGGGCTGACCGGCCATGCTAGAGCACGCGCCATGACTGCACTTCCTGCCACACTGCCAACCCGGCGCGGCGCGTCGGCGCTGCGGATCATGGCCCTTGCCACAGTGCTGATGCTGCCCGCGTGCAAGGTGGTGAAGGCCCCTTCGCCCGATGCCACGGCCAGCGATACCCCCGCCGCAGATGCTTCGGCATCGGCCGCGCCCGCACCTGCCGCCACCCCCGCCATCGCCGCGCTGGCCCCGCTGGACCGCGCCGCGATTCTCGGCCTTGTTTCTGCCGCGGCAGATGCCACGGCGGCGGGCCAGCCCTTGCCGCCCGCCGGCCGCCCGGCGGTCAACCGCACCTTCGAACTGCGCCTGCCGTTCGGGTGCGCCGGGCCGGGATCGGCCTGGGGATCGGCCAACGGCGGCATGTGGACCTATGATCCGGCGATGCGGACCTTGCGCATCAGCGTGCAGGCGCAGCGGCTGGGGTCCGATCCGCGCTTTGCCGATCTTGCCGGAAAGCAGCCGTTCGATGCCATCGAAGGGTTCTGGCTGGAACGGCCGTGGACCAGCGCGGAATCCTGCCCGGCGGTGCCGGTCGGCGTGGCCAGCGAACCCGCGCCCGCGCCGCAGACGCTGGCGCTGGCGCAATTCTTTGCCGCCGATGCGCCGCGCACCTTGCAGCGTGCTGGACGGCCCTATGCCTATACCGGCCGGTTCCGCGACGATGGCGCCTTGCCCGCGCTGCCGGGGATCAAGCCTTCGGGCACGGTCGGTGCGCCGCCGCCGGGGGCTTCGGGCTTTCGCCTGCGGCTGATCGGGCGCATTGCCGGGTTTGCCGATGGCCAGCCAGTGCATTGCACGATGACCGATCCGGCCCGCCCGCCGCTGTGCGCGCTGGCGGTCGATTTCGCGTCCGTGGCCATCGAAGACCCCGCCAGCGGCACGACGCTGGCGGAATGGCACAAGTAGCCGTACCGCCGCGCGGCATGATTCGAACCACGCTTGCGATCAGGGATTTTTGCCGATGAGCACCAGTCAGATCCGGCCGGGCGCCAGCGTCGCCCAGCTCATGGCGCAAAGCGGCGTGCCGTTCGGCACCAGCGGCGTGCGCGGGCTGGCCAGCGCGATGACCGATGCGTTGTGCCACGCCTATGCCAGCGCCTTCCTGCAATACCTTGGCGAGATCGGCGAGTTCGCACCGGGCGATGCCGTGGCGCTGGCGGGCGATCTGCGCACCAGCACGCCGCGCATCCTTGCCGCCTGCGCCGCGGCGGTCAGCGATTGCGGGGGAACCGTGGTGTTCTGCGGGCACGTGCCGACTCCGGCGCTGGCGCTCCATGCCATGGGCCGGGCAATGCCTTCGATCATGGTCACCGGCAGCCACATTCCGGCGGACCGCAACGGCATCAAGTTCTACCGCCCCCACGGCGAAGTGCTGAAAAGCGATGAAGCCGGGATCGTCGGGCAGGTGGTCCAGGCCGATCCGGCGCGCTTCGATGGCGCGGGCATGCTGATCGCCCCGCCCGCGCTGCCCCCGGTCACCGCAGTGGAAGAGGCCTATATCGCGCGCTACGTGCGCCATTTCGGCGCCGATGCGCTGGCCGGCATGACCATCGGCGTCTACCAGCATTCCGCCGTGGGGCGCGATGTGCTGGTCCGCGCGATGACCGCGCTGGGGGCAAGGGCTGTGCCGTTCGGCCGTTCCACCACGTTCGTTCCGGTCGATACCGAAGCGATCCGGCCCGAAGACATCGCGCTGGCCCATGCCTGGGCGGCAGAGAACGCGGTCGATGCGATCATCTCCACCGATGGCGATTCGGACCGCCCGCTGGTGGCGGATGCCACCGGCACCTGGTTGCGGGGCGATATCGTCGGCCTGCTGTGCGCGCACAATGTCGCCGCCGATGTCGTGGTGACGCCGGTCAGCAGCAACACCGTGCTGGAATTGAGCAAGGCCGTGCCGCGCGTGGTGCGGACCCGCATCGGATCGCCCTATGTCATTGCCGCGATGATGGAAGCCGCCGCAGCCGATCCGGCGGCGCGGGTGTGCGGGTACGAAGCCAACGGCGGGTTCCTGCTGGGCAGCGCGGTAGGCACGGGCGAAGGCGCGCTGGCGCCGCTGCCGACGCGCGATGCGCTGCTGCCGATCGTCGCCGCGCTGGTCGCCGCGCGGCAGCGGCCGCTGGCCGATGTCGTGGCCAGCCTGCCGCCGCGCCATACCTTTTCGGACCGCGTGGCAGACTTCCCGCTGGCGCACAGCGCGGCGCTGATCGCCCTGCTGGCCGATGGCGACGAAGCGGCGCAACTGGCGCGCGCGGCGCGGCTGTTCGGCGCGATTGCCGGGCTGCCGGTGGCGATCGACCGCACCGACGGCCACCGCATCGGCTTTGCCGATGGCGCGATCATTCACTTGCGGCCATCGGGCAATGCGCCCGAACTGCGCTGCTATACCGAAGCCGACAGCGAAGCACGCGCGCGTGCCCTCAACCAAGCGGCGCTGGCGCACGTGCTGAACACCATCGTCCCCGAAGCGACGGGCTGAGGCCGGGCGCAAGGCTGGACCATGGAACGTATCCCGACCTATCGTTTGGCGGGTCAGGAGCGCGGCGCAATTGCCCAAGCGTGAATCATGACCGGAACCTGCGCCGCTGGGGCGCGGTCCGCGGTCGGCAGGAGCGGAACGAATGATGCCTGGCACAGCCAGCCTGATCGGGAATGCCCCGGCACCCCGCCATGAAGGCCGGTGGGGCGCATGCGTCGGGGGGCGCGGCTGATGGCTGTCTGGCAGGACCGCACCGCCACCGCCGGGGATATCCTTGCCGCGCTGGAAGCCATGCCGCAGGGCGTGCTGCTCGATGCCGCGCAGGCGCTGACGCTGGAAGGGCACGGCGCCATCGTCACCTATTCGCGCAAGGTGTTCATCCCGCTGACCAAGCTGTGCCGCGATGTGTGCCACTACTGCACTTTCGCGCAGACCCCGGCCCGTGCGGGCGATGCCTTCCTTGACCGCGATGCGGTGCTGGCCATCGCACGGGCGGGTGCGGCGATGGGCTGCCGCGAGGCGCTGTTCACGCTGGGGGACCAGCCGGAGGCGCGCTATGCCGCCGCGCGCGAGGCGCTGGCCCGGCTGGGCCACGAAACCACGCTGTCCTATCTGGCCGAAGTGGCCGCGCTGGTGTTCGATGAAACCGGGTTGCTGCCGCACCTCAACCCCGGCCTGATGGATGCGGCGGATTACGCTGCGCTGCGCCCGCATGCGGCCTCCATGGGCATCATGCTCGAATCCGCGTCCGAACGGCTGTGCGAAAAGGGGCAGGCTCACCACGGTTCGCCCGACAAGGCCCCCGCGCGCCGCCTCGCCTCGATTGCCGCGGCGGGCGAAGCGCGCGTGCCGTTCACAACCGGGCTGCTGATCGGCATTGGCGAAACCCGCGCCGAACGGATCGAGGCGCTGCTGGCGATCCGCGACCTGCACGACCGTTATGGCCATATCCAGGAAGTGATCGTCCAGAACTTCCGCGCCAAGCCGGGCACGAAAATGGCCGACCGGGCCGAACCGACGCTGGCCGACCACCTGTGGACCATCGCCGCCGCGCGGCTGATCCTGGGGCCGCAGATGACCATTCAGGCCCCGCCCAACCTGCACGATCGCGCCGCGCTGGGCGATCTCGTCCGCGCCGGGGTGAACGATTGGGGCGGGGTTTCCCCGCTGACCCCCGATCACGTCAATCCCGAAGCGCCCTGGCCGCATCTCGAAGTGCTGGCCGATGCCACCGCGCAGGCCGGACGCGCACTGCGCCAGCGGCTGGCCATCGGCCCGCGCCACGCCATCGACGCGGCAACCTGGTGCGATCCCAGGATTGCCCCGGCGGTGCGCCAGGCAGTGGACGGGCGCGGCCTGCCGCGCGACCGCGACCTTGCCGGCAACGCCGACTGGGCCGTGGGCCACGGCGATCCCGTGCCCGAACGCGCTGCTGCCCCGGCCACGCAGGCCATTGCCCGGATTCTGGCGCGGGCTGACGAAGGCGAACGGCTGGAAGAGGCGGACATCGCGCGGCTGTTCACCGCCGAAGGCGATGATTTCGATGCGGTCTGCCGCTTTGCCGACCGGCTGCGTGCGCGGGTGGTGGGCGATACGGTGACCTATGCGGTCAACCGCAACATCAACTATACCAACATCTGCCTCTACCGCTGCGGCTTCTGTGCCTTTTCCAAGGGCAGCACGCGGGCGATGCGCGGCCCGGCCTACCGGCTCGATCTGGAAGAAGTGGCGCGCCGCGCCGCCGATGCGGTGGCGCGCGGGGCAACCGAAGTGTGCCTGCAAGGCGGCATCCACCCCGATTACGATGGCAACACCTACATCGATATCGTCAAGGCGGTGAAGGCGGCGGCACCGGGCATCCATGTCCACGCCTTTTCGCCGCTGGAAGTCACCCACGGCGCGCAGACGCTGGGCCTTTCGCTCGAAGATTTCCTGACCCGGCTCAAGCACGCCGGGCTGGCCACGCTGCCCGGCACGGCGGCGGAGATCCTCGATCCCGAAGTCCGCGCGATCCTGTGCCCGGACAAGGTCAGCGCCGACGAATGGCTCGACGTGATGCGCGCCGCGCACAGCGTCGGCCTGCGCACGACGGCCACGATCATGTTCGGCCATGTCGAGGAATACCGCCACTGGGCGCGGCATCTGGCGCAAGTGCGCGCGTTGCAGGAACAGACCGGCGGCTTTACCGAATTCGTGCCGCTGCCCTTCGTCCACATGGAAGCGCCGATCTGGCGCAAGGGGCTGGCCCGTTCCGGCCCGACCTACCGCGAAGCAGTGCTGATGCACGCAGTGGCGCGGATCGTGCTCCACCCGGTATTGACCAACATCCAGGTATCGTGGGTCAAGATGGGGCCGGATGCGGCCGCTGCCGTGCTGGCCGCCGGGGCCAACGATCTGGGCGGCACGCTGATGGACGAATCCATCACCCGCGCCGCCGGCGGGGTCAACGGGCAGGAGTTCGGCCCGGCGGAAATGGTTGCGCTGGCCACGCGCGCAGGCCGCCCGGCGCGCCAGCGCACAACGCTTTATGATTTGGTGCCGGACCACCGTCCGGCCATGACGGAGTAGCATGATGGTTGATCTGAGCCGCCCGCTTGAGGGCAAGGTTGCGATAATCACCGGTGGCGGCAGCGGCATCGGCCGCGCGACCGCCAGGATGTTTGCCGCGCGCGGCGCCAGGGTGGCGATCACCGGGCGCACCGAATCGCGCCTGGCCGGGGTTGTTGCCGAAATCGAAGCGGCGGGCAGCGAAGGGCTGGCCATCGGCATGGACGTGACCGACGAAGCTTCCATCGCGGCGGGCATCGCGCGCACGGTCGAACGCTTCGGCAAGCTTGACATCATACACAGCAACGCCGCGCAGACCGGCGCGATGTTCGAAGATGCCGCGATCACCGACATGACCGTGGAGTTCTGGAACAAGGCGCTGGCGACCAACCTGACCGGGTCGATGCTGTGCGCCAAGCACGCCATTCCGCACATGCTCAAGCAGGGCAGCGGTTCGATCATCTTCACCGGGTCCGGCAAGGGGCTGGCGGGCGATCTGGACTATCCGGCCTATGGCACGACCAAGGCGGGTCTGCTGGGCCTTTCGCGCTATGTCGCCACGCAATACGGCAAGCAGAACATCCGTGCCAACGTGATCGTCGTCGGCCTGGTGATGACCGAGGCGCTGGACGAAAACCTGCCGCCCGAAGCGCAGGCCCTGATGAAGGAGCACAATCTCGTGCCGTTCCTGGGCGCACCCGATGATATTGCCGAAGTGGCCGCGTTCCTTGCCTCCGACCAGTCGCGCTATATCACCGGCGCTTCGATCGTGGCTGACGGCGGCTTCACGGCGCATTCCGGCGTCTATGCCGACATGCAGCGGTTCATGGCCCACGCCGGGGGTGACGCGGCATGAGCGGGCAGGTGATTGGCGTCATCGGCGGGACCGGCAACCTTGGCGCGGCGATCGCCTGGCGCCTGGCGCGCGCCGGGCAGAAAGTGCTGATCGGATCGCGCAAGGCCGAAGCCGCGCAGGAAAAAGCAGCGGAACTGGGCCACGGGCTGGTCGGCATGGCCAATGCCGATGCCGCCGCCCAGGCGGATCTGGTCATCGTGACGGTGCCGTTTTCCGCGCAGGAAGCCACGCTGGCCGATATCCGTCCGCATGTGGCGGGCAAGATCGTGGTCGATACCACGGTGCCGCTGGTGCCGCCCAAGGTCATGCGCGTGCAGTTGCCTGCCGAAGGTTCGGCCGCGGCGCGCGCGCAAGCCCTGCTGGGCGATGGCGTGACGATGGTTTCGGGCTTCCACAACGTGGCCGCGCACAAGCTGGCGCAGGATATCGACGTGGGCTGCGATGTACTGGTGTTCGGCGATGACAAGGCGGCGCGCGCGCAAGTCGTGGCGCTGGCCGATGCGATGGGCCTGCGCGGGCTGCACGCCGGCGCGCTGGTCAATTCGGCGGCGGCCGAGGCGATGACCTCGATCCTGATCTTCATGAACAAGACCTACAAGGTTGACGGCGCGGGGATTCGCATCACAGGGGAACTGATCCCTCCTGCGGACTGATCCTGCTGGAGGCGACCATTCCCTGGGGAACGCCTGCTCCGTGTCTGGAATAACGATCATTCCGCTGTCCGCCATTGGCGAAGTGTGTCCGGGCGAAGACCTTGCCGATACACTGCGCCGGGCCGTGGCGGCGGCGGGCACGGTGCTGGCGGCGGGGGATATCCTCGTCGTCACCCAGAAGATCGTGTCCAAGGCCGAAGGGCGCTGGGTATCGCTGGCCGATGTGCAGCCCGGCGCGGAAGCGGTGCGGCTGGCGGCAGTGACGCGCAAGGACGCGCGGCTGGTCGAACTGGTACTGCGCGAATCCACCGATGTGGTGCGCGCGGTGCCCCACGTGCTGATCGTGCGGCACCGGCTGGGGCTGGTCATGGCCAACGCCGGGATCGACCGGTCCAACATCGGCGCAGGCGATGCCGAACGCGCGCTGCTGCTGCCGCTCGACCCCGATGCCAGCGCCGCGCGGATATCCACCGCGCTTGGCTGCCCGGTGGTGATTTCCGACAGTTTCGGGCGGCCCTGGCGCATGGGTGTGGTGGCCGTGGGCATCGGCGCTGCGGGCCTTCCCGCGATTGACGACCGGCGCGGGCTGCTCGACCGCGATGGCCGCGCGCTCGAAGTGACGCAGATTGCCGTGGCCGATCTGCTGGCCAGCGCCGCCGCGCTGGCGATGGGCGAGGGCGGCGAAGGTATTCCCGCGGTCATCGTGCGCGGCTATGGCGTGGACGGGGCGCCGCGCCCCGCCGCCGACCTGACCCGCCCGCTGGCCGAGGATCTGTTCCAGTGACCACGCCGGATACCGCACTGCCCAGGGTTACCGTGCTGACCGGCGGGGTCGGCGGGGCCAAGCTGGTGCTGGGCCTGCTGCGCGTGCTGCCTGCGGCCAATGTCACGGCGGTGGTCAACACCGGCGATGATTTCCGCCATCTGGGGCTGCACGTCTCGCCCGATATCGACACGCTGCTCTATACGCTTTCGGGCAAGGCCAACCGGGAACTCGGCTGGGGCCGGGCGGACGAAAGCTGGGCTTTTCTCGACACGCTGCGCGCGATGGGCGGGCCGGACTGGTTCCAGTTGGGCGACCGCGATCTGGCGCTGCACGTCCTGCGCAGCGCGCGGCTGGCGGCGGGCGAACCGCTGCACGCGATCACCGCCGATTTCGCCGCGCGCATGGGCATTGGCGCCACGGTTCTGCCGATGACCGACGATCTCGTGGCGACCCGGCTCGCTACGGATGAGGGCGAGCTGGATTTCCAGCACTATTTCGTTGCCCGCCGCTGTGCGCCCGCTGTGCGTGCCATCCGTTTCGACGGCGCGGCGCAGAGCTGCCCCGCGCCGGGGGTGCTGGCGGCCATTGCCGGGGCCGATGCAGTGATCGTCGCGCCATCCAATCCGTTCCTGTCGATCGACCCGCTGCTCGCCGTGCCGGGGCTGGCGCAGGCGCTGCGCGAAACCGCCGCGCCGGTGGTGGCGGTATCGCCGATCATCGGCGGCAAGGCGGTGAAAGGCCCGACGGCCAAGCTCATGGGCGAACTGGGCATCGCGCTGGTCAACGCATCCATCGCCGCACACTATGGCGCGTTCCTCGACGGTCTGGTGATCGACAGTGCTGACGATGCCCCGGCGGGGCTAGCCGTGGCCCGTACCGCCACGCTGATGCGCGATGACGCCGACAAGGCGCGGGTGGCGCAAGCGGCGCTCGATCTTGCCGCGGCCATTGCCGGATGACCTGGACGGCGATTGTCCCGCTGAAAGCGGCGGCGCAGCGCAAGACCCGGCTTTCCGGCACGCTGGACAGTACAGCGCAGGCCGCGCTGGCCGAACGCATGGCCGCGCATGTGATTGGCACGCTGGCCGGTGTTCCCGCGATCGGTGCGATCCGCCTGCTTTCGCCTTCGCCGGGCACGCTGCCGGGCACCGTGTGGGAGCCGGACCGGGGCGCCGGGCTGAATGCCGAACTCGACCGCGTCTGCGCCAGCCTGAGAGGCGCGCGGGTGCTGATCCTCCACGCTGACCTGCCGCTGGTCACGGGTGAAGACATCGCCGCGCTGATTGCCGCGGCCGAGGCGGCAGGCGCGGCGATTGCGCCCGATCGCCACGGCACCGGCACCAATGCGCTGGCCCTGCGCGATGCGGCCCCGGCGGGGTTTGCCTTCGGGGCGGACAGCTTTGCCCGCCACCTGCGGTTGCTGCCGGGCGCGGCAGCGGTGCGGCGCGATGGCCTGGCGCTGGATATCGACACCGCCGATGATATTGCCGCCGCGGGCGCTGCCCTGCCTTTGGGAAGGTGGTGAAGCGCGCCACTCTGCGCATGATCCGCGCGTGAACGGTGCTGCCCGCTGATGGCGGCGCCCCGGCGGAGGATTGCAGATGAAGCTGAATATGGGTGTTCCCAATTCCATGCACGTCAAGGCGATGGTGCAGCCCTGGGAGTTCGCGCTTTCCGGTGCCGAAGTGGGCGATCTGATTGCGCAGGGCGATGCACTGGGGTTCAACAAGTGCATGCTGGGCGAACACTTCGTGATCCCGCCGCAGCACTATGACCTTTCGGGCTACCACTATTTCCACGTCGTCGTTGCGCTGGGCTATCTTGGCGGGCGCACGAAGAACATGCGCCTTTCCTCGTCCGTGTCGATCCTGCCGCTGCAAAGCCCGATCGTGCAGGCCAAGGCGTGGTCCACGCTTGACTGGATGACCGGCGGCCGCGCCGAGGCGCTGTTCGGCGTCGGCTGGCTCAAGGAAGAGTTCGACATGCTCGGCGTGGATTTCCACAAGCGCGGGCGCATGGCCGACGAATACCTGGCGGCGATGATCGAACTGTGGACATCGGACGATCCCTGCTTCGAAGGCGAGTTCGTCAATTTCAAGCACGCCGGTTTCGAACCCAAGCCGATCCAGAAGCCGCGCATCCCGATCTGGCTGGGCGGCGATGCCGAACCCGTGCTCAAGCGCGTGGCGAAGTTCGGGGATGGCTGGTCGCCGTTCCGCACCCCGCCCGAAACGTTCCCCGATTGCATCAATCTGATCAAGTCGCAGCCGGAATACGATGGCCGCCCGATCGAGGTGTTCTTCGCGCTCGAAATGCTCAACGTCGGATCGCACCACGAAGTGCTGGACGATCCGCGCGCGCCCGGCACGCGCGATGCGCAGAAGATCATCGACCAGATCGGCTGGCTCAAGGAACTGGGCATCACCGAAACCATCGTGCCGCTGCCGCCGGGGATCAAGGACAAGTCCGAATACCTCGACCGGCTGCGCTGGGTCGCCGAAGAGATCATGCCGCGCGTCTGATCGCGCACCCGCACGCAGGACCGGCATTTCAAGATGGCCACGGCGGCGCCAGATCGCCGGCCATTTCCCATGAGAGGATCATCACGCATGAACAGGTTTGCAGGCAAGGTCGCGTTCGTGACCGGGGGCGCGGGCGGCATTGGCCGGGCCGTGGTCGAACGGCTGGTGGCCGAAGGCGCACGGGTGGCGGTAACCGACATTGTCGGCGAAGCTGCGCGCGAGGTGGCTGCGGCCCATGGCGACAAGGCGGTGGGCTTTGCGCTCGACATCGGCGATGAAGCGGCAGTCAAGGCCGCCGTAGACGGCACGATCGCGGCCTTCGGGCGGCTGGATGTGCTGGTCAACAATGCCGCGCTGACCGACATGGCAACGATGATGGCCGATACCGATGCGGTGACCATCCCCAACGACGTGTGGGACCGCACCATGCACGTCAACGCCACCGGCTATCTCTATTGCTGCCGCCACGCGATCCCGCACATCGCGCAGGCAGGCGGCGGAGCCATTGTCAACCTGGCGTCGGGATCGGGGATGCTGGGCGACAGCGCCCGGATCGCCTATGGCGCGTCGAAAGCGGCGGTCATCACGATGACCCGCTACATGGCGACGCAGCACGGCGCGCAGAAGATCCGCTGCAACGCCATTGCCCCCGGCCCGATCGTGACCGCGCATTCGCGCAAGGTGGCCGGGCGCGAGTTCGACATCATTGCCCGGCACATGCCGATGGGCGAACTGGGCGAACCGTCCGATATCGCGGCGCTTGTCGCGTTCCTGGGATCGGCCGAATCGCGGTACATCAACGGTCAGGTCATCGTCATCGACGGCGGCATGTCGGCGCATCATGCCCACGTCATGGACATGATGGACTACGCCGCGGCGCAGCAGGGCTGAGCGGCGTGGGCGCTGTCACCACCCCGCGCGGCTATCCGGCGCGACAGGACCGTTTGCCGGTCGATCTTGCTGCCGTGGACGCGGCCTGGCTGCAAGGCGTGCTGCGCCACCGCTATCCGGGGATCGAGATCGCCACGATGGACGTGGTGGAAATCATCCCCGGCCACACCACCAAGGTGCGCGTGCTGGTCACCGGGCCGGATCCGGCGGTGCTGCCGGCGGCGCTGTGCCTCAAGTCCAACTGGTCGGGCAGCCCGTTGAGCGGGGAAGCCAACGTCAACGAAGCGCGGTTCTACAAGGACTTGTGCGAAGGGCTGCAGTTGCCCGCGCCGCACTGCTTCTATGCCGACTGGGACGATGACGCCCAGGGCAAGCAGGGCCTGCTGGTGCTGGCCGACATGGCGCACTGGGGCGGCCGTTTCGGCACATCGGCCGAACCGATCACCATCGACCAGGCCATGCAGGGCGTCGCCGCGCTGGCCACCCTGCACGCCAGCACGTGGAACGACCCGCGGCTGGATGCGGCAGGCTGGCTGCAACGCGCGATGGCGCCCGATCACGGGGGCGATGATTACTGGGCGATGATGGCCGATCACTACGACAAGGTGAACCGCCTGCCCGAACGCGTGGCGATGTTCCCGGCGTGGTTTGCCGACAACCCGCAGAAGCTGCGCGATGCCTGGCTGCAACTGTGCGCCCACGACATGGCCGATCCCACGCCGCTGTGCCTGGTCCACGGCGATGCGCATCTGGGCAACAGCTATGGGCTGGCCGACGGCGGGCGGTTGTTCCTCGACTGGCAGATCGTGCGCAAGGGCCACGGGTGGCGCGATTACAGCTACTTCGCCGCAGGGTCGATCACCGTGGCGGACCGCCGCGCGGGCGAACGCGATCTGCTGCGCCATTACCTTTCGGTCATGGCGCAACATGGCATCGCCATCGATTTCGACACGGCATGGCAGGAATACCGCCGCTGGATCGTCTGGGGGCTGGTGTCGTGGCAATCGAACATCAACCCCAAGGAAGCCACGCTGCCATCGCTCGAACGTTTCTGCGTGGCCGCCACCGATCTTGAAATCCACCAACTCTACGATGTCTAGGAGCAGTGCAGGCATATGACCGCGATCAATCACATCTGGGCGCAACTGCCGCCGCTGCCGCGTGAACAGCTTGTTGCGGCGGTGGAGCGTTATGAATCCGCCGGGCTGGAAGGGATCTGGGCATCGCAGACCTTCGGCGCGCCGTTCCTGCCGCTGTCCGCTGCTGCTGCGGTGAGCGAGAAGGTCAAGCTGGGCACCGGCATCGCGCTGGCCTTCGTGCGCAGCCCGCTGGAAACCGCGTGCAACATCATGGATCTTGACCTGATCAGCGGCGGCCGCGCGGTTCTGGGGCTGGGGTCGAGCGCGCAGAGCCTCACCGAAGGCGCGTTCGGATCGTCTTATGGCAAGCCGTTGAGCCACATGCGCGAAGTGATCGGCATGGTCCGCCAGATCGTGGCCAAGGGGCATACCGGCGAACTCGGCGTGCTCGAAGGCGAATACCACACGCTTGATCTGACCAATTTCCGCACGCTGGCCCCGCCGGTGCGGACCGAGATTCCGATCTACATGCCCGCCGTGTTCCAGAATGCGTGCGAGATGGCCGGCGAAACCACCGACGGTCTGCTGGGCCACCCGTTGTGGAACGCGCAATGGATCCGCGATGTTGCGGCTCCGGCGCTCAAGCGCGGGCTGGACAAGGCCGGGCGGCCGCGCAGCGCGGTGACGGTGAACCTGCAGATGTTCGTCGCGGTGAACCCCGACAAGCGCGAGGCGATCAACGATGCGCGCGCCAACGTGGCGTTCTACAGCCAGTCGCCGCAGTACCTGCGCTATTTCGACGGGATCGGCATGGGCGATCCGGCGCGGGCCTTGCAGGAACGCTTTGCCGCAGGCGACCTTGCCGGAATGGTCGCGGCCTGCACCGACGAGATGGTGGAAAGCATCGCGCTGGTCGGCCCGAAGGACGAAGTGCTGCGCCGTTTCCACGAACGGGTGGAACACGCCGATGCCTGCACCCCGGTGATCCCGCACTACGGCCTGGAGCCGGACAAGATGGCGTTTTATTCGGCCGGCATCGCCGACCTGTTCTATGGCAATTGAAAGGCTGACCGTGGCGGATATCGAAGCAAACAAGGCTGTGGCCCGGCGTTACATGCAGGCGGTGGTCGATGGCGATATCGCCACGATCGAGGCGTTGCAGCACCCCGACTGCACCTGGTGGATCCTGGGCTTTGGCGACATGACGCGCGCCGATTTCATCGCCAGCGTGCGCGACGGGCTGCTCACTGCCAACCGCCGCGTGGCCGATATCGTCGGCATCACCGCCGAGGGTGACCGGGTGGCCGTGGAAGTGCGGGGGGAAATGACCTTTCCCCACACTGTCTATCGCAACGAATACCACAACCTGCTGATCGTGCGCGATGGCCTGATCGTTTCGGGCAAGGAATACATGGATACGCGCGCCGCCGCCGCTGCCTTCGGTCCCGCTGCCGAAGGGGCGGCGTGATGGCCGAAAATACCGGCGTTCCCGAATACGACGATGCCGCCGTCCAGCGTATCCGCGATTTCGTCGAGGCGACGATGGGCGGGCGGATCGTGCGGATGGAACAGCAGGTGCGCTGGCGTCCGGCGTGGTTTGCCGATGTCGAGGTGGACGGAAAGATCACCGAACTGCACTTGCGCGGCGACCGCACCGGCGACGTGGCGATCTTTCCCGATCTGAAGCGCGAAGCCGATATCATCAGCGTGCTGTACGATCAGGGCATCCCGGTGCCGCAAGTCCACGGCTATCTGGCCGATCCGCCGTGCATCGTGATGGAATCGATTCCGGGCACGCGCGACCTGTCCGGCCTTTCCGCCGAGGCGCACAGCGCGATCGGGCGCGAATACATGGCCGCCGTGGCCGCCATGCACAAGGTGCCGGTCGATGCCTTCGCCGATGTCGACATTCACGTGCCGCAAGGGGCCGAGGAGATCGCGCTGGTCGGGCTGAACACCTACATGCCGCAATACCTGCGCACCAAGAAGCGGCCCGAACCGCTGCTGGAGTTCGTGATCCAGTGGATCCGGCGCAACGTGCCGCGCCACCGCACGCGCGCGGCGTTCATCCAGTTCGATTCCGGGCAGTTCCTGGTGCACGACCAGCGCATGACCAAGCTCTACGATTTCGAGTTCAGCATGATTGGCGATCCGATGGTGGATCTGGCCACCATGGGCATGCGCAACACGATCGAACCGATGGGCGCGCCGCTGCCCGAACTGTTCGGCTATTACGAACAGGCCAGCGGCGAACCGCTCGACCACGATGCGATCCTGTTCCACGTCCTGCAATTTTCGCTGCTGGGCACGATGCAGTTCACCGGCACGGTCGCCGATCCGCGCCCGGCCGATCCGCATTCGGTCTATCTCCAGTTCGATCTGGCGCTGCGCCGGTCGATCCTGCTGGCGCTTTCGCAACTGGCCGGGGTGCCCCTGCCCGAATTGCCGCCGCTGGCGGAACGGACCGGTGACAACGCCACCCTGATCCGCAAGCTGGCCGATACGCTCTCCGGCGTCGCGCCGCGCGATCCGGTGGCCGAAGGGCACAAGGCGCAGGTGGTGGAACTGATCGAATGGGTGGCGCGGGCCGATGCCCATGGCGCGGCGATGGTCGCGCGCAACATCGCCGAAGTCAGCGCCTTCCTGAAGCAGGATTTTGCCGATTGGCCTTCCGCCGAAGCGGCGCTCGAAGCCTTCGTGCTGGCCGCCGGGCCGGATCAGGATGCCGCGCTGATAACCCTGCTCGGTGCGATCGAGGGTCGCCGCCTGCAGGTCTTCGGCCCGACCTCGATCGGCGAGGCGGCGCTGCACGTCCGGCTGCCGCAAACCCGCCCCGACGGAGCCTGATACGATGACCGCCACGCCAGAAACCGCGCCTGCCGCCGGGACCAGCGAAATCTCGCGCGATTTCGCCGCCGTCAGCAGCGTCTACGGCACCGATATCGCCGACCCGCACGCCGTTTACCGCGAATACCGCAAGACGCGGCCGGTGATGGTGGGCGACATTCTGGCCGAATGGAACGTGCCGTCGCAGGCGGACTATTCCAATCTGGGGCGGCAGGTCTTTACGCTGTTCCGTTATGACGATGTGCTGGCCGTGCTGCGCGACCCGGCCACGTTCACCAGCACCTTGTTGCAGGAAGGGCTGGGGCAGTTCCTTGGCGGGTTCCTGCTGACCGGGATGGACGATGCCACGCACAAGGTGGCGCGCAAGCTGCTCGCCCCGGCCTTTTCGCCGCGCGTCATTGCCGGGTGGAAGACGCTGCTGACGCCGGTGGTGCGCGATGCGGTGGCCCGGCTGGAACCGCGTGGCAAGGCCGAACTGATGGAAGACCTGCTGCTGCCGCTGCCGGTGCGGCTGATCTACGAAATCATCGGCTTTCCCAAGGACGAAGCGCGCACGCAGGAGTTTGCCGCGCGCGGCATGCGCATCCTTGTCGGGCCGCAGCGCGATCCCGAAAAGGCAAAGGCCAGCATGGCCGCCGCCTTTGCCGCCGCGCAGGAGCTTTACGACGATACGCTCGAAGTGGTGCGCCAGCGCCGCGCCGAAGGGTCGGTGGGCGAAGACCTGATCGGCTATCTGCTGCGCGCCGAGGCGGACGGCGAACGGCTTGACGATGCGCACATCACCGAGCTGATCCGCCAGATGCTGCCCGCCGCCGCGGAAACGACGACGCGATCGTTCGGCAGCATGCTGGTGGCGCTGCTGGAACAGCCCGCGCTGCTGGAGCGCATCCGCAACGACCGCACGCTGGTGCCCAAGGCGATCAACGAAGGGATGCGCTGGGAAACCGCCTCGCAGTTCCTGGCCCGCCAAGCGACCGTGGATGTGGAGTTCCACGGCGTGAAGATACCGGCAGGCGCGGCGCTTTCGCTATGCTCCGGGTCGGCCAACCGCGACGAGGCGGTGTTCGACAACCCCGATGTTTTCGACATCGACCGGCCGCAGAAGGTCAACGTCGGGTTTGGCGCGGGCACGCACATGTGCCTGGGGATGCCGGTGGCCAAGACCGAAATGGAAGCGATGCTCAACGCCCTGCTCGATCTGCCCAACCTGCGGCTTGATCCCGATCAGCCGCCGCCGGTGATCGTCGGCGCGCAGTTGCGCGGGCCGCGCGCGCTGCACGTGGTATGGGGGTGATGGCATGACCGGGATGTTCAGCGGCAAGGTGGCGCTGGTCACCGCGGCGGGCGCGGGCATCGGCCTTGCCACCGCCGAAGGTTTTGCCCTGCGCGGCGCGCGGGTCATGCTTTCGGACATCAACGCCGCAACCGGTTCGGCAGCGGCCGAGCGGCTGCGCAGCGAAGGCCATGACGTGCGGTTCGTGCGCGCCGATGCCACGGCAGAGGCCGATGTGGCCGCGCTGGTGCGCGAAACGGTGGACACGCTGGGCGGGCTGCACATTGCCGCCAATATCGTCGGCGATGCGCACCGCGATGCGGCGGGCGGCGATTTCCACGAACAGTCGCTGGAATCGTGGGAGCATACCCAGGCGGTCAGCCTGCGCAGCGTGTTCCTGTCGATGAAGCACGAAATCGCGCACATGATCCAGCATGGCGGCGGTGCGATCTGCAACGTCACCTCGCTGGCCGGGCTGCTGCATGTCGGCGCCGCTGGGGCTGCCTATGCCGCGGCCAAGGCCGGGGTCGTGCGGCTGACCAAGTTTGCCGCCGTATCCTATGCCGACCGCGGCGTGCGGGTGAACTGCATCGCGCCGGGGGTGACCCCGACCGAAGCCTACAACAAGGCGGGCGCGGAAATGGGGCAGATGGTGATCGACCACCTGCTCCCCAACCAGCCGATCCGGCGGGTCATCGCCACGTCCGAACAGGCCGATGCGATAGCCTGGCTGTGCAGCGATCAGGCGGCGATGGTCACCGGCCATATCCTGCCGGTCGATGGAGGCTGGACAGCACAATAGAACAGGAGAGCGCCATGGCTTTGCGGATCATTCACTGGGCAACCGGGCACACCGGCAAGATGGTCATCCGCGCCACGGCGGAGCGGCCGGATTACACGATCGTCGGCGGCTTCACCTACAATTCCGAAAAGGCCGGGCAGGATATCGGCACTGTCGCCGGTACGGCCCCGCTGGGCGTGGCGCTGACCAACGACCGCGCGGCGATCCTGGCGCTTGAGGCGGACTGCGTGCTGTTCCTTGCGGGCGCGGAAAACGATGTGCCGGGCAGCATTGCCGATATCTGCGCCTTGCTGGAATCGGGCAAGAACGTGGTCACCACGGCGGCCAACTTCATCTACCCCAGATCGCTTGGTCCGGAAGTGGAGGCGGCGCTGGCGGCGGCCTGCGCCAGGGGCGGGTCGACCTTCCACGGCCTTGGCATCATGCCCGGCTTCCTGGCCGAATCCGTGCCGCTTTACCTCGCGCGGCTTTCGCGCCGGGTGGACCGGATGGTGGCGTCCGAAACGCTGATGTACGACAAGTATCCCAGCACTTACCAGATGTTTGACCTGATGGGCTTCGGCTTTGCGCCCGACGATCCGACCCCGGCCTTCGCCAATGTCGATCTGGTGGGCGAGACGTGGCGCCATTCGGGCATGCTCGTGGCCGATGTGCTGGGGTTGCCGATCGACCGGATCGAGAACTTCCGCAACGTGGCCGTGACCCCGCGCGACCTGCACGTGGCGGCAGGCACGATCCCGGCGGGCACGGTGGGCGCGATGAACTTTGGCGTGCGGGTGATTTCCGGCGGGCGTGAACGCATTGTCCTGCAACACTTTACCCGCATGGCCGAAGATCTGGCCCCCGAATGGCCGCAGGGCCACGGCTGGCTGATCGACCTTGAAGGTGAACCGACGATCAATGCGCGGATCGACATCGGATCGGAAAGCGTGATGCCGACCGACGATGCCTGCATGGCCACCGCGATGCACGCGATTCACGCCGTGCCCTATGTCGTGGCGGCCGCGCCCGGCATCATGCTGCTGACCGATGCCCCGCCGTTGGCCGGGACCGACGCGTTCCACCAGCGGGCACCCGCCGGTGCCTGACCGCGCGGGCCAACCGGAAGCGCCCGAACCGCAAGCAATCGCCAACGCGTGGATCGACGCCGCTGTGGCGGGCGATGCAGCGGCGCTGCGGGGCCTGTTCGCGCCCGATTGCCGGATCCTGGTGGCCGGGGACATGCCGTTCTGCGGGTGGATGGATGTCGATGCGTTCTTCGCGCAGACGGCGATCCTGCCGCTGGCCGGGCCGATGGTGTTCGAAATCGGGGAAATGGTGGCGCAGGGCGACCGGGTGTGGTTCGAAGCCCAAAGTGCGGCCAAGCTGGCCGATGGCGCGGATTACCGGAACATCTATATCTTCCAGTTGCAGGTCCGCGAAGGGCGCATCGTCGAATACAAGGAGTTTGCCGATACGCTGCACATCTGGCGGGTAATCGACGATCCGCGCGTGCGCGGCGCGCCCATTGCGCGACAGCCGCTGCTGGTCAATGTCCGGCGGCGGCTGGTCGGCAACGCGGTAGCGGGCGAAACCGCTCAGGAAGCGTAGGCGTACTCCCCGCCCTTGGCGATGGTCGCGCGGAACGCCGGGCGCGCGTGGACGCGTGCCAGCCATGCCTGCATGTTCGGGTAGGCACCGATCCCGATCAGCGCGCGCGCCAGTTCGGCCACGAAGCTCACCTGGATATCGGCCACGCTGAAACGGTCGCCCAGCAGGTAGTCGCGCCCTTCCAGCGATTGTTCGATATAGTTCAACACGCCGGTAAACTCGGCATCGGCGCGCTCGTCGAACGCCGTGCCGGCCAGCCCGGCCGCCAGTCCGTAAACCTTGAGCATGATCGGCATGGTGCCGATCGACACCGCGATGTGCATCCATTCCAGATAGCGCATCAGGTCGGGGCTGTCGTCTGCCGGAACCAGCCCGCCATCGCCGTGGCGGCGCAGGATATAGTCGATGATCGCGCCGGATTCGACCATCACGCCATCTTCGGTTTCAAGCGCCGGGGCCTTGCCGATGGGATGTGCGGCCTTGAGCGCGGGCGGTCCCATGCGCGTTTCGGGGTGCCGTTCGTGGTGAACGACCTCGAACGGCAGGCCCAGTTCTTCCAGCAGCCAGTACACCCGGAACGAGCGGCTGTGGTTGAGGTGGTGCAGCTTGAGCATTGCGTGAACTCCTGAAATCCGGATTCAACCCGCCGTGGCGCGCGGATAGGCATCGGGAAAGAGGCGATCGAGCGGGGCCAGCCCGCGGGTCACGATCGGGCCGGGATAATCGCGCAGCAATTGCAGGCGGCGCATCTGGCGGCGGTGGAAGTACCGCACCAGATCGCGGTCCCGGTCGGGCGCGGCCTGTTCGACAAAGGCATCGAGCTGCGCTTCGAGCGAGGCGGCCTGCGCATCGGCCATGCCCAGAATGGTGCGCGCATCATCCAGTTCCGCCTGCGCGATGGCGTCACCGCTTTCGGCCAGGCGCTGCAGATAGAGCGCGAGCGACTGCGTCGGCGGTGCGCGGAAGAAGCCTTCGGTCGGCAGCGCGCCGGTCTGCACGACAAGATCGCGCCACGCATTGGCATCGCGCAGCGGCACGGCGGGCACCGGCGGCGCCGGATCGAGGGCATAGCCCTTGCCTTCGGCAATCGCTTCCAGCGCGGCGCGTGTGGCGCCCATGCCCCACGAAAGGTATTCGACATAGGCAGGATGCGGGCTGACCTTGCGGAAGGTCGCCTTGGTCATCATCGGCACGGCGATGAACAGCAGCACGGTGTAGTACGTCAGTACCGGCCAGTCGATCGTGCAGCCGCTCTCTTCCACATAGCGGGCAAGAACCGCTGCCACATCGCGGATCGGTTCGTTGATGTCGCGCACGCGGATCGAGGCGAGATCGGCGAGCGGATCGCCCAGCTTGGCCAGTTCCAGATCGTAGAGCGCGGTCACGCGCTGCCCGTTGTGGAAGAATTGCGGCGCGTCCCCGATCAGCAGCACGTTGGTGTTGCGATGGAGTGGCAGGTGGCGGCGCAACCAGCCGGTGACAAAGCGCAGCAGCGCATCGGGCCGGTCTTCGGCTTCGTAATGGCTTTCCGACAGCAGCAGGTAATCGAGCGCCACCGCTTCGGGGTTTTCGCCCGGCTTCAGCCCCGCCGCAACGAAGGGCGCGATGTCCAGCGCGTGAATCCGCGCGAGGTGTCCGGCATAGTCCTCGACCATGCCCTGCACCGCCGGATCGCCATCGACATCACCCAGGAAGGGCGTGTCGTTCAGGTGCGCCATGACGATGGCTTCGGGTTGCGGGCACCAGCCATGGATATGCGGCACCGGGATGCCATTGGCCTGCAACAGGCTGAGCACGTCGTATTCGCGGCGCAGCGGGCAGATGCCCAGTCCGCTGGGGCGATCGCCGCGCACATGCAGCGCCAGCGTTTCGCCGCCGCGCTCGACCGTGACCTGCCACGACGGGCGCCAGCGCGGCAGCCGTTCGAAGGCCGTGACCGTGCCACCGATGTTTTCCGCCAGCCACGCGCGGATCTGCGCCTCTTCGCGCGCGTGGGCTTCGGCCTGGTCGTCGGGGACGGCAGCGTCCGGCGCTGCCGCGTTCATGCCGGGGCGTCCGCCGCGTCGGCGGGGCGATCGACGATGGCGCGGCACCGCTGGTAGGCCGGTCGGGCTTCGATCCGTTCGACATAGGCGGCAATGGCGGGATGGCCTTCGACATCGACCGGCACGTACTGGCGGGTCATCGTGAAGGGGAAGGTCATCATCACGTCGGCGGCGGTAAAGCTGTCTCCGGCGAAGAACGGAACCTCCTCCAGCCGTGCGTTGACGAACTGCAGCAATTGCGCGATCCGCTGGCGTGCATAGAGGCGCGTCGGGTGATCCTCCTCGACCCCGCCGAAGCCCGCCATGATTTCGCTGACCAGCGCGGGCATCATGGTCGATTCGGCAAAGTGGAACCAGTAGAGGTAATCGGCATAATTGGGCGCATCGGCGGACACGGCCAGCGCGCCGTTGCCCTGCGTCGTGGCCAGGTATTCGATCACCGCGCCGCTTTCGGCAATGTTGCGCCCGTCAATGCCCAATACCGGCGAAGAGCCGAGCGGGTGCAGCGCCTTGTACGCGGGTTCGGCCTGCATCGTCACCGGCAGGCGGCGGAAGAACTCGATGGCATAAGGCGCGCCAAGTTCTTCCATCAGCCACACCGCGCGTTCGGAGCGGGAGCGTTCAAGCTGGTAGATCGTGATACCCATGGTTCAGGCCTCCGCCGTTTGGGGTTGGGGCGCGGCATGCTGCCCGGTCATGTGCAGGGCGGCCAGATAGCCGTAGAGCATGCCCCTGGTGTTTGCGATTCCGCTGTTGTAGCCGCCGCCGATATCGAGCCACGCGGCCGAATTGCCGGCCGCATAAAGCCCGCCGATCGGCTGGTCGTCGGCGTTGAGCACGCGCCCGTCGGTGTCGATCGGCAGGCCGGCGGTGGGCACGCCCATCGTCACGCGTTCGATCTTCACGGCGTGGAACGGCGGCTTTTCGATGGGCGCCATGTTGGGGTTCAGCAGGCGCGGGTCGCCGGTCATGATCCGGCCCCACGGCACGCTGCCGCGCGAAAAGTCCTCGTCCATCCCGGTCACGCAGAAGCCGTTGAAGCGGCGCACGGTATCTTCCAGTCCGCGCGCGTTCATGCCCACGCGTTCGGCCAGTTCGGTGATCGTGTCGGCGCTGGTCGCCATGCCTTCGGGCAGGGGCTGGCCGGGCCAGCTTGGCATCAGGCCGTACTTGTCCAGCATGTTCTGGTCGAACACGATCCACGCGGGCCAGTTGGGCTGGCCTTGCTCCTGCCCGTCGAACCGGCCGACCTTGGTGGCGACATCGGGGTAGAAGGCATCGTTGGCAAAGCGGCGGCCATAACGGTTCACCGCGATGCTGTGCGGCGCGCCGGGCAGCCACATGCGGTAGGAGGGCTGGCCATAGATGGTTTCGGTCGGCACCTTGTAGCCGACGAAAATCGGGGTCTGGGCCGGTGCGCGCGCCGGGACGGCGATGGCCCCGGCCTTTGCCGCCATGACAATGTGATCGCCCGCCACGCTTGGCGGGGCCATGCTGCCTGCGACCGGCAAGGCATCGAAGGCGCTCACGAACGACGGTTTCCAGTCATACCCGCCGGTGGCCAGCACAACGCCCAGCCGGGCGCGCACGCGCCGCGTGGCGCCGCCTTCATCGCGCAGGACCACGCCGGTCACCTCGCCTGCTTCGACCACGAGATCGATCACCGCAGTGGAGGTGCGCATGTCCACGCCCATGTCCCGTGCGGCCAGTACCTGCGCGGCGGCAAGGCCCGCCCCGGCGCAGCGTTCGTCCGCAGCAAGGTGGCGTTCGAGGCACGCGCCGACATGTTCGCCGCCGTCCTGCATTTCTACCCATTCGTTCGACGTGGTGTAGCTGTAGCCATCGCCATAGGGGGAGGTCAGTACCTTCGCCGCCAGATCGCCCAGCCGTGCGGCCCTGAACGGCATGACCTCGACATAGCGGCCTTCGCGTTTCGACCCCTTGACGGCGGGAAAGTAGTAATCGGGCAGGCCCCGGACCACGGTCATCGGGATGCCGATCGTGTCGGTCATGTAGCGCAGCGCTTCGCGCCCGCGTTCGATGAAGACCTTGCGCCGGTCGGGCGTGGCGAAGCCTTGCGAAAGGTGGGTGAGATAGGCATCGGCATCGGCGTCGCTGTCGGCCATGCCATCGCCGTCCTGAAGATGGTGCGGCCCCAGCCAGAGCTGGCCCGAAGACAGCGCGGACACGCCGCCAAGAAGGTGGAACTTTTCCGCCACCAGCACGCTTGCCCCGCGGTGCGCGGCGGTCAGCGCGGCCGACATGCCGCCAAGCCCGGACCCTACGCAGACTACGTCGAAAACCTCATCCCAATGCACTGCAATTCTCCCGATCGCCGTCTTGCTTGGTGCGCTGCCTGATCCGTGCGGGAACCTATCCTTGTCTAGGGGCGGGGAATTACCCGGCGCGTAGGGTGTGCGCGTCACGCCCACGCCTTGGCGCGTTTGCAATTGGCTGGTTCACGACAGATTTTGTGCTGGCATAACCGCAGGCTTGGGCGTTGGTAGGCAAAGCAAAGTGCCGAATCGTGGTTTTCGGCGCGATAAATCGATGAGGAGACCTGCCGTGGCCACTGCCGCTGCCGCTACGCGCCCCGCCCATGTGCCCGAAGATCTGGTTGTCACCCTGCCGCTCTACGCCCGCAAGCGGGTGGACGAATGCCCGCAGGAGACGATGATCCCGCAGCTTCAGGCGACCCTGCCGCCGATCAGCTATGTCACCAACATCTTCCCCGGCGATCAGCCCGGCTGGCTGCTGACCAGCTACGAAGACACGATGACAATGCTGCGCGATCCCGACAATTTCACCAAGAACGGGATGGGCAAGTGGGCGCAGAACATCGGCGAAGACTGGCTGGTCATCCCGACCGAGGCCGATCCGCCGATCCACACCGCCTATCGCGCCGCGCTCAACCCCAAGTTCGCGCCGCAGAACATGGCCGCCATGCGCGACCAGGTGCGCGAACGCGCCAAGGTGCTGATCGCCAGGTTCAAGGATCGCGGGCACTGCGATTTCGTTGACGAGTTTTCCGAAAAGTACCCGATCAACATCGTGCTCGACCTGCTCGACCTGCCGCAGGACCGCATGGCCGAGTTCCTGACCTGGGAAAAGGAAATGCTGCACACCAACGACTGGGAAGTGCGCGGCAATGCGGTACGAAAGGTCAAGGCCTATCTGATGGGCGTGATCGAGGAGCGCCAGAAGAACCCCGGCGACGATTACATCAGCAAGATCTTCGACAACGAAGTCGATGGCCGCAAGTGGAACGTTACCGAAGTGTTCGGCCACTGCTTCAACCTCTACATCGGCGGGCTGGATACGGTCACGTCGCTGCTGGGCAACATCTTCTGCTATCTGGGGCGTTACCCGGAACGGCAGCGCGAACTGCGGGAAAAGCCGGGCCTTATCGTGACTGCGGTGGAAGAGTTCCTGCGCGCCTACGCCCCGGTCACCGCCTTCCGCATCGCCGCCAAGGAAATCGAGATCCGCGGCCAGAAGATCATGCCGGGCGAATATGTCTCGGTGGCAACGCCGGTCACCGGCTATGACCCCAACTACTACGATGCGCCCGAACAGGTGCGCTTCGACCGCAAGGCGCCGCACATTTCGCTGGGCGGCGGCATCCACAAGTGCCTGGGCATGCACCTGGCGCGGATGGAACTGCAGATCGCCATGGAAGAGTTCCTTGGCACGCTGCCGGAGTTCCGCATCAAGGATGGCTTCAAGGTGCAGTACTTCGTGGGCAACATCATGCATGTGCCCGCGCTTGAACTGCAATGGTAACTGCAAGGCGGGGGCGCTGAGCGCGTCCCCGATTGCCATCCCGGCGGCGCGCCGATACGGCAGGCCCGGTAACAAGGCCGGGGCCGGGGGTTCTATTGTCATGCGAAAGGATGCGGCGCGCAATCGGGACCGGCTGATCGCCGTCGCGCGCGAAGCCTTCCGCGCCGGGGCCGCCGACATCTCGCTGGAAGACATCGCTGCGCGGGCGGGGGTCGGGCGCAGCACGCTGTTCCGCAACTTTGCCGACCGGCTCGACCTGATCCGGGCGGTTCAGGCAGTGGAGCAGGAGGCCATTGCCGCCGAATGCGCCGCGCTGGGCGAACGGTCCGATGCCGTGTTCGCGCTGATGCGCACCGTGGCGCGCCTGACCTTCATCTACCGCGCGATGGACGATACCCTGCTGGCCAGCCCGGCCGGAAAGGCCATGATGGTCGAAGCCGCGCGCGAAACGGCGGCTCTGTTTGCCGCGCCGGTGGCGCGCGCCAAGGCCGCGGGGCTGGTGCGCGACGATGCGTCGGTCGACGATATCCTGGTCGCCTGCAACATGATCGGCAGCGCGCAGGGCAGTGATTTTTCGACCGGGGAAAGCGTTTTCGAGCAGGGATTTGCCCTGATGATCAAGGGTATCGGCGGCCCGGCGGCATAAGGCTGCACTGCCGGGCGCGACCGGATACCGGCGGCGTTAAAAGATGGGACTTGCAGTTCCACTTATTGGTTGCCAAGGGTTCTTCAGGCCAGCGGCGAATCGGCTCTGGCAAAGGCGAACCGGGCAGGCGTGACCTGTGATCGCGCCGTGAGAGGAGGGTTCCTGATGACCAACGCAGCAGCAGCGCAAGGGTATGACTACATCATCGTCGGGGCCGGGTCTTCGGGCTGCGTGCTGGCCAACCGGCTGTCGGCAAACCCTGAAACGCGCGTGCTGCTGGTGGAAAGCGGGCCGGACGATACCAGCCCGCTCATCGCCATGCCGCGCGGGATCGGCAAGCTGCTCGACCCGCGCAACCCGCATGTCTGGGCCTATGACGTATCGCCCGGCGGCAACAAGCCTTCGGAAATGTGGCTGAAAGGACGCGCCGTCGGCGGGTCGAGCGCGGTCAATGGCATGGTCTATATCCGCGGCGCGCCGATGGATTACGATGGCTGGGCCGACGCTGGCTGCACCGGCTGGGGCTGGGACGAGATTGGCCGCTGCTTTGTCGCGCTGGAAGACCACGAACTGGGCGAAGGCCCGTGGCGCGGCGTGGGCGGCCCGATCCATGTCAGCGTCCACCCCACCCGCAACGGCCTGTGCGAAGCAGTGCTCGACGCTGCGCAGCAAATCGGCGTGGCACGGGTGGCGGATGTCAACGATGTCGATGTCGTGCGCGATGGCGGCATGGGTTATCAGACCCGTAATATCGACAACGGCAAGCGCGTCAGTTCGGCCAGGGGCTTCCTCAAGGAAGCGCGCAAGCGCCCCAATCTTGATGTGCTGCCCGAAACCGATGTCCTCAAGGTCGAGATCGAAGACCGGGTGGTGACCGGGGTGACCGTGCGCAACAAGCAGGGCACCCGGTTTGTCGCCGCGCGCGAAGTGATCCTTTCGGCTGGCGCCGTCCATTCGCCCAAGCTGCTGCAGTTGTCGGGCATCGGCCCTGGCGCGGTGCTGCGCGCCGCCGGGGTGCCGGTGATCGTCGATTCCCCCGATGTCGGGCGCAACTTGCGCGAACACCGCTATCTGCAGACTGTCTACCGCGTGACCGGCGGCAGCATGAACCTGAACTATCAGGGGCTGGGGCTGGCCAAATCGGTGCTGCAATACGGCCTGCTGGCCAAGGGCGCGCTGACCCATGGGGCGCACGAAGTGGGCGGGTTCGTCAAGACGCGGCCCGATCTCGACCACGCCGATGCCCAGATCGGGGTCAGCCTCTATTCGCTCAACCTGACGGACAAGGGCGTTGTCCCCGACAAGCACCACGGGTTGACCATCCTTGGCTACTTCACCCGGCCCGAAAGCCAGGGCGAAGTGCGCATCCAGTCAGCCGATCCCGATGCGCAGCCGTTCATCGACGCCAACCATTTTTCCGCCGAGATCGACCGCATCACCGCGGTATCGCTGTTCCGCTGGCTGCGCGCGCTGGGCGAACAGAGCGCGCTCAAGCCGTGGATCGTGGAAGAGCAGTTCCCCGGCGGCATGATAAAGACCGACGATGACATCCTGCAGAACGCCGTCGCCCTTGGCGGCACGGCTTACCACATCGCCGGCACCTGCCGGATGGGGGCGGACGAAGCGTCGGTCTGCGATCCGCAATTGCGCGTTCGCGGCGTCAGCGGCCTGCGCGTGTGCGATACCTCGATCTTCCCGACGCTGGTTTCGGGCAACACCAATGCTCCGGCGATGGCGGTCGGTCTGCGCGCCGCCGAAATCATCCTCCAGACCCAGTGAGGCGATCCATGACTATCCCCTTTACCGATATCGACCGCCTGTACATCGATGGCGAATGGCACGCCGCCGCAGAGCGTGAGGCGGTGCTCAACCCTTCGACCGAAGAGGTCATCGGCGAAGCGCCGGTGGGTGATGCCGCAGCAGCCGAGGCGGCCATCGCATCGTCGTTCGATGCCTTTGAAAACGGTCCCTGGCCGCGCATGGCGCAGGCCGAACGCACTGCCGTGATGCAGAAGTTCCACGATGCGCTCCATGCGCGGCGCGGCGAACTGGTCGACCTGATCCTCAAGGAAGTGGGCTGCGCACAGGCCGTGACGCGCAATGTCCAGGTGGATGCGCCGCTTGAACACCTGCAATCGGCCATCGACTATTCCCGGCGGGAAGAGCCGACGCAGTTGCCCGTCTCCACCAACGTCAACATGATCAACCCGGAAGGGCCGCGCATTCTTGGCGGTGGCACCGTGGTGCGTGAACCGGTGGGCGTGGTCAGCGGCATCACGGGGTACAACTTCCCCTTCCTGCTCAACCTGGCAAAGGTCACGCCGGCACTGCTGGCCGGGAACAGCCTGATCCTCAAGCCTTCGCCGTTCACGCCCTATTCTGCGCTGATGCTCGGCAAGATCGCCGACGAGATCGGCCTGCCGCGCGGCGTGCTCAACATCATCACCGGCGGGCCGGATGTCGGCACCCGGCTGACCACCGATCCGCGCGTGGACATGGTCACCTTCACCGGATCGGAAGCGGTGGGCGCGGCGATCATGGGGCAGGCAGCGCCGACGCTCAAGCGCGTGCATCTGGAACTTGGCGGCAAGTCCGCGATGATCGTGCGCGAAGATGCCGATGTCGAAGCCGCCGCCGCCATGGCGGTCATGGTCCTGACCGTGAACGCCGGGCAGGGTTGCGCGATCACGACGCGGTTCCTCGTGCACAATTCGGTGCGGGCACGCTTTGTCGCCACGGCAAAGGCGGTTGCCGCGCACTGGAAGGTGGGCGATCCGTCCGATCCGAGCGTGCTGATGGGGCCGCTGATCCGCGAATCCCAGCGCAGCAAGGTGGAAAAGCTGATCCAGTCGGGGCGCGACGAAGGGTCCACGCTGGTCTGTGGCGGCACGCGCCCGGCCGGGCTGGACAAGGGCTTTTTCGTGGACATCACCCTGTTCGACGATGTCGACAACATGTCCACCCTGGCGCAGGAAGAGGTCTTCGGCCCGGTCGGCTGCGTGATCGGTTACGACACCGATGAAGAAGCGGTGCGCATCGCCAACCAGTCGCGCTATGGCCTGAACGGCGCGATCATGACCGCCGATGCGGCCAAGGCCTATGAAATGGCGCTGCAGATCCGCACCGGCAACGTGGCGATCAACGGGGGCATCGGCAAAATGCCCTACGCTCCGTTCGGCGGATACAAGCGGTCGGGCATTGGGCGCGAATACGGGCCGGACTGGCTGCGCGAGTTCCAGCAGGAAAAGACGATCACCTATCCGGTCGGCCGCTGAACCGGGTCAGCCCTCCAGCAACCGCTGGCGCAGCGCGGCGATCCGGGTCTGGTCCAGACCCAGCGCCGCCTGCGCATAGCCTTCGATCGAGCCATGGCGCGCGGTTATCGAATCCAGCGCGGCCTTGAGATAGGCCGGGTCTGCGCGCATCAGCGCATCGCGCACGTCGGGCGCCATCTTTTCGAAGGGGTGCTGGCCATCGGTCAGCCCCAGCCCGGCGTTGCGGTGCTGGCGGGTAAAGGCAAACAGGTCCACCGCCGTGTTGGTCAGCGCGAAATCGGCCAGGATCGTTTCCTCGTCCACCCCGGCGAGGCCCAGCAGGATCGCGGCGCAGAAGCCGGTCCGGTCCTTGCCCGCGGCGCAGTGGAACACCAGAGGCGTCTGGTCGTCGATCACCGCATCGAGCAATCCGCGCACGGCGCGGGTCATCCAGTCCGCCATCGAGGGATAGGATTCGATCAGCCAGGCGCGCAGGGCTTCGCCCGATGTGGCATGTTCCCACGGTGCGCCGCGCTGCGACGAGGCAATGGATTCATCGAGCTGCCACGAAAGCTGGCGCACTGGCCCGGCCCATGTTGTCGGTTCGGCGGCGATCTCGTCGTCACGCCGCAGATCGACGATGGTGCGGATGCCCAGCGGCGCCAGCGCGGCGTGGTCCTCCGGGGTCAGGTAGGTCAGCACCCCGGACCGGAACAGCATGCCGGTCCGCACCCTGCGCCCGTCGCGCGTGGCATAGCCGCCAAGGTCGCGGAAATTGCAACCTCCGGCAAGATCGAAGCAGCGCGCGGGGGCAGAGGGCATGGTCGGTTTCCTTGCGGTCAGTAGGTCAGGACGATCTTGCCACGCACGGTGCCGCTTTCGACTTCGGCCATGGCGGCAACCGCTTCCTCCACCGGGTATGTCCGCTGGATCACAGGCTTGAGCCTGCCCGCATCGGCCAGGGCCGCAGCCTTTTCCAGCGCAGCGGCATCCGGTGCGCCAAAGGTCATCGTCGCGCGCACGCCATGGCGGGCGGCTTCGTCCTGATCGGGCGGCGCGACCAGCGAGATCAGGATGCCGCCGGGCTTGAGCAGGCCCCACGAGCGCGCCTGCGCGGGCGGGCCGAAGGCATCGAGCACGATATCGAAATCCCCGATCGCCTGTTCATAGGCAGTGGTGCGGTCGATCACGTGATCGGCGCCCAGCCCGCGCACGAAGTCCATCGTGGCAGGCGATGTCAGCGCGGTGACTTCGGCGCCCAGCGCCTTGGCAAGCTGGACGACGATGCTGCCGACCCCGCCAGCAGCGGCATGGACCAGCAGGCGCGTGCCCGGCGTGATCGGTTCGGCATCGAAGGCGGCCTGCGCGGTGACTACCGCCACGGGCAGCGCCGCCGCTTCGATCATCGACAGGCTGGAAGGCGCCTTCGCCACGGCATCGGCCTGTACTGTCAGCACATCGGCAAAAACGCCGATCGGGCCAACCGATCCATAGACTGCATCGCCCACGGCAAAGCCGCTGACGCCTTCGCCCAGCGCGGTTACGGTGCCGGCGAACTCGTTGCCCAGCGTGAAGGGAAACGGCACTTGCAGGAAGTCTTTCATGTGCCCTTCGCGGATCTTCCAGTCCACCGGGTTCACCCCGGTTGCGGCCACGGCAACGCGCAATTGGCCGGGACCGGCTTCGGGTTCGGGCACCTGGTTGACGACCATCACTTCGGGGCCGCCATAGGCCGTGATCTGGACTGCTCTCATGCTCATTCTCCGGCGCGCGCGAGGGGGGTCAAAGGACGTTCGCGGCGATCTTTTCAAGGGCGATGCGTGCGTCTTCGACGCTTTCGATATGGGGCAGGCTGAAGGCCAGCCGGTCGGCACCGGCGTCTTCATAGATGGTGCGCAGTTCGCGGCTGTCATCGCCGGGGGCAAGGATCACGCCGATTTCGAAATGGGCCACGTCACGCCCGGCTTCCTGGGCATGGGCCATGATCCTGGCGCGGCCGCGCTTGAGGTGTTCCGGCCCGGTCATGTCGGTTTCGCTCAGCGTCAGCAGGCGCGTTCCGGCGTAGGCTGGCAACCAGCCCTGGCAATGGCGGCCCACCCGTTCCAGCACGGTATCGCTGTATCCGCCCAGCAGGATCGGAGTATGCGGCTTGCGCGCCGGGCGGGGGTACATCTGGACTTCGGGAAACTGGAAGAACTCCCCGTCGAACGCGAAGGCATCCTGCGTCCACAGGCCCTTCATCACCGCGATGCTCTCCATCGTGTAGGCCCAGCGCCGCTCGAAGCTGCCGCCACTGGCCTCGATCTCGATCCGGCTGGCGCCGCCAGTGCCCAGCCCCAGCATGAAGCGCCCGTTGCTGTACGCGTCGATGCAGGCGACCTGCTTGGCCACATCGACCGGGTGCTTCATCGGCATGATCAGCACACCGGTCGAAATCTCGATCCGCTTGGTCATCGCCGTGGCGCGCGCCGCGCCGATCAGCGGATCCTGGTAGAACGGCACGCCGTGGGTGTGCGGCCCCTTGATCTCTTCCTTCAGCGGGCGGACGGTGTGGTGGCCCGACGTCAGCCAGTCAAAGCCGATCTGTTCGGCCATGCGGGCGATTTCGCCCATGTCGATATCGTTGATCGGCACGCCGGGATCGGCAAAGGGCCTGCTTATGCCAATTTTCATCGTGGCTCTCTCCCTTAGCGCGCAAGACCGCAATGGCTGGCCCTGCGCGGATTAACCGTAGAAGAACTTCATCTGTTCGGTCTTGGCGTTGACCCGTTCGCGCCGTGCGGCATTGGACGTTACCGGATCGTCGGGCGATACGGCATCCGGGTTGTAGACCGGCCCATCGCCCAGTGCCTCGATCGTGCCGCGGGCCAGGGCCACGGGATCGGACGCGCCGGTGGCTTCCACCGGAATGCCGCGCCGCGCCAGCGTTTCGCGCAGCATCGGGGTATCGGCGATCTTGAACAGCAGGGTAACCACGTCGACCCCGCGGGGCGCAAGCTCGGCCCACAGCGATTCGCACAGGTTCAGGGCAAAGCCCTTGGTCGCGGTGTAGATCCCCGAAAGCCCTACTCCGCCGAATGCGGCTTCGGACCCGACGACGATGATCCCGCCGGGCGTTCCTGCCGCCGCGCTGTCGGCCAGGCGCTTGCCGAAATGGTTCAGCGCCTCTGTCAGGAACAGCACGTTGCGCTGGATCGTTGTGGCCCAGTGGGCATAGGGCCGGTCGACGAAGGCTGCGCCCGATGCTTCAGCCCCGGCGTTGAACACCGCCAGCGTCAGCGGCAGGTCCGCCGTGGCGGCGGCGATCTGCGCCACCGCATCGGGTGCACCAAGATCGAGCGAGAGCGTGCGCGCCTCCACTCCCAGCGCGCGGACGGTTTCGGCGGCGCGGGCCAGCTTGTCTTCCTGCCGGGCGATCAGCAGGCAGTGCATGCCGCGCTGCGCCAGATCGGCGGCGAACGCCAGGCCAAGGCCATCGGACCCGCCGGTGATGAACGCCCATTTTCCGGGCGCGATGGCCGCCGATCGCGTCATCAGCCGACCGCTTCCGGGTTGCCCGCCGGGTTCTTTTCGCCGGTCACGCCCATCTTGCGGTTGAGATCGTCCATGTCGAGGTATTCGCGCCATTTCACGATCAGGCCATCGTCGTTGAACTCGTAGATGGCGACCATCTGGTGCGGGCAGGGGTGGCCCATGATGATCGCCGTGTCGGACCGTTCCTGCATCACCATGCGGTCGTTCGACAGGATGTTCACCTCGTTGCACTTGTTGTTGGTGGCAAAGGTCATCTGGTTGAGGATTTCGGCGCGCAGCGCATCCTTGCCACGGATCACCGGGCCGCCCGGCACCCACAACTGCCATTCGGCGTCTTCGGCAAAGTACGACAGGATCTTCTCGACATCGGGGCGCACTTCGTCGCTGCCGTCGCCCCATGCGTCATGCATGGCGCGGACCTTGTTTTCCAGTTCGATACCCATCGTGTTTTTCCTTGCGATAACGGGGGTGGGGAGGGGCGGATCAGGTGCTGGTCAGGAACCTGTGGCAAGCGCGCGGGTCACGCTGATGAACGGCACGGTGCAGCTTTGCCCGCCATCGACCGGATAGAGCATGCCGTTGACATAGCGCGATTCGTCCGACGCCAGGAACAGCGCCATTGCGGCGATGTCTTCCGGTTCGCCGATGAACGGCGTGTTGAGCACGTCGAGGAACAGGCGGTCCATTTCCGGCGTGGACCACTGGATCTTGGCCGGGGTCTGCGTGGGGCCGGGGAGGATCGCGTTGCTGCGGATGCCCTGCTTGCCATAAGTCGCGGCGATCGCCTGGACGAACCAGTTGAGCGCGGCCTTGGACGAGCCATAGCTGTAGGCGGTGATGTCGCCCCCCATCGAGCTGCCCGATGACGTGGAGATGATCGACCCGCGCCCGCGTTCCAGCATGTGCGGGATCGCCAGCTTGCTGGCGATGACCGCGCCCAGCACGTTGACGCGCAGGTTCGCCAGGAAGATTTCCGGGTCGAACTTGAGGAAGTCCATGTCGCGCATGGCGTGTTCGGTATTGGTGTAGAGCGCGTTGTTGAACAGCACGTCGATCCGGCCGAAATCGGCAACCGTGGTGTCGATCATCCGGGCCAGATCGCTCTCGCTGCCCACGTCCACGGCGATGGCGCGGGCCTTGCCCCCGGCAGCGATCAGTTCCTGCGCCACGGTTTCAGCCGGTTCGGCGCGGATGTCCGCGACGATCACCGTGGCGCCTTCGCGCGCAAACATTGCGGCGCTGGCGCGGCCGATCCCGCTGCCTGCGCCAGTGATGATGCAGACCTTGTCCGCCAGCCTTGCCATGTCCGGTGCTCCTCTGCGCCATGCGACGCGTGTTTGCAGCACAGGTTGCGGCTTTCCCGCCGCCCGTTACCTGTCGAATGGCTGGTGTTGGTGCGAATGACCGCAACGGATGCCGTCGCGGGGCGCGTCTTTCCGCTGCGTCCTGGTGGTTGTCCGGGGTGATCGCATCGTGTGCTGCACGCAGGCCACACCTGTCCGCCGAAACGGGATGGCACATTCCACATCCTTCCCAAAGACAGGTTATTGATGCGCCCGACAGCGACAGCGAGTGCGCCAGAAAAGAACACCTGCATCTTTGGGAGGACTTATGATGATGTCTCACGGCCGCACAAAGGGCCTTGTCGCGCTCTTGCTGGCGACAACCGCAACCCCCGCTTTCGCGCAGGACGCAACGGCCACGCCGCAGCAGGCGGACGAAGGCGTTGCCGCCACTGACCAGACTTACGGCGATATCATCGTCACCGCGCGCCGTACCGCGGAAAACATCCAGTCCACGCCGGTTTCGATCACCGCCTTCGGCACCGAATCGCTGCGCCAGGCGCAGGTCCGCGATACGCAGGATCTGCTGTTCAAGACGCCGGGCGTGTTCCTGGCCGGTTCGGGCGGACGCGAAAACTCGAACTTCTCGGTACGCGGCCAGTCCAAGGCGCTGGCGGGCAACAGCGCACCCGGCGTGATCAGCTATTTCGCCGACGTGCCTGCGCCTACGCTCGGCTCCAGCATCCCGACCTATGATCTGGCCTCGGTGCAGGTGCTGAAAGGGCCGCAGGGCACCCTGTTCGGTCGCAACACCACCGGCGGCGCGATCCTCTATTACCCGACCATGCCGACCTACGATCTCGAAGGGTACGTGCAGGCGACCTACGGCAGCTACAATGCGGTGATCGGCGAAGCGGCGATCAACCTGCCGATCGTCGACCAGAAGGTGGCGCTGCGCATTTCGGGCCAGTACCAGAAGCGCGATGGCTGGACGAAGAACATCGGCGTGGGCAAGGATGCCGACGATCTCAATTCGCGCGCGATCCGCGGCACGCTGCTGCTTGAACCGGTCGAAGGGCTGAAGAACACCACGATCGTCGATTTGTATGATCCGGGCCTTGTCAAGATCCCATTGAACGGTTCCTTCTGTTGACGGGCTGGGGGCCCCCACACGCAATGCTCAAGGATTGGCTTCATTCGTTCCGAGGTCAGCTGATGCACTATCCGTG
>JBHSCB010000023.1:0-66146 GCA_042650965.1 Novosphingobium lubricantis | reverse complement strand
CACACTGCAGGCATTCTTGCCCAAATCAACGCCAAGGATCACAATAGACATCGGTCCGCTCCTTTCCTCTTCAAGCACCAGCATCATATCCGATGCCGGGGAAAAGGGGCGGGCCATCCCATAAAGCCGACCCGTTGGCGGGCCGGCTCTTTTCGCCTGGAATGGGGCGAAAGCCTCAGCTTTCGACGTGTTCGGCCAGCACAGTAAGGCCATTGGCGCCAACTTCCGCGAAGCCGCCCTGAACCCTGATTTCCTCAGGCGCGCCACCGGCCGTGCGGTAGACCTTGATGGAACCATCCTTGACCGTCGACATGAAAGGCGCGTGCCCTTCGAGAACGCCGAACTCGCCATCGGTACCGGGAACGACCACCATGTGGACATCCTCGGAACGGACGAGGCGGGCCGGGGTGACGAGTTCGAAGTGAAGCATTGTCAAACTCCCCTCCGTTAGCCGGAGGTTTGAAATCCCCCCTCCCGCCTGTGGCGGGGGAGGGGAGGTGAAAATCAGGCTTCTTCCGCCAGCTTCTTGGCCTTGGCAACGGCTTCGTCGATGCCGCCGACCATGTAGAACGCTGCTTCGGGAAGGTGATCGTATTCGCCATCGACCACGGCCTTGAACGAGGCAACAGTGTCTTCGACCTGGACGAACTTGCCAGGAATGCCGGTGAACACTTCGGCGACGTGGAACGGCTGCGAAAGGAAACGCTGGATCTTGCGGGCGCGGGCGACGGTGAGCTTATCTTCTTCCGAAAGCTCGTCCATGCCAAGGATCGCAATGATGTCCTGCAGCGACTTGTACTTCTGCAGGGTTTCCTGAACGCGGCGGGCGGTTTCGTAGTGCTCCTGGCCGACGACGGCAGGCGTCAGCACGCGCGAGGTGGAGTCGAGCGGGTCGACCGCCGGGTAGATGCCGAGTTCCGAAATCGCGCGGTTCAGCGTGGTCGTAGCGTCCAGGTGGGCGAACGAGGCGGCTGGCGCAGGGTCGGTAAGATCGTCTGCGGGAACGTAAATGGCCTGCACCGAGGTGATCGAACCCTTGGTGGTGGATGTGATGCGCTCCTGCAACTGGCCCATGTCGGTGGCCAGCGTCGGCTGATACCCCACGGCCGAAGGAATACGGCCGAGCAGGGCCGACACTTCCGAGCCTGCCTGGGTAAAGCGGAAGATGTTGTCCACGAAGAACAGCACGTCCTGGCCTTCCTGGTCGCGGAAGTATTCGGCCATGGTCAGGCCCGACAGGGCTACGCGCGCGCGAGCGCCCGGCGGTTCGTTCATCTGGCCGAACACCAGCGCCACCTTGGAGCCGTCCGGGGTCGGGTTGCCGTCGGCGTCCTTGGCGATAACCCCGGCGTCGAGGAACTCGTGGTAGAGGTCGTTGCCTTCACGGGTACGTTCACCAACGCCTGCGAAGACGGAGACGCCGCCGTGGCCCTTGGCGATGTTGTTGATCAGTTCCTGGATGAGAACGGTCTTGCCCACGCCGGCGCCGCCGAACAGGCCGATCTTGCCGCCGCGCGCATAAGGGGCGAGCAGGTCGATGACCTTGATGCCGGTCACGAGGATCGCGGCTTCGGTCGACTGGTCGATGAACTCCGGCGCCTTGGCGTGGATCGGCGCGGTCTGTTCCGCACCGACCGGGCCACGTTCGTCGATCGGTTCACCGATGACGTTCATGATGCGGCCAAGGGTCTTGGGGCCGACCGGCACCGAGATTTGCGCGCCGGTATCGCGCACGCTCTGGCCGCGGGTCAGGCCGTCGGTCGAGTCCATGGCGATGGTGCGGACGGTGTTTTCACCAAGGTGCTGCGCCACTTCGAGAACAAGGCGGTTGCCGTTGTTGTCGGTTTCGAGCGCCGAGAGAATGGCGGGGAGTTCGCCGTCAAAGGTCACGTCGACGACGGCGCCGATGACCTGGCTGATCTTGCCGGTGGAGGTGAGCACGGTGGCCATGGTTGTTTCCTTGCCTTCTATCTCGGTCGTCAAAGCGCTTCAGCGCCGGCGATGATTTCGATGAGTTCGGTGGTGATCGCGGCCTGGCGGCTGCGGTTGTACTGAATGGTAAGCTTCTGGATCAGTTCGCCTGCGTTGCGGGTCGCATTGTCCATGGCGGTCATCGACGCGCCCTGTTCCGATGCTTCGCGTTCCAGCAGTGCGCCGAACACTTTGGTGGTGACATAGCGGGGCAGCAGTTCTTCGAGGATTTCTTCCTCGCCCGGCTCGTATTCCACCACCGCGCCAGCTTCTCCCGTGGCGGCAGGAGCGGGGACCGGGATCAACTGCGTCGTAACCGGATCCTGCGCGAGCGCCGACTTGAAGACGGGCGCGATCAGATGCGCCACGTCGAAATTGCCGGCTTCGAACATCGCAATCACTTCGTGCGCGATGGCGCTGGCTTCGTCGAAGCCGGGCGTGCGCACAAGGCTGGTGTCGTAGCTCTTGGCAATGGCCTTGGGATAGTCCCGCTTGAGCGGCGCCCGACCCTTCTTGCCGACAAGGTAGAAGGTCACGTCCTTGCCAGCGGCAATAAGCGCGCGGGCATGGAGCTTGGCTTCCTTGACGATATTGGAGTTCAGACCGCCGCAAAGGCCCTTGTCGGTGTTGACCACGACCAGCAGGTGGCGCTGGTCGGAACCAGTCCCGCGCATCAGCAACGGGCCGTTATCCTGTCCAGCGACCTTGGCGGCGAGGCTGCCCATCACTTCAGCCAGACGGCTGGCATACGGACGCGCGGCTTCGGCAGCCGCCTGCGCCTTGCGCAGCTTGGCCGCCGCGACCATCTGCTTGGCCTTGGTGATCTTCTGGGTCGACTTGACCGAGTTGATCCGGCCCTTGAGTTCTTTAAGACTAGCCATTCGTACGAAACCTCAAACGCCAATCCAAAACTGCTTCCAAAGCCTTCGCTCGGTTGCTCGCACGAATTTGCGCAAGTCCTTGGTCAATTGCTGTGGGCGACATCTTCTTTGCATACTTTAGCCAGCTTTCGCGGACTTTATCTGCCCATTGTTCACATTTGGCCTCAGCAACCGTAGCGATGACGTCCGCTGTCTCTGATGTTTCAGCGTAGATGCCTGCTTCAGCTACCACACACTTTGTCCAGACTTCTTGAAAAAGTGAGAATGGCACTGCCGAACCTGAAGTGCTCGCGGCTAGCACAGACATAGACGCGAGCATCAGCATTATGCGAACTGCTTTGCGAAAGCGTCGAGCGCCGTGACGAGCTTGCCCTTGGCTTCGTCGCCAAGATCCTTGGTGTCGCGGATCAGGCCGAGCAGGTCGGCGTGCTGCGAACGCAGGAAGCTGAGCAGTTCGGCTTCGTATTCGGTGACGCGGGTCACCGGAACGCTGTCGAGGTAGCCCTGGGTACCGGCGAAGATCACAGCCGTCTGCTCTTCGAAGCCGAGCGGCGAGAACTGGGGCTGCTTGAGCAGCTCGGTCAGGCGCGCACCGCGGTTGAGGAGCTTCTGGGTCGAGGCGTCGAGGTCCGAACCGAACTGGGCGAAGGCCGCCATTTCGCGGTACTGCGCCAGCTCCAGCTTGATCGACCCGGCAACCTTCTTCATCGCCTTGGTCTGGGCCGAAGAGCCGACGCGGGACACTGAAAGACCGACGTTGATGGCGGGGCGGATGCCTTGGTAGAACAGGCCGGTTTCGAGGAAGATCTGGCCGTCGGTGATCGAAATCACGTTGGTCGGGATGTAGGCCGAAACGTCGCCCGCCTGGGTTTCGATGATCGGCAGCGCAGTGAGAGACCCGGCACCGTTTTCGTCGTTCATCTTGGCCGCACGCTCAAGCAGACGGCTGTGGAGATAGAACACGTCGCCCGGATAGGCTTCGCGGCCCGGCGGGCGGCGCAGCAGCAGCGACATCTGGCGGTAGGCCACGGCCTGCTTGGAAAGGTCGTCGTACACGATCACGGCGTGCATGCCGTTGTCGCGGAAGAACTCGCCCATCGTCGCGCCGGTGTAGGGTGCGAGGTACTGGAGCGGTGCCGGTTCCGAAGCGGTTGCAGCGACGACGATCGAATATTCCATCGCGCCGTTTTCTTCGAGCTGGCGCACGATCTGCGCGACAGTCGAACGCTTCTGGCCGACGGCGACGTAGATGCAATAGAGCTTCTTGCCTTCGTCGGTGCCTGCGTTGACGCCCTTCTGGTTGATGAAGGTGTCGATGGCGACAGCGGTCTTGCCTGTCTGGCGGTCACCGATGATCAGTTCGCGCTGGCCGCGGCCAACCGGAACGAGCGCGTCGATCGCCTTGAGGCCGGTCTGCACGGGTTCGTGCACCGACTTGCGCGGGATGATGCCCGGCGCCTTGACTTCCACCCGCTGGCGGGTCGCGCCTTCGATCGGGCCCTTGCCGTCGATCGGGTTGCCGAGCGCGTCAACGACGCGACCGAGAAGGCCCTTGCCAACCGGCACGTCGACGATGGTGCCGGTACGCTTGACGACATCGCCTTCCTTGATTTCGGCGTCCGAGCCGAAGATCACGACACCGACGTTATCGGCTTCGAGGTTGAGCGCCATGCCCTTCACCCCGTTCGAGAACTCGACCATTTCGCCGGCCTGGACCTGATCGAGGCCGTGGATGCGGGCGATGCCATCGCCGACCGACAGCACGGAGCCGACTTCCGAGACCTGGGCCTCGGTGCCGAAGCTGGCGATCTGGTCCTTGATGACCTTCGAGATTTCAGCGGCGCGGATTTCCATTTTCAGCCTTTCGTAGAGCCTTGAGGCTTCAAGCCTTCATCGCCTGGGCGAGGGAATTGAGACGGGTGCGGATCGAACTGTCGATCATCTGGCTGCCAATCTTGACGACAAGGCCGCCAAGAATGTCGGGATCGACGGTGGTCTTGAGCTTGATCGACTTGCCTTCGCGCGCGGCGAGCTTTGCCGTCAGCGCGGTGAGCTGGCTGTCGTCGAGCGGGTGGGCACTGGTGACTTCGGCCGTCACTTCACCGCGATGGGCGGCGGCGATGGTCGCAAAGGCGCGGATCGCATCGGGCAGCGACGCGAGGCGGCGGTTGGCGGCGAGCACGCCGATGAAGTTGCGGGCAAGGTTGCCAAGACCGAGAAGCGCGGCAACCGCGTCCATTGCCTTTGCAGCGGATTCGCGGCTGATCTGCGGGTTGCGGGTCAGCGCAGCAAGATCGCTCGATTCGTGCAGGGCGGCACCCAGCTTTTCGAGATCGCCTTCGACAGCGGCAACATTGCCCTGATCGTTCGCCAGATCGAACAACGCCGAAGCGTAACGCCCTGACAAGCTGGCCGTAATGCCGCCGGAAATCTCCACGCGCTAAGGTTCCTTCATCCAAGGATAAGCCGGTGCAAACCATGGCCGGGCGATGAACACCCGGTGGCCTGCAGACGGGGCGCGCCTAGCAACGTCGGGCGGTTATGACAAGATGCGAGTTGCGCACTTGTGCATCACGATGACGGCAGCGCAGCACAATCATGGCGCTGGCTGGCAGGAATACCGCATGCGCTCGATCGCTTCGGCTGGCAGAAGCGCCTTGATCGTCTGCTGGCTGTCGCCAAACCGGCGGGCGGCATCCTCGCCTGCGCCACAGGCCGGGGCGCTCGTCTTCGCGCGGGCGGCGCGGGCCTTCGTCATCACGTCCAGGCCGACTAGAAACCGTTCGACCTTGTAGGTACGGGTGTCGGGATCGTACGAATTGACCGAGATCGCATCGTCGACTTTGGGGACAAGGATGCGCGTCCAGCCATCGCGGGCCAGCCCATACTGGGTCTTGCCGTTGACACAGCCATCGGCGGACCAGCTCAGCGGTACATCGGTTATATCCGAAACGGTCACCCGGCTGCGCGCGGGGTCAAGCACGCAGATCAATTTTTCCGCGGAAGTCTTGTCGGCACTGGAAGGTGCACCGGATGCGGTGCCGCTGGCGGGCGAATCTTCGGGCAGGAGTTCGCGGGCGCGCTGGTCGATCAGTGCCAGTGACGGGCGCAGCAGCCATGCCAGCACCGCGCATGCCACCAGCAGGCCTGTACCGACGGGATAGCGGCGATCCAGCCGTCCGCGTTGCTGGGTGGCCTGCAATGCGCCCCACCCGGCTAGGCCAAGCGCGGCCAGCATGAGCAATCCGGCGAGCGCCATGCCGTTTTCGCGTTGCGTGAAAAGGTCGATTTCCGCCTGTGCGCGCGCTTTTTCCAGCGCGCGGTCGCGCGCCGCAGCTTTTACCTGGGCATCGGCGGCCTTGCGTGCCGCTTCGGCTTCGGATCGTTCGGCGTCGGCGCGGTCAAGGTCGGCGATGGAGCGGCAGGGCAGGCCGGTGGCGTGCGCCTCCACGTTGGCACGACGCAGAAAGGCGGCAAGTTCGCGCATCGAGATGGCGAAGTAGAACGCCGAATCGGTGCCGTTGTCGCTGACCGTGCCGAACGAGTTGATGCCAAGCACACGCCCGCAAGCGTCGAGCAGCGGGCCGCCCGAATTGCCCGATCCGATCGGTGCGGTGTGCAAGAGCGTTTCGAATGAACGCGAAGAGCGCCCGCCGGAAAGGTAGCCGCGGGTCTTGACGGGCGCTTGCGGCGTAACAAGATCGGCCATCGACAAGCCCTGTGCCAGGTCGACATTGCCGGGGTATCCCACAGCGAACACTTCAGCGCCATCATCAGGCGCGCCGGAAAACAGCGTGGCGGGGGGCAGGGTGCCGCCGCCTTCGATCTTGAGCAGGGCGAGGTCGTTTGCGGGCGAAAATGCGATCAGCCGCGCGGGAAAGCCGTTGCGCCCTTCGGCGGGCACAACGCCAGCCAGCAAGGTGTCATCGCGGCGCAGCTCTTCCACCACGTGGGCATTGGTGACGATAAGGTTGGGGGTTATCGCAAAGCCGGTGCCATGGGTGATGAGCCGCGCGCGGTCGCCATCGGTTTCGACAATCACCACCCGCACGACCGAACGGCTGGCGGCGGAAATGTCGGCCGGGTCGGCCATGACAGGCGCGGCCATGGCGGTGAAGAGCAGGCACAGACCGGCCACGATCTGCCTTACGGTTATCATTCTGGCGAAACCCATGCCGCGCTTGTTGCGCTGTTCCGGTTTGACCGCAAGATTGAGGAAGCCGCTTTTGCCCGATTGACGCTAAAGAACCCTGCATGACGCCCCCGAACCGACCCTACGCCGACCTGCCGATTTCGGAATCGGCGGCGCTTGCCGCTTTTGCACGCCGTGACAGGGCCATGGACGGGCGGTTCGTCGTGGGCGTCACCAGCACCGGAATCTATTGCAAGCCGAGCTGTCCAGCGCGCCGGCCCCGGCCCGAAAACGTGACCTTCCATGCCGATCCGGCGGCGGCGCGCGCGGCGGGGCTGCGTCCCTGCCTGCGCTGTCGGCCGGATGAGGACGGGCGTGAGCGTGACGCCGTGGCTATGGCGCTGGACCTGCTGACGCACGATCCGCCGCCGCGGCTGACGGCGCTGGCACGTGCTGTCGGCTACGCCCCGCACCATTTCCAGCGCCTGTTCAAGCGCGAAACCGGGCTGTCTCCTGCTGCATGGGCGAAACAGGTGCGCGTAGATCGCATGGCAAGCGCGCTGGCCGGGGCGGGCAGCGTGACAGAGGCCATCTACGCGGCAGGATACAATGCGCCCGGCCATTTCTACAGCGAAGCGAAAGGCACTCTCGGCATGACACCTTCGGCGTGGCGCAAGGGCGGCGCAGGCGTGGCGATACACTGGACGGTTGCGCAAACCGCGCTTGGCCCGATGCTGCTGGCGGCAACGGAGCGTGGAATATGCCGCCTTTCGTTCAGCGAAGGCGAATCGGATCTGTGCGCACGCTTTCCCAATGCCACCCTGGTCGAAGGCGGGCCGCTGGTCATGCGGCTGGTCAATGCCGCGATCGCGGCTTGCGACAACCCGGCGGCCATGCCCGACCTGCCGCTGGATATCAGCGGTACCGCGTTTCAGCAGGCGGTGTGGCAGGCGCTGCGCCGGATTCCGCCGGGCGAAACACGCTCGTATGCTGAAATCGCCGCCGAAGTTGGCAGGCCCGGCGCGTCGCGCGCCACCGGATCGGCCAACGGGGCAAACGCGGTGGCTGTGCTGATCCCGTGCCATCGTGTGATCCGGTCCGACGGCACGCTCGGCGGTTATGCCTATGGGCTTGAGATCAAGAAACAACTGCTGGAACGCGAAAGGCGCGCGGGCAAGGACTGAACAGGGTCAACGTGCCCAGCCTGGCTTCGCCGGTTCGAGCGTGGCAAGGAAGGCATCGGCGCTGTCCCGGTATTCCGCCTGTTTTTCGGTGCTCATCCGGCGCCAGGTAGCATAGGGCTGGGCAAGGCGGGGATTACGCCCAAGAACCGCTTCGTTGCGGTCGAGGAAGTGCCAGTAGAGCGCGTTGAACGGACAGGCGCGCGGCCCGGTCTTCTGCTTTACGTCGTAAGCGCAATCGCCGCAGTAATCGCTCATCCGGTCGATATAGGCGCCGCTTGCGGCATAAGGCTTCGATGCCAGCCGTCCCTTGTCGGCATGCAGCACCATGCCCGCAACATTCGGCAGTTCGACCCATTCGAAGGCGTCGGCATAGACCGCCAGGAACCAGTCCGAGACATGCCCAGGATCAATGCCGGTCAGCAGCGCGAAGTTGCCCAGCACCATCAGCCGCTGGATATGGTGAGCATAGGCGTTGTCGCGCGTCGTCCGTACGCATTCGGACAGGCAACGCATCGGCGTTTCGCCGGTCCAGTAGAACTCCGGTAGCGGGCGGGTCGCGTCCAGGGCATTGGTTTGCGCCAGACTTGGCATGTCGAGCCAGTACATGCCGCGGATGTATTCGCGCCAGCCGATGATCTGCCGGATGAAGCCTTCGACTGCGGCCAGCGGTGCGCGTCCTTCGCGCCACTCCGCCTCTGCCCGGCGGCACAGGTCGAGCGGATCGAGCAGGCCGATGTTGAGTGCAGGCGAGAGCACGGCGTGGAACAGGAAATCCTCGCCAGCAACCATTGCGTCCTGATATTTCCCGAACAGCGGAAGGCGGTCGGCGATGAACGCATCGCGCGCGGCTTCGGCATCCTTGCGCGTGACCGGCCAGGCAAAGCTGTTCAGCGACCCGAAATGATCGCCAAAGCGGCTTTCGACAAGCGTCAGAACCTCGCGCGTTACGGTGTCGGGCGAAAAACACGGGACTGGGACGGGTTTCATACCAGCCTCTGGCCGTCCCCGGTTTTCCGTGTCGAAGTTCCATTTGCCGCCTACCGGCTTGTCGCCCTCCATCAGCAGCCCGGTCTTGCGGCGCATGATGCGATAGAACCATTCCATGCGCAGTTCACGCCGCGTGGCGGCCCAGTCGAAAAAATCGGTCAGCGGATTGATGAAGCGAGTGTCGGGCAGGATGCGGCAGCGTACGGGCAAGGCCGTGCGCCATTGTTCCATTGCCTGCCGCACGCGCCATTCGCCCGGCTCGGTCACCTGCACGCCGCGCGCGCCGTGCCGCCGTACGGCGCGCGCTACTTCGCCGGTAAAGCTGCCGGAGTTATCGGGATCGTCCAGCCGCACGTAGTCCACTGTCCACCCGTCCGCGCGCAGGTCTGCCGCGAAATGGCGCATCGCCGCAAGGATCAGCGCGATCTTGGCCTTGTGGTGGCGGACGTAAGTGGTTTCCTCGGCCACTTCCATCATCAGAACGATCGTGTCGTCCGGCGTGCGATCGGCAAGGCTGGAGAGCGCGGGCGAGAGCTGGTCGCCAAGGATCGGGACGAGAACAGGGCCGGAAGTGGCGACAGGCATGAACCAGCAATGGCCGAAATGCGTGCCGGTTCAACCTGCCTGTAGGGTCAGACGAAGCTGTAAGGGTCGATGTCCACCGCCACCCGCACGCCGGGGGGAAAACGCAACGGGTCCAGCCATGCGCGGATCACGCGCTGCAGTTCGGTGGAGCGGCGCGCATTGATGAGCAGGCGATAACGATACCGCCCGCGCAGCAGCGAAAGCGGCGCCGGTGCCGGGCCAAGGAACAGCACATCGTCCAGCCGCGGCGTACAGCCGCCGATGCCGCGTGCGGCATCGCGCGCTTCGGCCTCGTCCTCGCTCGACACGATGATCGCGGCCCAGCGCCCGAATGGCGGCGCTCCGGCTTCGCGCCGGGCTTCGGTTTCGGCGGCATAGAAGGCGTCGCGGTCACCGCTGGCAAGCGCCTCTATCACCGGCGCCGTCGGGTGGCGGGTCTGGATCAGCACTTCACCGGCCTTTTCGCCGCGCCCGGCGCGTCCGGCGACTTGCGCGACCTGCTGGTAGGTGCGCTCTGCCGCGCGCAGATCGCCGCCTTCAAGGCCCATGTCGGCGTCGATCACGCCAACCAGCGTCAGTTCGGGAAAGTGATAGCCCTTGGTCACCAGTTGCGTGCCAACGATCACGTCGATCGCGCCGGCGCTGGCCTGTTCAACGAACTCCGCCGCGCGGGCCGGGCTGGTCAGCGTGTCGGACGTGACGATGGCCACGCGCGCGGCGGGCAGGATTTGCGCCACTTCATCGGCAATGCGTTCAACGCCGGGGCCGCAGGCGACAAGGCAGTCGGGCTCCTGGCATTCCGGGCAGGCATCGGGCGTCGGAAGTTCGTGCCCGCAATGGTGACACGCCAGGCGGTGCGACAGGCGGTGTTCGACCAGCCAGGCGGAACAGTTGGGGCACTGGAAGCGATAGCCGCACGTCCGGCACAGGGTCAGCGGCGCATAGCCCCGGCGGTTGAGGAACAGCAGCGATTGTTCGCCCTTTTCCAGCCGGTCCTTGAGCGCAGCGACCAGCGGCGGCGCGATCCAGTGGCCGCGCTCCGGCTGTTCTTCGCGCAGATCGACGATGGCGATTTCGGGCAGCGTGGCCCCGCCGAAGCGGCTGGGCAGCAGCACCCGTTCATAGCGCCCGCTTTCAGCCATGTGCAGGCTTTCCAGTGCGGGCGTGGCGCTGGCAAGGATCACCGGCACACCTTCGAACCGCGCGCGCATCACCGCCACGTCGCGCGCGTTGTAGCGGACTCCATCATCCTGTTTGAACGAGATTTCATGCGCTTCGTCGACGACGATAAGGCCCAGCGTGGCAAATGGCAGGAACAGCGCCGAACGCGCCCCGACAATGACCTGAGCGTCCCCTGACGCCACCGAACGCCAAGCACGCCGCCGTTCCGATGCCTTGAGCGCAGAGTGCCAGGTGACCGGCGGTACGCCGAAGCGCGCTTCGAACCGTTTGAGGAACGTTTCCGTCAGAGCGATCTCCGGCAGCAGGACCAGCACCTGTTGCCCGGCGGTGATCGCGGCGGCGATCGCTTCGAAGTAAGTCTCCGTCTTGCCCGATCCGGTGACCCCGTCGAGGAGGAAAGGATGGAATTGCCGGGCCTGCGTGGCGGCGACCAGCCGCGCCGCTACTTGCGCTTGCAGGTCGGACAGGTCGGGCGCGGCAAACAGCGGGTAGGCGCGCGGGTAGGGGCGGTCCGAATCGACCAGCACCGGTTCAAGCAGCCCGGCGTTCACCATGCCGCGCAGCACGCCGTCGGAAACCCCGGCCATTGCGGCCAGTTCGCGGATCGTTGCCTGCTGGCCCTCCAGCGCCTCCAGCGCCTTTTTCCGCTGCGGTGTCAGGCGCCCCGGTTCCTTGCCGGTCAGGCGGTATTCGGTGACCGTGCCGCCGCCTTGCAGCGCCGCGTTGCTCGACAGCGCCATGCGCGCGACGGCAGCCAGCGGGGCGAGGTAGTAGTCCGCTGTCCATTCGATCAGGCGGCGCAAGGGCGCGGGCAGCGGCGGCACCGGCAGCACCTGCAGCAGCGGGCGCAGCTTGCTGGCGGGAACTTCGGTCGCAGGCAGCCGTTCCGCCTCCCAGACCACGCCGATGATCTGCCGCGGCCCCAGCGGAGCGAGCACGACGCTGCCCGGTTCGACATGCATGCCATCAGGCACGCGGTAGTCGAGCGGACCCAGCGCGGCGTTGAAGACAAGGCATCGGACACGGTTCATGTTAGGCGGTCTATATGGGGCGGGGAGGCGGTGGGCAAAGCCTGCCGTGCATGCAATTGAGGAGAAAACCATGCCGCATCTGCCGATCATGCAAAACCGCCGCGCCGTTCTTGGCGGCATGACGTCGCTTGGCGTGCTCACACTGGCCGGATGCGCCAGCTATCCTGCGTTTTCACTGGAGGAAGCCGTGCGGCGGTTGCTGTTCCTGTCGAGCGACCGCGCCTTTGCCAGGCTGTTGCAGCCCGGCGGGTTCTGGGACGATCAGGTGGCCCGGCTGGCCCTGCCGGAGATGATCGGCAACCGTGGCGGCACGCTCCAGCGCATCCTGACTGGCCCGATCTTCCGCGAACGCCTGCAGCGCGCCTTCAACGACATGGCCTATGACGCAGCCGAGCGGGCCGCGCCTGCCGTTACCGATGCGGTGCGCACCATCGGCATTCGCAACGCGCTGGCGCTGCTGCGCGGCAGCGATCCGATGGCCGCCACAGCATTCCTTCATCAGGAAATGGGCACCAGCCTGGTCGAGATCATGGTGCCGGCCTTTGGCGATGCGCTGCGCGTCAGCCGCGAACCGCTGGTCGGCCAAGTGCTTTCCGCGCTGGCCGGGGTGGACGTGGCGGGGGTTGCCGGTTCGCTGGCCAATCAGGCTGACGACGCGATCTTCCGGGCGATCGGGCGGGAAGAGGCCGCGATCCGCGCCGATCCGCGTTCCACCAACGATCCCGTGCTGATGGCCGCTTTCGGCCTGAAATAGCCGCCGGAAGTAAGGCTTCCGGTAGTGGCATGAAGTACCGGACTGACAAGCGCAGTGGGCTTGCCTATAGGCAAGGGGAATCATTTCCCCCGATGGAAGGCATCGCCCCATGAAGTTCTTTGTCGACACTGCCGACACCGCCGATATCGCCGATCTTGCTGCCACCGGCCTGCTCGATGGCGTGACCACGAACCCCAGCCTGATCGCCAAGGCGGGCAAGGACTTCATCGAAGTCACGCGCGAAATCTGCGGGCTGGTGGATGGCCCGGTATCGGCCGAAGTCGTGGCGCTCGACCACGCCACCATGATGCGCGAGGCCGAAGTGCTGCGCAAGATCGCCGACAACGTGTGCATCAAGGTGCCGCTGACGATCGATGGCCTGAAGACCTGCAAGGCGCTGACCGGCGAAGGCACGATGGTCAACGTCACGCTGTGCTTTTCGGCCAACCAGGCGCTGCTTGCGGCCAAGGCCGGGGCCACGTTCATTTCCCCCTTCGTCGGGCGCCATGACGATAACGGGTTCGACGGGATGGAGCTTATCCGCGATATCCGCCTGATCTACGACAACTACGCCTTCCAGACCGAAATCCTCGTGGCCTCGATCCGCCATGGCGTGCATGTGCTGGAAAGCGCGAAGATCGGCGCAGACGTGATGACCGCGCCGCCTGCGGTCATCAAGGGCCTGTTCAAACATGTCCTTACGGACAAGGGTATCGAAGGCTTCCTTGCCGATTGGGCCAAGACCGGCCAGAAGATCGTCTGAAGCAGGCACGCCTGCGCTGAACGATGAAAATCGGGTGCCGCACTGCGGGAAAGGCTCTCCTGATGCGGAGCGCGCTGCGGCGGCACCCTGGCAGATAAAGGCTGGCATTGGCTGACGATACTCCCCTCGACCGGTTCCGTGCGGTACTGACTGGAACGGCACGCGCAATTTCGCTCGATCCCGAAGTCGAAGTTGCGTGGACAGCCGATGCACCGGTGCAATCGGGCAATTCGATGCGTGTGCCCATGCCGGGCCGCGCCCTGCCAGCCGATCAGGTTGCGCAGGCGCGTGGCCATGCCGATTCCATGGCGCTGCGGCTGCGGCATCACAACGCCGCGTTGCACAGTCGCCACGCGCCCACCGATGCGCTTGCCCGTGCCTGTTACGATGCTGTGGAACAGGTAAGGTACGAGGCGCTGGGATCGCGCGCCTATGCCGGGATGCGCGGCAACCTCGATGCCGCGATGACCATGCGCCTGGCGTCGGATCCCATTGCCCGCGCGATCCGGCCCGAAGACGTACCGCTGCCCACCGCGCTGGCCCTGCTATTGCGTGAAAAGCTGACCGGGCAGCCGGTTCCGCCGCAGGCGGAAACAGGCGCGGCCATGGTGCGTAGCTGGATCGAGGCCAAGGTTGGTGGCGATTTTGATGCGCTGGCGCTCTCACTCGACGATCAGCGTTCGTTCCAGCAGCTTGCGCTCGACATGCTTCAGCATCTCGACCTGACGCAATCCGCCAGCGATCAGGACGAGGACACCGAGCAGGACGAGGGCGAGCAGGAAGAAGACGAGGGCGAGGACGATCCCAGCGCGGGCGAGGATCAGGAGCAGTCGCCGTCCGAAATGGCCGGCGAAAGCTCCGAGGGTGACGAGGATTCGGACACCGAACAGGAGATCGAACAGGATCAGGACGCTGACGATGCCGATATGGCGGACGAGGGCGAGGAGGGCATGCTGCCGACCCGGCCCAACCGCCCGTGGACGGACCTGCCCGAAAACTTCGATTACAACGCCTATACCGACAAGTTCGATGAAGTGGTTGCCGCCACCGACCTTTGCGACGATGACGAGCTGACCCGGCTGCGCGCCTATCTCGATACCCAGCTCAAGGGCTTGCAGGGTGTGGTTACCCGGCTGGCCAACCGCCTGCAGCGCCGCCTCATGGCGCAGCAGAACCGCTCGTGGGATTTCGATCAGGAAGAAGGGCTGCTGGATGCGGCGCGGCTGGCGCGCGTGGTTATTTCGCCTGGCCATTCGCTGTCCTACAAGGTCGAACGCGATGTCGAGTTCAAGGATACCATCGTAACGCTGCTGATCGACAATTCCGGTTCGATGCGCGGACGCCCGATCTCGATTGCAGCGATCAGTGCCGATATCCTTGCCCGCACGCTGGAACGCTGCGGGGTAAAGACCGAGATTCTGGGCTTTACCACCCGCGCATGGAAGGGCGGGCAAAGCCGCGAGGCCTGGCTTGCCGGGGGCAAGCCGGCGCAGCCGGGGCGGCTGAACGATCTGCGCCACATCGTCTACAAGAAGGCGGACGAGCCTTGGCGGCGGGCGCGCCGCAACCTTGGCCTGATGATGCGCGAAGGGTTGCTCAAGGAAAACATCGACGGTGAGGCGCTGCTATGGGCGCATTCGCGCCTTCTGGCGCGGCCGGAAGATCGCCGCATCCTCATGGTGATTTCCGATGGCGCGCCGGTCGATGATTCGACCCTTTCGGTGAACAACGCCGGTTACCTGGAACAGCATCTGCGCAAGGTGATCGACTGGATCGAAAAGCAGTCGCCGGTCCAGCTCGTTGCCATCGGCATCGGCCATGACGTGACGCGGTATTATCGCCGGGCGGTGACGATCATGGATGCAGAGCAGCTTGGCGGGACGATCATCGAACAACTGGCCGACCTGTTCGAGGACGAATAGCGGCACCTTCCATCCTTCATTCGCAAAAGGGACGATCCCGCAGCCATGACCGAAATGAGCGTTTCCGAAGCTGTCCTGTCGCGCCGTTCGATCCGCGCGTTCAAGCCCGATCCCGTACCGCTCGACGTGCTGCAAAGGGTTATGGACAAGGCGCGCTGGGCACCATCGGGCTGCAACTTCCAGCCGTGGGAGGCCACGATTGTCAGCGGTGCGCCGCTGGCCGAACTGCAGGCGAAAATGCTTGAAGCGCCGTTCCAGTCTCCGCCCGAATATACCTTCAGCGAACCGGAAGTGATCCCCGAATGCAAGGCGCGCCTCCAGCGGGTCGGCGCGGCGATGTACGAAGCGATGGGGATCGGGCGGGGTGATGCCGATGCGCGGGCGGAGTTCGTGCGCTCAAACGTCGCCTCGTTCGGCGCGCCTGCGGTGCTGATGTGCTATTTCGACCGCCGGATGGGGCCGCCGCAGTGGTCTGATACCGGCATGTGGTTGCAGACCATCATGCTGCTGCTGCGCGAGGAAGGGCTGGATTCCTGCCCGCAGGAGTTTCTTTCGTTCCACGCCCGCCTGATAAAGGATTTCATCGGGGTGTCCGATGAAACCCACATCTTCTTTTGCGGGATCGCCATCGGTTACCGTCAGGACGATGCCGAAGTGAACGGTTTCGCGCGCGAGCGGGAGCCGCTGGAAGGCAACGTCCGTTTCATCGGCTTCTGAAAACATACCATAGTGGGGCATCTGCCCGCTGGGGGGCGGGCAGGGGCATTGGCACGCGCGGCGCTTTGCGCCTATGCTGTGCGCAATGACATAACTGATTCCGGGTATCGCGGCATAATCGTGGAAAGGGAAGGGGAGCAGGCTCCCCGCCCAGGGAGCGCAAGCATGCGAAACCGTTGGACAAGTTTATGGGCAGCCCTTGCGGCAGGCGTCGCAGCGTCTGCCATTGGCGCAACGCCGGTTATGGCGCAGGACGCCTCGCTCCTGCTCAAGGACAGTTTTCCGCTGGGCGCGGGCGGCAGCAAATCGCTGTGCCAGATGCAGTCCCGCGTCGCCGATACTGCCAACCAGCACCCGATGGACCGGACATGGGCCATCGTCTGCCGCGATTCCGCCCTTCCGGTGGGCTATGTCTTTGCCTTGCGCGGGGCGGGCGATGCGGTGCTGCAACGCCTTGCTGCGCGCAGGCAGGGCGATGTCGCCTGTGCCGGGCCGATGGTCGCTTCGGCGGCGGGCAGAAAGCGCATGGACTGTCGCTGGAAAGACCCGGATCTTGGGTATGAAGTCGTTGCGATCACGCGCGGCAAGACAACGTTCGTCGTGGAAGGGTTCAACGCTTACCACGGGGCGCTCGACCTTGGCCTGCGCTCCATCTATGCGGACCGCCTGATCGACGAGCCTATCGAGATTGCAACAACGTCAGTCGCCGATACCGAGGCTTATGCCCGGATTCAGGCACTGACGCTCGATCCGGCAACCGCGCTGGCGGAAGGATACCGCCGCAACAATGCCGGTGATTACGCCGAAGCGGCGGCATTCTTCGAAACGCTCGACCAGCGGCAGGCTGCGACCGGTGATGTGCCGATCGACCGGGTCGAGTTTCTGGTCAATGCCGGTCTGCAGCGGTCCAACCTTGGCCAGTTTGCCGAAGCGGATGCGCTTTTTGCCGAGGCCGACCGTCTGCCCGCCGGGAGCGCAGTGGTCGAACGGTTGCGGCGCAATTATCAGGCGATCCACCTGCTGAACCAGAACATGTACGATGCAACGCTGGCGCGTCTTGGCGTTCCGTTGCGCCAGCAGAGCGCGCCCGGCGCCCAGGCGCTACGGGATTCGCAGGAATTGACTGCGGCCATGGCGCGGCGGATCAATGCATCGGATCTGACCGCCAATGCCATGGGCCTGATCGACGATCTGCGCCTGACGGATGACGAACGCGCCGCGATCCTCGATGCGCAGGCGCTCCAGGTCAAGGGCACAACGCTGCGGCTTACCGGACAGGCCCCTGCCGCGCGCACGGCGCTGGAACAGGCGCAGACCGCGGCATTGGCGGTGCGCAACGGCCGGGTCGTCTCGATCGTGCGGATGCGCGCGCAGATCCTGACCGAACTGGCGACGCTGGCGGAATCCGAAGAGCGGCTTGCCGATGCCGAGGCGCTGCTGCGTTCGGCCATGGACATCGTGGCGGTCCAGTACCCTGAAACGCGCAGCCTTGCGGTCACGCAGGCGCGGCTTGCTGCATTTCTGGTGCGCACCGGCCGTCCAGCCGATGCGGAACCGCTCTACCGCGAAGTGGTCGCCCGCTCGGTCGAGCGGCAGAACGGGCTGTCCGGCCTTTCGCGCCAGATGGCGCCGTGGTTCGATCTGCTGGCAGCGCGCATGGCCACTGACACGGCGGCAAGCGAGGCATTCTTTACCGCCTCGCAAGTGCTTGTGCGGCCGGGCGTTGCGGAAACCCAGGCTGTCCTTTCACGCGAACTTTCCGGCGGAAGCGACGAAGCTGCAAGGCTTTTTCGGCAATCGAACAGCCTGACCCGCGCCATCGAGCGTGCGCGCATGACCTATGCCGCACTGCAGCGGCTGGACGATGCCGCATCGCGCACGCAGGAAATCGCCGATGCTGCCGCGCGTGTGGCGGCGCTTGAGGCGCAGGAACAGGCAACGGTCATCCAACTTGCGCAATATTCACGATATCGTGTTGTTTCTCAGAGGGTAATTGGCGAAAAAGAACTACAGGACGGATTGGCCCCCGGCGAAGCGTATGCCAAGATGGCTGTACTGGGGCCGGACGTGTTCGTGTTCTTCGCCAGCAAGGACAAGGCGGTGGGATACCGCGCCGCGATCACTGCGGCTGAACTGAACCGCGCGATTGGCCGCATCCGCGATTCCATCTCGCGCTTCGACGGGCGTCAGTACTTGACCAGCACCTACGCCGCCGACGATGCCTACACCGTTTTTCAGGCTCTGTTCGCTCCGGTTGCGGCCGATCTCGCTGCGGCGCGCCATCTGATCTTCGAGCCGGACGGTGCCATGCTGACATTGCCGGTAAACGTGCTCGTCACCGATGAAACCGCTGCGAAGGCCTATCTGGCGCAGGCGAACAGCAGCGCAGGCGATCCGTTCGACATGCGGCAGATGGCATGGCTCGGCCGCGCCAAGGTCGTCTCCACCGCCGTTTCCGCGCGTTCGTTCATGGATGCACGCAAGCAGCCGGGGTCGCAGGCACGGTCGGCCTATCTCGGCCTTGGTCACAACGCTGCCGTATCATCGGCCAGCGCGCTGGACCGGGTAAGCGTGCGCGGCAGCGACGGGGCTGGCGGGAGCAATTGCAGTTGGCCGCTGGCGACGTGGAACCGTCCTATCTCCGAAGCGGAACTGGTGCGTGCCCGCACCTTGCTGGGTACGCAGGGCACTGACCTGATGACCGGAGCCGCTTTCTCCGATACGGCGATCAAGTCTCGCAGTGATCTCGATAATTTCCGTATCCTGCACTTCGCCACGCACGGTCTTGTCACTCCTCCGCAACCGACCTGCCCGGCGCGACCGGCGCTGGTCACGTCCTTCGGTCCGGCCGGATCGGACGGTTTGCTGACCTTTTCGGAAATCTTCGACTTGAAGCTTGATGCCGACATGGTGATCCTGTCTGCCTGCGACACCGCCGGACAGGCAGATGTGGCCGCCACGCGCGCGGCAGGGATCGTTACGGGCGGCGGATCGGCGCTTGAAGGGCTGGTGCGTGCGTTCATCGGTGCGGGCAGCCGGTCGGTTCTGGCCAGCCACTGGCCCGCGCCGGACGATTTCAACGCCACGACGCGGCTCATCAACGGTTTGTTTGAAGCCGGGCCGGGGGCATCGTCCGGTGCTGCGCTGCTGGCGGCACAACAGGCGCTGATGGCCGACATCGATACGTCGCACCCCTATTACTGGGCCGGTTTTGCTGTCATTGGCGATGGGGCAAGGCCATTGGTGTCGCGCACGGCACGCCCTGCATTGGCACTGGGCGGCAGGATAAACGACAAGATCAAGGTGGGGGAGTAATGGATGCCGCATGATCGGCGTGCCCAGGCGCGACAGCCGGGCGAAGTGGGGCAGGCAGCACGGCGGGGCCTTCGGCAACTGGGCTGGCAGCGTTCACTGGTGGCGGCGGTGCTTTTGGCTTTTGCCCTGTTCATTGCCTTCAGTTCCTGGCGCTTGCCGCTGCTGCGCGACGCGGAAGCGGCGCTGTACGACATACGCGCGGCCGCTTTCGCTCCGCCGACCGATACCGACAAGCGCGTGACGCTGGTGGTCTATACCGCCGATACCAACCGCGCGACCGGACAGATTTCCCCGGTGGATCGAACGATTCTGGCCAAGGCGCTGGCGCAGATCGACCAGTTGGGCGCGCGCGGCGTCGGGATCGACGTGCTGTTCGACAGCCCGCAGGAAGACGATGATCTGCTGCGCGCCTCGCTCAAGGCGATGAACACGCCGGTCTATCTGGCCTATGCCGACAACCGCACGAACCCCGAAGCGATCACCTACGAACAGGAACAGGATCTGCGCGCCTTTCTGGCCAGCGCCCGGACCGACAAGGTCAAGCCGGCCTCGATCCTGCTGGAAACCGATGCCGATGGCGTCGCCCGGCGCTGGCCGCGCCAGTACGCGGGCCTTCCGCCGCTGCTGTCCCTGGCTTTGACGCGCCAGGGGCCGGACGCCGATCCCCGATTTGCCACCTACACTGGCCCGATCCGCTTCCGGGTGCCGACGGCAAGCGACCGGCCGGTGTTCGACAAGATTCCGATCGACCTGCTTGCGGACCCGGAAACGGCGCCGCTGGTGGCCGATGCCGTCAGGGGGCGTTATGTCCTGATCGGCGGCGATTTTTCGGACTTTGACCAATTCGACACGCCGTTTACCCGCACCGGCAATCCCGTGACCGGGGAAACGCGCATGATCGGTGTCGAAGTCCACGCCTCTATGCTGGCGCAACTGCTCGACAAGGCGCGCAAGGTTCCGATCGGCGCGTGGGTGAACGCCGTTGCCGCAGTGCTTGCCGTCGGGCTTGGCGTGGCGACGGCGCTGGCGCAAGTGCGCACCTGGGTGCTGACGCTGGCGGTTCTTGCCCAGTTCGGCGTATTTCTTGCCGCGCCCTTTCTGGTCGAACGTGCGGGATTCGATACGCTGAACCTGCCCGCTACCGGGTGGGTGATCGGCTGGCTGCTGGCTTTCACCGCTATAAGTTCCGGCCTGCGGGCAATCAACGCCGCGCAGCGCGAGTTCGCGCAAGGGGCGCTTGGCAAGTATCTGCCGCGCTCGGTGGCGGCGGAAATCATGCGCAATCCCGAACGTCTTTCCCTGCATGGTGAAAAGCGGGAAATATTTTGCCTTTTCAGTGATCTGGAAGGGTTTACCAAACTTACTCATGCGGTCGAACCGGAAATGATCGCGCGTTTGCTGAACGATTATCTCGACAGGCTGAGCGCGGTCGTTCTCCAGTACGGCGGCACGCTCGACAAGTTCGTGGGTGATGCGGTGGTGGCTTTCTGGGGCGCACCGATTGCTTACCCGGACGATGGCGAGCGCGCGGTTCGTGCCGCCTACGCCATGTATCTGGCGGGCGAAGAGTTCCGCAAGGCAGTGCCCGAAGGCGTGCCCCGGATCGGCCGCACTCGCGTTGGTCTGCATTATGGCGAGGCTGTCGTCGGCAATTTCGGCGGTGAAGGGCGTATCCAGTACACTGCGCTGGGCGATGCCATGAACACCGCCGCGCGGCTCGAAGGGGCTAACAAACCGCTGGATACCAAGGTTCTGGTCAGCCGTGAGGCAGTGGAACGGTGCGGGCTGGACTGGTTCCGCCCGATGGGGTCGGTCACCTTGCGTGGGCGCCGCACGCCCGTGGAGATATTCGAACCGGTACCGGACATGCCCGCTGAAGCGCGCGCAATGGTCAGCGAAGCGGTCAGTGCCCATTCAGCCGGTGAGGCAGAACGTGTGAAAGCTCTCACAGACAAACTGTTCGAATCGGCGCATGACGATGATGCAATGATCAATCTGATCCAGAGACTGCGGCAAACGCACAAGGGAGAAAGTTATGTTCTTGGTTGATGGCAAGTCAGTGCGCGCCCTCTGGGCCAGCGTGGCAGCCGTGGCCGGGCTGGCGCTGGGCGGGAACGCGATGGCGCAATCGGTGGTGGTCCGTTCGACCGGACCATCATCGACGATCTATCCGCAGGGCAAGAAGTTGCCCGCCAATGCGCCGGTTGTCCTGAAAAAGGGTGACCAGCTTACCGTGCTCGACAAGGCTGGCACACGCGTGCTGTCCGGGCCGGGATCGTTCACGCTGAACGGTGCCGTAAACCGTGACCCGTCATCGGGCGGTACGGCGCTTGCCACGATGATGGCCCGCAGCGGCGGCGCACGGACCCGCACCGGGGCGGTGCGCGGTGCGCTGGGTGCGCCGGCACCAGCCGCGCCGACCGGGCCGGAAAACGTGTGGTATGTCGATGTCAGCAAGGGCGGCACTTATTGCGTGGCCGATCCCGCGACGCTCGTGCTGTGGCGCCCTGACAAGACCGATGAAGGCATGGGGCGGCTGCTGTCGCAGGATGGCAGCACTGCCGAAGTCGCCTGGCGCGCCGGTAGTGCGCTCAAGGTTTGGCCCGCAGCCTCTGTTCCGGTGGTGGACGGGCAGACCTACACGTTCAGCAATGCGGTTGGGAAACCGGTGACGATCCGAACGCGGATCATGGCGGATGTGCCGGCCGACGAAGTCGAAGTGGCCGCGGTGATGGCTGAAAAGGGCTGCAACGCTCAGTTGGACCTGCTGGCCAGCACGGCCTCGGCCGAACAGGCAGGCGGTTGAACGCCCGCCAGCAATGGGTGCCAACGATAGGGGATAAGACTGTGGAAAAGCTGTTGGTATCTGCCGCATTGGCAGTGGGAATTGCGGTGGCGGGTGCCAGCGTGGCCGGGCAGGCCCATGCGCAGGCGGTTGTCGTGCGTTCGACCGGACCTTCCGCGGTGAATTACCCCAAGGGGAAGCGGCTCGCCGCCAATGTGCCGGTAACGCTCAAGGCAGGCGATGTCGTGACCGTTCTCGACAAGGCGGGGACACGCGTTCTGCGCGGCGCGGGCACCTTTGCCCTTGATGGCGTGGTCAACCGCGATCTGGCCGCTGCGGCGCTGCTGGCGCGCTCGCTCAGCAATCCGGCTTCCGTCAGGGCGGGGGCAGTGCGCGGGGCGGCAGACGCTTCGGCCGAAAGCCCGCTTCCGGTGAGCATCTGGCTGGCGGATACCGATGAAGGCGGCAATGTCTGCGTGCCGCGCGGCAGCGATCTCTACCTGTGGCGCGCCAATGCCGACCGCCGCAGCTTTTCCTGGCTGACCGAGGCGAGTGGCGGTGAAATGGTTCGGATGCAATGGCCTCCGCGCACGCTGGGTATAGCCTGGCCCAAAACGATGCTCGCCCCGCAGGAGGGGCGGACATACCGAGCCTATGACGAAGCCGCGCCAGACAAGGCGGTGGAGTTCCGTATCGTGATGATCGAACCTGAAGCCGTTCCTGCCGATGCTGCGGCACTTGGTACGTTGCTGCTCGACAACGGGTGCAAAGCGCAGTTTGATTGGCTTGCAGCGACGCTCGAACAAGCAGAAACTGCGCCTCAGCAGCCGTAAACGGAATGGCGATCAGAAACCGGGTCGCCTTCCAGTTTTGAGCGGTAAAACAGGCACTAACAAGCCTGATTTCATAATAGTTCACGGGCCGCGCCATGTGGAGAATCGAATCGGATGGCCGATCGTGACGACTCGCGTGTGCCCGTTGGGGCGCTAACTGCTGTTCCAGTTCGGGACATGCGCTGGACTGTATCGGGTGCTTTGCGCCGGATCGCTGCCATTTCGCTCGCGTTCTGTGCGGGGGTGTGGAGCGTCGGCGCGATTGCCCAGGCCGTGCCTCCGGCCGCCCCGGTCAGCGTGCAGCCGCCAACGCGCGAGGAAGTGGAGCGTGGCGTTGCCGAGGGCACCCTGAACCGCACCGGACCGGTCGTCGTGGACGGCATGGAGGTTGAGCGAGCGCCCTGTCCGCTCGCAGCCCCTGAGTTCGCGGGAATACGGCTCACCCTTTCATCGGTCCGCTTTTCCGGGATGGATCGGCTGCCAGGCTTCGATCTTTCGGACAGTTATGCCGGGTTGATCGGTGGCGACCATCCCGTGGCGGTGATCTGCGAGATCCGCGACCGGGCGGCGACGAAACTGCGCCAGGCCGGATATCTTGCGGCGGTACAGGTGCCACCGCAGAAGATTGATGGCGGCGCGGTGCGGCTGGACGTGCTGCTGGCCCGCATGGTGCGGGTGCAGATCAAGGGCGATCCCGGTGCGTCGGAGCGCGTTCTGCTGAACTATCTCAAAAAACTGACACAAGAATCTGTTTTCAATACAATAGAAGCGGAACGTTACCTCTTGCTGGCCAAGGATGTGCCAGGGCTGGACGTGCGCTTGGCCCTGCGCCCGCTTGAGGGTTCGCCCGGTGAGGTCGTGGGCGAGGTCACGGTGCGCCGGGTACCGGTCTATGCAGAACTTGGTGTGCAGAACTACGGTTCGCGTGCTGTCGGTCGCACTGGCGTGACGGCCCGCGCGCAGTTCAACGGCCTCACCGGGCTGGGCGATGCGACCACGGCCAGCCTGTTCAGCACGATCGACTTTGAAGAACAGCAGGTTCTCCAGATCGGCCATGAAATGCGCCTGGGGAGCGAAGGGTTCGTGCTGTCGGGCGATTTCACGTACGGCTGGACCCGACCGACAATCACGGGGGCAACCGCTGATTTCCGGTCGCGCACATTGTCGGCATCGATCGAGGGGCGCTATCCGCTGATCCGCTCGCAGGCCTATAATCTCGCGCTGGCGGCAGGGGGGCAGATTGCCAACCAGTCGGTCGATTTCGGGCGGATCGCGCTCAACCGTGATCGCCTGCGCGTGATCTATGCGCGGCTGGAAACCAGTGGCGTGGCCAAGGCCAGCCTTTCCGGGCGCGATGGCTTTACGCCGATGGAGCCGCATTACGCCTGGGCGCTGACCACCGAAGTGCGGCAGGGACTTGGCGTCTTCGATGCCACGAAGGGCTGCCGTGGCGCGCGCGCTCCGCTTTGCACCGGGCCGGGGGCTGTAACGCCAAGCCGCGTCGAGGGTACGGCCAAGGGTCTTGTGTTTCGCGCATCGGCGGCGTTCGATTATCGCCCGGTGCGTGAATTGACCTTCAGCCTTCAACCACGCGCGCAATATTCGCCCGACCGGCTCCTTTCGTACGAAGAGTTTTCCGGCGGCAATTATACCGTCGGGCGAGGCTACGATCCGGGCGCCGTGATCGGTGACAGCGGCGTGGGCGTGCGCGGCGAAGTGCGGTTCGGCTCGCTGGTGCCCAGGGTCGCTGGCGGGAACGCCGTGCAGCCCTATGCCTTTGCCGATGCTGCGTGGGTCTGGAACCATGACACGGCTTTTCGCGGCCTCAATCCGCAGAAGGTCGTATCGGTTGGCGGCGGCCTGCGCGCTTCGTTGCGCGATACCGTCCGGCTCGATGCCGGCGTGGCGGTGCCGCTGCACAACCCGGTTGGCCTGAACGTGAAGGGCGATGCCCGGTTCCTGATCAACCTATCGTTCCAGCTCCTGCCGTGGAGGCTGTGATGGCCCAGTCGAAGTCCCCCCGATTCCTGCCTTCCTGTTCCGCCGCGAAATTGCCCGAAGGGCGGCGACGGGTGTCGCTGGCCCGGCTGCTGTCGGGCATATCGCGTGGTGCATCGGCGCTGTTGCTGGCCTTCAACGCCAATTCGGCACAGGCACAGGCGGTGATCGGTACGCCGTCGATCCAGTTCGGCATCGAGACGGTCATCCGTGACGCGCCGACCAGCACCGACACGGTGGTTGTGAGCGATGCCGAAGCCCTGCTCGATTGGCAGTCGACCAGCCCCGACGGAATCTTCCTGCCGCAAGGCGCAACGCTGAACTTTACCGGCGGCAGCGGCAGCCCATCGGGCTTCACGGTGCTGAACCGCGTTGCCAGCGCGGTGGCGGGCGGGCCGCTGTCAATTTCCGGTACGGTCGGTTCGGATACTGGCGCGAAGGTCTGGTTCTACAATCCGGGCGGCTGGGCGGCAGTGCCGACGAAACGACCGCTGTTGGGCAAAACGCTTCGCTGGCGATCAGCAATCTTTCCGCAACCGGCGATGTGCGCGGTTACGCCGCCAGCAGCGTCGACCTTGATGCCACGACCGGGAATGTCGCCTTCGCTGCCGACGCCCTTTTCCGGGCACGTGGCGACGTGAACGCGGATGTGGCTTCCGGGCATCAGCTTTCGACCGGTGGCACGCTCGATCTCCTGTCCGGCAATGGCGCCGGGGCCGGGAATATTGCGATCACAGTGGCGAGCGGTGGCAGCTTGGTAACTGGCAGCGATTTTACCGCTGAATCGAGCGCGACTGCCCCGATTATTACCGACCCGGAAAACGGCGATGCCCTGCTTGCCGGCAGCATCGGCGCAGCCGCCACGGCGGGCGATGTCACCATCGCGGTAAACGATGGCGACTTCGCCGTTGGCGGGACGATGACCTTGCGGTCACGGGCGCAGGGCGGGGTCGGCGCAGTTTCGGCGGGGCAGGCCAGCGCAGGCACGGTTTCGTTCATTGCGGTACAGCCCGATCCGGCAGGGCCGATTCGCAACTTCAGTTTTGGCGATGTGCTGCTGACTTCGACGGCGAACGATGAGTTTACCGGCGGGCCGCCTTCGCCGCAGGCGGGTGCAGCGGCATCATCGGGCGATGTCACTTTCCGCGTCGATGGCGGGGTGTTCGCGTCGGGCGCGCTTCAGGTGCAGAGCATTGCGAGTGCGATCTTCGGCACCGATCCTGCACCGGGCACCACCAGTGCGGGTACGGTCGACGTATCGCTGGCGAACGGTGCCGATGATTATTCGGCGGATTCATTCCTTGTCGGCAATGCGGCGATCACGCAAAGCGGTGGCGGGGTTGCACTGGGCGATGTCGGGCTCGCGTTTGATGGGGCGGCCCTGTTCATGGGCGCGGGCAACATCGACCTGTTTTCTTATACCCAGGGCGGGTCTGGCTTGCCCAACCGGGTTTCGCTCGACCTGACCAACGGCGCCAGTGTCGACGCGCCATTCGGCAATGTGTTCATCAATGCCGGCGCCAGCGATTCCCCGCAGAATCTGGTCAGCGGCAATGTGGCAATCACGCTGGACAACGCTTCGCTGACTCTGTCCGATGTCTTTGTTTCGACTTATGCATCGGTTGTCGAAAGCGGTTTGAACGCAGTTGGCGGTGATGTAACGCTGACAGTGCGCAACGGGGCGACATTCAGCACCGCTGGCACGGCGTCGATCAGTTCCTATGCATCAGGTGGCGATGGCGCCGACGGTGGCGATGGGACCGGCGGTAACGTGCGGGCATTCCTGGACAATGCCACGATCAACGTCGGCACCCTGAGCATCGACAGCACTGGAGCTGCGGGCACGCGCACAAGCGCGGGCGGGCGTTCGGGGCGCGGCTTTGGCGGCATGGCCAGCTATACGCAAACCGGGGCGCAATCCATTTTCGGCGGCGACCTTTCGCTGACGGCGTTTGGCGACGGACGTGGCGATGAAAGCCTGCCCGATGGCCCGGTCCGCTTTGGTCGGCAGGCAGGCTCCGGTGCGCTGGGGCTGGGCGGGACTGCCACGGCCAGTATCAGCGATGGTCTGTTCAATGCCGGTTTCGTCGGCATTTCGGCCGATGCCCTGGGCGGCGGCGGTTTCAACGTGGCAGGGGCCGCACCGGGCGTTGGCGGCAACGGCACTGGCGGGCGGGCTTCGGTGCTGCTCTCTGGCGGATCGGTTACGACCAACACGTTGCGGGTTGGTGCGGATGGCTACGCCGGCAACGGTGCCGATCAGAATACCGTGCTGGGCATAGCGGCTGGAAAAGGTGGCGATGGCACTGGCGGGACCGGCACTGTTGCGCTGTCCGGCGGTGAATTGGCGGTAGAGAGCCTGTTGCTTTCGGCGGACGGCAACCTGTCATTAAACGCCGGTGAAGGCAGCTTTACCTACTATGGCGTCGGCGGGCGGGCAATCGCGCCCGGCGCGGTTGCCGGAAATGGCGGCAATGGCCGTGGCGGTTCGGCACTGCTGGAAATGACCGGGGGGACCCTGGTTTCGACGCTGGCGCCGAATGGACCGGCGCCAAGGGTTGTTGTCAGCGCGCTGGCCGAAGGCGGGCGTGGCGGGGCGGTGCAAAGCCCGACGACCAATACCGGTGCAACATCGGGTTCCGGGGGCACAGGCCGCGGTGGCAATGCGCGCATCTATTATGAATCCGGGCTTTTCGACGCAGTCAGGATCGAAGTGGACGCCACCGGTTTGGGCGGCCTGACCGGCAACAGCGGCAGCAGCCTTGCCAACGCGGTCGGCACGGGTGGGGCCGGTGGCAGCGGTTTTGGCGGCACCGCAGCGTTCGAGATCGCAACGACTTTCGATGAACTCAATTCGGCGGACGATACGCGGCAGATCACGCTGCGTGCCGATGGGACCGGCATCGCCGGTGAACGCGGCATGGTCGGTGGCGCGGGTGGCAACGGTACAGCCGGGACGGCTTCACTCGATCTGTTTTCAAGCGGCACTGATACCGGCAATGCCTATCTGGTATCGCCGCTTCTTTCCGCAGTCGGGCGTGGCGGTGCTGGCGGGGATTCGATCCTCGACGGTAACGGTGGCTCCGGCGGTTTCGGCCGTGGCGGTAGTATCGATCTGCGCGTTGACGGCGATGGAACGCAACTGACCGTCTTCGTCGATAATCTTTCGGCACGCGGGTTTGGCGGAACTGGCGGGAGCGGCGGCGATGGGTCTGCGATCGTGCCGGTTGCGGGCAATGGCGGTAACGGCGGCGAAGGCGCAGGCGGCAACATCTCGTTCATCGCATCGGGTCTTGGGCTGCTTGACGTCACTGTTGGGTCGAGCAGCATAACGCTTGATCCGGCAGGGATGGGCGGAGCCGGGGGGCTTGGCGGTAATGCCACGCTCAATGGCCAGGCAGCCGTCGGGAACGGCGGCGACGGTGGTGCCGGACGCGGCGGTGGCATTTTCGGTGAAGCGAACAGCGGTGGGCAGCTCACGCTTTTCGTCCCCGTTTTGGCCGCGACCGGCCAAGGTGGGCAAGGCGGCTTGCGCAAGAGCGGCGGCAGCGTGTCCATGCCGGGGCCATCGGTCGGTGGTGCCGGAGGCGCGGGCTTTGGCGGCGAGATAGACCTGCTTGCCAGTGGTTTTGATTCCTACCTCTATTCTGGCGGACTGGTTGCAAATGCCTATGGCTATGGCGGGCGCGGCGCTGCCGGAGCCGGTTTCCTGCCCGGTGGCATCGGCGCCGATGGAGGCATGGGCGGCGATGCCTTTGGCGGCAATCTTTCGGTCCGTGCCGATGACAGCGGGTTGCTCGTCACCAACGGCGTGGTCAATCTTGCGGCCGATGCTATCGGCGGCGATGGCGGGGTTGGTGGCGCTGCATTTGCCGGCTCCGGTGCCCGTGGCGGGACTGGCGGGACCAGCGGTCAGGGCAGTGGCGGGACAATCGCTCTCGACTCGATGACGCTTGGCGCGATCGAGCTTTCGCCGGGCGGGATTGTGACCCTCACGGCCAATGGAACCGGTGGCCTGCCCGGCATCGGTGGCAACGGTGCCAATACTGCCGTGCTGGCGGCCTTTGGTGGCAATGGTGGCGATTCCGGTATATCCGCGCCGGGTAGTGGCGGCTCCATCGCCGCACTTGCAACCGGCGGCACCATAACGACCGGGGCGATTGAGATTGCCGCACGCGGGACGACAACCGCCGATGATTTCGCCGCGGCGCCGGGGACTGGCCCGGCGGGAGCCGGGCAGATCGGCCGTCGCTTCTTTGCCATTCCTTCGGGCGGCGCGGTTTCTTTCACCACCGCCGATGATGAAAACGGCGATCCCGGTTCCATTCTGGCTGGCGATACGGCCATTTTCGTTACCAGCGCGCTATCCTCGCCGTCCTTCACCGACGTGGGCTTTGCCGGATCGGTTGCGTTGCAAAGCGGGTCGTCGCTGGCGATGGACGCCCTGCGCTTTACCGGCCTGAGCATTGATGCCGTGGGGTTGCAGTCCGAACTGTCCGGCGTTTCGCTCGATGCCATCACCGCGCCGATCGAGGTGGACAACGCGCTGTTTGTGCAATCGGCAGGGCCGGTTTCGCTGCGGACGAACGGGGGCGCGGGTGTCTTTGTCGGCGATCTTGCCGATATCTTCAGCCAGTCCGAGATTGCTGTGACCGGCAGTGGCGGCGGCCAGTTCATCGCAGCGAACATTGTGCTCAACGCCTTCTTCAGGATCGGCATCGCAGCCGAAGCCTGTGAAGCGGGGCCGTGTTCGTCGGTGTTCACCGGCGGCGATTTTTCGGCCTTTGCCGGGCAGATATTCGATCTTGGCCCGCTGGCGCAGATCGAAGGCCTGTCGTCCATTGATATCGGATCAGGCGGCACGGTGATAGGCGGCACTGGCAGCCGTTACCTCTCGTTCGGCCAGATTGCGGTGCGCGGTGCCGGTGATGTGGCCGTGCGCAATGCGATTGGCGGGAGCATCAGCATCGACGCCGGGCTTGTCCAGTCACCAGGCCTGTTCGGTCGCGCTACACTGGTTCTGGGCGAAGATGAAGGCGGCGGGGCAATCACGGCCACCGATGGAGCGGTCCAGTTCCGAAGCGGTGGGGACATATTGATGCCCGCGGCCAACGCCGTCTACGGGACGCAGGAAGTTTCCTTCGCCAGCGGCAACGATATCGTCGTTGGTGAAAACGGCACTATCGTCAGTGAGCCGGTCGACTTTGGCGGCGGCGGTAACGAACGATTCGCAGGCTCCCAGGGGTTTTCCACGTTTGCCGTGTCTATCAGCACGCAGGATATCCGCTTTGACGCTGGCAGTCTGGACCTGACCTATACGCCTGACCCCGGCGATATCGCCACGCTTTCCATCGGGGCGGGTACGCGGGTGGATGCAGGAACCGGCAATATCAGCCTGACAGCCAGCGCGATTGACGCGCGGCAGGTGACATTCCTGTCCGACACGTTTTCCGCCGATGTCACCGGTGGCCTGCTGCCCGGCGCGCCGCGCGGCGATGACGGCGGACGCCTTTCGCCCGATTGCCTTGAGGGCGGCATCTGTCTGGGCGACGTGCTGGCGACTGGCGAGGTCAATATCGGCCAGAGCGGCACCGCGCCGCTGGAACTGCGCGACGAAGGCACGATCGAAGGCCTCACGGTGCGGATCGCGGCGTCGGAAAACCTGCGCATCGGTAACCCGGAACTCTTCGCGCAAGTCCTGGCAACAGGCGAAGCCATTTTGGACTCACCGTCGGGTAACATTGTCCTGGAAGGCGGCTCTGCCGTGCAGGGCGGTATCGTGCGGATGAGCGCGGGCGGGGCGCTGACCGGCAACGGCAACATCATCGCCACCGATCAGGACGTGGGCCTCTCCATCACTGGCGATATTGCGGCCAGTTCAATCACCGCCGTGCGCGAGCTGACCAGCGCCGAGGACGCGGGCGGGGACGTAGAAGGCTTCTTCACTACGCCAGCATCGTTCCGGGTGAACGCGGTGACGCTTGGCACGCCAGCCGATCTTGCTGCGGGCGCAGACATGGAGATCGGCACGCTGGCCTTGCCCGGCGAGAATGCACGGCTGGAAGCCGGCAGCCTGCTGTCGCTGGGTTCTGTCGAGGGTGTTGTTGATCTGACGATGATCGGCGGCGCGGTCAATTTCGACACGCTGACGCCTTCGGGCAATATGGCGGTCACCGCCGGTCCGGTGTTCGGCACAGCGGCTTTGGCCGGTGGAACGCTGGATATCATGGCCGACAGCCTGACTGCCGATCTTTTGCAGGCCGATGGCAAAGTAACGCTGACCGTTGTCGATACTGCGGCGCTAGGCATCGTGCGCTCGGTCGGCGGTGCGGTGGATATCGACCCGATCCTGCTGACCTTCGATGCGGTAAGTGCGGCGCAATCGGTTCATCTGGCTGGTGGCACAATCATCGGCGGAACCGTCGATGCCGGAACGGACATTGCAGTGGAGGCGACCGGCCCGGTCGCCCTGACCTCGGCGGTTGCCGGTGCCGACCTTGCCATCGCTGCAGCCTCGCTCAGCGTGCCGTCGCTGGTTGCGGGCGGGGCGCTGACGCTGAATGTTGGCGGTACGGCATCGCTCGGCACGGTAAGCAGCGCCGGTGCGAGCTTCGATGCGGGCACCTTGTCGTTCGACCGGATTGCCACGACCGGCGGGGCCGGATTCTTCGGCGGGACGGTGACCGGGGGCAGTCTGGATATCGGCACCACGCTTTCCATGATTGTCGCCGGTTCGGTCATGCTTGACGATGCGGTTTCGGGCGGGGGCATGAACCTTCAGGCATCCAACCTGACCGTTCCTGCCCTGCGTTCCGGCGCTGATCTGACCATCCGGGGCAGCGACCAGGTCAACCTCGAAGCGGTGACTGCAACCGGCACCGCCGATATTGCAGCCGCTGACCTGTTCTTCGATACGATTCAAGCGACCGGCGGTTTCAGTACCAACAACCGGTCCATGACCGGCAGATCCATTGCGTCTGATGGCGATGTGAGGCTGATAACGCAGCGCGACATCCTTCTGAAAAATCTGGTTGGCCGGGCGATCGACATGTTTGCAGGTGGCGGGATCGACATCGTCTCGCTGTCGACCACAGGACGCGTGAATGCCTTTGCCGATGCGGTAGGATTCAATTCACCCGGATCGCTCGACCTCAACGAAATCTTCGCCATCGAAGGCGACATCTTCATCACGGCGGATGGCTCGATCAACGCCAAACTTGTCGAATCGCTGGGCAACACGACCCTGACGGCGTTTGGCGGCGATATCGTGATCGGTTCGCTTTCCGCCGGATATACGGTGGCCCGTGGCGGGGCGATCCGGCCGCAGAACAACATCGTGATCGGCGCGGTGGGGCAGGGCGATATCCTGCTCAATGCGCTGGGGAACATCACGATTCAGACGCTGGCCGATGCCGACAATACGTTTACTGCCAACGCCGGGGGCCTGATCCAGCTTGATGGCCTTGCCACCGGCACAAGCATGTCCCTGGCGTCCAGCGATATCGCTATTTCCGCGACAGGCCAGCTTGGCGAATCGTCGCACACCGATGAACTGGTCCTGTTGAACAACGGGCCGGAAACGACCGTGGTGGGCGATGGTCTGGCCGCGCCAGCGCGCCGGTACGGGCTTTCGCAGTTCGAGTTCAACCGCATCCAGACGCGCGGCGATCTGACGATTCGCGGGCAGCGCGACGTGCGCGTCGGCGATCTTGCGATTTCCGCGCAGTCCGGGCTGGTGCCGGGGCAGGTGGGCGAAACCGGAACCTTCTCCGTGCGCTCCAGCCGTGAGCTTGCGGTACTGGGAGCGGTGACGTTTGCCAACGCCGCCGGAAACAGCCTGCTGCTGTCCGGCAGCAACAGCGTGTTGCTTGATGCCACCAGTGGTTCGGTGCGCCTGTTCGAAGGGCAGCAGCGGTCCGGCACGCTGGAGTTTTCTGGCGGCAGCATCTTCATGTTGACGCATCTTGCCGAAGAAGACCTGCTAGGCATCACCGACACGGCGGCAATCACTGCCCGTCTTGGCTTGAACGACGGGGTCGGCGCCGGGCGGATTCTGGCAGAGGCGGGGACCATCGGCCTCTATTCGGATGACGAAGTCTATGTCCAGAATACCGCCATCGGCACGGCCTTTGCCGACCGGCGCGGCCTGCTTGCCGACCGTCTGCTGATCGACAGTCGGGATGATACTACGCTGGATATTGTCATTAACGGCATCGTCGCCGGCCGCACCGGGGTCGATGCCATTGCACAGATCGGCCTTACGCCGGACTTCACCGCGCTGTCGTCGGTCAATGGGTGTGTCATCGCTGCCGTTGCGAGCTGTGGCGTAACGCCGCCACCACCACCGCCGCCGCCACCGCCGCCACCACCGCCGCCGCCGCCGCCGCCGCCGCCACCTCCGCCGCCGCCTCCGCCGCCGCCACCACCTCCGCCACCACCGCCGCCGCCGCCGCCGCCGCCGCCGCCACCACCGCCACCGCCGCCACAGGAGGAGCCGGTGTTCGAGACGGTTGAAGTGCGCGATTTCATTGAGGAGACGCTTGACGAAACCCCGCAGGAAGCATCGATTCCCGTTGTCGACGCTTTTGCGCGCACCAGCCTGATCGAAATCAACGCGATCACGCCGGCCGGGTTCGAACCGCTGATTGACGAGCCGGTTACCGGCACGGGCAACGACGATCTGCTGGGCGGCATCAGTGACGATGACGATGAGGATGATCCCGGCGGGACGCCGCCGGACAGCGAATGACTTGACCGCGCGTGCGGCGGCGGGGCAAGGGCAGCGCATGTCCGACGCGCCCGTTCCCCCTGTTGCATCTGTTCCCGACGCCACGGTCGTTGCTAATCGCGCAGCACCGCTGCGGCTGTTCAACAGCCTTACCCGGCAGGTCGAGCTTTTCGTGCCAGTCCACTCCGGTGAGGCGCGGGTCTATTCGTGCGGGCCGACCGTCTATAACTATCCGCACATCGGCAACATGCGCGCCTATGTCTTTGCCGATGTTTTGGGGCGGGTGCTCTCGTTCAAGGGGTACAGGCTGACCCACGTCATCAACATCACCGACGTTGGCCATCTGACCGACGATGCCGATGATGGCGAGGACAAGATGGAGCGGATGGCGCGCACGCAGGCGCAGTCGATCTGGGACATCGCCGAACACTACAAGCAAGCCTATTGGGCTGATGTCCGCGCGCTCAACATCCGCCAGCCGGCATGCTGGACGGTGGCAACCGACTATGTGCCGCAGATGATCGCGTTTGCGAAAAGCATCGCTGAACGCCATTGCTACGAACTCGACAGCGGCTTGTACTTCGACGTTTCGACCGTGGCCGACTACGGACGGCTGGCCCGCGCCCAGACCGAAGACGGCGAGGGCCGCATCGAAGCGGTGGAGGGCAAGCGCAACGCCGCCGACTTTGCCATCTGGCGCAAAACTCCGCCGGGCGAAAAGCGCCAGATGGAATGGGATTCTCCCTGGGGCCGTGGCGCGCCCGGCTGGCATCTGGAATGTTCGGTCATGTCCGGCGAAGTGCTGGGCTTTCCGTTTGACATCCACACCGGCGGGATCGACCACCGCGAGATTCACCATCCGAACGAAATCGCACAGAATCAGGCGTTCTGCTGCACCAACGGGCTTGATGTGCCGACCAATTCGGGCGCGCGCATCTGGATGCACAACAACTTTCTGGTCGAACGTTCCGGCAAGATGAGCAAGTCCAGCGGCGAGTTCCTGCGGCTGCAACTGCTGATCGACAAGGGCTATCACCCGCTTGCCTACCGCATGCTGTGCCTGCAGGCGCACTACCGCAGCGAACTGGAGTTTTCGTGGGAAGGGCTAGGTGCGGCGCTGACCCGGCTGAAACGGATGGTCATGGGCGTAACCCAGTTGCGCGAGCGTGCCGGCGAAGCCGCAGAGCATCCCGGGCCGCGCTTTACTGCCATGCTCGAACGCTTCGATGCAGCAATTTCGGACGATCTTAACACCGCCGTTGCCCTGACCGTTTTCGATGAAGTGCTGGCGATGAAAAAGGTCGATCCGGCCGAAAAGCTGGCGGCGCTCGTGGTCATGGATGCGGTGCTGGGGTTTGGCCTGCTCTCGCTTGATCGGGCGCAGTTGCGCTTGCGGCCCAAAGGCGTGACGATCGGGGAAGCCGAAATCGAAGCGGCACTGACTGCCCGCAAGGCCGCGCGCGCCGAAAAGGATTTTGCCCGCTCCGATGCACTGCGCGATGATCTTGCGGCTCGCGGCGTTGATGTGATGGACGGCGATCCGCTCGGTTGGGAGTGGAAGCTGGGCTGATCGACGGGATGTGCGGCTGCCGCAGTCTCCATCGCCTTCCGCGCCATCGGCCGCATTGCGGCATTCAAATCTTTCGCGCACGCTGCGGCTGGCAAGGCGTGACTCTGTCGTTGCGGTTTGGTACCTCCTGCTCAGGGCAGGTGTGGGGGCCATAACGACACGCACCGGATTCCATGCCCTGGGGTCGCATCCATTTTAGGGGAGCGGAGCGCAGCCTGGCCGCGCGTTCCGGGCGATGGAGCGACATGACAATGGCCGAAGGCGCAAAACCAGCGGGGGCAGTGAAGGCTTCCGACCTGTTCATCGAATGCCTCGAAGAGGAAGGCTGCGAATATATCTTCGGCGTTCCGGGGGAAGAGAATCTCGACTTTCTCGATTCCCTTTCGCGGTCCACCAAGATCAAGCTGATCCTCACGCGCCATGAACAGGGTGCGGGCTTCATGGCTGCCACTTATGGCCGCCACACCGGCAAGACCGGCGTGTGCATCGCCACGCTTGGGCCGGGCGCGACCAACTTCGTCACCGCCGCCGCCTATGCCACGCTGGGCGGCATGCCGATGCTGATGATCACCGGGCAGAAGCCGATCAAGAAATCCAAGCAGGGGCGTTTCCAGATCCTCGATGTCGTTTCGATGATGGGGCCGATCACCAAGTTCACGCACCAGATGGCCAGTTCCGACAACATCCCCAGCCGCGTGCGCGAAGCCTACCGCCTGGCGGAAGAGGAAAAGCCGGGCGCAACGCACATCGAACTGCCCGAAGATATTGCCGACGAGCATACCGATTCGCGTCCGCTCAAGCGCAGCCTCGTGCGCCGTCCTACCGCCGATGCCAAATCCATCACGCAGGCTGTCCATGCGTTGCAGAACGCCAAGGCGCCGGTGCTGGTGATCGGTGCGGGCGCCAACCGCAAGATGACCGGCAAGATGCTGCGAGAATTCGTCGAGGAAACCGGTATTCCGTTCCTGACCACGCAGCTTGGCAAGGGCGTGATTGACGAACGTCATCCCAAGTTTCTGGGCTGCGCCGCGCTGTCGGCCGGGGATTTCGTCCACCGTGCGGTGGAAGATGCCGACCTCATCATCAATGTCGGCCATGACGTGATCGAAAAGCCGCCGTTCTTCATGCGCGAAGGCGGTACGCCAGTGATCCACGTTTCCACCAAGACCGCCGAAGTCGATCCCGTCTATTTCCCCGCGATTGAGGTCATTGGCGATATCGCCAACGCGATCTGGCAGATGAAGGAAGCGGTAACACCAAACCCGGCTTGGAACTTCGATCACATGCTGGCTTATCGCGCGGCGGAAGTTGCCCACACCGCGCCGCTTGCCGCCGACACCCGATTCCCGATCTTCCCGCCGCACCTGGTGCAGCAGATCCGCGACGCGATGCCGGAAGACGGGATCATCTGCCTCGACAACGGCGTCTACAAGATCTGGTTCGCGCGCGGCTATACTGCCTATCAGCCCAACACGGTGCTGCTGGACAATGCGCTGGCCACGATGGGCGCGGGACTGCCCTCTGCGATGATGAGCGCGATGCTCTATCCCGAACGCAAGGTGATGGCGGTATGCGGCGATGGCGGGTTCATGATGAACAGCCAGGAAATGGAAACGGCAGTCCGGCTTGGCCTCAACATGACCGTGCTCATCCTCAATGACAATTCCTATGGCATGATCCGCTGGAAGCAGGCCAACATGGGCTTTGAGGATTTCGGGCTAACCTATGGCAACCCCGATTTCGTGAAGTACGCCGAAGCCTATGGTGCCAAGGGCCATCGCGTGGAAAGCGCCGCGCACCTCAAGCAATTGCTGGCCCACTGCAACAGCACGCCCGGCGTGCATCTGATCGATTGCCCGGTCGATTATTCGGAGAACGACCAGATCCTGAACAAGGACATCAAGGAACTGTCGAAGGCGCTATAGGCCCACGTTCCCCCTCCCGTTGTCGGGAGGGGGTCACCCACGGCCCACATCGGCCCCTCCTGCAAGCGGGAGGGGGGAGAGTCGCATGATAAAGCTCAAGGATACCTACCCGCTCTACCTCAACAACAAGGCGGCCCAGCCGAATGCCGATCTTGAGGTGACCGACAAGTTCACCGGTGAAGTCGCGTTTCGTACTGCGCTGGCCACGCCCGACGTGATTGACGCGGCCATTGCCGGTGCGGTGCGCGCGGCTGAACCGATGGCGCGGCTGGCCAGCTACGAAAAGCGCGACGTCCTCGACCATTGCGTGCGCCGCTTTACCGAACGGCAGGACGAACTGGCCTATGCGCTGTGCGTCGAAGCGGGCAAGCCGATTGCCGATTCCGAAGGCGAGGTCGGGCGCCTGATCGATACGTTTCGCATTGCCGCCGAAGAAGCCACGCGCAACTACGGCGAAATCCAGCCGCTCGACATCAGCCCGCGTGCCAAGGGCTACATGGGTATGTGGAAGCGGGTGCCGATCGGTCCGTGCAGCTTCATCAGCCCGTTCAACTTTCCGCTGAACCTTGCCGCGCACAAGATTGCGCCCGCCATCGCGGTGGGCTGCCCGTTCGTGATGAAGCCCGCTTCGATGACACCGCTTGGTGCTATCATCATGGGAGAAGTGCTGGCCGAATGCGATGTCCTGCCCGAAGGTGCGTTCTCGATCCTGCCCGCCGCGCGTGCGGGATCGGACCTTTTCACGACGGACGAAAGGCTCAAGCTCCTCTCCTTTACCGGATCGCCGGGCGTGGGATGGGAACTGAAAGCCAAGGCGGGCAAGAAGAAGGTGGTGCTGGAACTGGGCGGCAACGCTGCCGTGGTGGTCGACAAGGACGCCGATCTCGAACACGCGCTCGCGCGGATCATTTTCGGCGGGTACTACCAGTCCGGCCAGTCGTGCATCCATGTGCAGCGCGTGATCATTCACGCCGAAATCTACGAAACCTTCCGCGACATGCTGGCCGCCAGGGTTCGCACGCTGATATCCGGCGATCCCAAGCAACGTGATACGTTCATTGGCCCGATGATCTCGGTGCGCGAGGCACAACGCCTGAAATCATGGATCGACGATGCCGTTGCGGGCGGGGCGCGGTTGTTGGCGGGCGGCGGTTGCGAGGGCAACATGCTCGAAGCCACGCTGCTCGAAGGCTGCACGCGCGACATGGCCGTCTATACCGAAGAAGCGTTCGGCCCCGTCGTAATCCTTTCGCAGTTCACCGATTGGGACGCCGCGCTGGCGGAAGTCAACGACAGCAAGTTCGGCCTGCAGGCCGGTCTTTTCACCTCCGATCTGCACAAGGTGCTGGAAGCTTGGGACGTGCTCGATGTCGGCGGAATCGTCGTCAACGACGTGTCGAGCTACCGCGTCGACAACATGCCTTATGGCGGGGTGAAGGATTCGGGGCTGGGCCGCGAGGGCATCCGGTTTGCCATGGAAGACATGAGCGAGATCCGCAACATGGTCATCCGACGGCAGTAATATGGCCAAAACGACTGCTGAACGGATACTGAATCGTGCGGATGCAGCAATCGGCGCTTGAACCGCAAGGGCACTGTGTCCTAGTGTTTCTCCAAGGGGTCGCATTGCAGCACTTCCGCGATGCGCGATGCACAGGGCAATAGCCCGGTACCGCGCAGACCGGTGGGGACAAATGGCAATGCTGGACAATTTCGGGGCAATCCGGCGGCTTGTGGCGTCATGCCGGGCCTTTTCGCGTCGAGGTGCAATCGCTTTTGCCATCTGCATGGCAATGGCCGGCGCGGCTCTGGCGGTTTCCGCGTTCGTTTCGCCCGCACCGTTGCAGGCGCAAGGGGCGCAATCGGCGTTGCGCGGTCATGCCGGTGTTGCATCGTGCGCAGGATCGACCTGCCACGGTCGCAGTGCCGCCGATGGTCCGGTTGTCCGTCAGGACGAACTCATGCGCTGGCAGGAAGAATCGTCGCCGTCCGGCGCACACAGCCGTGCCTGGCGCGTGGTACAGGAACCGCGCGGGCAGGCGATTGTCCGCCGCATGGGCCTTGATGCTGTCGGGGTACAGCGCGAATGTGCCGGGTGCCATGCTTCACCGGGTGCGGCGCGCGTTGCCGATGGCGTCGATTGCGAAGCCTGCCACGGCGCGGCCAGCGGTTGGCTGGCATCGCACTATACCGTTGGCGCCAGCCATGCCCGCAACGTCGGGCAGGGGATGACCGATCTGGTGCGGCCGCAAGTGCGCGCGCAGGTATGCCTCGATTGCCATTTCTCCGGCGATGCCCGTGGCCAGTTCATCGCGCACCGCATCATGGCGGCCGGGCACCCCCGCATTTCGTTCGAACTCGACCTGTTCACCACGCTGCAGCAGCACCACGATGAAGACGCCGACTACGTTCAGCGCAAGGGTGCGAAGGGCAACGCCATGCGGATGTGGGCGGTTGGTCAGGCAGAAGCGGTGAAGCGCAGCCTTGAACTGTTCAGCCAGCCGTCGCGCGCGGTTGACGGCATATTCCCGGAGTTCACGTTCTACGATTGCCATTCGTGCCACCGTCGCATCTATGACGGGGAAGAGGGCAACGTCAGTGCCGTGCCCAATCCCGGTCGTCCGATCGCGTTGGGTACGCCGCCGTACAACGATGAAAACATGATCATGCTGTTGGCTGCGGCGCGGGTTGTCGCGCCCGATGCGGCTGCCACCTTCGATTCGCGTAGCAAGGCGTTCCACCGCGCGATGAATGTTGGCCGGGCAGAAACGGTCGCGGCGGCACAGGCGTTGCGGCAATCGGCAGACCAGCTTTCCGGCCGCTTTGCCGGTACGGCGTTCACGCGCGAACAGACCTTTGCGATCATGGATTCGATTGCCAGCGCGGCGATCGGCGAACGGTTCACCGATTATGAAGGTGCCGTGCAATCGGTCATGGCGGTCGATACGCTGCTCAACGGGCTGGTCAACCAGGGCATGGTTTCGTCCGGGTCGGCAGGCGCGCTGCGCGTCCAGATCAACCAGGCCTATGCCGCGGTGCGCGACCCCAACGGGTTCCAGCCGCTCGCCTTCCGGCGCGCGCTGGGCAGTGCGGTCCGTTCGATCAGGAGCCTGCGCTGATGGCCATGGCTTTGATCGGGCGGCAGGCCACGGCCATGGTTGCCGCGCTTTCGCTCACCCTTGCCGGGTGCGGCGGTGGGGATTCCGGTTCGGGTGGCACGTTTACCCCTGCGCCGACGCCGACGGCGAGCGCCCGCTTCTTCAGCGACCCGGCGCAGGAATCGCTCAGCGCGGCGGACGTGCAGCAGATCATCGCGCAGGCGGTGGGGCAGGCGCGCGCGCTCAACTATCCTGCGCTGATTGCTGTGGTGGACCGGGTCGGGAACGTGCTGGCCGTGTTCCGCATGAACGGCGCGCCGACGCGGATGATCATCAGTCCGCGCACCGCCACCGGTGAAATATCACCGCGCGGTGTGGATGCGCAGGGGCTTGAAGTCGAAGCGTCGATGGGCGCAATCGCCAAGGCTATTACCGCGGCTTACCTTTCATCCAGCGGCAATGCCTTTTCCACGCGCACGGCCAGCATGATCGTGCAGGAACACTTCCCGCCAGCACCCAATACGCCGGGGCTGGAATCCGGGCCGCTGTTCGGGGTGCAGTTCAGCCAGCTTCCCTGTTCCGATCTCAATACCCGCTTTACCGCTGGCAGCACTGCGCCAGGCGCATTGATCGGACCGAAGCGTTCGCCGTTGGGCCTTTCCGCAGACCCAGGTGGGCTGCCGCTCTACAAGAACGGCGTGGTCGTGGGCGGCATCGGCATCATGGCCGATGGCGATTATGGCTATGACCCCGACGTGACCGACGTGGATGCCGATCCCGAAGAGTTCATGGCGCTGGCCGGAACGCAGGGGTTCGAACCCCCCGCCGATATTCGGGCCGATCGTATCCCGGTTGACGGTTCCACCCTGCGCTATGCCGATGCGCGGGTAGAAGGGCTAGCCCCGCTGCAAAAGGACTGGACGGCGATCAATAATGTGGTCGGCACGCTGGTGGCTGTGCGCGGATATTATGCGGGCGGGACAGTGGTGCCCGGCACGGCCTATGGCACCGAAGCCAGCGGGATCCGCCGCGCAACGGCGGCAGAGTTCGCGCTCCCCGATGCCTATGTGCTGTCGGACGGTGCCGGCGGCAACCGCTATCCTGCCAAGGGCGGTACCGATGGCGCGGCCGTGGGCCAGCCGCTGACCGCAGCGGAAGTGCGCACGCTGCTTGAAGAAGCGTTCACGATCATGACTCGCGCCCGCGCGCAGATCCGCCGTCCGCTTGATAGCAGGGCGCAGGTTTCGCTTTCGGTCGTCGATACCTATGGCGAAGTGCTCGGCCTTGTGCGCGGGCCGGATGCGCCGATTTTTGGCACCGATGTTTCGTTGCAGAAAGCACGCACTGCCGCGTTCTTCTCCAATCCCGTGGCAGCAGACCAGTTGCGTGCGACAAGCGATGCTGAAATCCCAGAATTCGTGAAGCGTGTGCGCGATTTTCTGGGTGACCAGACCGCGTTGACCGGAACGAAAGCCTTTGCCGACAGGTCTGGTGGTAATCTTTCCCGTCCCTATTTCCCGGATGGCGAACTGGGGCGGCCCAACGGCCCGCTTTCACGTCCTATCGCTGATTTCAGTCCATTGGCTACCGGCCTGCAGGCTGCGCTCATCAAGTCAAATCTCGTGCAGCACGCCGTGTTCGTGCAGGGGTCGCTTAACGCCGCCGATGTGGTCCAGCGGTGTACGGCGGTTCCCGATACGCCGACCGGCCGGAAGCGCCTGTCGAACGGGATCCAGATTTTCCCCGGTTCGGTGCCGATCTATCGCGGGACCAAGCTGATCGGGGCCATCGGCATTTCCGGTGACGGGATCGATCAGGATGACATGATCGCGTTCCTCGGCACGCACAACGGCGGGGCAAAGGCCGGTACATTCGGCAATGCGCCCAAGGACATGCGCGCCGATACCATTGTTGTCCCCATCGGGCAGGGAGTGCGGTTACGGTACGTCAACTGTCCGTTCGCGCCGTTCCTCGACACGTCCGACCAGAATGTCTGCGAGGGCAAGTGATGCAGCACGTCGTCGCCCTGATCGCCCCTGCGCTTGGCCTTGCCGGTCCAGCGCAAGTGCCCGCCGTGCAGTTCGCCGTTGCCGAACCGGCGCAACGCACTTTGCCGTTCCGCGTGTTTGGCGCGACGGAAGCGGACAGTTTGCAGGCAGTGGAGCCTGGGGCGATGGAGGCGGCGCAACCGGCATCGGTTGACGCGGACACGGTCTCGCAACCGGTGGAAAGCAATGCCACGGCCTTGCCCGGCGGGGAAACGGATGCTGACGATGCACTGATCGACGGGCGCCGCCGTCCCGGTTTCAACAAGCAGTTGCCCGACAAGGTCGAGCAGGACAATCCCGGCGCCGTCAATGCGCCGCCGCCCGAAGCCTTCTACGACAAGTACGATGGCGAAGGGCCGGTGGGCGATCTGGGCCTGGATGTGGGCGTGCCCGATCGGTGGCGCATCATGACCTCGCTGTGCCCGCAGAAGAACCCTGCGACAGGCAAGAAGGACCGTTCGCTCTACACGCTGTTCCCCCGGCTGGAGTTTGTCTGCCATTCGCAGCTCGATCCGTTCCACCACAACCTGCTGAAAGGGGACCGTCCGCTGGCGCGCGGCAAACGTCCCGGCTTTCTCAAGGGCGATGACTGGTTCCTGATTGCCAGCGCCGTCTCCGATACGGTGGTCGAACCGCGCAGTTTCCCGATCCCGGTGGGCAACCAGACCACGTCGAACGCCAACGCCATTGACGTGTTCGGCCACAGCAACAGTCTCGTGCTTTCGCAGACGTTCATCGCGGGCGTTTCGCTGCTCAAGGGGATGACGGCCTACAAGCCGCCGGTGGTGGAATACCGCATCGGCATTGCCGCGAATATCAACCATGTGCAGGTGCCGGAACGGCGTGTGCTGTTCGTCGAGCCGTCCAAGGGTACGCGCCGTACCGATGCCTTCGTTGGCGTGCAGGAAGCGTTCGTCGATTATCACATCGGGCGGTTCGACACGAAACGCTACGATTTCATCTCGGTGCGCGCGGGCATCCAGCCGATGCAATCGGATTTCCGCGGTTTCCTGTTCAACGACAACCAGCTTGGCATCCGCCTGTTTGGCAACCGGGACAACAACCGCTTCCAGTTCAATATCGCGGCGTTCTGGCGGCTGGAAAAGGAAACCAACTCCGGCCTCAACGACATCAGCCGCACGCCGCGCGACGATTTCGTCTTCATGGCCAACCTCTACCGCCAGGATTTCCCGGTGGTGGGCCTGACCAGCCAGGTTTCAGTCACCTACAACATGAACCGCGAGCGCAACAGCTTGCGGATCGACACCAACGGCTTCCCGGTCCGCCCGGCGCTGCTGGGCGATCTGCGCGGGCGGGAATACGACGTGGTGTACCTCGGTTATGCCGCCGACGGGCGCATCGGCCGCATCAACCTGACCGGGCAGGTCTACGCGGCGTTGGGTGAAAACCGGAACAATTTCCTGACCAGCCGGCCAACAACCATAAAGGCGTTCATGGCGGCGGCCGAACTGAGCTACGACATCGACTGGACGCGCATCCGCCTGTCTGGCCTGTGGGCCAGCGGTGACAGCGATCCCTACGACAAGACCGATGGCGGCTTCGACGCGATCTTTGAAAATCCGCAATTCGCCGGGGCCGATACCAGCTACTGGATTCGCCAGACCATACCCTTTGCCGGGGGCGGGCGCGTGATTTCGGTCAACGGGCGCAATGGCATTCTCAACACGCTGCGTTCGTCCAAGGAACAGGGGCAGTCGAACTTCACCAACCCCGGCACGGTGCTGCTGGGGCTGGGCACCGATTTCGACCTCACGCCGACACTGCGGGTATCGACCAACGTCAACCATCTCTGGTTCGAAAACACGAAAGTGCTGCAAGTGCTGCGAAACGAAGGTTCGATCCCGCGTGACATCGGCTGGGATGCTTCGGTTTCCGCGATCTGGCGGCCCAATGCCTCGCAAAACCTGGTCTTCCGGCTTTCGGGCGCGGTGCTCGAACCGGGCGGTGGTTTCGACGATCTGTTTGCTCAACAGGGCAAGGCCCGCCGCTTCTACTCTGTCCTCGCCAACGCGACACTGGCTTTCTGATGACCCACAACGCCCCGATCGCCGCCCGCATATCCTTGCTGACCGCCACTGGCGGAACGGCTGCGCAGCATGGCAGACGTGCGCGGCCGCTGGCCTGGCTGGTGGCCGTGCTGGCCATGTTGCTGGTGCCCAGCGCATTGCTGGCATCGGGCGGGGAAACCGCGCAGAAGATCACGCATACCCGCGCCCCGGCCGCGCCACGCGGCCAGCCCGGCGATACGCCGGAAGAGCAGTGGGCTTATGTGGACAAGCAGAACGCCGGATGCGTGAGCTGCCACACGCAGAGCGATCACCGCACCATGCACGCCAGCCCGGCGGTGGTTCTGTCGTGCGCGGATTGCCATGGCGGCAACACTTCGGTGGTGGCCGACCGGTCGTGGAATCGCAATTCGATGGAATACATGGGTGCGCTCAAAACAGCGCACGTCCTGCCGAAATATCCGGTGGCGTGGGGGTGGCCGTCGTCGGCCAATCCCAAGCGATCCTACGCGCTGCTGGCCAAGGAAAGCCCGGAGTTTGTCCGCTTTGTCAATCCGTCGGACTATCGCGTGGCGCGCGATGCCTGCGGGGCCTGCCACATGGAAATCATCGAGGCGTCCGAACGCTCGCTGATGAGCACGGGCGCGATGCTGTGGGGCGGAGCGGCCTATAACAACGGCATCGTGCCGTTCAAGAACTACATGTTCGGCGAAAGCTTCACCCGCAAGGGAGAACCGGCGCTGCTCAAGTCCGGGTCAAAGGAAATCGGCCCTGACGGCAAGCCGATGTGGGGAACGGTGACGCCGCAGCAAAAGGCGCGCGGGGCCTTGCCGATCATGTACCCGCTGCCGCGCTGGCACATGATCCCTCCGGGCGACGTGTTCCGCGTTTTCGAGGACGGTGGCCGCACGATCAACCCGCAGTTCCCTGAAATCGGGCTGCCGAACTCGACCGGTCTGATCCAGCGTCTGGAAGAGCCTGGCCGTCCCGATCTCAAGCAGTCCAACCGTGGCCCGGCCACCGGCCTGCGCGTGGCGATTCCGGTCCTGAACATCCACAAGACGCGCCTGAACGACCCGTTCCTGTTCCAGATGGGCACCAATGACCAGCCGGGGGACTACCGCTCGTCCGGGTGTGCATCGTGCCACGTGATCTACGCCAACGACCGCGAACCGCGCCATAGCCTCAACTACGCGCGCTGCGGCCGCGATGGCCAGACTATCACCGCCGACCCGACGATCCGCGATCTGCGCGAAGGGCAGCACCGCTCTGGCGCCTATGGTAGCTATGACGCTGCGGCCCATGAAGCGCACGACAAAGTGCGCGGCACGGTACTGGGCGGCAAGGGCGGCTACCTTGCCGACAGCCACGCGGAGACCGACAAGGAAGCGGACTGCGCGCGGGCTATCTCGGCAGCAGAGCAGCTTGTCTATGCTCCGGCCAAGGGCGTTGCGCCGCACGGGACGATGGCCGAAGACAAGATGGATCAGGCATCGGCCCATGCCATGGCCGGGCTTGACGAAAAGGGCCATGCCATGGCTGACGCCGCGCACGCCAAGGGCGCCCATGCAAAAGGCGGCCATGCAGATGCTGGCGGGCATGGCGACGGCCACGATGCCACCGGTCCGGTTGCGATGCAGGACCGTGAACGCGGCCATCCGCTGGTCCATGCCTTCACCCGTGCAATCCCGACGGCGCAGTGCATGAACTGCCACATGCACCAGCCGAACATCTTCCTGAACAGCTATCTCGGTTACACGATGTGGGATTACGAATCCGATGCGGATTCGCTGTGGCCGGGGCCTGAGAACCGCGCGCCCAAGCCCGCTGGGATGTCAGACTCCGATTACGCGAAGACGTTCAAGAAGCAGTTCTACCCGACCATCGACGAACAGCGCGAAGTGCTGGATCGCAATCCGGAAGGGGCCTCCACGCGCGGCCTGTGGCGCGATGTCGAGTTCCTGCGCAATGTCTACGATCTCAACACCCAGTTGAAGGACACCCAGTTTGCCGATTACCACGGCCATGGCTGGAACTTCCGTGCGATCCTGAAGCGCGACCGTCGTGGGAACCTGCTCGACGACGAGGGGGACATGTCTTCCTACGGCACCGACAAGGCGCACATCATCGACCCGGCGGACCCGGAAAAGTTCCGCAAGGCGGGTGAAGGCAAGTTTGTCGATGTCGGCCCGGACAACCCCGGCAAGGCCGTTCACATGATGGACATCCATGCCCAGATCGGGATGCAGTGCGCCGACTGCCACTTTGCGCAGGACAGCCACGGCAATGGCCTGATCTATGGCGAAGTGGCCAATGCGGTGGAAATAGGCTGCAAGGATTGCCACGGCACGCCCGATGCCTACCCGACGCTGCTGACATCGAACATGGCCGCGCCGGAAAAGGGCAACAACCTTTCACTGCTGCGCAACGCCGACGGTCAGCGCCGTTTCGAATGGTTCAAGGAAGCCGACGGGCGCCGCGTACTGATCCAGCGGTCAATCATCGATCCGGACCTTTCCTGGCGGGTCAGCCTGGTCAAAGATTCGGTCGATGCGCGCTATGCCGGGAAGATGGACTCGGCGGGCAAGCCGATCTTCAACCCCAAGGCTGCGCGTGCAAAGCTGATGGCGAAATCCGCCTCGGAAGACGGGGAGTACCGCTTCGGTACCGGTATCGCCAAGGAAGCGCGCGCGCACCGCGACGATGACATGGCCTGCTTCACCTGCCACCTTTCGTGGACAACCTCGTGCGCAGGCTGCCACTTGCCGATCGAGGCGAACTGGAAGTCCGAGACGCACAAGTACGAGGAAGACTCGACCCGCAATTATGCAACCTACAACCCGCAGGTTGCGCGCGATGACATGTTCCAGTTGGGCAAGCACCAGCGCAACAAGTCGTCCGGGTCTGACCCCGTGACGTTCGATGCGGCAGGCAATCCGGTTTCGGGCAAGGCGATTACCGCGCCGATCCGTTCGACCTCGGCGCTGATCCTTTCATCGACCAATATCAACCGCGAGCGCATCTATGTGCAGCAGCCGCCGATTTCGTCGATCGGCTATTCCTCGCAGGCCTTTGCGCCGCACTTCCCGCATACCGTGCGCAAGAACGAAACGAAGCAGTGCACCGACTGCCACGTCAGCCAGGATGACGACAACAACGCGATCATGGCGCAGCTGCTGCTGCTGGGAACCAACTACGTCAACTTCGTGGGGATGAACGCCTGGTTCGGTCTCGAAGGCGGCTTTGAAGCCGTGCGCGTGACCGAATGGGATGAACCCCAAGCCGTGATCGGTTCGTACCTGCACCGCTATGCCTACCCGGACTACTGGCGCCAGCATGTCGAGAAAAACGGGCGCGAGCTGAAGAACTGGACCCGTGGCAAGATCATGGATGGCAAGCTTTCGGGTGAAACTACCGGGCAGGAACAGTTCGCCAATGTGGTTGAAGGCACCAGGGATTCGGTGCGCTGCCTGCAGATGCGCGGGGAGTACATGTTCGTGGCCGAAGGGAAGGGGGGCTTCCGCGCCTATGACATTGCCGCGATCGGCAACAAGGGCTTCTCCGAACGCATCGTGACCGCGCCGTTCTCACCGCTGGGGCATGATACCCATGTGAAGACAACCAACGCGACCTGCATGGCGCTGCCGACCAACCAGGCGATTGCGCCGACGCGCAACTCGCCCGAACTGCGCGGGATCAACCAGGAACAGCCGTTCTCGCCGGTCTACAGCTATGCCTTCGTCACCGATAGCGTCGAAGGGCTGATTGCGGTCAATGTCGATACGCTGGCCGATGGCGAGTTCCGCAACAACTTCTTCGAGCGTGCCCTGACCTTCAATCCCGATGGCGTGCTGACCGGGGCGCGGCACATCACGCTGGCGGGCGACTATGCCTATGTGGTGACCGACAAGGCGCTGGTCACTGTTCATCTGCCCAAGCCCTGGAGTGCGGACAAGCCGTGCGAGGTCAGTCGGGCCAAGGGTGGAGAAACCTGTCTCGATCCGCGTGTAACGTCGGTCGTGCCGTTGCGCGATCCGCGCGCCACGGCAGTGCAGTTCCGTTATCTGTGGGTTACCACGGCCAACGGGCTGGAACTGATGGACGTGACCAATCTGGCGGAACCCAGGCAGGTCGAAGGCGCGGTCGTGCCGCTGGCCGACGCCCGGCGCGTCTATCTTTCGCGCACCTACGCCTATGTCGCGGCGAAGGCGCAGGGTCTGGTGATTGTCGACATCACGGCACCGACCCGGCCCGCGATCTACACCAGCTATACGGCGGGCGGCCAGTTGACCGATGCCGAGGACGTGATCGTCGCATCGACTAATGCCTCGCTGTTTGCCTACGTGGCCGATGGCCGCAACGGGATGAAGGTGCTGCAACTGACCAGTCCTTCAAGCCAGCCGAACTTCTATGGTTTTTCGCCCGAACCCAAGCCGGAACTGATCGCGTGGGCGCGTACGCCAACTCCGGCGCTGGCCTTGTCGAAGGGGCTTGATCGTGATCGCGGGGTCGATGAAACCGGGGGGCAGATGGCGATATTCGGTCGCCTTGGCTCTCGCCCGTTCAACCGTGCCGAGATGGAGGAGCTTTTCCTCAACAGCAAGGGGCAGGTGTTCCGGGTTTCCAATGCAGTGGACATGAGCCAGTGGGTAGGGGCAAAAACTGCGCCCATGCTGGCAAAGGTGGACCAATAGCTTCAATGGTTGGAGAGGAGACCGGGTGCCCGCGTTGGCACCCGGCAATTCTCCCGCTCAGTCCTCGTTCAGCAGCAGGATTTCGCATTCCACTTCCAGCAGCGGTGCGGGCAGGAGTGCGTGATCCACGCGCGTGATGGCCGCATCGGCCACAAGCTGCCCGTGGATGCGGAACTCATGCTCAGGCAGGACGGTGACAAAGGCTTCGCCATCGCTCACCGCGTCGCCCCCTTCAAAGCGCAGGACAAGGCAGTGGCGTGTGCCGGTAAAGGTGATGCTGGCCCACGGTGTTTCGCGGTGCTCGACGATCCGGGCCAGCGACCCTGCAATCTCGCGGACGGCGCGCATCAGGCGATCGGTGGCGGAAAGGCGGCGCGGCGGTATGGTTGCGGTCGCCACGGCTTTTGTTTCGAAGCCGATCCGTTCAAGCAGCATGGACATCCCCTGTGAAATTGTTCATGAAATGTTCTACACGTTCCACCATGGCGGTTCGTGGTTCGCGGCCGTTGCGCAAGTCTCCGATCAGGCGGGGATCGTGTGCAGCCAGGCGGCCAAACTTGGTAACCGGCATGCCGGTGCGTTCGATGAACTTTTCGATCTGGCGGAGCAGCATTGGCAGTGGTTCCTCCTTCGACGGGCATCGCAGCGTCCGGTCCGCCGTGCTGCGATTCCTATTGGCTGATTCGTAATAGGATTTTTCCTATGTTGACGGCGTAATCCTACATTGCTAGGAAAAGTCCTTCGAAAGTGGAGTAAGGCCCTTGCAGAGCACGACTGCATCAAAGGCAGCGACTATTGACGAAGATGGCGCGCGTGCCCGGCTGGTGGAACTGGCCACTGGCCGTGGTGTCAGTCTTGCCGCGCTGTCGGCCCTGATCGGCCGCAACACGACCTATTTGCAGCAGTTTGTGCGCAAGGGAAGCCCGCGCAAACTCGAAGAAAACGACCGCCGCGTGCTTGCGCGCTTCTTCGGGGTTGATGAGATGGAGCTTGCCGGGCCGCATGCGGGTATCACCCGTGATGCGCCTGCATTACGTGCGGGGCCGCGCCCCAGCATGGCTGAATGGGCGGATATTCCGCGCCTTCCGCTGGGCGCATCGGCGGGTCAGGGTGCACTTCCGGCAGAGGAAATACCCTCTGGCCGCCTGCGCTTCTCCAGCCGCTGGTTGAAGGCGCAAGGACTGGACCCGGTCATGCTTTCGGTGATCGAGGTGGAAGGCGATTCGATGGAGCCGACGCTGTGCGACGGGGACGAAATCCTGGTTGACCGCACGGTTCGCCCGACACGGGCCGGTATCCATGTCATCAGGCTGGACGATGTGCTGCTTGTCAAACGGCTCGAACCCGGTCCTGGCGGAACCTTCCGGGTGATTTCGGACAACGTCGCTTATCCGCGCATGGAGCGCCCGGCGACCGATGTCGAAATCGTCGGCCGCGTGGTCTGGAAGGGGGGGCGGCTTTAGGCCGTAAACGCATAAACCACACCGCTCTAGGCGTCGAAATGACGAACATATCGGGCGGCCTGGCATCCATGCACGGCTGGTGCGGGACGGGAGGAAATCGCGGTCCAGCGCCAATGCCCGCGGCACGCCCATTGCAATTGCGCAACCTTGTGGCCATTTTCCGCGCATGAACCAGCCTTCGCCGTCCGCAATTTCGAACGAACCACCCATGAAAGTGGCGATCATCCCGGTCACGCCGCTTGAGCAGAACTGCACGCTGGTGTGGTGCACGCGGACGAAGCGGGCCGCGTTGATCGATCCGGGCGGTGATCTCGACCGGCTGAAGCTGGCGGTGGAGCGTGCTGGCGTGACGATCGAGAAGCTGCTGGTTACCCATGGTCATATCGACCACTGCGGGATGACGGGGGTACTGGCCAAGGACCTTGGCGTGCCGATCGAAGGGCCGCACGAAGCGGACCGCTTCTGGATCGCGCAACTGGATGAAGATGGCAGGCGCTGGGGCATTACCGGCGAAGTCTTCGAACCGGATCGCTGGCTGGTAGATGGGGATACCGTGACGGTCGGCGATCTTGTGCTGGATGTGATCCATTGCCCCGGCCACACGCCAGGTCATGTCGTCTTTTACCACGCCCCGTCGCGGTTTGCGATTGTCGGCGATGTGTTGTTCCAGGGCTCGATCGGGCGGACCGACTTCCCGATGGGCAACCATCAGGATCTTGTCGATTCTATTACCGGAAAGCTCTGGCCGCTGGGCAACGATGTGACCTTTATTCCCGGCCACGGTCCGCACAGCACGTTCGGGCGTGAACGCCAGACCAATGCTTTTGTCAGCGATTACGCGCTGGGTTGAACCCTGGGCGGGCGTGGCGCCGGAATGCAAGGCATCCCGGCGCGCAGGCGTTACATGTCGAGAACGATGGAAACCGCCCAGATTCCAAGGCCGAGCTGGGTCAGCAGCGTGATCATCGTGCCGACCAGGCGCCCGCTACCGAGCGTTCCGCCGTCCATGCCCAGTCCGTGCGCCACGCGACCCAGCAGATAGATGGCGGCTACGCCCATGAGGTAGGGGCTTCCGGTCCGGGCCATTTCGATCAGCGCGATCAGAATCAGGACGATCGGGGTGTTTTCGATATAGTTGGCGTGCGCGCGCATGCGGGCGACCAGCGCAAGATCCCCGCCGTCACCAATGCTGATCTTGCGGGCGGAACGAATGGCGCCGACGCGGATCGACAGCCAGATGTTGATCGCGGCAGCCGCAGCGGCTGCGCATAGCGTGATGGGCAGGATGGTCATGCGATTGGATACTCCCCCGTGTTGGTGATGCCGGAAACAGGCACTTGCAGTCTGCTAGCGCGCCACAGCTTGCAAAGCACCAGAAAATCCGTATAGGCGCGCCTTCGCCCGCAGAGGCGAAGACCGTTCCTGTCGCGCATGTCGCCGGGTGCGGGCCCTGCCATCGGTAAGGGCCTGCTCCTAACAAGGCTTGTGCGGCGGTCCGGTTTTCCCTATCGCGCCCGCAGCTAACACCACTATTTCAGGAACAGGTGCCGAAATGGCCGTCCCCAAAAGAAAGACTTCTCCGTCCCGCCGGGGCATGCGCCGCAGCCACGATGCGCTTACGCCCGATGCATTCCATGAATGCTCCAACTGCGGTGAACTGAAGCGCCCGCACATGCTGTGCAATGCCTGCGGTCATTACAACGGTCGCGAAATCATCGCCGTCGGGCTTTAAGCTCGTAGGCAGGGGGGGATAGAGATCATGAGTCTGCCGCGTATCGCCGTGGATGCGATGGGCGGCGATGAAGGCGTGCGCGTGATGGTCGAAGGCGCGGCACTGGCCCGTCGTCGTCACGAACGCTTCAAGTTCCTGCTGGTCGGGGACGAAACGCGCATCAAGCGGGCTCTTGAAAATCACCCCAACATGCGTGGAGCGTCGGAGATTCTCCACGCTCCCGACGTGGTCAGTGGCGATGAAAAGCCGACGCAGGCGCTGCGCCGCGCCAAGACCACGTCGATGGGCATGGCGATCAATGCTGTAAAGCAGGGCGACGCCGGGGCCGCGGTCAGCGCGGGCAACACCGGCGCGCTCATGGCCATGGCCAAGCTGGCGCTGCGCACACTGCCTGGGATTGACCGGCCGGCGCTGTCGGCCCTGCTGCCCACGCTTGGCGAAAACGATCTGGTGATGCTGGATCTTGGCGCCAATACCGATTGCGATGCACGCAATCTTGTTCAGTTCGCCATCATGGGCGCCGCCTATGCGCGCATCGTGAGCAACCTCGATGCGCCGCGCGTGCGCCTGCTCAACATCGGCACCGAAGAAACCAAGGGCACCGATTCGCTGCGCGATGCGGCGACGCAGCTCAAGGCTCTGGCGGATGAACTGGCGCTCACTTTCGATGGCTTCACCGAAGCAGACAAGCTTTCGCGCGGGGATGTCGATGTCGTGGTGACCGACGGTTTTTCCGGGAACATTGCGCTCAAGTCGATGGAAGGTGCCGCGCGTTTCGTGGCCGATCTCTTGCGGCGCAGCTTCTCGTCGTCGTTGCGCTCGAAGTTCGGCTTCCTGATCTCGCGCCCGGCAACCGAACTGCTCAAGCATCACCTTGATCCGAACAACCACAACGGAGCGGTCTTTCTGGGCCTGAACGGTGTCGTGGTCAAAAGCCACGGTAGCGCCACGGCGCTGGGTGTGGCCAATGCGGTGGCGGTGACAGCCCGCCTGCTGGAGGAAAACCTGACAGAACGCATCAAGGCCGATCTTGCGCGGGTTGGCGCAGAGGCCATCCGCACAACCGGACGCGGCAAGGCAGCATCACGCGCCGCGCCAGTGAGCAGCGACGAGAGCGCAGCATGAGCGTGCGTGCCGTCATCCGGGGCAGCGGTTCCGCGCTGCCGGCCAAGGCTGTCAGCAATGCCGAACTGGCCGAACGGGTCGATACCAACGACGAATGGATCGTCGAGCGCACCGGTATCCGCAACCGCTACATCGCCGACGAAAGCGAAACGACGTCAACGCTGGCCACGCTTGCCGCGCAGCGGGCGCTTGAAGCGGCGGGAATCGACGCTGCACGGATCGACCTGATCATTCTGGCGACCGCCACGCCCGACCAGACCTTTCCGGCCACCGCCACGATCGTGCAGCATAACCTTGGCTGCAATGGCGGCATCGCCTTCGATGTTGCGGCAGTCTGTTCAGGCTTCCTCTACGCGCTGGGTACTGCCGACTCGATGATTCGGACCGGTATGGCCAAGTGCGCGCTGGTGATTGGCGCGGAAACGTTCAGCCGCATCCTCGACTGGGAAGATCGCACCACGTGTGTCCTGTTCGGGGACGGTGCCGGGGCAGTCGTGCTGGAAGCGCAGGACGTTGACGATGCTGATCGTACGGCGCCGGGCGTGATCGCAACGCGGCTGCATGCAGATGGTGCGCACAACGAAATGCTCTTTGTCGATGGCGGTCCTTCCACGACCGGGACGGTCGGCAAGCTGCGGATGAAGGGGCGCGAGGTGTTTCGCCACGCGGTTACCAACCTTGCCAATGTCTTGACCGAAGTGCTCGATGCCACGGGCTTTGCGCCGGAGGATATCGACTGGGTTGTGCCGCATCAGGCCAATTTCCGCATCCTTGACGCGACCGCGCGCAAGCTTGGCCTTCCGGCGGAAAAGGTCATTGTCACGGTCGATCAGCACGCCAATACCAGTGCAGCATCGGTGCCGCTGGCCTATGACGTTGCGGTGCGTGACGGGCGGATCAAGCCCGGCGATCTGGTGATGTTCGAAGCGATGGGCGGCGGATTTACCTGGGGTGCTTGCCTCGTTCGCATCTGATCCGCGGTGCCGTTTGCGCTGCCGTCTTGCTGTTCAATCGGTTATCCTTTCCCTCCAAGGGATTGGATTGCGTTCTGTATAATTCGCGTTATTCTGCCACGACAGGACAGGATACCTTTGGGGGTAGGTGGGGATGCGTTCTATCGGTACTTTGACGCGCGCTGATCTTGCGGAAAGCATCAACCGCAGAGTTGGTCTTTCGCGCGCAGATTCGCTGGAAATGGTGGAATCCATTCTCGACAAGATGTGCGATGCGCTGGCTGGTGGCGAAAACGTCAAGATTTCCGGGTTCGGCACGTTCCTGCTGCGCGACAAGGCAGAACGTATTGGCCGCAATCCCAAGACCGGGATCGAAGTGCCGATTACGCCGCGCCGGGTGCTGACCTTCCGCGCCAGCCAGATGCTGAAGGACCGCATCTGTCAGGGGTGAGCGCCTTTCGATGACCGGGCCTTTCGATCCCGCGACCGGTGAAGTCCCGATTGTCGACGATGGCAAGGCGCCCGACGCCTTGCGCACGATTGGCGAAGTGGCCCGCGCGCTGGATATCCGGCAGCATGTCTTGCGGTACTGGGAAGAACAGTTCCCCATGCTGCGACCGCTGACAAGGGCAGGCGGGCGCCGGTATTACCGGCCTGGCGATATTGCCCTGATCCGCCGGATCGACAGCCTGCTCAACCGTGAAGGTTATACGATCAAGGGCGCACGGCAATTGCTGCGCGGCGAAACGGCTTCGTCTGGTATCGCGCAGCCTGATGCGGGGGTTTCGTCCGGGGGTGTGCAGAACCCCGCTGTGGCAGCATCGGCATTGGTCCCGGTTGCGCAGACGCTGCGCGGTGTGCGCGACAGGTTGGCAGCGGCCATCGGGGAATAGCGTTCAGTCGAGCAGTTCCGGCCCCAGCGCAGGATCCAGATCGCGCGGGCGCTTCAGTTCCACCAGCCGGGCGCTGCCTTCGGTTATATCGCTCCAGCGTGTGATGGGGAGTTCCAGCACGGCGAAAGCGGCAGTCGGGAACTTGATCTCCACTTCGTCGCGCAGCGGCGACGTACCATCGTCGGGCACGAGATCGAAGATCAGGTCTTCCAGCCCCGGATTGTGACCCACCATCAGCACGCTTTGCGGATCCCCGGAAATATCCTTGAGGAGGTCGATCAGCGTGGCGGAACTGGCGAGGTAAATGCGGCGGTCCCACTCGACCTTGAAGGTACATCCCCAGGCCTTGCTGGCTTCTTCAACGGTTTCCGCCGCGCGCACCGCCGGGCTGGCTATCATCCGGTCGAACTGCCGCCCGCTGGCCTTGATATATTCGCCCATTGCCCTTGCGCCGCGCTGGCCACGTGCGTTGAGTGGACGGTCGAAGTCCCGCGCGCGGGCATCGCTCCAGTCCGACTTGGCGTGGCGGAACAGGGCAAGTGTCTTCACGAAATCCCCTCCGGCGTGGCGCTGGCGTGATCCTGTCCAGAAACACTGCCAGCTACGCTTTGTAAAGCCGCTTCCAGCGTCACCCGGCGGATCGGCGTGCCCGGCGGGAAGGCTGAGAGCAGGCGCGACGGGAACGCGGACGAGAGCACAACGAAATGCCCGCGATCGCCCGATGAACGGATCAGGCGCCCGAACGCCTGCGCCAGCCGGGCGCGGATGATCCGGTCGTCATGCGTCTGTCCGCCTCCGGCAAGGCGGCGGGCGCGATGGAGGATCGAAGGTTTGGGCCAGGGCACCTGTTCCATCACCACCAGCCGCAGCGAATGGCCGGGTACGTCCACGCCATCGCGCAGGGCATCGGTGCCAAGCAGTGAGGCGCGCGGATCATCGCGGAAGATATCGACCAGGGTCCCGGTGTCGATCGGATCGACATGCTGGGCGAACAGCGGCAGCCCTCCGCGCGCCAGCCGGTCGGCAATCCGGCCGTAGACCGCGCGCAGCCGGCGGATCGCGGTGAACAGCCCCAGCGCCCCGCCGCCCGATGCTTCTATCAGGCGGCCATAAGCCCCGGCCAGCGCCGGAATGTCTCCCTTGGGTACATCGGTGACGATCAGCACGGTCGCCTGTACAGCATAATCGAAAGGGCTTTCCGCAGAGAACAGGCGCGGCGCCAGATCGAGATGTGGCGCGCCGCTGCGCGCCACGGCGCTGTCCCAGTCATCGCCATCGCGCAGCGTGGCCGATGTCATCATCACGCCGTGCGCCGGGGCCAGCACGGTTTCCGCGAACGGTTTCATCGGATCGAGGTAATGGCGGTGCAACCCAACGTCCCATTCGCGCCCGTCGGACCGTTCAACCGCCAGCCAATCGACAAAATCGGGATCGCCCGGCCCGCCCAGGCGCGCGAGCAACGCGATCCACCCGGCGATGAGGTCCGTCCGCCAGCCAATCGCACTGCGCGCGCCTTCGATGCGGGCGCGGGCCGGGCCATCGAGCCAATCCGGCCCGTCCTCGATCAGGGCTTCGAGCCGCAGCGCCAGTTTGACCAATGGCTTGCGCAAGGCTTCCAGGGCCTCCTGCGCATGCCCCGCTACTTCGATGAAGCCTCCGTCGAGTTGCGCGACTTCGGTTTCGAGGCCGTAACCTGCATCCTGACCGCCGCTTTCATCGCGGGCGTAGGTCAGCGCGCGCGCGGCGCTGAGCAATCCTTCGAGCGGGCCTGACGGTGTGCCTTCGACCACGCGTGCCAGCCAGCCGTCGGACGGCAGGGCCTGTGCCGCTTCGCGCGCCTGCGCGATGGCCTGCGCGCCTTCTTCATCGTAGCTGGCAACGTCCGCGAGCCGTGCGGAAAGGCCGCGCCTTCGCCCGCGCGATTTTCCTTCCGGGCCGATCACCCAGCGACGCAGTTCGATCGTTTCCGCGCCGGTCAGCGCGGCGGAAAAGGTGGAATCGGCAGCTTCAAAAACATGGTGCCCTTCATCGAAAACGATCCGCGTAGGGCGCTGCGCCGCATCGCGCCCGCGCGCGGCGTTGACCATGACAAGCGCATGATTGGCGATAACCAGATCCGCTCCGGCCGAGGCGCGGGCTGCGCGTTCGATGAAGCATTTGCGATAATGCGGGCAGCCGGCATAGACACACTCGCCACGCTGGTCGGTCAACGCTGCGATGCCGCGCTTGCGGAACAACGTGCCCAGCCAGCCGGGCAGATCGCCGCCGATCATGTCGCCATCCTGCGAAAATGCTGCCCAGCGCGCAACCAGTTGCGCCAGGATAGCTGCCCGCCCGCCAAAGCCGCCTTGCAAGGCATCTTCGAGGTTGAGCAGGCACAGGTAGTTCTCCCGCCCCTTGCGCACCACGACCGGCGGCTGGGCCTTTGCCTCGTTTCCGTCGCGGTCGGGAAATGCGCGGCGGCTTTCGCGGCGCAACTGCCGTTGCAGTGCCTTTGTGTAAGTTGAAACCCATACTGTACCGCCTGCAGCTTCGCTCCACAGCGATGCAGGCGCCAGATAACCGAAGGTCTTGCCGGTGCCGGTGCCAGCCTGTGCCAGCACGACGTGCGGCTGGCGCGCGGCACCGCGCGGGGCGAACATGCGCGCGGCTTCGCGGGCATAGGCTTGCTGGGCGGGGCGCGCCTCCGCGCCTTCGCCGGTGATCCGGGCGAGACGCGCGGCGATGGCGGCATCGTCGAGCACGACTTGCGCAGGCTGCGGGCGTTCTGCGGCATCTTCCCATTCCGGCAGGCGCGCAAACAGCCAGCGTTCCGCGCGCTGGGGGCGAGCGATCCGGGGCGTGAGGAGGTTGGCCCAGGGCCAGCGCATCCGCACCAGCGATTGCAGCGCGGTCCATGCGCCTTCGCGTTCGGGCCAGTCATCGCTCTCGCACGTTGCCAGCAGGGCCTGCGCGGCCTGTTGCAACAGCAGCGGCACCGCATCGTCGGCGGTCGGTTCGTCCAGCCGCAGCGCGTGGGCAAGGCCCTTTGGCGTAGGGACGATGAACCGGGCGGGATGGATGAAGGCGTAAAGCTCCAGCAGGTCCAGCCCGGAAAGGTCGGGGTAGCCCAGGCGGCTGGCAACCAGCGGGGCGTTGAGCATCAGCAGCGGCGTATCTGCCGCCGCCACGATCGCTTCCCCCTTCCCGATTCCACGCGTGCCGGTGCTTTCGCGCAGCCAGCACCCGCCATGGCTGGCATGGATTGCCGGAAGCGAGAGGGCGGGGCGATCGGTCACCACCGCTCGATAGAACAGGAATGGAACAACGGGCAAGCGCGAAGGGCAGGGCCTGGCTGCCCACGGGGAAAGTTTCAGTCGCCCTTAAACGTATCGCCTCCGCGCCGTTCTGTGTTGCGGGACCAATACCGGAGTTGAAACCCGCTCCGGCCCATAGTGGAGAATGGGACATGGCAGTTATCAACACCAATATCAGCGCCACCCGCGCTGCGAATGCTTCTAATTCGGCCAACAAGATGCTGGGCATGGCGATGGAACGCCTTTCGACCGGAAAGCGCATCAATGGCGCGAAGGACGATGCCGCAGGGCTTGCGATCACCACCACCATGACATCGCAGATCCGCGGCATGAACCAGGGCGTGCGCAATGCCAACGATGGCATTTCCTTTGCGCAGACCGCCGATGGCGCGCTCAACGAAGTGACCTCGATGCTTCAGCGCATCCGCGAACTGGCGGTGCAGGCCAAATCGGGCACGTATCAGGGGTCGGACCGCGATGCGATGCAGTCCGAAGTCGAAAACCTGACCAGCCAGATCAGCGAAGTGCTGACCAAGACCAAGTTCAACGGCAACAACCTGTTCGCCATTGCCACAGCACCGGTTGCCGCCGACGATCTTTCGTTCGTGATCCAGACCGGGGCTGAAACCTCTGATACGGTCACCTTGGTCAGCAAGGCGTTCGACGGCGATGCGCTGTTCGGCACCGGCAACGTCGCCTATTCGGCTGCCGCCACGCAATCGCTCAAGGTCAACGATACCGTTGCAGGCGATGGCAGCGGCGCAACCAACGCCAGTACCACGATCGACAATGTCGACAGTGCGCTGGCCGCCGTCAGCGCCACCCGCGCCGGGCTTGGCGCCGGGCAGAACCGGCTGGAATCGGTGGTCAACAACCTCAACGACAACGTGACGAACCTGTCGGACGCACGTTCGCGGATCATGGATACCGATTATTCGGCGGAAACCACCGCGATGGCCAAGGCGCAGATCCTTGCCCAGGCATCGACCGCGATGATCGCCCAGGCCAACCAGGCCCAGCAGAACGTGCTGTCGCTGCTCAAGTAACTTTCCTTCAAGCGTGCCTCCACGACAAGGGCGGGATCGCGTTCGCGGTTCCGCCTTTTCGGGACTGTCGGTGTTGTCCTGTGGGGCCAGAGGCGTGACACGCATCGGCCATTGAACAGTGCACGGTCTGTCGTTCATGGCAGCTTTTGCTTGCGCAACCCGACCTGCCGCGCAAAAGGGCGGGCATCATGACCGACACTATCCAGACCGCAGCGCAAACATCGAAGGCATGGCCATTTGAAGAGGCGCGCAAGCTGATCAAACGCTATCCGGACGGAAAGCGCGATGGCGATGGCAACCTGGTGCCGGTGCTGTTCGAAACCGGTTACGGGCCGAGCGGGCTGCCGCACATCGGAACGTTTCAGGAAGTGTTGCGCACCACGCTCGTGCGCCGCGCCTACGAAGTGCTGACTGGCGGGCACCCGACCCGGCTGGTGGCCTTTTCGGATGACATGGACGGCCTGCGCAAGGTGCCCGACAATGTGCCCAACAAGCCGATGCTCGATGCCCATCTTGGTCATCCGTTGAGCCGCATTCCCGACCCTTTCGAAAAGTTCGAAAGCTTTGCGCACCACAACAATGCAATGCTGCGCGATTTCCTCGATCGTTTCGGGTTCGACTACGAGTTCGTTTCGGCATCGGACCGGTACAATTCGGGTACCTTCGACGATGCGCTGAGGAACGTCCTGCGCAACTATCAGGCGATCATGGACATCATGTTGCCGACTTTGCGCGAAGAGCGGCGGCGGACCTATTCGCCGGTGCTGCCGGTATCGCCTTCGACCGGGCAAGTCCTTCAGGTACCAATCGAGGTAGTCGATGCCGAGGCGGGCATTGTGCGTTTTGCCGATGCCGATGGGACCGTTATCAACCATTCGATCCTGGGCGGCTGGTCAAAGCTGCAATGGAAGGTCGACTGGGCGATGCGCTGGGTCGCGCTCGAAGTCGATTACGAGATGTGCGGCAAGGATCTGACCGACAGCGCCACCCAGTCCGGCCGGATTGCCAAGGTACTGGGCGGACGCCGCCCCGAAGGGCTGATCTATGAACTGTTCCTTGATGAACGGGGCGAAAAGATATCGAAGTCCAAGGGGAACGGGCTGACCATCGAACAGTGGCTTGATTACGGCAGCGAGGAATCGCTGGGCTTCTACCTGTTCCGTGAGCCCAAGAGCGCCAAGTCGCTCCATGTCGGCATCATCCCGCGCGCGGTCGATGAATACTGGCAGTTTCGTGAAAAGCTGCCGATGCAGCCGATCGAACAGCAACTGGGCAACCCGGTGTGGCACCTGCTGCGCACCAATGGCTATCACGGGGGTGATGGCGATGCCCTGCCGGTAACCTACGGTTTGCTGCTGAACCTTGTTGGCGTGCTTGGCGCCGGGGCAACGCGCGATCAGGTCTGGTCCTACCTTGGCAATTACGTTGATGACGCCGATCCGGCGGTACACCCCGCGCTCGATGCGCTGGTTACGCGGGCGCTGGCGTACAACCGCGATTTCGTTGCGCCAACGCTGATCCGCCGCAAGCCCGATGGCGTAGAGGCGCAGGCCTTGGCTGCGCTGGACGAGGAACTTGCCGCGACCAGCGACGATGCCACTGCGGAAGAATTGCAGACCATTGTGTACGAAGTCGGGAAGGATCCGCACTACGGATTCGAAAACCTGCGCGACTGGTTCAAGTGCCTGTATGAAACACTGCTGGGTTCACCCCAGGGGCCGCGCATGGGCAGCTTCATCGCGCTTTATGGCGTGGAAAATACCCGTAAACTGATCGCAGAGGCATTGGACGGCTGATCGAAAACCGGGCTTCGTCGATCAATTGCGGATGATGTGGGGCACGAAACGAGCGGCGTTGCCGGTAATCAGCCCGTCCTCGCGGATACCAAGCCCGGCCGCCTTGCCGCCGACGATCCAACTGCCCAGCACCGGATACCCGCGCCCGAAATCGCGCAGCGGGTAGCGTTGCTGATATACCAGCCGGTCGCGCGCATAGCTGCCGCCGCTGCTGGCAATCACCTCGCCCCCGACCACGACCTCGATGTTTGCCCCTTCGCGCGAAAGGACGGGTTTAGACACGAAATCGCCCGCAACCATGCGTGGGTCGAGCGTCGCGGGTAACAGGTTGGGGTGGCCGGGGAACATGTCCCACAGGATGGCCAGTACCGCCTTGTTGCTCCACATCATCTTCCATACGGGTTCCAGCCAGACCGTATCGGCAATATGGGGCAGGATCTGCTGCCCGAACGCTTCTTCGGCCATCCATTCCCACGGGTAGAGCTTGAACAGTGCGGAAATCAGCCCGTCATCCTGATCGACGATGCGTCCTTCGGCGTCGATCCCGATCTGGTCGATCAGCAAGCCATGCGTTTCAAGCCCCGCCTGCTGCGCCAGATCACGCATGTAAGTGGTGGTCATCGTGTCTTCGTGCGCTTCATCGTTGAAGTGGGTGAACCACACCCGGCGTCCGGCAAGCGCCGGAGCAATCTGCTGCCAGCGTTCGATCAGCTTTTCGTGCAGGCTGTTGAACTGGTCGAGCGCGGGGAAGACATCTTCCTTCCAGTACCATTGGACGATGGAGGCTTCGAGAAGCGAGGTAGGCGTATCGCAGTTGTATTCGAGCAAGCGTGGCGCACCGGTGCCATCCCATGCAAAATCGAAACGTCCGAAATCGAGCGCGCAATCGCGCCGTTGCCACGCCTCGCGCACGGCTTTGCGGTAAGGCTGGGGGACGCCGCACGCGGCTAGCAGCCGGTCGTCCGTGGCGATGCGCGCGCCAGCTTCGACAAACAGCGCGTGGACCGTCTCGCTTGCGTCCTCAAGCGTTTCGATCTGATCAAGAGTGAAGGCATAGCAGGCGGATTCGTCCCAGTAGGGATTTTCGGCGTCGCTGTGCCACAGCAACCCCAGTTCCGACACGGCATCGCGCCAGCCAGGGCGCGGTTCAAGCGTCAGGCGCTCCACCGATCAGGACCAGCTTCCGCCGAACCGCCTTGCGGATTCGCCGAAGCCGCCGCGTGTTACTGCGGCAGACCGCACGATGTTGGCGGCGGCCGGGGCCGGGGCATAGGTTGCCCCCTTGGTGGCGAAATAGCTGCCACGAAAATCAAGCTTCGGATCGTTGACCGAATCCCCGCGCAGGGGAATGCGGCTGCCGCGCCCGACGTAATACCACAGGAATCCGCTGGCGATTCGACCGCCGCTGCGCGTGTTGCGCTTGCACTCGCCATCGTCGACGCGCCTTCCATCCTGATCGACGCATACCGCTGTATCCCGGTCGGCCACCACGTCCTCATTCTTGCCGTTGGCGCCGGAACAGGCGCCCAGCGTGGCTGCCATCGCGGTGGTCAGGACCAGCTTCTTTCTCATCATCGCCAGGCGTTTTCCATCGAAGGTTCGATCATGTGTCCGCAATGGCTAGCGGCGAAAAGCTGACGCCGGGTAAACCCCCGATGTTGCTGTCCATTCCGCGCTACTGTCCATCCTGCAGGCTTCGCGCTATCCAGTCGCGCACTTTGGCTTCCAGCACCGGCATTGGCAAGGCGCCGCTGCCAAGCACCTGATCGTGAAACTGGCGGATGTCGAAGCGGGCACCGAGCTGCGTTTCGGCTTCGCGTCGCAGCCGCTGGATCGTCAAAGCCCCGATCTTGTAGGCCAGCGCCTGGCCGGGGTTGGCGATGTAGCGATCAACTTCCGCTTCGGCGTCGCTGCGGCCCATGCCGGAATTGGCCAGCATGTAGGCGACCGCCTGATTGCGGCTCCATCCCTTGGCGTGAATGCCGGTGTCGACGACCAGCCGCATTGCCCGCAGCATCTCGTCGTCCAGCGTGCCCCAGTGCTGCATGGGATCGGCGTAGAAGCCCATTTCGTAGCCAAGCGTCTCGGCATAGAGCGCCCAGCCTTCGGTATAGGCGGTATTGCCCCCGAAACGTTGAAAATCGGGCAGTGTTTCGTTTTCCTGGGCCAGACTGATCTGGAAATGGTGCCCCGGCGATCCTTCGTGCAGGTAAAGCGTGGCAACCCCCGACAGGAACCGGCTCCGGATGTCGTAGCTGTTGAAAAAGAACACGCCCGGCTGGCGTCCGTCTGCCGACCCTTGCGCATAACTGCCGCCTGCCTCGAACCGCGCGCGGTAGATGGCCGGAAAGGGTTCGATCTGGAGCGGCGTGCGCGGCACATGCAGGAACAGGCGCGGTGCGAGGGCATCGACCTTGCGCCCGACGGCCCGGAATCCTGCGGCAAGTTCGGCTTCGTTGCGCGGGTGGAACCGTGGGTCGGTGCGGATATGATCGAAGAACAACGGCAGGGCGCCGGTGAATCCCAGATCTTGCTTGACCCGTTCCATCTCCGCCTTGATGCGCGCTACTTCGCTCACACCAAGCGCGTGGACCGCCGCCGGATCGAGGTCGAGCGTGGTGTGATACCGTATGAGCAGGCGGTAGAGCCGTTCGCCGCCGGGCATGGCCACAAGTCCCGGTGTTGCCCTTGCGGCGGGTCGGTAATCATCCGCCAGAAAACGCCGCAAACGTGCGTATGCGGGATAGATGCTCTCGCGCGTAACCGCTTCAAGTTCATCGCGCAGCCGTCGTTCCACAGCGGGCGGGGTGCCTGGTGCGAAAGTGCGGACAGGGGCCATGAACGCGGACGTTGCCACGGGTTCGGCCAGCAGTGCGTCGATCTGCGCAATCATGTTGTCGACGGTAAGGCGCGGTGCCATGACGCCACTGGCCATCCCTTCACGGAAGCGGGCGATTGCGTGGTCGAATACGCGTGGCAGCGCGCGGTGCCGGGCGATGAGGCTTTCCATATCGGCCGGGGTGGCAAGCCCTTCGGTTTTGGCCACGGTCGACATTTCGGGATAGCTGACGTGGAACCCGCCGAAGTGGTTGAAAGGCTGCACCGCGGTCAGCGCCTGGACATCCGGGGAAAGCAGAACCCGCTCCGTCCGTTTTGCGTCTTCGAAAACGGCGCGGGAAATGCGATCGCGCGGATTAAGGCGCGTCGCGTCGATCCTGTCCAGTGCCGCGAGCGCGCGGGCATTGGCTTCGCGGCGCAACCGTACCAGTTCCGGCGTGAACAGCATCTCGAAGCGGGAGACGGGCAGAGGGCGTCCCTGTTCAAGCGCGCCCAGCGGATCAAGCGCCGCAGCAGTGCTGGCATCCTGCGCGAACAAGCGGGCAAGAGCGGCGGCTGGCGGCAGGGTGGCTTCGGGAAAGGCGTCTGACGATCCGCCGGGTATGGCGATCAACCCTGCTTGCCCGTTGACGGTGGCGTGATCGCTGTCGATCTGCGCCAGTCTTGACCGCGCTGTGCCGGCAGAGGCTGCCTCGGCGGGATGCACGGCTGCAGGCGCGCAGGCGGCCATCGGCAGAACCAGCGCGAGCGCCACGAGGCCGGTGGCGATCCGCCGGGCTATCGCCACGGGCGCGCCCGATACCAGCGGGTCAGCACATATTTTACGCCACGCACGACGGGCATCCCGGCATGCATTGCAAACGGGTTTGGCGTGCCATCGGGCTTCATGTTGTTCCAGATCAGCAGCGCGCCCGGCTGTGGCGGGATCGACAGGTCGATGCGGGTAAAGTCGGTAGTGCCCCCTTCCTCGACGGCGTTGAGATAGGCCATGGCCGTCCAGCTACGCTGCCCGCCGCGCTTCTGTTCGGCGTCCCAGAACGATTGCGATGGCAGGAAGTGATCGAAATGGCCGCGAAACTCCTGGCCCGGCGCGTAGCGTTGGCCCTGGATCGTCTCCCCGAACGCCGGGTCGATGCCCATCAGATCGTCGATCCGCCGTTGCAGCCCCAGCACGAACGGGTCGTGCGGGTTCACATCGCCGCTGTAGCTGGTGCGGCCTGAGGCGTCGGTGCCACTGTACGTGGAGGATGGCCGGGCCACGCTGTCGATGATGGCGACAAGCCGCTCGCATTCTGCGGGTGTAAGGAAATCGGTAACCCCGAAGATTTCCAGCTTGTCGAATGGGAGGCAGTACACGCCGGGGTCCGCCCGCAGCCGTGCGCGCACCATGTCGCCAACCCTGCGCAAGGCGAGCGTATCGGAAATCTGCACGGATCTGTTGCGGAACAACGCCATAATCCTACCCGACATGCTTTATCGGCAGGGCAACTGCAAGCGCGGACAATTGCTCCAGTTTGGATCAATGAGCGCAGTTTACCCAAGCAATCGGATAGTCTTTGCGTTAACCATGGCATTGAACTTCTGCGTGCAACGCAGCGAAGGAAAACGGAGAACCGACTTTCAGCTTTGTCTTCATGGCAAAGTGGACAGTTGTCCGAAAATAGCGGCTGTGGGCGGTGCGGGGTGGCTAGTGTGATCAAAGTCGCAGCGTTGGTTAACCAGTGGCCGTAGCCGGGTTAAGAGGCGCTAGGCGGCGTGGACAAATTCGTTTCACGGTTGCGGCCACGCCAGCTATGATATCGTGATGAATGATAAGCGGTCCAAAAGCGTGTATGTCACCGGCCAACGGCACATGTTTTGGACAATCGTCGCAA
>JBHSCB010000022.1:7500-77377 GCA_042650965.1 Novosphingobium lubricantis | reverse complement strand
ATGTTCTGTCGCTTCAAGGACTGGCGCCGCATCGCCACCCGCTTCGATCGCAACCTCAAAAACTTCATGGGCGCCATCAGCCTCGCCGCAACCGTCATCTGGTGGCTGTAGTGAGTCCGGACCCTAAGCAGCGGCTTGGCGAAGCGAATACGCTGCAAAGTCTTGGCGACCTGGAACGCCGGGTTGGTGCACCGGATGTCGCACGTGGGCACTATGACGCTGCGTTGGTCCTCTATCGTGAGATCAAGGACCGGCTTGGCGAAGCGAATACGTTGCAAAGTCTTGGCGATCTGGAACAACGGCTTGGTGTCCCGGATATCGCACGTGGGCACTATGACGCTGCGCTGGCTCTATATTGTGAGGTCAAGGATCGGCTTGGCGAAGCGAATACGCTGCAAAGTCTTGGCGACCTGGAGCGATGGCTTGGTGCCCCGGATGTCGCACGTGGGCACTATGACGCCGCGTTGCTCCTATTTCGTGAGGTCAAGGACAGGCTTGGTGAAGCGAATACGCTGCTGGGTCTGGGTGAACTGGAGCGTCAGCTCAGCAATCCCGCAGCAGCGCGCGGCCACTACGAGGCTGCGCTTATACTCTACCGGACAATCGCGGACCGACTTGGCGAAGCCAACACATTGCGAAGTCTGGGCGATCTGGAATCCGATCAGGGGAACTTCAGCGCCGCTGAGGAATATTTCGACAAGGCGCTTGAGATCTACGCGCTGATCAAGGCTGATAGGCAAGTTGGCCAGGTTGAGCAAAGATTGACCTGGCTTGCTGAACAGGCCCGCGCCGAGCAGGGCATTGCCGAAGCAACTGCGGGGCGGGAAAAGGCAGTTCAAGGCGGTTTGCGCGAGCGTGTTGATACGGCCATTGCAGCCTTGAGCGACGAGGGACAGAAGTCGGCGCGCGGTCGGCTTGATGCGGCGGATGGTTCATCGCCTTACTATCGCAGGTTTGGCGCGATCGCTTTGGTGCTAGCCGCTATTTTTCTTCTTCTGCCACCGGTGTTGTGGTTGTTCGAGCACGACAGGATTATCGGGATTTTCGAGCAATCGCCCTATTTCCCATGGCTGATTTTTGCTTTTCCGTTTCTGGGTCTGTCGTCGATTTCCATCGCTTTGTTGCGGCACGACGCCAAGATCATGGAGGACCGGCGCTGTTATGCGCAGCAGATCGATCTGATTGAACGTTTGTGTGGCCTGCTGCGCGCCAGCAAGGCAATCGAGGAAAACTCTGACGATGCGATGAAGAAAGTGCAGCAAGTGTTCGATCTGGTAGTGCAGCGCCTGCTGGCTGAGGGGTTGGGCGATGAAGCAGGGGCAAAGATCGCTGCGCCGGGAAGTGGTGATCCAAAAACGGATGATGGCGCGAGCCTTCTGTCTCCCGCCGTTGTCGCAAAAATAGTTGAGGCAGCGATAAAAAGCCAGAACCCTGCGTCGTGAGGGGAACCGGATGTACCGCAGGCGTCTAACAGGGTGATCTGGAGCACTGGCTCTTTTGCGTCGCGGTGTTAGCCTTCAGGGCAGGAATGAAAGAGGATGATACCAATGCGTACTGCTGCCCTTGCCATGTTCGTGCCCCTGCTCGCACTCTCTGCGTGCGGCGATGACAAGGCTATCGACGAAAAGAACATCTCGGCCAGCGAGGTCGCGGAAAAGGTTGCCGATGCGGGCGTGAAGCTCAACCCCGGCCGCTGGGAAATGACGATGAAGTTCGTCAAGTTCGAAGTCGAAGGGATGCCGCCCGAAGCAAAGAAAGCGATGGAGCAGATGCTGGGGCAGGGGCGCACCACAGCCAGTTGCCTGACGAAGGAGGAGGCGGAAAAGCCCGACGCCGCATTCTTCGGCCAGCAGGACGCCGATTGCCGCTACGATACTTTCACCATGGGCGGCGGCAAGATCGACGCGACGATGGTCTGCAAGGGCGGCGCGCGCGAAGGCGGCGGCGAAGCGCGTATGACGATGGCCGGAACGTACGCGCCCGACTCCACCGATATGACGATGGATGTCACCGGCAGCGCCCCGAATGGGAAGACCATGACCATGAAGATGGCCATGGCATCGAAGCGGGTGGGCGAATGCAAGGGCGACGAGGAATCCTGACCGTTCCGGCGCCTTGCCTTTTTTGACGCATATTTGAAACAAATGCCGCTGCTCTGGCGTTCATCCTGCATTAGGCAGATAGGGCGCAGGCAATGACGATGACGACCCGACCCACGGACATGGCGCAGCGCGCCGGGCAGATGACCGCCCGGCTTGCGCTGCTGCGCGACGAGATCGTGCGCCGTGGGGCGCTGGCGCTGCAACCGCGGCCGGAGGGCGTGCGCGGCCCGGCGCTGTCGCGGTTGCTGGCCGAACTGCGTACCCCTGTGGAACATTGGCAGGGGCAGCGCCGCGCGATAGCGGCGGAAGCTCTGGCCGGGCCTTCGCGCCCGGTCATGCTCCTGCCGGGCTTCGGCACGCACCCGGCGCGCATGAAGCCGCTGGGCAAGGTGCTCGAAGCTGCCGGGCACCGTGTCAGCGACTGGGGGCTGGGGTTCAACTTCGGCCCGACCGAGGAGCGTTTCGACCGGCTGTGCGAACGCGTTTGCGCAATGGCGCGCAAGGAAGGCGAACCGCTGGTGCTGGTAGGGTGGAGCCTGGGCGGCATCTTTGCGCGCGAAGTGGCGCGGCGCCATCCCGAAGCAGTGCGGCTGGTCATCACCATGGGCACCCCCTTTTCCGGGGACCGGCGCGCCAACAACGCCTGGCGCGCCTACCAGATGATTGCGGGCCATTCGGTGGACGATCCGCCGATCGGCGCGCAGATGGCGGTCAAGCCGCCGGTGCCGACGATCGCCCTGTGGAGCGCGCGCGATGGCATCGTGGCACCGCGTTCGGCCTGCGGGCGCAAGGAGGAGCGTGATCTTGCCGTGGCGATGCGCTGCACGCACCTGGGATTTGCCGCGCACCCCGATGTTGCCGCCACTGTCGCCCGGCTGATTGCCGCGCACTGATATGCGCCGCGCCCGCCCGGTTGGTGATGCGCTGAAACCGGTCTGCAAAATTATTTCGCACATGCAGCATTGGCATGCTTGGCAAACCCGATTCGTTGTGCAAGCTTGGCGTTCAGACGGGATGTGCCTATGACAAAAACCTCGCCCTCGTCGTATGACGAGATGCTCGATGCCAACGGAACGGTGCGGCCTGCCTATGCAGATTACTGCAAATGGCATGACGAGCAGCCGCCAGATCTTTTGCGGCGCAAGGGCAGCGAGGCAGAAGCTTTCTTTCGCCGCACCGGCATTACCTTCAACGTCTATGGCAACGAAGACGCCGAAGAGCGGCTGATCCCCTTCGACATGGTGCCGCGGATCATTTCCGCCAAGCAGTGGCGCAAGCTGTCGCGCGGGATCGAACAGCGGGTGCGGGCGCTCAATGCCTTCCTGCACGATCTTTACCATCGCCAGGAAATCGTCCGGTCCGGTCGCCTGCCCGAACGGCTGCTGAAAGGGAACGACGCTTTCCTGCCGGAAATGGTCGGCTTCACGCCGCCGGGGGGCGTCTATACGCACATCGTCGGGATCGATCTTGTCCGCACCGGGGAAGACGATTTCATGGTGCTCGAAGACAATGCGCGCACGCCATCGGGGGTCTCCTACATGCTGGAGAACCGCGAAACGATGATGGCGATGTTCCCGGAACTGTTCACCCGCGTGCGGGTGCGCGAAGTTTCGGACTATCCGCGCCGTCTGGCCCGCAGCCTTGCCGCCTGCGCGCCGCCACGGTGCAGCGGGGGCAAGCCGGTGGTCGCGGTGCTCACGCCGGGGATCTACAATTCGGCCTATTTCGAACATGCCTTCCTGGCCGACCAGATGGGCGCCGAACTTGTCGAAGGCACCGACCTGCGGGTGGAGGACGGGCGCATCGCCATGCGCACGACGCGCGGCTATCAGCCGATCGACGTTCTCTACCGCCGCGTGGACGATGAATACCTCGATCCGCTGACCTTCAACCCTTCCAGCGTGCTGGGGGTATCGGGGATCATGGACGTGTACCGTTCCGGCGGCATCACCATCGCCAATGCGCCGGGCACCGGGATTGCCGACGACAAGGCGATCTATTCGTTCATGCCCGAAATCGTCGAGTTCTATACCGGCGAAAAGCCGATCCTGCCCAACGTGCCGACCTGGCGCTGTTCCGAGCCGGAAGCCTTGCAATACGTGCTCGACAACCTGGCGGAACTGGTGGTCAAGGAAGTGCACGGGTCGGGCGGTTACGGCATGCTGATCGGGCCGACATCGTCGAAGAAGGAACTGGCCGCGTTCGAAGCCAAGCTGCGCGCACGGCCGGAAAACTACATCGCCCAACCCACGCTTTCGCTGTCCACCGTGCCGATCCTGACTCGCGCGGGGCTTGCGCCGCGCCACGTCGATCTGCGGCCCTTCGTGCTGGTCAGCCCCAACGGCATCGATATCACGCCCGGCGGCCTGACCCGCGTTGCGCTCAAGAAGGGATCGCTGGTGGTCAATTCCTCGCAAGGCGGAGGCACCAAGGATAGCTGGGTGCTGGACGACTGACGCTTAAGGACTCTTCATGCTAGGACGTTCTGCCAACGGTATCTTCTGGCTGTTCCGCTATCTTGAACGGGCGGAAAACACCGCGCGCCTGATCGAGGCGGGCTTCCGCATGGCGCTGACGCGCGATGCCGTCGATGCCTCGGACGAATGGCGCTCGCTGATCGTGACGCTGGGGCTGAAGCGGGCCTATGCGGAAAAGTATGGTGCCGAGTTCAACGGGCCGAACGTGTTCAACTTCATCCTGCGCGACCGGGAAAACCCCGGCAGCGTGCTGAAGATGACCGAGATGGCGCGCACCAATGCCCGCATGGTCCGCGCCGGGATCACGCGCGAGGTCTGGGAATCGGTCAACGATGGCTGGATGCGGCTGAAAGAGGCGCTGGCCCGGCCCGTGCCCGAAACCCGGCTGGGCGATGTGCTCGACATGGTGCGGCGCCAGGCAACGCAGGTGCGCGGCGCGATGGAAGGCACCATGCTGCGCAACGAGATCTACAATTTCGCGCGCATCGGCAGTTTCATCGAACGTGCCGACAACACCGCGCGCATCCTTGACGTCAAGTATTACGTGCTGCTGCCGTCGGTCTCCTATGTCGGGTCGAGCCTCGACAACGTGCAGTGGGAAACCGTGCTGCGGTCGGTCGCCGGGGAGCGCGCCTACCGCTGGCTCAACGCCGGGCGCATGGACCCGCGCAGCATTGCCGAGTTTCTGGTGCTCGACGGCCGCTTCCCGCGCAGCCTGGCGTTCTGCTATTCCAAGCTGCGGTCCAACCTCGCCGGGCTGGCGCGCGAATATGGCACCGAAATGCCGTGTCATGCGCTGCTGCGCGATGCCGACAGCCGGTTCCATGCTTCGACCATCGACATGATCTTCGAGCAGGGCCTGCACGAGTTCATCGGCAAGTTCATCGCCGGCAACACTGCGCTGGCGAAGCAGATCCAGCGCGATTACCGCTTCTCCGAATAGGCTTGTCTCATGCGGCTTTCCGTCGATCACACCACCCACTACACCTTTTCCGAGCCCGTTTCGCACGGCTTGCAGCGGTTGCGGCTACTGCCCAAGACGTCGGCGGGGCAACAGGTCGTGGCGTGGGACATGCACTTTGAAGGCGCGCGGCTGCAGGTCGAATACGACGATCAGAACTGCAACCATGTCTCGCTGATCTCGTTTGAGCCGGGCGTGCGCGAAGTGACGATCCGCTGCACCGGCGTGGTCGATACCAATGACGAAGCCGGGATCATCGGCAGGCATTCCGGCCATATGCCGATGTGGCAGTTCCTCGAACAGACCGATCTGACCCGCGTCGGCCCGCGCACCCGCTCGCTGGTGGCGGCGGTGGCGCAGGACGATGCCACGGTCGGTCGCCTGCATTCGCTTTCGGCGCTGGTGTGTGAACGGGTGAGCTATGCCACCGGGCACACCGATGCCGGAAGCACGGCGGAAAACGTGCTCGCCGCAGGGGCAGGCGTTTGCCAGGACCATGCCCACGTGTTCATCGCTGCTGCGCGCGCGATGGGGGTTCCCGCGCGCTATGTCAGCGGTTACCTGATGATGGACGACCGCGTGCAGCAGGATGCCGGGCACGCCTGGGCCGAAGCTTTTGTCGATGGCCTTGGCTGGGTCGGCTTCGACATATCCAACGGGATCAGCCCCGATGCCCGCTATGTCCGGGTGGCGACCGGGCGCGATTACCGCGAAGCGGCACCTATCACGGGGATAAGGTACGGCACGCATGACGAATCCATGCGCGTGTCGCTTGCCGTTGAACAGCAGCATATGGAACAGTAGGCAGCACTGTCAGACACGGCAGGGGGAAAGATTCGGCACGCGTGCCGGATCGGTCTGGCGTAAAGACACAGTATCTTGGTGCATGATCGGGGCGGGGCGATGACGTATTGCGTGGGTATGGTGCTCGACAAGGGGCTGGTCCTGATGAGCGACACGCGCACCAATTCGGGCGTCGACAACATCTCGGTGTTCCGCAAGATGTTCCACTGGTCGGTGCCCGGCGAACGCCAGATCGCGATCATGACCGCCGGCAACCTGGCCACCACGCAGGCCGTGATTTCCCAGATCGAGGAACGCACCAAGGCACCCGGTGACCGCCGCCCGTCGATTCTTGAAGCTCCCACGATGTTTCAGGTGGCCACGCTGGTCGGCAATCTGCTGCGCGGGGTGATCGAGCGGCGGCTGGATGGCGGTATGGAAGGCGAAGGCCCGCGCTTTACCGCCTCGATGATCGTGGCGGGCCAGATCCGCGACATGGAACCGCGGCTGTTCCTCGTCTATCCCGAAGGCAATTTCATCGAAGCCAGCTTCGATACGCCGTTCTTCCAGATTGGCGAAACAAAGTACGGGCGCCCGATCCTGCTGCGCGCCTATGACCGGACGATGAGCTTCGAAGCGGCGGTGAAGCTGGTCATGGTGTCGTTCGATTCGACCATTGCGGCCAACCTTTCGGTCGGCCTCCCGCTCGACCTCATGGTGATCGAACGCGACCGGTTCGAACCGCTGCACCATCGCCGCGTGCTGGCGAGCGATCCGTATTTCAACGCGATCTCTTCAAGCTGGAGCGAAGCCTTGCGGCAGGCGTTCCAGTCGCTGCCGGACTATGCCTTTGCACAGGATGGTGAACAGGCGAGCGGCGGATAAGCCGCAAGGCGGCATCCGACTCCGCCAGGCCGTCAGGCGCAGTGGTTAATGGCATCTTGCGGTAATTGCCTGCAAAATTGTCAAAGCCGGACGCCGTAGATGGAAAGTTTGCCCAAGGCACGCCATTGAGGCACGGGATTGGTCCATTCCCGAAGCGATGGTCCTTAGGAAAAACCTGTAGGTTTACCGGATTTGCGTCTGCTTTCAGTTCATTCCGAAGCTAACGTCTGTGGTGTTTTGTGCGGCGAGGGTGACTTACTCTGCCCATGGTTGATCGCGTAACACTCCACATCCTCGATGGTGACACTGCCCGCCGGGCACAGCTCGCCCGGCTCGCCTTTGCAGCAGGCCACCATGCCGAAATATATGCCAGCGTTGCAGAACTGCTGGCGCATGCCCCGGCAGGCGGACTTGTCCTGGCGCACGACGATCCGGTGGGCGAAGGGATACCCCGGCTGATCTCCGCGATGATGCAGGCCGGGCACTGGCTGCCGGTCATCGCCATTGCCGAAACGCCGGAAACGTCCGCCGTGGTCCGCGCGATCAAGGCTGGCGCGCTCGACTACCTCGCCATGCCGGAACAGATCGCCCCATTGAACGAAGCGGTGGGGCGTGCAGCGGCAGAGGCGGAATCGTTCCGCGCCCAGCGCGCCCGCGCCGCCGAAGCGCGGCAACGGATTTCCCGCCTGTCGCAACGTGAACGCGAAGTGCTGGACCGGCTGGCCGAAGGGTGCAGCAACAAGGCCATTGCCCGCGATCTCGAAATCAGCCCGCGCACCGTCGAAATCCACCGCATGAAGATGATGGGCAAGCTGGGCGCGCGCCATGCCGCCGAAGCCGTGCGGCTGCGCATCGAAGCCACCGGGCTGGACGACGAAGCGGCTTAGTCTTAGCGGCAGAATGCCCGTCCGCGCGCATCGCCGCTGACTTCAAGATGAAAATGGTCACGGTGCGCGGCGTTGTAATCCGGGCTGAGCACGGTGCCAAAGCGTTTGCAGGCACTGTCGCGCACGGTGCGCAGGAACGCGCGGACTTGCGGGGAAGATGCGTTCCAGTCCGACAGCACGCTGATCCGCCGCCCGTCGGCCAGTCGAAACGCGGCAATATCGGCGGCATTGGCCGTGGCATGAGCGGAAAGGCGGTTGGTTCCCGCCACTGTGCGGCACGAATAGCTGCCCATCGTTTCGATCCGCATCAGCGCACTGCCAAGGATCTGCCGAGCCGCGCGGTCCACGCCAAACCGCGCCCAGCCTTGCAGGCCGTTGGCGAGCGGGCACGACACCGGGCCAAGATTGGCCAGTTCGAACTGACCCCGATCGCCGCCCAGCCGATCGAGCCGTACGGCGCCGAGCGTTGAACAGCCCGCGCTGAAATAGCGATCCGCCAGCGGCGTGAAGCTGGCGCGGCTCTGGCCAAGGCTGGCCAGGCAAGCGCGGCCCTGCGGCGTCTGGCTCAGCGATGCACCGCCGCCGTAGCCCGCGCGGCGTGTCGGCGGTTCGGGCGATCCTGCACAGCCCGCCAGCGCGATGCCAAGCAGCAGCGCGGTGGCTTTCTGGAAAAGGAAAGACGGCCGAACCATGCCGCCAGCATTGCCAATTCTGGTTAGCAAGGGGTTAACGCTGCGGCGAACCGAGGCTGGCCGTGGCGCCGATGCGAAAGTCCGGTGGCCAAGGCCTGTCCGGAGAATGGTGGGCGCTGACGGGCTCGAACCGCCGACCCTCTCGGTGTAAACGAGATGCTCTACCAACTGAGCTAAGCGCCCGCTCGCGCGGTGCGGCGCTATTGCGCGGTTTGGCCGGAGCCGTCAAGCCATCGCATCATCCGCTGGACGGTTCGGGCCGGGTAATGATCCGGTCGCGCGCTACGCGGATGTCGCCCGCTTCGATCTGCGCGGTCAGCCGTTCGCGGTCGCGCGCGCGGAACATGTCTTCGGCGCGGTTGATCGCCTCTTCGGAAACCCCGGCATCGGCGAGCGCGATCCGCGCCATCTTCACCGCCGATTCCAGCACTTCGCGCACGACAGCCCGCGCGGGCGTGGTCTTGAGCCGGATCAGCGCCCGGCGGTCGAAAGCGCGGATATAGATGGCGGCGCGGGGAAAGGCTTCGTGCACGGCTTCGACAAGGTCCGGTCCGATCTGGTCCCCGTCCATGCAGAAGAAGATCATCTGCGCATCCGCCGCGCCAGCCTGGCGCAGGAGGTCCAGCCGGGTGCCATCGCCGAAATAGACCTTCGCACCGAAGCTTGCGGCAACGTCGATCATTTCGATGTCGGTATCGACCATTGTCACCGGGATGTTGCTGGCAAGCAGGATCTGGCTGACGCCCTGACCGAACCGCCCGAACCCGACGATGATCGCGCTGGCGCCATCGGCCCGCGGTCCTTCGCGCTCCTGCGTGGCAGCCACGGCTTGCGTGCGGAACCGTGCCGTCGCCATCATCAGGAACGGGGTGGTCGCCATCGACACCGTTACCACCGCGCCGAACAGGCTGGCCGCATCGGGCGCAATGAGCAAGGCGTTCTGTGCCTGGGTGAACAGCACGAAGCCGAACTCGCCCCCCTGGCTGAGCAGCAGGCCAAGCGCCAGTGCCCCGCGCCAGGCCATGCCGAACGCGCGGGCTATCGCAAAGATAACGGTTGCCTTCACCGCGATCAGCATGGCCGCCATGCCCGCCACGAAAAGCGGCCGTTCGGCGATTGTGTGCAGGTCCAGCATCATCCCCACGGCGAGGAAGAACAGACCCAGCAGGATCGAACGGAACGGTTCGACATCGGCTTCGAGCTCGTGGCGATAGGGGCTGTCGGCCAGCATCACCCCGGCCACGAAAGCACCCAGCGCCGGGGACAGCCCGATGCCCTGCATCACCGCCGCCGAAGCCATGACCGTGAACAGTGCGGCGACCACGAACATTTCGCGTTCGCCAAGATTGCCGATCAGGCGGAACAGCGGCCGGATGACAAAGCGCCCCGCCGCGATCAGCCCGCCCAGCGCCACCACGGTCTGGATCGCCAGCACCCCGCCCGGCGGCCCCCCGGCATCGGCCGGATTGCGGCTGAGCGCGGCGATGATCGTGATGAGCGGGATGATCGACAGATCCTGGAACAGCAGGATCGCAAAGGCGCGTTCCCCGAACGGCGTGCGCAGCCGCCCGGACGATTGCAGCATGGGCAGCACCTGCGCCGTGGACGAAAGCGCCAGCGGCAGGCCCAGCGCCAGGGCTGCCGCCGGGGAAAACGCGGTGGTCAGCCAGATCACGCCAGCCACGGCCAGCCCGCAGGCCGCCACCTGAATCAGCCCAAGGCCAAGGATATCGCGCTTCAGCCGCCACAGGCGCGCGGGGTTCAGTTCCAGCCCGACAAGGAACAGCAGCAGCGTGATGCCCAGTTCCGCAATGCCCAGCTTGGTCTGGGCATCGCCCACCAGACCCAGCACTTGCGGCCCGGCCACCGCGCCCGCGAGCAGATAGCCCAGCGTCGCGCCAAGGCCCATGCGGCGGAACGCCAGCACGAACACCAGCGCGAAGCCGAGCAGGATGAAGCCATCTTCGAGCAGCGATGAATGTTCGGCCATGACGCCTTGTGTAGTGCCATCGTCCCGCACCGCAACCGCCGTCCCGCCCGGTATCGTTCAGGTGGCGTTGATCTGGCGTGGGGGAAAGGTTAGCCATCTGCATAACGGCGGGGCGGGAGAATGTGATGCGTGGCTGCGGTTTCCTTGTACTGGCGACAATTCCTGCCGCAGCCATGGCGCAGGCAGAGCCGCCCTCGGCGCAGGGCGATGTGTCGCTCACGATCTACAACAACGACCTGGCGCTGGTGCAGGACGTGCGGCGGATGAACCTGCCGACCGGGCGCACGCGGCAGGAGTTTCCCGACGTGTCTGCCGCCATCCGGCCCGAAACGGTAACGCTGAGCGCCGATGGCACAGGCATTGTCGAACAGAACTTCGATTACGATCTGCTGACCCCGGACAAACTGATGGACAAGGCGGTGGGACAGACCGTGACGGTCGTGCGCACCAACCCGGCAACCGGTGTGGAAACCCGCGAATCGGCGCTGATCCTGGCCAACAACGGCGGTACCGTGGTGCGCATCGGCGACCGCATCGAAGTGCTGGACCGTTATGGGGCGCGGGTGATCTTTCCGCGCTTGCCGGACGGGCTGCGCGCGCGGCCGACGCTCTCGGTCACGCTTGACACCACCAGCCCTGGCACGCGGCCGGTCTCTCTCAGCTATCTGTCGCGGGGGTTCGGGTGGAAGGCGGACTATGTCGCCCTGTTCGATGAAGCGGCGGGGAAGATCGATGTGCAGGGCTGGATCACGCTGAACAACGCCAGCGGCACCACGTTTGGCGCGGCGAGGGTGCTTCTGGTCGCCGGCGCCGTGGGCGATGGCAGCCCGTCGTACGGCCCGCGCCGCCCGGTGATGCCGGGCAACCGCATGGGAACGCAAAGCGCCAACCGCGAAAGTCTGGGAGATTTCTACGTCTATCCCATCGCCGGGCGCACCACCGTGGCCAACGCGCAGCAGAAGCAGGTCAGCTTCCTCGACGTGGCGGGCGCACCGGCGCAGAAGGCTTACCACTTCCGCAACGGCTGGATGGCGAGTCAGACCGATGCGCAGAGCGCCGATACCGTGCTGCGCTTTTCCTCCGCCAGCGATGGCGGGCTGGGCGATGCACTGCCCGCCGGGACAGTCCGCGTCTACATGCGCGATGCGCGCGGGCAGCCCCAGTTCATCGGGGAAAACAGCATCGACCACACGCCGATGGGGTCGAGCCTGGCACTGAAAACCGGCGAAGCGTTCGACGTGAAGGTGCAGCCCGTGGTGCAGAAGCGCGAACGGATAACCAGCGACGAGTGGGAGCGGACCGCCCGCTATCGCGTCAGCGTGAACGGCGCGCCGGCCGATGTCGTGACGGTGGACGAAAGCAAGACCTACTGGCGCACGACGATGACCTACACGGTCACCAACGCGCGCGCCGCGCCGGTCACGGTCGAAGTGGTGCAGGCGGGGCTGGATCGCGGATGGCGGGACAGCCGCGTGCCTGCCGAAAGCATCAAGGGCACACAGCGGTCGCGCGATGAACGGACTTGGCAGGTGCCGGTGCCCGCGAACGGGGAAACGGTGCTGACCGTGCAGTTCGACACGCGGTATTGAGCGCGCCGGTGCGCCGCCTGTTCGCGTTCCTGCCTTTGGCACTGGCGTTGTCCGCGCTGGCGGTCGTGCCTGTCCGCGCGCAGCAGATCGCGGTTTCGCCCGCGCCGGAAGCGGTGGCGGTCAGCGTCTATCGCGCCCCGGACCGTGATGCCGACACGGCGATGACGCTCGACTGGCTGGAAGGCTATGCGCTGGTCACCGAAACCCGCACCGTCGCAATTCCGGCAGGCCGCGCGACGATCCGTTTTGAAGGGGTGGCTGCAGGGCTGTTCCCGGAAAGTGCGATTGTCACCGGGCTTCCCGACGGGGTGCGCGAGAAGAACCTCGACGCCGACCTGCTGTCCCCGCGCAGTCTCTATGCGCGGATGTTTGGCCGCACGGTTACCTTGCGGCGCACGCTGCCGGGCAGCGGCAAGGTTGTGGAGGAGCGCGCGGTAATCCGCTCCGGCCCGGATGGCGCGGCGATTGTCCAGACGGCGGCGGGCTTTGAAGTGGCCGATTGCGGCGGTGGTACGACCGATGAACTGGTGTACTCTCAGGCGCCGGCCGACCTTTCCGCCCGGCCAACCCTGTCGATCGAGACGCAGGGCGATGCCGCGCGCACCGTCACGCTATCGCTTTCGTACCTGGCATGGGGTTTCGACTGGCAGGCGAACTATGTCGTGCGGATGAACCGCGATGGCCGCAGCGCCGACCTTGACGCCTGGGTGACGCTGGCCAGCAGTGACAGCACCCGTTTTGCCGATGCCGAAACGGCGGTGATCGCTGGCAAGGTCAATCGTGAAGACGGCCCGCGCGGCGATGGGCCGAGCGGCGGGGAACTGGTGCTGCGCTGCTTCCTGCGCCCCATGCTGGCTGCGCCGCCGCCAGTCGCGTTGCCTGCTCCACCGCCTGCGCCGATGGTGATGATGGAGGCGGACATCGTCGTGACCGCGCAGCGCAGCATGGGCGCGATGGCCGCCCCGGTTACGGTGCAGCGTGAAGAACTGGGCGATCTCAAGCTCTATCGTGTGCCGGTCCCGGTCACGGTGGCGGCCAATGCGCAAAAGCAGGTTGCGCTGATGCGCAAGCGCGGCGTGAAGCTGGAGGCGCTGTACCACGCCGACATTGTCGGGACGGACAGCGAAGGCGTGCGGCAGATGTTGCGCACCCGCAACCGCAAGCAGGAAGGGCTGGGCCTGCCGCTACCGGGTGGACCACTGGCGGTTTTCGAACCGCATGGCGATACCATGCTGCTGGCAGGGGAGGGGGGCATGCCCGACCGCGCCGAGGGTGAGGATGTGGAAATCATGCTGTCCGGTTCGACGCAGGTGACGCTCGAAACCGAAGTGACGGCGCGCGCGGCGCGGTCGCAGACCGTGCGCCTGACAGCGCGCAACGCGCGGCCCGTCCCGGTGCGGTTCGAAGCGCGGATCAATCATTATCCGGGAACGGTGGTGAAACCGGAACGGCCGGGGCGCGGCGGCGGGGCCGTGCTGCGCAAGGATGGCCGTACCGTCTGGGCGGTGGATCTTCCGGCAAACGCCGAGGTGACATGGAGCTACCGCCTGGTCGAAGGCGGATAAGTACTCGAAATGGCCTTTCGCGCTCAGACCGGCAGTGGGTCAATCGCCAGTTCCGCGAAATAGCGCGCCATCGCATCCACGGCGTGGTCGGAAAGGGTTATGAACGCGCGCCGGCGGTCGTTGGCGTCTTCGCAACGGCAGAACAGCCCGGTTTCGGTCATCTGGGTGATCCAGCGCAGCGCGGTGGTCGGTGGAACCCCCGATGCGATGCACAGCGAGGTGACCGACACCCGCTTGTGTTCCGAACGGGCGGCGGTGAGATCCAGCAGCATGTCCCATGCCGGATCGGCAAACAGATCGGTTTCGAAAAAACGGGCACGGGCCTGGCGCTGGCGCAGGATCTTTCGGACAAGCCGCGGATCGGGCAGTGGCGGCCGCGCCTGGCGCACCAGCCGCTGCGTTGCCGGATCGCGCCCGCCGTTGCCGTCAAAGCCGAAGGCCGAACCATCTGCCACCGAACCATGCGTTGCGCCGGACGCGGTGGAAAGCGTTTCCAGCCGCTGCGCGATCTGGCTGACCTGATGAGTCAGGTGGAGCAGCGACAGGCGATCATGGTCGGACAGTTCGCGCACCGCCGAACCGCTTTCGGCCAGCACGCGGCCAAGGGCAATGACCCGGTCGGCGCGGCTGGGGCTGACCAGAATCTGCGCCGCCGATTGATCGAGGCAGGCAAACACATCATCCAGCGAACCCATGCTGGTGGACACGACAAGCTGCGCCCCGGTTTGTGCTGCGCGCAGATCGAGCCGGGCCAGTGCCGCCAGATCGGCTGCTTCCACTACCGGACAATCGACCAGCACCAGATCGCCGATCGCGGGATCGGGCACATTGGCCAGCTCCCCAAGATCGGCGCACCGGTCCACGCGCAGGCCCGCCGCCGCCGCATCTTCCGCCATTTCGGCGCGCACATGGTGCCGATCGGCCAGAATCGTGGCGGCAAGCGGGTTGAAGGGGCGGAGCAGTGCCACATCATCGGGCGCATATTCGAACAGAGCCTGGGCCATCGCTACCTTCCTTAGGTGTTCCACGTATGCGAACATGAGTGGAACAAATAGTGGTCAGGTCAAGATCAGTTATCTCGATTTTGGATCAACAAGCGGTTATGGACCGCATGTGATCTTCTGCAAGCATCGGTAATCATTCGTTTTCATCACGTGGCTGCGGATTGCGGCCATACGGCCGGTTTCCCGGCGCACGGGTGGTGAAATGATCTGGCAAGCGAAGCTATCGGGCAGGCCCGCCGGGATGGCGACTCGGCGCAAAAGCCCTGGCGCTGGAGGCTATCAATCCACGAAGGGATCGCGCACCAGGATCGTGTCTTCGCGTTCGGGGCTGGTCGAAACCAGCGCGACAGGCGTTTCGATCAGTTCCTGCACGCGCTGGATGTACTTGATCGCCTGTGCGGGCAGGTCGGCCCATGAACGCGCGCCAGCGGTGGTGCCGCTCCACCCGTCCATCTCTTCGTAGATCGGTTCGACCGCAGCCTGATCGGCGGCGTGGCTGGGGAAATAGTCGAGCACTTTGCCGCGCAGGCGATAGCCGGTGCAGATGCGGACCTTTTCGAACCCGTCGAGCACGTCCAGCTTGGTCAGCGCGATGCCGGTCACGCCCGAAATGGCGCAGGACTGGCGCACCAGAACTGCATCGAACCACCCGCAACGGCGCTTGCGCCCGGTCACCGTGCCGAACTCGTGCCCGCGTTCGCCCAGCCGCTGGCCGGTTGCGTCTTCCAGTTCGGTGGGGAAGGGGCCGGAGCCGACGCGCGTGGTGTAGGCCTTGACGATGCCCAGCACGAAGCCGGTGGAATTGGGGCCAAGGCCCGAACCCGAAGCTGCCGTGCCCGAAACCGTGTTCGACGAGGTGACGAACGGATAAGTGCCGTGATCGACATCGAGCAGCACACCCTGCGCGCCTTCGAACAGGATGCGCGCGCCAGCCTTGCGCACCTTGTTCAGGCGCTTCCACACCGGCTGGGCGAATTGCAGGACATACGGCGCAATGGCCTTGAGTTCCTCAAGCAACGCGGCCCGATCGACTGGCGGCTGGCCGAATCCGGCGCGCAGCGCGTCGTGGTGCGCACACAGGCGGTCAAGCTGCACGTCCAGCGCATCGAGGTGCGCCAGATCGCACACGCGGATCGCGCGGCGGCCAACCTTGTCCTCATAAGCAGGACCGATACCGCGCCCGGTGGTGCCGATCTTGCCCGATCCTGCGGCCTGTTCGCGCAGACCGTCCAGATCGCGGTGCAGCGGCAGAATCAGCGGGCAATTGTCGGCAATGGCGAAATTGTCGGCGTTGATGTCCACGCCCTGGCCGGTCAGCTTTTCGATTTCCGCCTTGAGCGCCCAGGGATCGAGCACCACGCCGTTGCCGATGATGGATAGCGTGCCGGTGACGATGCCCGATGGCAGCAGCGAAAGCTTGTAGACCTGTTCGCCCACCACCAGCGTGTGTCCGGCGTTGTGGCCACCTTGAAAGCGCACGACGGCATCGGCGCGGCTGGCCAGCCAGTCCACGATCTTGCCTTTGCCTTCATCGCCCCACTGGGCGCCGATTACGGTTACGTTGGCCATGCTTAGACTCCTCCACCCTGCCAAGGTGGATCCGGTAGCGCCCTTCGACAGGACTCGGCGGTACGGACGGTTTGGACGGGCGGCAGGCACCCGGTTTGCGGGGGGCGCCGTAGGGGCAGAGTGCCGGGCAAGTCAAGCCTGACGCGCCGCGCCGCGCAATTCAGCGACGGTACAGCCGCCGCACCTCACCGTCAGCCCCGTTTACAGCCAGAGTACAGGGATCCGATGCGCAGGATATGGATTGCAGGGTTGCTCGGTGTTGCAGCGGTATGGGCGGGCATGGCCGATGCCCGGATCGGGGAACGCTGGCGCGAACGCCGTGCCCAGCGGATCGAACAGCGGGCCGCGGAAAACCGCGTGCCCGGCGCGCAGACCATCGCCTATGGCGCCGATCCCTTGCAGGTGCTCGACTTCTGGCCTGCGATCACGGTCGATACCGCGCCCAAACCGCGCGCGCCGCTGATCGTCTATGTCCACGGCGGCGGGTGGAAACGCGGCAGCAAGGACAGCGCCACCGGACAGGCCAAGCCGGTGCATTACCCCGCTGAAGGCTATGCCTTTGCCTCGATCAATTACCGTCTGATGCCCGAAGCGACTGTCGAACAGCAGGCCGCCGATGTCGCCAGCGCGCTGGCCGCCTTGCTGGCGCGCGCCGATGCCCTGCGGATCGACCGCGGCAAGGTCGTGCTGATGGGCCACAGCGCGGGCGCGCATCTGGTGGCACTGGTGGGCACGGACGAACGGTATTTGCGCGGGGCGGGGCTTTCGTTCGCGGACGTGGACGGGGTGATCCCCAATGATGGCGCGGTCTATGATGTGCCCGCGCAAATGCAGGACGGCGGGCGGTTCATGCAGGATACCTATATTCAGGCATTCGGCACCGATCCTGCGCGGCAGCGGGCACTATCGCCGACGTTCCACGCTGCAGCGCCAAACGCGCCGCGCTTCCTGCTGTTGCATGTGCAGCGCGCCGACGGAGTGAGGCAGGCCGAAGCCCTGGCCGCTGCTCTGCGCAAGGCGGGCACAGCGGTGGAAATCGGCAGCTTTCCCGGCGAAGGTCTGCGCGGCCACGCCGAAATCAACCGCAGGCTGGGGGAGCCGGCCTACCCGGCGACGGCGGTGGTGGACCGTTGGTTGAAGGGGGTGTTCGGGGGATAGGTTAGTTCGTCAGTCATCCAGCACCCTGCCCGTCGCCCCGTGCTTGACACGGGGCCTGGCTTCCCTTGCAACCTCACCTTTGGCATGACGGCCCGATGGCAAAGGGTGGCTGGGTCTATATCATGGCAAACCGCTATCGTGGCGGGATGTACGTTGGCGTCACATCCGATCTGACCCGCCGCGTGTGGCAACATCGTGAGGGCGACGGCTCGATCCACGCAAAGGACTTTGGCAAGACAAGGCTGGTATATGCCGAGCGGCACGACGAAATCGAACCCGCCATCGCCCGCGAGAAGCTGGTCAAAAAGTGGCGTCGGGAATGGAAATTCGCTCTGATAGAGGCGGCCAATCCCGATTGGCTGGACCTTTGGGACCAGTGGTATCCGGCGGTGGAAGTGCGCGAAGGTGACGTGGAAAGGTAGCCAAGCCCCGTGTCAAGCACGGGGCGACGAGAAGTGGGGCGGTGGTTTGTGGCGCTGTTGTTGAATTGGTTGAACGGCGTAAAATGGGGCGAGGTACCTTAGTGGTTTAGGGGCCGGACCCTATGCATACTGTCCCCGGAACCGCGGCGTACGAAGGAAGCCAACCACATGCCTGACGACAAATCTCAAACCGACAAGTTCAAGGAACTGTCCCGCGAACTTGGCGCGGACGAACCGCGCTGTGGTGGCCGAGTGCGCAAGGTGGCCGAGGCTAAGATGCCAGCACCGGAAAAACCGGAGTGAGTCCGCCACACCCCTTGTCTGATGAACAAGCTGCGGACGTTGTCATTTCGATGACAGCCTTTGAGCGCGAAGTCATCAAACTCTGCTCAAAAGAAAAAAGCTGGCGATACCCCAGAATTGCCGAAAAACTCGATGCAAAATATGACGAAGTGCAAGCTGTAGGACATAAACTTCAAGAGATGCGCCTAGCGTACGTGCACGTCATTCCATACAACGGCTCAGCAATTTTCCTTAATGACCGAGGCGAATCAGTTAAGCGTGCTGTTCTTGCACTCGATAGGTTGAAAGCTCGGAAAAACATCTAGCTTGTTTGCAAGGTATACAATCGCCTTCGGAAACAAGGGAGGATTGCGGCGGTTGTTCAAACCTTCTCAGGCCCGCTAACTCCCAGCACATGCGTGCAGCCCAACGCTCCCGCGCTATCGGCGTCCGACAGCGCCGCGACCGTCCGCCAGCCGATGGAACGCAGGCGCGCCGCCTCATCGCGGTTGTGCCCAAGCGGCAGGAACACGCGGTCTTCGGCGGGTTCATTCGCCGCCAGAAGGTCGATGAGGGCGTCGGGGTAGAGCGAGAAGCCGGTGGCGGCTTCGCCTGCGCCTGAACCGGCAATGCGGTAGGTGCCACCGCGTCCTACGGGGCCGCGTACGCCTTGGGCGTAGAGGGTAAAGCCGAACCAGGTCTGGTATTCGAAGCCGTGGCGCTCGCTGGGATCAAGCGTCAGGCGGGCCATGCCGTTCAGGCTGGCGGCGATTTCGCGCAGCGCGGTGATCCGGCTGGCGAGGGCACCGCCTGCGTCGATGGCGGCCAGCTTCTCGATGGCGCTGTCGAACTCTCCGGTAGCGTAGAGCAGCGGCACGTATGCTTCGCCGCCCACATCGCGCAGGCCACCGGCATCCTTGGTGTCGAGTTCGCGGCGGACGGCTTCGATCTGCGAAGAATCGAGCGGCAGGGCCGTTTCGGCCAGTGTATCGACCAGATCGGGCAGGGTGAAATCGACGCTGACGCCCGTTGCGCCCGCCGCCTGCAAAGCCTCGATCGCCAGCGCGACCGCTTCTGCTGCGGCGGCAACGTTGTCTGCGCCCACCAGTTCGGCCCCGCATTGCAGCTTTTCGCGCGCGGGGTTCAGGCCATCGGCCTTGATCGTCACGACCTGCCCGGCATAGCACAGCCGCAAGGGGCGTGGCGCTTCGGCCAGACGGGTTTCGGCAAGGCGGCCGATCTGCGGGGTGTAATCGCTGCGCAGCGCCATCATCCGCAAGCTCGACGGATCGACGAAGCGGAACATGCGGCGGCTCTGGATGCCGGCCATGCGCGCCGCAAAGCTGCGTTCGTATTCGATCGACGGCGGCATCACCCGGTCATAGCCATGGCCATGCATCACCGCATGAATCGCGCGCATCACGCGCGTGGCAGTGGCCGCATCGCGCGGCAGACGGTCTTCCAGGCCTTCCGGCAGCAGATCGGGGTCGCTCGTATCCATGATTCGGCCCCCTAGCCGTTCGCTTCCCGAATGTCGAAGGGGGAGGCGAACGGCCGTGGGGTTTTCAGCGGCTCAGAACTTGAGCGCCATGATCGTGCGCACGCCCGGCAGGGTCGATGCCTGCTGGAGCACTTCGGCGCTCACCGGGCTGTCGACCGAAAGCAGCAGGACCGCTTCGCCCCCTGCCTGACGGCGACCGAGATGGAAGGTGCCGATGTTGATCTGCGCCTGTCCCAGCAGCGTACCGATGGACCCGATGAAGCCCGGCGCGTCGGAATTGACGATGTAGAGCATGTCGCCATCAAGGTCGGCTTCGATACCGATGCCGAAGATTTCGACAAGGCGCGGATCGGCATTGCCGAACAGCGTGCCCGCGACCGAGCGTTCCCCTTGTGCGGTGCTGACCGTGACGCGGACCAGCGTGTGGTACACGCCCTCGCGGTCGTGGCGCACTTCGCGCACGTCCAGCCCGCGTTCCTTGGCCAGGAACGGCGCGTTGACCATGTTCACGGTCTGCGAATACTGCTTCATCAGCCCGGCCAGCACGGCAGCGGTGATCGGCTTCTGGTTGAGCTGGGCGGCTGCGCCTTCGACCTCGATCGCAATCTTGGTCAGGTTGTCGTGCGCAAGCTGTCCGACCAGCGAACCGAGCTTTTCGGCCAGCGCCATGTAGGGCTTGAGCTTGGGCGCTTCCTCGGCCGAAAGCGAGGGCATGTTGAGCGCGTTGGTGACGCCGCCGGTGACCAGATAATCGGCCATCTGTTCGGCCACCTGCAGCGCGACGTTGACCTGCGCTTCGTTGGTCGATGCGCCAAGGTGCGGGGTGCAGATGAAGTTCGGCGTGCCGAACAGCGGCGATTCCTTGGCCGGCTCGACTTCGAACACGTCGAGCGCGGCGCCGGCGACATGGCCCGAATCCAGCGCGGCCTTGAGCGCGGCTTCATCGACCAGCCCGCCTCGCGCGCAGTTGACGATGCGCACGCCCTTCTTGGTCTTGGCGATGTTTTCCGCCGACAGGATGTTGCGCGTCTGGTCGGTCAGCGGCGTGTGCAGCGTGATGAAGTCCGCCTTGGCCAGCAGCGTGTCGAGATCGGCCTTTTCCACGCCCATTTCGATGGCCCGTTCGGGGGTCAGGAATGGGTCGAAGGCGACAACCTTCATCCTGAGGCCGAGCGCGCGCGAAGCCACGATCGAGCCGATGTTGCCCGCGCCGATCAGGCCGAGCGTCTTGCCGGTCACTTCCACGCCCATGAAGCCGTTCTTCGGCCACAGGCCAGCCTGGGTCTGGGCATTGGCTTCGGGGATCTGCCGCGCGAGCGCGAACATCAGCGCGATGGCGTGTTCGGCGGTCGTGATCGAATTGCCGAACGGGGTGTTCATCACCACCACGCCCTGTGCCGAGGCGGCGGGGATATCGACATTGTCGACACCGATCCCGGCGCGGCCGATGACCTTGAGGTTGGTGGCGGCGGCGAGGATTTCCCTGGTCACCTTGGTCGACGAGCGGATGGCAAGGCCATCGTATTCGCCGATGCGGGCAATAAGCTGTTCCGGCGTTTCGCCGGTGATCACGTCAACGTCGCAGCCCATTTCGGTGAAGATACGGGCGGCGTTGGGGTCCATCTTGTCGGAAATGAGGACTTTGGGCTTGGTCATGTCGTTTGTCCTTCGTCACCCCGGCTATCGCGCCGAGGCCCCGCCGGATTGCGCGGGTGGAGAAAAGGAAGCGCGACCCCGGATCAGGTCCGGGGTGACGCCAGGTAGGCAAGGAAAATCAGGCCGCGGCCAGTTCGGCCCTGGTCGCTTCGTAGGCCCAGTCGAGCCATGGACCGAGGTCGGCAATGTCCTCGGCGTTCACGGTCGCGCCGCACCAGATGCGCAGGCCTGCCGGAGCGTCGCGGTATCCGGCGATGTCATAGGCGGCACCCTGCTTTTCGAGCAGGCCGGCAAACTTCTTGATGAAGTCCGCGTCCGCGCCTTCGACCGAAAGGCAGACCGAGGTCTTCGAGCGCGTCGCTTCATCGGCACACAGGTGGGACAGCCATGCCCGTTCCGCGACGATCGTGTTCAGCGCGGCAGCGTTTGCATCGCTGCGTGCCTGCAGGCCCTTGAGCCCGCCAAGATCCTTCGCCCATTCCAGCGCGAAGATCGCATCTTCGACCGCGAGCATCGACGGGGTGTTGATGGTTTCCCCCTTGAACACGCCTTCGGCAAGCTTGCCCTTCGAAACAAGGCGGAACACCTTGGGCAGGGGCCAGGCCGGGGTGTAGGTTTCCAGCCGTTCGACCGCGCGCGGGCCAAGGATCAGGACGCCGTGGCCGCCTTCACCGCCCAGCACCTTCTGCCAGGAGAACGTGGCGACGTCGATCTTCGACCAGTCGATATCGTAGGCGAAAACCGCCGAAGTAGCATCGGCAAAGCTCAGGCCCTGACGGTCGGCCGGGATGAAATCGGCGTTCGGAACGCGCACGCCCGATGTGGTGCCGTTCCAGGTGAACAGCACGTCGTCCGCCCAGTCGATTTGCGAAAGATCGGGAATCTGGCCATAGTCGGCGCGCAGGATGGTGGGATCGAGCTTGAGCTGCTTGACCGCGTCGGTAACCCAGCCTTCGCCGAAGCTTTCCCACGCCAGCGTGGTCACGCCGCGCGCGCCCAGCATCGTCCACATCGCCATTTCGAACGCGCCGGTATCCGACCCTGGCACGATGCCGATGCGGTGCGTGTCGGGCAGTTGCAGCACTTCGCGCATCAGGTCGATGCAGTACTGCAGGCGCGCCTTGCCGATCTTGGCGCGGTGTGACCGGCCCAGCGATTCGGTGGCGAGTGTTGCGGGGGAATATCCGGGCGGCTTGGCGCACGGACCGGACGAGAAGAACGGGCGCGCAGGCTTGCGTGCCGGAATACCAACAGTCATGTAGTCTCTCCTTGCAGAGAGCACGCGCGGCGTTGGGACCGCGTGGCCCGCTGGCCGCTCTAGAGACGGGGCGGGATTTGTCAAACGGTTGTTGGGCGCCCTTTGGGGGGCAGGGCTACTTGCCCAGCGTTTCCGCCAGAAGCGCCTTGGTGCGCGGGCCGGACCAGTCGTGCGCGCCGATCATCCGCCACACTTCCTTGCCTTGCGCATCATACAGCACGGTCGTGGGAAGAAGGCCGGTCTGGTAGTGGAAGCCAAGGTTGTTCTCCTCGTCCAGCCACGGCTCCAGCATGGCGAACTTGCGCTCCTTGTAGAACGCCGCAACCTTTTGCGCGCCCCCCATATCCTGCGAGACGGTCAGCACGCGCAGGTCCGCCGCGTGGGTCGCGGCCAGCTTGTCGAGCATCGGCATTTCCAGCACGCATGGCCCGCACCATGTCGCCCACAGGTTTACCAGCACCGGTTTGCCCTTGAGCGAGGTCAGCTTCAGCGTCTGCCCGGCAGGATCGGTGAAGGTGAAATCCGGCATAGGCGCGCCCCGGCTGGCGATATCGAGCGTGCCGTTCATTTTTTCGCCACCGGCAGATTCCACTGGCGCCGCCGACGTCTGCGGTTGCGCGTCGGGGGCGGCTTGCTTATCGCACGCGGCAACGGCAAGCGCCGGAACCAGCAGCAGCAACTTGGGCGAACGGACGGATATGAGCGGCAATTCAGGCTCCAACCAGATGTGGGGCGGGCGTTTCGCCAGCGGCCCTTCGGCCATCATGCGCGAGATTAACGCCTCGATTCCCTTCGACAAGGCGCTGTGGCGGCAAGACATCGCCGCGTCAAAGGCCCATGTGGACATGCTCGGCGCGCAAGGCATCGTTTCGGCTGAAGATGCCGCCCTGATTGCCGGGGGTCTGGATCAGGTCGCGGCGGAATACGAAGCCAGCGGCGTGCCGGAAGACTGGGATCTTGAAGACATTCACATGACCACGGAAAGCCGTCTGGCCGAACTCATCGGCCCGGCGGCGGGGCGCTTGCACACCGCGCGCAGCCGCAACGATCAGGTGGCTACCGATTTCCGCCTGTGGGTGCGCGATGCAATGGACCAGGCCGAACTGGGGCTGGCCCAGCTCCAGATCGCGCTGGTGACCCGCGCGGGCGAACATGCCGATTCGATCATGCCCGGCTTTACCCACCTGCAGACGGCGCAGCCCGTGACGCTGGGCCATCACCTGATGGCCTATTACGAAATGGCCGGGCGCGACCGTTCGCGCTTTGCCGACGCGCGCGTACGGATGAACCGCAGCCCGCTGGGGGCGGCGGCGCTGGCCGGGACCGGCTTTCCCATCGACCGCTTCCGCACCGCGCAGGCGCTGGGTTTCGACGGGCCGACCGCCAACAGCCTCGATTCGGTGTCGGACCGCGATTTCGCGCTCGATTACCTCATGGCCGCCGCGCAATGTTCGCTGCACCTGTCGCGGCTGGCGGAAGAGTTCATCATATGGGCCAGCCAGCCCTTCGGCTTTGTCACCCTGCCCGACAGCCTTTCGACCGGCAGTTCGATCATGCCGCAAAAGAAGAACCCCGATGCCGCCGAACTGGTGCGCGGCCATGCCGGGCGGATCGTCGGCTGCCTGACCAGCCTGATGGTGACGATGAAGGGCCTGCCGCTGGCCTATTCGAAGGACATGCAGGACGACAAGCCGCCGGTGTTCGAGGCCGCTTCGCTGCTGGCGCTGTCCATCGCCGCGATGACCGGCATGGTCGCCGACGCGACATTCCGCACCGACCGGATGCGCGCCGCCGCCGAACTGGGCTATGCCACCGCAACCGACCTGGCCGACTGGCTGGTGCGGCAGGCGAACATTCCGTTCCGCGAAGCGCACCACATCACCGGCACGGCGGTACGGCTGGCCGAAAGCCGCGGCATCGCGCTCGACAAGTTGCCGCTGGAAGACCTCACGGCGATCGACGCGCGGATCGACAAGCGAGTCTATGCCGCTCTGTCGGTCGAAGCGAGCGTGGCGGCACGCGCCAGCCATGGCGGAACCGCGCCGGACGAAGTAAGGAAGCGCGTGGCCGAGGCGCGCGTCGCGCTGGGGCTGGAGGACATGGCTTGACCGTCGCGCGCACATTGCTGCTGGCCGGATGCGCCGCGCTTGCCCTGGCAGGCTGCGGCAACCGGGCGGAACTGAAGCTGGCCCCGGACCAGACACCGCCGCCGGTGCCCTATGGCCGCGAAGTGCCGCCGGGGGCGGACGACCTGCTCAAACCGCCCGCGCAGGCCGCCCCTGCGCGCAATGTCGAGCCGCGTCGCCGCTCGCAGGATCGTGAAGACGATCCTTTCGACCTGCCTCCCGAAGACTGAGACATTTGCGATGGACCATTTCGAACTGATTGACGGCGTTCTGCACGCCGAAGACGTGCCGCTGCCGGTGATTGCCGCCGAAGTCGGCACGCCGGTCTATGTCTATTCGCGCGCCACGCTGACGCGCCACGCCCGCGTGTTCCGCGATGCGCTGGGCGTGCTGCGCAACGCGAAAATCGCCTTTGCGGTCAAGTCCAACCCCAACCTGTCAGTGCTCAAGGTGCTGGCGGCGGAAGGGTATGGCGCCGACGTTGTGTCGGGCGGCGAGATGGAGCGCGCGCTGGCCGCGGGCATGGACCCCGACGGCATCGTGTTCTCCGGCGTTGGCAAGACTGCGGCGGAAATGCGCCGGGGCATCGAGGCAGGGATCGGCCAGTTCAACCTGGAAAGCGAGGAAGAGGGGCTGGAGCTTGCCGCAATCGCTGCGGCGATGGGCAAGGTCGCGTCCGCCGCGCTGCGCGTGAACCCGGATGTGGATGCCGGAACCCACGGCAAGATTTCCACCGGCAAAGCGGAAAACAAGTTCGGTGTGCCGTTCGACCGGGCTGCGGCGATCTATGCCCGGCTGGCCGGAACGCCGGGGCTGAACATGCGCGGCCTCACGCTGCACATCGGCAGCCAGTTGTCGAAGCTCGAACCGCTCGAAGCCGCCTTCACCAAGGTCGGCGGGCTGATGGAATACATCCGTGCGGCGGGCCATACCGTTACCCACATGGACCTCGGCGGCGGGATCGGCGTGCCCTACAAGACCGGCGAAGTGTTCCCGCAGCCGGAGGAATACGCGGCGATGGTCGCCCGCGTTACCGGCAACTGGGGTGTCACGCTGATGTTCGAGCCGGGCCGCGTGATCACCGGCAACACCGGCGTGCTGGTGACGCAGGTGATCCGCGTCAAGGAAGGCGCAAGCCATCCGTGGGTCGTGGTCGATGCGGCGATGAACGATCTGGCACGGCCCGCGCTTTATGATGCGTGGCATGATTTCGTGGCGGTGGAGCCGAAGGGCGGGACGGTGGTCGCCAACATCGTCGGCCCGATCTGCGAAAGCTCCGATACCTTCGCCATGGCGCGCACGATCGACACTGTGGAGCGCGGCGATCTTGCAGTGTTCCGCACCGCTGGCGCTTATGGCGCGACGATGGCCAATACCTACAATTCGCGCCCGCTGGTGCCCGAAGTGATGGTGGACGGGGACAAGTGGGCCGTGGTGGCCGACCGCATCGACCCGGCCACGATCCTGGCGGCAGAACGCGTACCGGACTTCCTCAAGTAAGATGAAGGCGCTCCCCCTCTTCCACCGCATTGCGGGCCAGCCGGTGATCCTGCTGGGCGAGGGGGACGCGGCTGCGGCCAAGCAGCGCCTGATCGAGCGGGCGGGCGGGGTTATCTACCGCGACATCAACGCCGGGATCGACGATGGTGCGCGCCTTGCCTTCATCGCGCACGACAATCCCGATATGGCGCAAGGCGATGCAATCCGGTTGCGCTGTGCAGGCCTGCTGGTCAACGTGGTCGACCGGCCGGAACTGTGCGATTTCACCACCCCTTCGATCCTCGACCGTGATCCTGTGCTGATCGCCGTGGGGACCGGCGGCGCTTCGGCAGGATTGGCCAAGATCCTGCGCCTGCGGCTGGAACGGCTGCTGCCGCAAGGGCTGGGGTCGCTGGCGCGGGCGCTGGAAGAGGCGCGCGAGGGTATGCGGGCGCGCTGGGCATCGGTTGCGGATCGCAGGCGCGCACTGGATGCGGCCTTGGATGAGGGCGGAGAGCTGGACCTGTTCCGGGCCGGGAGCGAGGCGAAGGTGACAGATTGGCTGGCATCGGGCGCGGAAGGCCAATCCGGCCGTTTTGTCGTCACGCTGTCCTCGAACGATCCCGAAGACCTGACCCTGCGCACGGCGCGCCTGCTGGGGCAGGCGGATGCGGTGGTTTATGACGCTGGCGTTGCCCCGGAAATCCTGTCGCGCGCGCGGGCCGATGCGGTGCGGCTGCCTTCGGGCTCCGTCGAACCCGAAAGCGGCGTTACCGTGATCCTCAAGCTGGCTTAGACCTTCATCGCCGCCTTGAGCTGGGCGATGATGACTTCGCTCTGTTCGCCACCCGATTTGGGGACGAAATCGTCTTCGCGGTTGTTGATCCGGTCCCATTGCGCGGCGAAGCCTTCGACCGTGCGCTGGCCATCGCCCAGCACCACGCCCTTGTTCATCGTCACCCATGCGCCGTGATAAACCCCGCCGCCCGCGCCGACGATGGCGTTGGTGGGCGCGTCTTCGGAAACGAGGTAGAGCGCGGCGGGCACCACGTTTTCAGGGCCGAACAGCTTGAACGCCTCTTCGGGGAAGATGTCTTCGGTCATTCGCGTGGCCGCCACCGGGGCAAGCGAGTTGACCCGGATGTTGTTCTTGGCGCCTTCGAGGTAGAGCGTCTTGGTCAGTCCCGCGAGGCCGAGCTTGGCCGCGCCATAATTGGCCTGTCCGAAGTTTCCGAACAGGCCGGTGGACGATGCGGTCATCAGCACGCGGCCATAGTTCTGTTCGCGCATCGTGTCCCAGCACGCCTTGGTGGCAAAGGCCGAGCCGATCAGGTGGACCTTGACCACCAGTTCGAAATCGGCCGGGTCCATCTTGGCGAAGGTCTTGTCGCGCAGGATTCCGGCGTTGTTGATGAGCACGTGCACGCCGCCCCAGCGTTCCTTGGCGCGGGCGACCATTTCGGCCATCTGTTCGTATTCGGTCACCGAACCGCCGTTCGACATGGCCTCGCCACCAGCGGCTTGGATTTCTTCCACAACCTTGAGCGCGGCATCGGAGTGGCCGGTGCCGTCACGCGACGCACCCAGATCGTTGACGACAACCTTGGCTCCGCGCCGGGCCAGTTCCAGCGCATAGGCGCGGCCAAGACCACCGCCCGCGCCGGTGACGATCGCCACGCGACCCTCGAACGAAATGCTCATGCCTGATTTCTCCCTGCTGCGCCGCGTGCGGGCGCTTCGAACGGCGGGTCGGATGCCACGCCATGGCCGCCAAGGCAACCACGGCCATGGCCTTCATGCACGGCTGCGGATTATCGGTCCGTCACGCGATCCGTGTGACCCAGCCGTGGGTGTCGGCAATTTCGCCGCGCTGGATGCCGACCAGGGTCTGGCGCAGCTTTTGCGTGAGTTGGCCCGGTCCGCCCGATCCGATCATGAACTCGCCATCGCGGCTGGCGACCTTGCCCACCGGGGTGACCACCGCTGCGGTGCCACAGGCAAAGGTTTCCACCAGCTTGCCCGAAGCGGCATCGGCGCGCCACTGGTCAAGGCTGTAGCGCCCTTCGCGGACGGCAAGCCCTTCCTGCGCGGCCAGCGTCAGCAGGCTGGAGCGGGTGATGCCGGGAAGGATCGTGCCGGTCAGTTCGGGCGTCAGCACCGAGCCATCGTCGAACACGAAGAACAGGTTCATCCCGCCCAGCTCTTCCACCCACTTGCGCTCTGCCGCGTCGAGGAACAGCACCTGGTCGTGGCCACGGGCAAAGGCTTCGGCGGTGGGCACGAGGCTTGCGGCATAGTTGCCGCCGCACTTGGCCGCGCCGGTGCCGCCGGGCGCGGCGCGGGTATAGTCGCTGACCCAGATCGAAACCGCAGGCGCGCCCGACTTGAAGTAATTGCCCGCCGGGCTGGCGATGACGAGGAACTTGTATTCGCGCGCCGGGCGCACGCCAAGGAAGGCTTCGCTGGCGAACATGAAGGGGCGCAGGTAGAGCGAACCTCCCTCGACTGTCGGGAACCAGTCCGCGTCGGCCAGCACCTGCTGGCGCACGGCTTCGACGAACAGGTCTTCGGGCAGTTCGGGCATGGCGAGCCGCTTTGCCGATGCGTTGAACCGGCGGGCGTTGGCGTCGGGGCGGAACAGCGCGATGCCGCCATCGGCCAGCCGGTAGGCTTTCAGGCCTTCGAAGATTTCCTGGGCATAGTGCAGCACTGCAGCCGCCGGGTCCATGGCGATCGGGCCATAGGGAATAACGCGCGCGTCGTGCCAGCCGCGGCCTTCGGCAAAGTCGATTTCCACCATGTGGTCGGTAAACGCGGTGCCGAAGCCGGGGTTAGCCAGCACCTTGGCGCGCACATCCGCCGCGACTGGCGCGGGATGCGGGTGGCGGGCAAAGCCAAGGCTGGAATTGGCGCTGGTATCGGCGGGCGTCGCCATGGGGAGGCAGTCCTTGCGGTAGAATCAACGAAGCTGCGCCGTGAATGATTGTTGCGCGAAAAGCAAGGGGGTTGTAATAAATGTGAAGGGCCGCACCGGTCAATCCGGGCGGCCCTTCGCATGGTCAGCGGCCGGAAGTGCCGCCCACGAAGCCTCTATCGCTTGATCGACCTCAGCGATAATGCCTCGCGCGGGACTGTACCGACCTCTGTGCTGAACCATGAGACATCGGATCACCTCCTTTCGCGCTGTTGAGCCATTTGCGCAGCTTTTTCGGGCTGCTGGACCGACGACGCCTGCGCCTTCGATCTTGACCTCAATGTGATTCATTCGGGCAACAACAACAAGTCTTGCATGAAATTATTTTGCCGTCAGTATGCTGCTTTCGCGTGTGCACAACGGCCCGCCGGTCCCACCCGAAAATCCCCTGAAAACACGGCTATTTGCGGCAGTCCTCGATAACCCGGCCAACTTCCGGCCAGGCTGGCAGGTAAAGCGACTGCAGACCGTTAACGTCGATGGCAAAACGCCCCCGGCTGAACGCCATGGCATCGAGCAGCGCGTCGTTTGCGGGCAGCGCCGCCTGCAATTGCGGCTGCCCGGAGGGCACCGGCTGCGCGGTCATCGCGCGCGCAATGCTGGTGGTTATGACGCTCATGGGCACGGGCGAGGCCGCGCTGCCGGTGCGCAGCAGGGTTACCGTACCTGCCGCCCGGTTGCAGGCCATGGCGAAAAGCGTGTTGCCGCCCGTGCCAAAGCGGGCAATTCCGCTTTCGTACCGCCAGTCCCCCGGTGTCTGCGGCATGTCGCGCCAGTCGCTTCCGGGGCTGATTGCGGTCGCTGGGGGTGTTGGCGCCGGGCGCGGCGCGGTCTGCGGCGTCGATCGCGGGGGCGCGGAAGGTGGCACTACCGTCGGCGCCGAACACGATGTGACGGCCATGGCCGTTGCCAGCAGGAAAAGCGGGTGAAATGCAGTTGCGCGATTGATCTTCATGGGCAGGTTATGGAAGGAACGCGCCGTGACCTCAACCCGCCCCCCGAAATCGCCTGTGCCGTCTGCCGGAACATCCCCATCGGCCAGGGCAAAGCTGCGGGTCGATCAACTGCTGGTCGAACGCGGGCTGGTGGAAAGCCGCGCGCGGGCGCAGGCGCTGATCCTGGCAGGGCTGGTCTATTCGGGCGACGTGAAGATCGCCAAGGCGGGGCAGGCGCTGTCCGCCGATGCGCCGCTGGCGGTGCGCGGGCGCGATCATCCGTGGGTTTCGCGCGGCGGTATAAAGCTGGCCCACGCCATTGCTCATTTCGGGCTGGACCCGGCGGGTGTCATCGCCATGGATATCGGCAGTTCCACCGGCGGGTTTACCGACGTCCTGCTGCAAGGCGGGGCGGCGCATGTCTTCGCGGTCGATTCGGGGACCAACCAGTTGGCCTGGAAGCTGCGCCAGGATCCGCGCGTCAGCGTGCTCGAACAGACCAGCGCCCGCGTGCTCACCCCGGCGCATATCGACCGGGCTGCGACGTGGGTTGTCTGCGACGCCAGCTTCATCAGTCTGCGCAAGGTGCTGGAGGTGCCGCTGGCGCTGGCGGCGCGGCCCACGCGGCTTGTCGCCCTGATAAAGCCGCAGTTCGAAGTGGGCCGCACCGAAGTGGGCAAAGGCGGGGTAGTGCGCGACCCGGCGCTGCACGAACGGGTGTGTGCCGAGGTACGCGCTTGGCTGGAAGCCGATGGCTGGGCGGTCGATGGCATCGTGCAAAGCCCGATTACCGGGCCGGAAGGCAATGTCGAGTTTCTGGTCTGCGCCGCGCGCCACTGAGCTTTGGTGCAAAACGTCCCCATGCTGGATGATGTCGGGGGAAATTGGCATTGCGCGGGGGCAGATGGCTCGCCAATATCGCGGCAAGCCGCGCTCTGGCGCATAGCAGACAGGTCTTATGCAATATCTCGCCTCACCCGGCCAGCTTCGGGCCAGTCTGTTGCGCTGGTCGCTGTTCACGGTTCCGCTGCTGCTTCTGCTCGGCTTCTTTTCGGGGCAGGCTGCGGGCAGCGGTCCGGGCAATCCGTGGTTCGATGCGCTGGTCAAGCCTTCGATCTATCCGCCTCCGGCGACGTTCGGCATCGTATGGTCGGTGCTTTACGGGATGATCGGCATCGCGCTGGCCATGGTGCTGTCTGCGCGCGGCGCGGGCGGGCGCGTGCTGGCGGTATCGGTCTTCGTGCTCCAGTTCATCCTCAACCTGGCGTGGAGCCCGGTGTTTTTCGCGTTGCACCAGATCACCGGCGCGTTCTGGATCACCGTGGCGATGGCGGTTCTCATCGCGGTAACGATCGCGCTGTTCTGGCGCATCCGTCCGGTGGCCGGCATGCTGCTGGTGCCCTATCTGGCGTGGGTATGCTTTGCCAGCGTGCTGACCTTCGAGTTCGGGCGGCTCAATCCCGATGCCGACGGCATGTTTGCCCCGGCGCGCACGGTGCGGGTGGAAATCTGATCGGCGCGCGCCCTTGCGTACCATTGGCCGATTGCCCACATTCAGGGTTCGGGCCTATCCCGGCCATCACGACCGCAATCAGGAATACCCCATGCAAAGCGAAAACCCGCTGATCGCCGATTTCGTCAAACTGCTTAACAGCGCCGCCGGGACCGTGGCCGGCATGGGCCGCGAGGCGAGCGAGAACGCCCGTGAAAAGGCCAAGGAACTGTTCGGCGGGCTGGATTTCGTCAGCCGCGAAGAGTTTGACGCGGTCAAGGACATGGCCGCCGCCGCGCGCGAAGAGGTGGAAAGCCTCAAGGCGCGGATCGCCGCGCTGGAAGCCGCGGCCAAGGGTAGCTGACCTTCAGGGTGTGGCCGCGCGGGCGGGAGCGGATCAACGATCCGCTCCGTGCGATTTACAGGCCCGCTTTGGTCAGCGCCTGATCGAGATCGGCAATCAGGTCTTCAGGGTCTTCCAGCCCGACATTCAGGCGCAGCATGCCTTCGCCCACGCCCATGTCGGCGCGCGTTTCGGGGCCAACGCCGTGATGGGTGGTCGATGCCGGGTGGCACATCAGCGAACGCGAATCCCCGATGTTGTTGGAGATGTCGATCAGCTCCAGTGCATCGAGCAGGGCGTGCGCCTGCGCCCGCCCGCCATCGAGATCGAAGGAAAAGATCGTGCCGCCCGCTTTCATCTGCTTTTGCGCCAGCGTGTGCTGGGGATGGCTGGGCAGGCCGGGATAGAGCAGACGCGGCACGCGCGCTTCGACAAAGCTGGCCACTTGCAGGGCGTTCTCGCTCTGCCGGTGGATACGCAGATCCAGCGTTTCCAGCCCCTTGAGCACGACCCAGGCATTGAAGGCGGCGATGTTCGGCCCGGTATTGCGCTGGAACGGCAGCAGCACGTCGTTGATGAACGCGGCCGAACCGCACACCGCCCCTGCCAGCACGCGGCCCTGACCGTCCATCATCTTGGTCGCGGAATAGGCAACCACATCCGCGCCGAAATCCATCGGCCGCTGCAAGGCGGCGGTGGCGAAGGCATTATCGACCACGCTGGTGATGCCGTGGCTGCGGGCAAGGCCGCAGACGAACGCCAGATCGACCAGGCCCATGGTCGGGTTGGCCGGGCTTTCGAAGAAGAACACCTTGGTATTCGGGCGGATCGCAGCTTCCCATGCGGCGTTGTCGCATGCGTCGATCGTGGTCGTTTCGATGCCGAAGCGCGGCAGCAGGTTATCCACCAGCCAGCGGCACGATCCGAACGCGGCCTTGGCGGCCACGACATGGTCGCCCGCCGAAAGCTGGCAGAGCAGCGCGGTGGTCATGGCCGCCATGCCGGTGGCCTGCGTGCGGCAGGCTTCGGCGCCTTCGAGCAGGGCGATACGCTCTTCCAGCATCTGCACGGTCGGGTTCTGCAGGCGCGAATAGGTCATCCCGTCCTGTTCACCGGCAAAGCGCGCGGCGACCGTGGCGGCATCGTCATAGGAATAGCCGGATGTCAGGAACAGGGCTTCGGACGTCTCGCCCATTTCGGAACGCCACGTGCCGCCACGGATGGCTTGCGTGGCGGGGCGCCAGTTGCGGGTGATCGAGCGGTCCTGACCAGTCGTGCGTTTCATGGCGCCTCCCTTAGTTTTGCAGCGGCGCTGGCGCAAGCGGCGGGATTGCAACGTCCCTTTCGTGCGCTTATCCGTGCCAGCGCATGATCGCCGCCAACCTTGCCCGCCCGCCTCTCCGCCACGCCGACCGGGATCCCGCGACATGGTGTGCGGTGATTGCGGCGGCGTTCTTTTTCCTGCTGCTGCACCGGCTCGGCATTCCGTCCAAGCCGATGTTCGATGAAATCCACTATCTGCCTGCGGCGCGGCGCCTGATCGACCTGACCGAACGGCTCAATCCCGAACACCCGCTGCTGGCCAAGCAGCTTATCGCCTGGTCGATGCAGTTGATTGGCGATACGCCGTTCGGCTGGCGTTTTCCTTCGGCGGTGCTGGGCGCGCTGGGGCTGTGGGCGATGATGCGCGCGCTGTGGTGGGCCAGCCTTTCGCGCGCCGCGACGATCCTGTTCGGCCTTCTGCTGGCGACCGATTTCGTGTGGTTCATGATGGCCCGGATCGCGATTCTCGACATGGCGATGGGCGGCTTCATGGCGCTGGCCATGTGGCAATGGGCGCTGGCATGGCGGAACCCTTCGGGCCAGACAGGCCGGGCGCGGATCCACCTGATGCTGACCGGGCTTTTCATGGGGCTTTCGCTGGGAGCAAAGTGGAACGGGGTGTTGTTGCTGCCGCTGCCGGGCCTGCTGTTCGCGCTCAACCGCTGGCAGGCGCTGCGGGGCCGTCGTCTGGCCCTGCCGTGGGCGACGCGCGGAGTCGGCCCGGTGCCTGGCGTATCGCTGCTCGAAGCCGGGCTATGGCTGGGCGTGCTGCCGCTGGCGGTCTATTTCGCCACGTTCCTGCCGGCCTTCTTCTATGACAAGGATCCGATGACCGTTGGCCGCCTGCTGTCATGGCAGCAATACATGCTGCAATTGCAGGACAGCGTGAAGAAGCCGCACACCTACATGAGCCGGTGGTGGCAGTGGATGGCCAACATCCGCCCGATCTGGTTCCTCTACGAAAACGTCGACGGCGCGCAGCGCGGCGTGCTGATGCTGGGCAATCCGTTCACGATGCTGGCGGGTCTGCCCGCGCTGGCACTGTGCGCCTGGGCGGGCGTGAAGGGCGACCGGCTGCGGCTGCTGGTCGTGGCGGCCTATGCCCTGCTGGTCGGCTTCTGGGCGGTGAACGGCAAGCCTGTGCAGTTCTACTACCACTACATGCTGGCCAGTTGCTTCCTGATGGCGGCCCTGGCGCTGGTGCTGGCCGAATGGTGGGAACTGGGCCTGCGCTGGCCGGCCAAGGTTACGCTGGTCCTGACGTTCGGCTTGTTCGTCGGGTTCTACCCGATCATTTCCGCTGCCAAGCTGCCGCGCACCAATTCCTATCTGGACTACACCTGGATGGATAGCTGGAAGTAGCTCAGTACTTGCCCCAGACGAAGCGGGAGGACAGCGCAAAGTTCCAGACCGAGCCCAGCACGATGCCCACGATCACCGCGATGACAGCGTGGAATCCGATGGTCTTGAGCACCGCCGCCGATCCGATGTTCGTGAGCAGGCCGAGCGAGCAGGTCAGCGCGAATTGCGACCAGCCGCGCAGCAGCGGGCCAAAGCCGCGCAGGCGCTTGTCGGAATAGGTCAGTTCGTTGTTCAGCACGAAGTTGAACGTCATGGCGATGATTGCCGCCAGCGTATTTGCGGTGTTGAACGTCGCGCTTTCCGACCAGTTGCCATAGACGAAGCGTTCGCCCGCCACGATCTTGAGCAGCACCCACAGCGCGCCGAGCTGGACGGCAACGCCCATCGCGCCGACGGTGCCGAACAGGGCAAAACGGGTGGGGATGATGCGGCCCAGCCACTTGTCGTACAGCCCCACAAGGAACTCGAAGATCACGGTCTGGTCCAGTTTGCTTTCGCCTTCGGTGCGGGCGACGAAGTTGAGGGGAAACTCCTTGACCTTCAGCGGTTTGTCCACTGTGGCCAGGATGTCGAGCAGGATCTTGAAGCCCACGCCCGACAGGCGGTGGGCATCGGCGCGCAGGGTTTCGGCGCGGAGCATGAAATACCCGCTCATCGGGTCGGACAGTTCGACCCCGGTCACCTTGTTGGCGATGCGGTTGGCAAGGCCGGATGCCTTGACCCGGTCGGGGCGGCCCCACTGTTCGGTGCTGGCCCCTTCGGCAAAGCGCGAGGCATAGGCCAGGTCGTAGGCGTTGCTGGAAACCGCCTCCAGCATCTGCGGAAGCAGTGCGGGATCGTGCTGCTGGTCAGCGTCCATGACTGCCACGATCGGCGCCGCCGTGGCGCACATGCCTTCGATCGCGGCCGAGGCCAGTCCGCGCCGCCCGATTCGTTCGATCACCCGGACACGCGGATCGTTCTGCGCGATGCGCCGCACTTCGTCGGCGGTCCCGTCGGGGCTGTTGTCGTCAACGAAGATCGCTTCCCAGGCAACGCCTTGCAGCGCAGCGTCGAGTCGGGCGACCATCGGCGCGATGTTGGCGCGTTCGCGGTACGTGGGGAGAATGACAGCGAGTTGAAGCATATGGGCTGCGGCCCTTAAAGCCTTGCAAGCACCGCGTCACCAATTTCCGTCGTACCGGCGGTTCCACCCAGATCGCGGCCCAGCACGCCATCGGCCAGCGCCGCGGCAACGGCCGCTTCGACCCGCTGTGCCGCCTCGTCCAGTCCCAGCGAATGGCGCAGCAGCATTGCCGCCGAAAGGATCGTGGCCATCGGGTTGGCAAGGCCCTGCCCGGCAATGTCGGGCGCCGAGCCGTGGATCGGTTCGTACAGGCCGAACGTGCCATGGGCGGTCTGGCGTTCGCCCAGCGAGGCAGAGGCGAGCAGGCCGATCGAGCCGACGCACATCGAAGCCTGATCCGACAGGATATCGCCGAACAGGTTGCCAGTCAGCACGACGTCGAACTTGCCCGGCGCACGCACCAGCTGCATCGCGGCATTATCGACATACATGTGTTCGAGCGCGACCTGCGGGTATTCGCGCGCGACTTCGATCACCACATCGCGCCACAACTGGCTGGTTTCCAGCACGTTGGCCTTGTCCACCGAACACAGCCGCCCGGACCGCCCCATCGCCGCGCGGAACGCGACGTGGGCGATGCGCCGCACTTCGCTGGTGGAATAGGACATCACATCATAGCCTTCGCGGTCGCCGTTGGCGGCGGTGCGGAAGCCCTTTTCCCCGAAATAGACATCGCCGTTCAGCTCGCGCACGATCAGCAGGTCGATTGCGCCTGCCACTTCGGGGCGCAACGCCGAATGGCCTTCCATTCCCTTGAACACCTTGGCCGGGCGCAGGTTGGCGAACAGGGTCAGCTCCTTGCGCAGGCCCAGGATTGCCTGTTCGGGCCGCAAGTGGCGGTCCAGTGCATCGCAATCGGGATCGCCCACCGCGCCGAACAGGATGGCATCGGCGTGGCGCGCGATTTCCAGCGTGTCGGCCGGCAGCGGGTGACCGTAGGCCTTGTACGCCGCGCCGCCGACCGGGGCATGCTTCATCTCGATATCGCCAAGACCCAGCGCCTCGATCACCCGCACCGCTTCGTGCGTCACTTCGGGACCGATGCCGTCGCCCGGCAGAACCGCAATCTTCATTGAATACCCCTTGGCCGTTGTGTGCCTGCCGCCCCGGCGATCCGGGACCGTTCCGGTGCGGACATCCGCTCAGGTTCAGTCACGGCTGATCCGCCGCAGGCGATCCAGCAGAATCGTGCGCGCCGCCATAACATCGCTTGCCCGATCGGCAAGCAGGCGGTTGGCAATGACCGTGCCCTGGCGATCCAGCCGGGCGAGCAGGTCGGGCCACGGCTCGTCACGCGGGGGAGCTGGGGCCGCCCCATAGCCGATCTCGCGCAGCAGCAGGACTTCGTATCCCGCCAGAACCGCTGCCCAGCCGCGCGCCGACGGTGCATGGCAGATCGCATCGAGCAGCGCGGCAAGGCCATCGTGCAGGGTCGGGTACGGATGGCCTTCGGGCAGGGTCGCGGCGGTCAGCGCGCAGGCCCAGCCGATCCCGGCGCTGGGCAGCGGTTCGGACAGCCACGGGCCGCGGCTGGCCAGCAGTTCGATTCGCGCCGTGGGCAGTTGCGACGCGGTGCGCGCACGCACTTCTACGGCCAGCAGGTTTCCGGGAATCAGCAGCGGGCGCAGTTCGCGGCCGCGCGCGCCGGCCACATAGGCGGCGGCCAGCCCGTGATCGGCGGTCATCAGTCGCACGATGGCCCCGTGTTCGCCGTGGGCGCGGCTGGAACAGAGGATGGCAGGTGCGCGGATCAGCATGGCAGCGTCAGCCTGTGCGCGTGAAAGCGCAACGGGGCAAGGTGGATGCCCGTGTGGGCAAACCATCGAAAAGTTGAACAAGTGCGTTGGAACGAGGCGCGATGTGCGGTAGTTTGGCAATCATGAAGCAGCTTTTCCAGCATGCCGCGATCACGGACGGGGTGACGGTGCGCGTCGCCGTGAACTTCCTGCCTGAACAATCCCGCGTCGAAGCGGGCAAGTGGTTCTGGGTTTATCACATCCGCATCGAAAACGATTCCGACCAGCCGGTGCAACTGCTTTCGCGTCATTGGCGAATCACCGATGGGCGCGGGCTCGTCAACTTCGTCGATGGCGATGGCGTGGTGGGCGAACAGCCGTTGCTGCAACCGGGGCAATCGCACGATTATGTGTCGGGTTGCCCGCTGGGTACGCACCACGGCAGCATGGAAGGCCACTATACCATGCTCCGGGCCGATGGCAGCCGCTTCGACGTGGCGATCCCGTTCTTTCCGCTGGCGGCTCCGGCGCCCGCCGACTAACAGCGTCCCTGTATGAAAAGGACGCATCTTCCGCTCAACGGCCTGCGGGTGCTCGACGCTGCGGCGCGGCATCTTTCGTTCACGCGCGCGGCGGATGAACTGGCGGTTACACCAGCAGCGGTGGGCCAGCAGATCCGTGCACTGGAAGACCTGCTGGGCGTCGTGCTGTTCCGCCGCACGTCCAAGGGCCTTGAACTGACGGATGAGGCGATTGCCGGGCTGGATGCGATCCGCGAAGGCTTCCTGCGCTTTGAAGAAGGCGTTCAGGCGATGCAGGCCGGGCAATCCAGCCACGTCTATACCATTGCCTGCCCCCGCGATTTCTTCGCTACGTGGCTCTCGCCGCGCCTTGCCGCATTCCGCGCGCAGAACCCGCAGATGCGGTTTTCGCTGGTGGGCGGCGATGCCGATATCGACTTCACCGAGGCCAACCTCGACCTCGCCGTGCGCTGGACCGAAGGGCCGGGCGATCTCGAAGGGATCGCGCTGGGCGACGCAGAGATGATTACCGTCGCCGCGCCGGGGGCTGAACCCGATTGCCCGTGGATTGGCTGGCCCGGCGATCCTGCGCCGGGTGGCGATGGAGCAGGTGGAAACGGGCCGGTGGATGTCGGCTTCTCGGTAGGGGATGCCGGGACTGCAATCAGCGCAGCCAGCGCCGGGCTGGGGCGCGCGCATGTGCCTCTACCACTGGCGCAGGGGCCGCTGGCTGCCGGTCGCGTCGTCGCGCTGGCCGACCCGGTACAGGTCCGCCGAGGGTACTGGCTGGTCGCGCCCTTGCCGCAATGGCGGCAGAAGAAGGTCAAGGCGCTCGTCGCCGCGCTTCTGGCGCAGTAAGCCCGTTCATTACCCGGTGTTAACCATTGCCTGCCTATGCAGGCGCGATGACACGCGGGAAAGCCAGCCACGTCCGGGACGAACGCGCAAATGCGCGGCCATCGCCGGGCCGGCTGCTTGCCAATGTCGTGAAAGGCTTGCGGGGCTACTGGCACCAGCGTGAAGGTGACAGCTTTACCCGTGCCTACGCCGATTGCATGGCGCATCGACTGCCTCTTCTTTACGTGCTCATAGCGGTCAACACCGTGCTGGTGGCATGGCGGATGAAGGATGCCGCCCCGGCCTGGCTCGTGCTGTTCGGGCCGATCGCCTTGGGGTCGTTCGTGCTCCAGCGGGCGCGCTACTGGTTGCCGCGCAAGGTTGCCGTCCGATCACTTGTGGCAATTCGCCGCGATTTGCGAACGATGAGCGTTCTGGGGGCGGCCATGGCGTTCGCCTTCGCGCTGTGGGTAGTTCTGCTTTACGGCCATGGCGATCTCGCCGAACAGTCCTTCATCCATTACATGACGGCGATCACGCTGTTTTCGGGTATCCTCAGCCTTGGCCATTCTCCGTTGACGGCGGTCCATGTGGCAGCGGCAACGATCATTCCCACCAGCATTCGCATCCTGATGGGCGGGCATCCCAACGCGGTTCTGGTGATCATGGTGCAGGTGGTCATAACCGGCTTGCTGCTCATCATCACCAACAGCCATCACCGGGATTTCATCCTGCTGGAGCTTTCGCGGCAGGAACTGGTGCGCCGTGAACGCGAATCCGCCCGCATGGCGCAGGACAACCTGCACCAGGCCACGATCGACCCGCTGACCGGCGCGTTGAACCGGCGCGCCATCCTTGCCCGGCTGGAAGAGGAAATTGCCCTGTGCGATGGCGGTGCGACGCCGGCGTGGCTGGCGCTGATCGACCTCGACGGGTTCAAGCACATCAACGATACCTATGGCCATGCCGCCGGCGATGCGGTGCTTGGCGCGGTCGCCACGCGGCTGGAAAGTGCACCCAGCGTGCTCAGTTATGGGCGGCTGGGCGGGGACGAGTTTGCCGCGCTGCTTGATCCTGCACTGGACGAAGAGGGCGTCCATGCCCTCGCCAGTGACCTGTCCGAGATGCTCCGCGCGCCGATTCTCCATGGCGGCGCCGTATTGCGCCTGTCCGGCTCGATCGGGGTGCACCGCGTTGACGGGCGCAGTTCCAGCGACTGTCTGGAGCGCGCCGACGCCGCGCTGTACAAGGCCAAGGAACAGTCCGACGGCACGGTGGTGGTGTTCAGCCCCGAAGACGAAGTGGCCTTGCAGGACCGCGCGGCGATTACCCGCACGTTCAACAATTGCGATCTCGAACAGCAGATCAGGCTGGTCTACCAGCCGATCATCGACGCGCAGAGCGGGGATACGACGGGGTTCGAAGCCTTTGCGCGCTGGAGCCCGGATGGCGAGCAGTGGCTGGCACCGGGGCAATTCATGCCTCTGGCCGAAGCGACCGGGCGTACCGGCGAACTGACCCGAATGGTCATGGCGCGCGCGCTTGCCGAATGCCGCGCGTGGGAAAGCGGGCGAACGGTTTCGATCAACCTCGCGCCGCGCGACGTGATTCGCGCGGGCACGGCAGAGGCATTGGCCGAACTGGCGCAGGAGGCGGGGGCGCCGCCTTCGTCCATCATTCTGGAAGTGACCGAGTCGTCGTTGTTGCGCGACCCGCGCCGCGCCGAAGCCCAGCTTCGCGCCTTCCGCGAATACGGCTTCCGCATCGCGCTGGACGATTTCGGCGCGGGCTGGTCCAGCCTCAGCCAGGTCCACAGCCTGCCGCTGGACATGATAAAGATCGACCAGGGTCTTTCGCGCGCGCTGGCGACCGATCCCGGCGCGCGGGCGCTGGTCGGCACGATCGTGGCGCTATCGTGGCAACTCGGCATCGACTGCACGATCGAAGGGGTCGAGGACGAGCCACAGGCTGCAACCGCCCGCGCGCTTGGCGTGCGCCTGATGCAGGGATACCACTTCGGACGCCCCAAGCCCGCGGCAGACGCGCTGGCAGAAGCGGTGCGTACCACCCGTACCGCCTGAGCCAAGGCGCTATTGTTCGATAATCACCGGGCGCGGGGCGCCGGGCGGGGTGATGCGGCGGAACAGTTTGCCCTTTTCGCTGAACAGCACCAACAGCAGCGTGGAAAAGCCGCAGACAAGCAGCGCCAGCGCGAGCGGGCGAGCCGTGCCATCATACGCCTGGCCGACGAATATGCCGATCGAAGCGCCGACTTCCATCCGCAGGAAGGCCTGCATCGAACTGGCGCTGCCCGCCATGCTGGCAAAGGGTTGCAGGGCGATGGAACTGAAATTGGCGCCGATGAAGCCGATCAGCACCATGTTGGTGGCCATCAGCGGCATGAATTGCCACAGCGTCTGGTCGGGCTTGAGCGCAAACCAGACCTGACAGGCGCTGACCACGATGAACAGCAGCAGCGCAGTGTGCGATACCCGCCGCGCGCCGAACCGTTCCACGATCCGCGAATTGGAAAAGTTGGCAATGGCCATGGTCAGGGCGGAAAGGCCGAACAGTACCGGGAACAGCTTTCCCGCGCCGAACCGTTCGGCCACCAGTTGCTGCGAGCAGTTGATGTAGCCGAGCATCCCGCCATAGGTAACCGCACTGCCCAGGACATAGCCGATGGACGAACGGCGCGTGGCGGCGCTGGCCATGTTGCTGATGATCGTGACCGGGCGGATCGGCTGGCGGTGTTCGGGTGCCAGCGTTTCGGGCAGGCGGATAGCCACCCATGTCGCCATGATTGCGGCCATCGCCGCCAGGAACACGAAGATCCAGCGCCAGCCCGCCACCAGCAGCACGGCCTGCCCGATGCTGGGGGCCAGCATCGGCACGACCAGGAACACGACCATGATGGTTGACATCTGGCGGGCCATCCGGTCCCCGGCGAACCGGTCGCGGATGATTGTCGCGGGCAAGACGACCAGTCCGCCGCAGCCTGCGGCCTGAAGCATGCGCATGGCGATCAGCATGTCGAACGAAGTGGCCAGCGCGCAGCCCAGTGAAAACACGATGTAGATGGTGATGCATGCAAGCAGCACCGCACGGCGTCCGAAACGGTCGGCCAGCGAGCCGGGCACGATCGAGGCAAACCCCGATGCCAGCATGAACATGCCGATTACGAGCTGGCGGCGGTTGGGGTCGGAAACGCCAAGGTCGCTGGCAATGCCCCCAAGCGCAGGCAGCATCGCGTCAATCGCCAGCGCCTGAAGCGCCATGACCATTGCCAGCATGGCAATGGTTTCACGCTCTCCCATGGATCGCGTGCGGGGAGTGTCAGAGAAGGTTGCAGGCATCGGCTGTCTGTGGCGCATCTTGCCAATGAATCCCACCCTTTATGTTGCGCTGCGAAACGCGCTAGCCTTTCGACCATGCCAACCGCGTTTTCCGACAGCGATTCCGATCGCAGCGCCACCGGGCTGCGCAAGGTGATCCATGTCGATATGGATGCCTTCTTCGCCAGCGTGGAACAGCGCGATGACCCGGCGCTGCGCGGGCGGCCCGTGGCTGTCGGCGGGTCTTCGGGCCGCGGGGTGGTTGCGGCAGCGAGTTACGAGGCGCGCGTGTTCGGGGTACGGTCAGCGATGCCTTCGGCACGTGCGGCGCAATTGTGCCCGGAGCTGGTGTTCCGCAAGCCGCGCTTCGATGTCTATCGCGCCGTTTCGCAGCAGATTCGCGCGATCTTCCTTGATTACACGCCGCATGTTGAACCGCTGTCGCTCGACGAAGCCTATCTTGACGTGACCGACGATGTGCGCGGGATCGGGTCGGCCACGCGCATTGCCGATCTGATCCGCCAGCGCATCCGCGCGGAAACCGGGCTGACCGCCAGTGCCGGGGTTTCCTACAACAAGTTTCTCGCCAAGATCGCCAGCGACCAGAACAAGCCCGATGGCCTGTGCGTGATCCGGCCGGGGGAGGGCGCAGCCTTTGTCGCGGCGCTGCCGGTGCGCCGTTTCCATGGCATCGGGCCGCGCGGGGCGGCGCGCATGGCGGCGCTGGGGATCGAAACCGGCGCGGATTTGCGCGCGCGCGACATTGCGTTCCTGCGCGAACACTTTGGCAGCCAGGCCGATTACCTCTTTCGCGCCGCGCGAGGGATCGACTTGCGCCAGGTCAAGGCCGACCGGCCGCGCAAGTCGGTTGGCGGCGAACGCACGTTCGAACGCGATATCGCGTCCGGCAGGGCGCTGCGCGAGACGCTCGAATCGATCATCGCCATCGTGTGGGACCGGATCGAACGCAGCGGCGCAAAGGGCCGGACGGTCACGCTCAAGCTGCGGTTTACCGATTTCGCCACGCTGACCCGCGCCCGCTCGCTGCCCCGCGCAGTGGCCGGGCGCGATGAGTTTGCGGCCCTTGCGCGCGAACTGCTCGATGCGCAGTTGCCGCTGCGCCAGCCAATCCGGCTGATGGGCCTCACGCTCTCGGCGCTCGACGGGGCCGACGACGATGACGATGACGATCAACCGTCCGCCCCGGCATCAGCCAGTCAGGCTGAACTGCCGTTTTGATTTTCCTGCCATTGCGCGATCATCACGGCGACATGGCGGGCGGTGCTGACGGGCAGTTCCTGCGGATCGAAGAACCGCGCTTCGACGATTTCGCGTCCGTCGGCCACCGGGGCATCGTGCGTGTGCCCGGCTACCAGCTCGATCAGGTTCGTCCAGCCCCCCCGATCCCGCGTAATCGTACCCAGGTGGCGCGGGGCGGACAGCAGGCAGGTGGTTTCCTCGGCCAGTTCGCGTACCGCCGTGTCCAGCGGGCTTTCGCCTGGGCCAAGCCCGCCGCCGGGGAAGGTCCAGACGCCGCGCAAGTGATAGCTGTGGCGAACCAGCAGGATGTGGCCCGCTGCGTTTGCCGCGATGATCGTGCAGCCGCGCACGGCGTGCGCCGTCCGACGCCACCACCAAAGTCGCAACGGATGCGCCATGCGCAGCACCGCCCGGTGGAGCGGCGCGGGCAGGTGTTTGAGCAGGCGTTCGATCACCGGCAGATCATGGACGGCACGGGGCAGCTTGTCATCAGCCAAGGCGTTGGCTTACCCATGTGGCCGCGAACCGCCGTGCGCTCGCAACGCTCTTGTCATACCACGGTAGCAATCGGCTGCTTGGGCGTGGACATGACGGCAAGCGCCAGGCGTTTGTGAATCGGCACAGGCGGGGTATGTCAGTGCATCCGGCACTGCCCGCAGGCCTGGAAATGGGGAACACGACGCGTGCGATTCGGAGGAAGCAGACTGGTGATGCCTGCGCGTGCCGCGGGATTCCGGTTTGATTCCACACAGTTGCCGCTGGTTGTCCACAAGGCGCTGTGGTGGCTGCTGGCCAGTGCGATCGTTGCTCTTGGTGCGGCGTTGTTCTGGGCGCTTGTCAGCCCGGTATCGCCGCTGGGCAATTGGCGTCCGGTCGGGGTGCGCATGCTCTCGCCTGCGGCGCGGACCACGCTGTTCGCCACCGTCGATCCGTTCAACCGCACGCCGGTCGTCGCGCAAAGCGCCGGGCAAGGCGGCGCGGTGACGTCGCTGGCGCTCACCCTGTTCGGCACGCGCGGAACGCCGGGCGGCGGCGGCACGGCGATCATTGCCGGGGCCGACGGCCTGCAGCAGGTGTACCGGACCGGCGCGGAAGTGCAGCCCGGCGTGATCCTGTCTGCCGTGGCTTTCGACCATGTCGAACTGACGCACGACGGGTCGCGCGAATTGCTCTACCTTGATCAGTCGAAGCCTGCGCCCGAAGCGCAGGGCGTTGTCGCAGCCAACCCGGTCGGGGGCGGATCGGCGGCCGCGCCAGGTGGCGCAGTGAGCGTGGACGCGGTGCGCAGCGGCATCAATTTCGGCCCGCGCGCTGAAGGCGGCAAGGTCATCGGCATCGAAGTGCTTTCGGCGGGCGATGGCGCGACATTCCGGGCTGCCGGATTCCAGCCGGGCGATGTGATAACGGCCGTTGACGGCAAGCCGATCACCGGCGCGGCCGACGTCGGCATCCTGTCCGGCGCCTTGCGCCCCGGCGCTTCGATTACGGTCAACGTGAAACGCGGTGACCGCCAGCTTCCCCTTGCGATAACATTGGCTCCATGACCTTGCGCACATTCTCCCGGTTCCGTTTCGATCATGCCCGGCTGCTGCTGGGCGCCGCCGCGCTGGCCCTGGCCGTACCGCAGGCCGCGCTGGCGCAGTACACGCTCAATGTGCGCGATGCCGATGTGCGCGCGTTCGTTGCCGATGCTGCCGAGGTTACCGGGCGGACGTTTATTGTCGATGGCCGCGTCCAGGCAAAGGTCAGCGTGGTGTCTGACCGCCCGCTCAGCCGGTCGGAATATTTCGAGGTGTTCCTGTCCACCTTGCGCGCCAACGGGCTGGTGGCAGTGCCCACCGCCAACGGTGCATTTCGCATCCAGCCGGTCGATGGCGCGGCCACCAATCCCAGCCGTATCGGCAGCCGGGGCGCGGCGCAAAGCCAGATGGTGACCGAGATCATCCGGCTGCGCACCGCCGATGCGACGCAGGCGGTCGAAACGCTGCGCCCGCTGATCAGCCGCGAAGGTTCGATCACCGCCAACAAGGCAGGCAATTCGCTGGTCATCGTCGATTATGCCGACAACATGCGGCGCATCCGCGCGGTGCTCGGCAATCTCGACAGCGACAGCACGGCAACGCAGACGATCATCCTTGATCACGCTGGAGCACGCGAAATCGCCACGGCGCTGACGCAACTGATCCCCGCTGGCGGGGAGGGCGCGCGCTCGCTGGCAACCGTGGTCGCGGTGGACAGTGCCAACGCAGTGCTGATGCGCGGCGATGCCGCCACGCTGGCCAAGCTTGCGGTCATCGCCCGCCAGCTCGATGCCAGGGCGGCGCTGGGCGGAGAGATCAAGGTCGTCTGGCTCGACTACGCCGATTCCGCCGCGCTGGTGCCGGTGCTCGAACGGCTGATCGGCGGGCAGGGCGGGGGCGAAGTCGCCTCGGCCAGCGCGGCGCCGGTTTCGCTCGGCGGAGTGGGCGGCAGCGCCAGCTCGACAGCGGGAACGCAGGGCAGCACCGGCCCGGCGGCATCCACCGGCGGCGCGGCATCAAGCCCGATCGGGGCAACGTCCGGCGGGCTGGGCAATGGGCCGATCAAGCTGGCCAACGGGCGCGGCTCGGCCACGATCACGCGCTATCCCGGCGCCAACGCGATCATCATAGCGGCGCCGGCGGACGAACAGCGGCGGTTGAGCGAGCTGATCCGCCAGCTTGACGTGCCGCAGGAACAGGTGCTGGTCGAAGCGATCATCGTCGAGATTTCCAACGATGTCGCGCGCGAACTGGGCGTGCAACTGCTGTTCGGCGGCAAGGACAAACCCTTTGCCGTCACCAACTATTCAAACAGCTCGCCCAACATCATCGACATTGCGGGCGGCCTGCTGGCGGACAACCTCAACCAGACCACCACGGTGGTGAACGGGGCCACCGTGACCACCACGACCAACAGTTCGGCAGGCGATCTGCTGCGCGAAAACGCTGCCAGCAAGATCCTGGCCGCGCGCGGGGCATATTCGGGCTTCCTGACCGAGCTGAGCCGCGACACCTACCTTGGCGCGATCATCAACGCGGTGCAGACCGACAGCAATTCCAACATCCTCTCCACGCCGCACATCACCACCAACAACAATGTCCCGGCATCCATCCTGTTCGGCCAGGAAATCCCCGTTTCCACAGGCGAGGCGCTGTCCAACGGCAACTTCAGCGATACCTTCCGCACGGTGCAGCGCCAGAACGTGGGCATCGAACTGGACGTGACGCCGCAGATCAACGCGGGCAACATGATCCGGCTCGACCTGCGGCAGGAAGTATCCTCGGTCGCCGGGCCGGTATCGCGCAATTCCAGCGATCTCATCGTCAACAAGCGCGAGATCAAGACGACGGTGACGGTGGGCGACCGCGAGATCGTGGCGCTGGGCGGGCTGTTGGACGACAACGAGCGGCGGACGCTGCAGAAAGTACCGTTCCTGGGCGACATTCCGATCCTTGGCGAAGCGTTCCGTTCACGCGGGCGCAGCCGGGTCAAGACCAACCTGATGGTGTTCATCCGTCCCACGATCCTGCGCAACTCTGCCGACCGCCAGGCACTGGCCGCGCGCCGCTACGGCATTGTAAGGGACGCTCAGGTACAGTTCGACGCGCGGCGCGAACCCAGCATCGACTCGCTGATCGTCGATTACATGGGGGCTGCTGTGCCAGTGGCCCCGCAGGCACAGGTTGCCGTTGCCGCGCCCGGCGATACCGTGATCCGCCCGCGGGATACACCGACGGCGCTGCAACCGGCCGAACTTCCGCCGAGCACCGCGCAGGATTGATCCGATGGACCCGGCGCAGGACATCGTTACCGGACCCGACCCGCTGCCAGACGGGCCGTTTGCCGCCGTGCCCATGCCTGCGCCGCCGATTCCCTATGCTTTTGCCCGCGACAGCGGCCTGCTGATTCAGGGCGAAGGAGGCGCGGACGGCGCTGTGGCACTGGCCATGCGCGAAGGCGCCGATCCGCAAGGGTTGCTGGAACTGCGCCGCGCGCTGGGGCGGCCGCTTGAGGTCCAGACCGTTTCGGCCGGGGCGTTCGAACGCCTGCTGGCCGATGCCTATGCCATGGATGGCGGGGCCGCGGCGATGGCCGGGGACATGGGCATTGCCGGAGACGGGCTTGATCCGCTGGCGCTTGGCCTGCCCAGCGCCGAAGACCTGCTCGACAGTGCCGACGATGCGCCCGCGATCCGCCTGATCAACGGCCTGATCGCGGAAAGCTTGCGGCAAGGCGTTTCGGACATTCACGTGGAGCCTTATGAATCTGCGCTGGTCGTGCGGATGCGGGTGGACGGGGTGCTGACCGAAAAGCTGCGCATGCCGCCGCATGTCGCGCCAGTGCTGGTCAGCCGCATCAAGGTCATGGCGCGGCTGGATATTGCCGAACGGCGCATGCCGCAGGACGGGCGCATCTCGCTCAGCCTTGGCGGCAGGCTGGTGGACGTGCGCGTTTCCACGCTGCCCAACCGGGCTGGCGAACGGGTGGTGATGCGCCTGCTAGACAAGGAAAACGCCGGGCTGGATCTGGCCGCGCTGGGCCTTGACGCCCATGCCGAAGATACCTTGCGGCGCGCGCTGGCCGAACCCAACGGGATCGTGCTGGTCACCGGGCCGACCGGATCGGGCAAGACCACCACGCTCTATGCCGCGCTGCGTGGCCTGAACGATGGTGCGCGCAATATCCTGACGGTAGAAGACCCGGTGGAATACGCGGTCGATGGAGTCGGGCAGGCCCAGGTCAACGCCAAGGTCGGCCTGACTTTCGCTGCCGGCCTGCGCGCGATTCTGCGCCAGGACCCGGACGTGGTCATGGTTGGGGAAATCCGCGACCGGGAAACGGCGGATATCGCCGTGCAGGCATCGCTCACCGGGCATCTCGTGCTGTCCACTGTGCACACCAACGATGCGGTTGGCGCGATCACCCGGATGCGCGACATGGGGGTGGAATCGTTCCTGCTGGCGTCCACGCTGCGCGCGGTCATCGCCCAGCGGCTGGTACGTCGCCTGTGCCGCCACTGCGCCCAGCCGCGCCCGCTCGATCCCGGCATGGCTATGGTACTTGGCATGAAGGCAGGCCGCAGCGTGCTTTCGGCCAGCGGTTGCGATGCGTGCGGACAGACCGGGTATCAGGGCCGGATCGGGGTGTACGAGGCGGTGCGCGTCGATGACACGATCCGCCAGATGATCCACGACAATGCCGATGAAGCGGCGATGGCACGCCATGCCTTTGCCGATGCGCCGACGCTGGCCAAGGCGGTGCGGCGTATGGTGAAGGATGGCGTGACCAGCCCGGAAGAAGCGGCCCGGATCATGCGCCGGGATAGTGCGTGATGGCGCGCTTTGCCTACCATGCGATCGACCCCAAAGGGGCGGAACGGCGCGGCGCGATCGAAGCCGGCGCGCACGACGAAGCGATGGAAAAGCTCGTCCGGCGGCAGTGGCATGTCGTCAGCCTGCGCCCAGACGCAGCCGCATCGGCGCGGCGTGCAGCAGATTCGACCAGCGGCATCGCCCTGTTCGCGCCCCGGCTCAATGCCAAGCAACTGGCCCTGTTCACCCGCCAGCTTGCCTCGCTGATGGTGGTCAGCCCGCTGGAGGAAACGCTGCGCACGATTTCGCGGCAGACCGAAAAGCCGAAAGCGCAGGCGATTCTGTCCAATGTCCACGCCGGTGTCGTCGAAGGGCTGCCGCTGGCCGAGGCGATGCGCCGCGAAGAACCCAGTTTTCCGCCCATCTTCCGCGCGATGATCGCGGCGGGGGAAAACTCCGGCAGCCTGCCGACCATCGCCAACCGGCTGGCAGACCTGCTGGAAAAGCAGGCCCAGGTGCGTGGGCGGATCATTGCCGCGCTGGCCTATCCGGTTGTCCTGTCGCTTGTCGCCATCGCGGTGGTCACCGGGCTGATGGTTTCGGTCGTGCCGCGCGTGGTCGAACAGTTCGACAATGCGAGCCGCCAGTTGCCGCTGCTGACGCGGGTGGTGATCGGCATTTCGCAGTTTCTCAGCCAGTGGTGGCTGGCGCTGCTGGCGGTGGTGGCGCTGGCCGTGTTTGCGTTCGTGCGGGGCTTGCGCAGGCCCGCCTTCAAGCTGCGTGTCGATGCGTTCGTGCTGCGCCTGCCGTTCATCGGCAAGCTGATCCGCGATGTTCACGCCGCCGGGCTGGCGCGCACGCTGGCGACCATGATCGAGGCGCGTCTGCCACTGGTCGACGGGCTGAAGCTTTCGACACGCACTGTATCCAACGCGGTACAGGCCGGGGCGCTGGCGACGATCAGCGAAAAGGTCCGCGCGGGCGGATCACTGTCCACCGCGCTGCGCGAGGCGGGCACTTTTCCGCCGTTGCTGGTGTATCTTTCCGCCAGCGGCGAAGCGGCCGGCCAGCTTGGCCCGATGCTGGAGCGTGCGGCCGACTATCTCGAACGCGAGTTCGAAGCCTTTACCAGCGCGGCGATGGCTCTGCTTGAACCCGCGATCATCGTGGTGATGGGCACCGTGGTTGCCCTTATCATTCTGGCGATCCTGCTGCCGATCCTGCAACTTCAGAACCTTACAGGCCTGTGATGACCATGACCAAAACCGAAGTATCCGCCCCGTCCACGACGGAAGAGAGCCGCAAGCGCCGTCGCAACGGTTTCAGCCTGGTGGAGCTGATGGTCGTGATCTTCATCATCGGCCTGCTGGCGACGGTGGTTCTCATCAACGTCCTGCCCAGCCAGGACAAGGCGATGTCGGTCAAGGCGCGCAGCGATATCGCCACGCTGGAACAGGCGATGGACATGTACCGGCTCGACATGGCGACCTATCCCAATCAGGCAGAAGGCATCGCCGCGCTGAAAAGCCCACCTGCCGGGCTGGCACTGCCGCAGAACTACCGTTCGGGCGGGTACGTCAAGGACGTGCCGCTCGATCCGTGGGGCCGCCCCTATCAGTATCAGGTGCCGGGACGCGACGGGAAGCCGTTTGAAATCTTCTCGCTTGGCGCGGATGGCCAGCCGGGCGGAACCGACCAGAACGCCGACATCTACAGCGGACAGAACTGACGCGATCCGATGGAGCCTGTTGCGCCCTTGATGGATGGTCTGGTCATCCTGCTGCCGGAAACGCCGGATTTGCCCTGGTTCTGGTGGCGCATTGCCGGTGCCGAGGCCGGGCGCGCGCTGGCCTTCGATCCCGCGCGCGAAACTGCGCCGTGGGGTGATCCGGGTGCGGTAACCGTGCTGGTCCCTGCCGCGAGCGCCCCGGTGATCGACAAGCCTGTGCCCGCCGCAATGCCGCTGGCGCAGGCGCTGACCGCCGAACGGCTGAGTGCGGCAAAGGCTGGCCTTGCCGGGGAACGCCACGTGGCGCTGGCGGCCAGCGACGGGCGCATCCTTTCGTGCAGCCTCGCCGCCAGCGACATGACGCGGTGGCTGGCGCTGCTTTCCACGCAGGGCATCGTGCCGCAGGCGATGATCCCGGCGGCGCTGGTGCTGCCGCGCGTGCCCGGTGCGCTGGTACTTGGCAATGCTGGTAGCGAGTTGCTGGCGCGGACGGACGATGCCGCGTTCGCTGGCGAAGCGGCGCTGGTCGATGCTCTGGCGCAGGGGCGCGAGCAGGTGGCGCTGGACGAAACGCAACTGGCGGTGCAGCTTGCGCAGGTCCATGATGATCCCCCGCTGAACCTGTTGCAGGGGGCCTTTGCCCCAAGGCGCGCGTCCCCGTGGCGTGGGGCGGGCTGGATCGTGCTGGCGCGGATGGCGGCTGTTGCGGCGCTGCTGGCCCTGCTGCTTATGCTGGTGTGGGTCGTGAAATGGAATCGCGACACTGCCGCGCAGGAAGACATGGCGCTCGCTCTTGCGCAGACGCGGTATCCTTCGGTCAGCGATCTTGACGGCGCTGAACGGATGATCGCGGCGGAACTGGCGCGGCGCGGACAAGGTGGCGCGGGCTTTGCCGCCCCGGCAGCCGCGCTGCTTGATGCAATGCGGCCGGTTCCGGCTGTCAGGCTGCGCGATCTTGGCTATGCCGGGGACGGCACCTTGCGTTTCACCGCCGCCGCGCCGCGCGCCGAAGACCTCAATGCCATGCTGCTTGCCTTGCAGGACCAGGGCTGGAAAGTTACCGTGCCGCCTACCCTTGCCCCCGACCCTACCGGCGCGACCGTGGCCGCCATCACCTTGAGGGCGCCATGATCGCCAATCTGCGCAACTGGTTTTCCGCGCTGACTGCACGCGAACAAGTGCTTGTCGGGGTTGCGGGTGTGCTTGCCGCGTTCGTACTGCTGGTGTTCGGCATCGTGACGCCGGTTGGCCACGCGCTGGATGACGCGGCCGTGCGCCACCGTCTGGCGACGGAGCGTGCGGGGCGGATTGCGGCGCAGATGGCCGCGTTGAAGGCCACCCCGCCCGTGCAGGCGGTGACGCTGGCCGGGCCGGTGGATCAGGTCGCGGGGGCAAGCGCGCAGGAAGCGGGCTTCGTGATCCAGTCCAGCCAGCGCAAAGGCAGCGACATGGCCGTGGTGGTGATCCCCACCGCCCGCCCTTCGGCTGCGCTGGCGTGGCTTGACGGGCTGGCAACGCAAGGGCTGGTTGTCGATCAGTTGACGATGACTCCTGCGCCCGATGGCAGCGTGTCCATCAATGTCATCTTGCGGCGGAGCGGGTCGTGACCATGCAGCAGACCGGGCCGCTTCGTGCGGCGTTGACACGCCGTGGCCGGGTTGCGCTGGCTGTCATTGGAATAGCGGCGCTTGCCGCGTTCGTGCCGCTTCGTCTCGTGCTGGGGCTGGCGATGCCGGACACGGTCACCGCGCGCAGCGTCGAAGGGACGGTATGGGGCGGCCGGCTTGCCGATCTTCAGGCGGGGCCGCTGCCGCTGGGCACAGTGCGGGCGGGCTTGCGCATCTTGCCGCTGTTCATCGGCCGGGCAGAGTTTGGGATAGAGCGGGAAGGCGCAATACCGTTTGCCGCCCGGATCGCGGCAACGGACAGCACTTTCCGGCTGTCGCACGCCAGCGGTGCGGTCATGGTTCCCGATGGCCTGGGTGGATTGCCCGTCAGCGCGGTGAACTTCGGCGATCTGTCGGTGGATATGGCCGACGGACGTTGCGTCCATGCCGACGGATCGCTGGGGCTGACGATTGCCCCGCTGGGCGCGCTTCTGCCAGATCCGATCGTGCTGAATGGCAAGGCGCGGTGCGCCAACAACCAGCTTGTGGTGCCGATGCAGGGACCGGGCGGGATGGAGCGTCTGACCTTGCGGATCGAAGCGGACGGGCGCTGGCAGGCGGAGATGACGCTTGCGGGTCTTCCGCCCGAAGTCAGCGCGCCGTTGCTTCAATCGGGTTTTGCCGCCCGTCCCGATGGCATTGGCCTCAGGACAAGCGGCAGGTTCTGAGCGTCAGGCCAGTGTCTGGGTAAGGAACCAGACGCGGGTTTCGGCCTGGTCGGTCCAGTCGTCGGCCATGCCTTCAGTGGCGTTGTCGCCCGCTTCGGTGGCGGCGTCCTTGACCGCCCGGATGGCCTTGACGAGCGCAGCATTGTCGTCGCGCAGGGCCTTGACCATGTCCATGGCATCCACCTTGGCGCGGTCGTCGTCCTTGATCGACGCCTTGTCGGCAATCGACCCGATCGAGGTGAGAGTCGATCCGCCGTTCTTGCGCACGCGCTCTGCGATGATGTCGGTCAGCGCGAAGAGTTCGGCGGACTGCTCGTCGAACAGCAGGTGCAGTTCGCGGAACTGCGGACCGGCGACGTGCCAGTGAAAGTTCTTGGTCTTGAGGTAAAGCGTGAAGTAATCGGCCAGCAGGCCGTTGAGACTGTCGATCAAGGCTTTGCGTGCATTGTCGCCGGGCATAGTGTCCTCTTTCGTGAAATCGTGTTGCCGTATGGGTGCTATACGCCCGACACGGCGGAAGGTTTCACGCAATATGCCCGATGCTGTGATCGATGGGGTCGATCAGGCAGGTGCTGGCGCGCTGCGGCGCAGCAGCAGCATGCCGCAGATCGCGGACACCACCGATCCGGCAAGGATCCCCAGCTTTGCCTCTTCCACGAACAGCGGCGAGGCCGGGAACGCCAGCCCCGCGATGAACAGGCTCATCGTGAAGCCGATGCCGCACAGCAGCGATAGCCCCCAGAGCTGGCGGATCGTTGCGCCTGCCGGGCGGTGTGCCACGCCCAGCCGTTCCGCCAGAACGATGCTGCCGAGGATGCCCGCCTGCTTGCCGACGATCAGGCCGAGCGCGATGGCCAGTGGCAGCGCCACCGATCCGCCTTCGGGCAGGGCGATGGCGACACCGGCATTGGCCAGCCCGAACAATGGAACGATCAGGAAGCCGTTGGGTGCAACCAGCGCATGTTCAAGCCGTAGCAGGGGACTGTCGTGCTTGCGGTTGAGCGCCAGCGGCACGGTCAGCGCGGCGAGGACGCCGGCGATCGTTGCGTGCACGCCCGAATGCAGCACGGTGTACCACAGCGCGATGGCGCCGATCACGTAGAACGGCAGTGCGCGCACGCCGAAACGGTTCATGGCGGCCAGCGCAATCAGGATGGCGGCGCTTGCGGCCAGCCAGGCCAGCTTGATGCTGGCGGTGTAGAAGAAGGCAATGACCATGACCGCGCCCAGATCGTCGACAATCGCCACGGTCAGCAGGAACAGGCGCAGCGACGGCGGCAGGCCCTTGCCCGCCAGCGCGAGCACGCCGATGGCAAACGCGATGTCGGTGGCGGAAGGAATTGCCCAGCCGCGATAGAGCGCAGGCTCTTCGATGGTTACCCCAAGATAGACCAGCGCGGGCAGCACCATGCCCGCGATCGCGGCGATGATCGGCAGCCGCCGCCGCTGGGCGTTAGCCAGTTCGCCGTCCAGCACCTCCCGTTTTATCTCAAGGCCGACGACAAAGAAGAATACGGCCATCAGGCCGTCGTTGATCCACAGGTGCGCGGTGCTGAGCTTGGGTACAGGGGTCCACGGCAGGGTCGCGTGAAACAGGCCGTGCCAGGCATGCGCCAGAGGCGAGTTGGCGAGGACGAGGGCGATAGCGGCACAAGCCATGAGCACCAGGCCGGGTGCGGCCTCGTTGTGGCTCAGCTTGTGCCAGATGCCTTTAATTCCTCGCAATTCCGCCATTTCCGAATCATTCCCTGGTTCAACATGCTGATCAAGCAGGCATAGTTCGGCCTTGTGCCGATGGAGAGCGGGCACGTCAAACCTGAGGGGGAGTATCTTGCAAACCCTGCCGGCGATCGCGGCTTTGCAGTGGCTCGCCGTACTTGAACATGAATTGCTGCTGTTCGCGGCGGTCTGGTTTGCAATCTTTGCCTTCGATGAACTGGTTATCGACGGGCTGTGGCTGTGGTTGCGGCTGACCGGACGGGCAACCACCCGCAGCTTGCATGCCGATCCTTGCGACGAACTTGCCGGGATTGCCGCAGTGCTGGTTCCGGCATGGCGCGAAGCGGCTGTCGTGGGCGCTATGGTCGACCACTGCCTTCAGGCCTGGCCGCAGCAAGCGTTGCGAATCTATGTCGGCTGTTACCGCAACGACCGGGAAACGCTGGAAGTGCTTGTCGGCAGGCGCTGCGACCCGCGTCTGCGCGTAGTGGTCCATGACCGCGATGGGCCGACGACGAAGGCGGATTGCCTCAACCGTCTCTATGCGGCGATGTGCGAAGATGAACGGCGCAGCGGGGAGCGCGTCCGGGCGTTGCTGCTGCACGATGCCGAAGACATGGTTCATCCGGCGGCGCTTGGCCTGATGGACCGCGCGCTTGACCATGCCGACCTGGTGCAGCTTCCGGTTAGGCCCGAACCGCAGGCCGCATCGCCATGGATTGCAGGGCATTATTGCGATGAGTTTGCCGAATCCCACGCCAAGGACATGGTGGTGCGCCATGCCCTTGGCGCCGCGCTGCCATCGGCCGGGGTCGGCTGTGCCTTTTCACGCGCCGCGATTGACCGGATTGTTGCCCGGCGTGGCGGAGCCGAACCGTTTGCGGCAGATTGCCTGACCGAAGATTACGAAAGCGGCCTGCTGGTGAACGAGACGGGCGGCCGATCCTGCTTTCTGCGCGTGCGCGACCGGGATGGCCAACTGGTCGCCACGCGGGAGTTCTTTCCTGCTGGCCTTGCGGCTTCGGTTCGCCAGAAGACCCGCTGGCTGCACGGCATTGCCTTTCAGGGGTGGGACCGGCTTGGCTGGCGAACGACGCCACGCGACATGTGGATGCGCATGCGCGACCGCCGTGGGCCGCTGGTCGCGCTGGTGCTTGCCTGCGCCTATGCCTTGGTCCTGCTATGGCCGATGGTTCGGCTGGCCGAACACCTTGGCGCCGTTACCCCGATGCGGCCCGATCCGGTGCTGCGCGCATTGGTCCTGTTCAACCTGTTCAGCTTCGTCTGGCGGCTGGCATGGCGGTACGCGTTCACGGCGCATGAATATGGCCGCTGCGAAGGCCTGCGGGCGATCGTGCGCATGCCGGTGGGCAACATCATCACGATCATGGCCGGGCGGCGTGCATTTGCCGCTTACGTGCGGGTGTTGCTGGGTGGTAAACTGGCGTGGGATCATACGGTCCATGTCGCGCTGCCCGGACAGACGTGCCACGCCTCCGTCAACCCGGCTCCGGCTTGATGGGCGGCTCCGCGCGTGCCTCTCGTGGGCAGCCTGTGATCGTGCTGGCGTTGATAGTGTTCGGCTGGGTAATGGCGCGAACTGCGCTTTGGACTTCTCCGTTCGGAGCAGCCAAGGCAGATGCTTTCGAGACAGTTATGCCCCTGCCGCGGCCGTCATGGCCGGATCCGTCGGCCGTCCCACTGCCTCGCGGCAACGCACTGCCTGCTGCAGCGGTGGTGGGTGGTGGCGACGGTGGGGTGCCGGAGCGTGCCTTCGGGCGTGTCGATGCACTCCCCCGTTTCAAAGAGTTTAACGAAGAGCGCCAAGCCGGTCAGGATACGCCGCCGCGCCATGCTGCACTTGCGGAGGATCGCAGCGCAATGGCTCCGTCGAAACGTGCGGCACAGCCGGGCTATCAGGCAAGACAGGGTTCCCGCTGGAGCGCCGATGCCTGGGCGCTGGTGCGCCGTGGTGGTGGCGACGCTGGGCTTGCGGCGGGGCAACCCGCCTATGGCGCGACGCAGATCGGCGCGGTCATGCGCTATCGGCTCGACGCCGAAGACAGCCGCGGCGCTTACGCGTTCGTGCGTGCGACTCTCGCACCGGGGACGAATGCGCGCGATCGTGAACTGGCGTTCGGCCTTGGCGTTCGCCCGCTGCGCAGCGTTCCTTTGCGTGTGCTGCTGGAGACGCGGATGCAGGACAATGACGCAGGGGCATCCCGCATCCGCCCGGTGTTTACCGTCGTGACAGAACTGCCCCCGCTTCCTTTGCCGATGGGGCTGCGTGCAGAAGTCTATGGTCAGGGTGGTTATGCTGGCGGCCGTGGACGGACCGCCTTTTTCGATGCGCAGGCGGTGGTCGACCGTGCGCTTCTGCCCAAGCGTGGCGGTTGGGCGAACGGTGACGAGGGGCTGCGCATTGGTGCGGGGGCATGGGCGGGCGGCCAGGCCGGAGCGGCGCGATTCGACATCGGCCCGCAAGTGTCTCTGCGTATTCACCCGACGCAGGCGACGACGCTGCGTATCGCTCTGGACTGGCGCGAACGGGTTGCCGGGCGCGCCTTGCCCGGCTCCGGGCCGGCGCTGAGCGTCGCGTCTTCGTTCTGAACGCACAGATTTTTGTCGCCTGCGAAAAGGCGCGGGGTTGCTGGCGGCAGACGCGGGGCCTAGCGTCGAACGCGCAATGGACGTCTATCTCCCCATCGCGAACCTTTCGGTCAACGGACTGGTCATCGTCGGCCTTGGCGCGTTGACGGGCCTGCTTTCGGGCATGTTCGGCGTGGGCGGCGGGTTTCTGACCACGCCGCTGCTGATCTTCTACGGAGTCCCGCCAACCGTGGCTGCGGCCTCTGCCGCCAGCCAGGTGACCGGCGCCAGCGTTTCCGGGGCTTTTGCCCACGCACGGCGCGACGGGATAGATTACCAGATGGGTGGCGTGCTGGTAGCGGGCGGACTGGTCGGGATCGGCATCGGATCGCTGCTGTTCCGGTTGCTGCAATCGCTCGGCCAGATCGATACTGTCATCAACGTGCTCTATGTGCTGATGCTCGGCAGCATCGGCGGGCTGATGGCGCACGAAAGCCTGACGACGCTGCGCGCGCAGAAGGCCGGGATTCCGATGCCCGCGCGCAAGCGGCGGCATCACCCGCTCGTCGCCAGCCTGCCGTTGCGCTGGCGGTTCTACCGTTCGGGACTGTACATTTCGCCTCTGGCGCCTTTGCTGCTGGGCACGGCAACCGGCATTCTGACGATGCTCATGGGGATTGGCGGCGGGTTCATTCTTGTTCCCGCCATGCTTTATATCCTGGGCATTGGGGTGAACGTGGTGGTGGGGACATCATTGTTCCAGATTCTGTTCGTGACCATGGCCACGACGATGATGCACGCCCTGACCACGCGCGCGGTCGACATAGTGCTGGCGGTGCTGCTGCTGGTCGGCTCGGTCACCGGCGCGCAAGTTGGCGCGCAGTTTGCGCAAAAGGCCAAGCCCGAATATCTGCGTCTGATCCTTGCCGTCATTGTCCTGCTTGTGGCCATGCGCATGGCCTTGGGGCTGGGCTACCGGCCGGATGAAATCTATACCGTGGTGCCGCTGTAATGGCGCGGGCGTGGGGACGGATCGCGGCGTTGCTGGCCTGCGTGCTGCTTCTGGGCGCGCGCGATCCCATTCTCGTGCCGGAAATATCGCAGCATGAAGTGCAGGTCCGGCAGGGGTTTACCGGCGCGGATTTGCTGCTGTTCGGGGCAATACTCAGCCCTGAAGGGAGCCGCGCGGCGCAGGACTATGACATCGTCGTGGTTCTCGAAGGCCCGGTCCGGTCGATTGTGCTGCGCGAAAAGCAGAAGATCGCCGGGATGTGGATCAACGCCGACGCCATGGAGTTCCGTTCCGCCCCGGCATTCTTTTCCGTCGCATCGTCACGACCGGTGGACCGCATCGTCGATGACAAGACCGCAGCCATTTACGAATTGGGCCTGAAATGGCTGCAGCTTTCGCCGATCGGGGTGATAGACCCCAAGGAGCAGCGGCGCTTTTCCGCAGGTCTGGTCGATCTGATGCGGCGGGAGGGCTTTTATGCCGAGGACGAAGGCGGCGTGAAAATCAGCGGGCAAGTGCTGTACCAGGCACGTATCCGTCTGCCGTCAAGCGTGCAGACCGGCACCTATACCGCTGAAACCTTTGCCATTCGCGGCGGCAAGGTGGTGACCTCTGCGATCACCAGGGTTGAGGTGAAAAAGCAGGGCTTCGAACGCTTTGTCGCGGTGGCGGCTGACGAAAAGGGCTGGTTGTACGGCCTGTTCGCGGTGTTTGTTTCGGTTGCCATGGGCTGGCTCGCCGGCCGGTTGTTCGCCCTTGTCTGATTTCGGCATCGTCCATTTCCGCTGCCGGGTGAGGGCGGCTGCGGTTTAGCGGTTTTTAACCTCGTTCTCCTACGGTCTCGCCCATTGCCGCTTGCGGCGCAGGGGATCGTGTACATGTCCGAGTTGGGGATTCAGCAGTTCGAAACGGGCACGCCGGTCGAACCTCAGACCTTCCGTGCCACCCCGGCGCCTGCTGCGCCCGCGCTGCCGGGGTCGGAAAATGTACTGCGCCCCATCGGTTTCGTGCGCGAGATTGCCGGGTCCAGTTCGGCCATTGCCCTTGACCTTGCGCGGCTTGAGGAATGTTCAAGCGATCTTGATCCGTCGGTGGCCATGTCGGGCAAGGTCGGCAGCCAGATCAAGATCCGCGTCGGCAATTCGTGGTTGTTGGCCAGTGTCCGCACCCAGCGGCAGGATACCGCCGTACCCGGCGGTATCGTTGCGCAGATCGACTTTCTGGGCGAGGGTGAGGAAGAACGCCTGACCGGCAAGATCTACGGCTTCCGCCGCGGGGTGACGCGGTTCCCCGTGCCGGGCGCGCAAGTCTATCCGGCCACGAGCCTCGATTTGCGGCAGATCTATGCCAGCGACGGGCGTACCAATATTTCCATCGGCACTGTCTATCCAACCCGCGATATCCGCGCCGGGCTGTATGTCGATGCGCTGCTGGGTAAGCACTTCGCCTTGCTGGGGTCCACCGGAACCGGGAAATCCACCGCAGCGGCGCTGGTCCTGCACCGGATCTGCGAAATGGCCCCCATGGGCCACATCGTGATGATCGACCCGCACGGCGAATATGGCAGTGCCTTCAGGACCACAGGTCTGATGCTCGACGTGTCGAACCTGCAGATGCCCTACTGGTTGATGAACTTCGATGAACATTGCGAAGTGTTCATTACCTCGTCAGGCACAGACCGGCAGCTTGATCAGGACATTCTGGCCAAATGCCTGCTGGCGGCGCGGATGAAGAACCGCCTGGCCGAACAGATCGGCAAGATCACCGTCGATTCCCCGATTCCCTATCTGCTGTCCGATCTGCTGATCATCATTCAGAACGAAATGGGGCGGCTCGACAAGGGCACGAACTCTGTCCCCTATATGCGGGTCAAGGCGCGGATCGAGGAGATCCGCGGCGATCCGCGCTATCAGTTCATGTTTTCGGGCATGCTTGTGGGCGATACCATGGCCGAGTTCCTGGGCAAGGTGTTCCGCCTTCCGGCTGCGGGAAAACCGATTTCGATCATCGACGTTTCGGGCGTGCCATCGGAAATCACCTCTACGGTGGTGGCCGTGCTCAGCCGCCTGGTGTTCGACTACGCGATCTGGGCGCGCGACGAGGAGACGCGCCCCGTGCTTCTCGTGTGCGAAGAAGCGCACCGGTATGTGCCGAATGAAAAGAACTCAGACGGTTCTTCGGTCGGGCGCATCCTTTCGCGCATCGCCAAGGAAGGGCGCAAGTACGGGGTCAGCCTTGGGCTGATAACACAGCGTCCATCCGATCTTGCCGAAGGCGTGTTGTCGCAGTGCGGCACGATCATCGCCATGCGTCTGAACAATGAACGCGACCAGGCCTTCGTCAAGGCGGCGATGCCGGAAGGCGCGCGCGGCTTTGTCGATACGATTCCCGCCTTGCGCAACCGCGAATGCATCATTTCGGGCGAGGGCGTTTCCATCCCGATGCGCGTGTCCTTCGATGAACTGGAAGCGATCAAACGCCCGGCTTCGAACGATCCGTCGTTCGCAGAACTGTGGAGCCGCGCCGGCGGCGAGGAGCAGGCGGTCGAGCGGACCGTTCAACGCTGGCGCGCCCAGAGCCGGTGAGGCACTACGCCATGGCGCTGTAACCGGATCGGCGCTTACGGCTTGTCGGTCAGGGACCGCAGCATTGCAAAGGGGCCTGCATCGGCATCGCCCGAAAGGTTGTGTTCGGCGCGCGCCCGATCGGCATCCGGCCCTTCGGCAAAGGGATCAATTGCCAGCGCCAGCGTCTGCGCGATGGCTTCGCCCAAGTCGAAGGCGGTGCCCTCGTATTCGATCACATCGCAATCGTCGGCCGTAATCTCGATTTCCTCGTCCGGTGCGTGTGCGATGTGTTCGCGGGTGAACCGCAGGCTGATCGGTTCGTCGATCAGGACCGGAAAATCCTCGCCAGAAATGGCGCAAGGCTGCACGATCGCGGCGGTCAGGCGCCCCTGTACGGTCACATCTTCGCCAGCCATGGCCAGCCTTACCTGCGCGCGCATGGTGTCTATCGCCGTGATGCCAAAGCGCCCGGAAAGGCGCCGCTTTTCGGTTTCGTCGGGTTCCAGGACTAGCGGTTGATCGTTGACCTGGCGCAGGTCGATCAGGCGGGAAAACTCCGGTTCGATCACTTTCCAATCTCCGCATCAAGTACGCGAAAGGCCGGGACCAGCGCCAGTCCGACGGCGAAGGCGCGGACGCGGCGGGTTATCGGCAAAGGGTCGGTGCCTTCGTGCAGCGTCACGTTGCGCGAAATCGCTTCGGCCATGGCCGTTTCATCGCCAGTGGCTAACGCGTCACGGTACGCGCCGAGGCGTCCACCCAGCACGCTCATCAACTGGCCCACCCGCTTGCCAACGATCACATCGCCCACGCCGCTTTCGCGCAACTGCCCGTCCATGTCATCCACAAACAGTTCGGTCAGCCGCACTGACGGTTCGGCAAGGTCGGGATCGTTTTCCATGCGCAGCAGCACGATCGACAGGATCAGCGTGATCATGTCGAACCGCCCTGAGACGGTATCGGCAACGCCGCACTGTGCGTACCACTCCTTCTCGCGGGCGATTTCCACAGTGCGATGCCACAGCGGACGCACTATTGCGCGGTCATCTGCCTTGCGCCCAAACAGCCGTTCCAGAATCGACATTGCACGGTTTCCTCAAACATCGCGCGCCCGTTCAGGGCGGATTAAATCGGCAGCCTTCAGCACGCTTCGGGCATTTGCAGCAGGCGATCGGCGCATCGGCGTGTTCGGCGGCATTGCGGTAACGTGGATTGGACCCTAAGGGTCCGCCGATAGTGGCTGTCCTTTCCCGATGCAAACGGGCAAGAAGGCAAAGACGAATGAAGCGGAGTTTGCGAATGCGGAACAGTCGGCTGATGGTGCAGGGTGCGGCGGTGCTGGCCCTGGGCGTGCTGGCAGCGGGATGTTCCAGCATCAAGGATCATCGTGGTTTCATCGTGGATGAGGCGCTGGTCGCCTCGGTCCAGCCGGGTGTGGACAACAAGCTTTCGGTCGAGCGCACGCTGGGACGACCCACATTCACCAGCCAGTTCGGCAAGCAGACCTGGTACTACGTGGCGATGAACACGAAGCAGAAGCCGTTCACGCGGCCGCGCACCGCCGATCAGGATGTGCTGGTTGTCGATTTCGATGCGAAGGGCAATGTTGCTTCGCTGAACCGCATCGCCATGGAAAAGGTCGTCCGCCTCTCGCCAGAAAGCGACAAGACCCGCACACTGGGCCGCGACCGCAGCTTCTTTGAAGACCTGTTCGGCAATATCGGTGCGGTTGGCGCGGCCCCTGGCGGCGCTGCGGGGGCGCCGGGCGGTACAGGCCCGAACGGGAGCTGAGCGACCTCTCTCCGGACGTCGGTATCTTGATTTCGCGCCGCTGCCCCACATATCGCACAGCATGAACGACAGCATGGCAAGCCACGGCCTGACGCAGTGGCACGGCACCACCATCATTGGGGTGAAGAAGAGCGGCCGCACGGTCATTGCCGGTGACGGCCAGGTTTCGATGGGCAACACGGTGATGAAGCCCAATGCCCGCAAGGTCCGCCGGATCGGCGATGGCAAGGTGATCGCAGGGTTCGCCGGTGCCACTGCCGATGCCTTTACCCTTTTCGAACGGCTCGAACGCAAGCTGGAACAGCATCGCGGGCAGTTGATGCGCGCGGCGGTGGAACTGGCCAAGGACTGGCGCACCGACAAGTATCTGCGCAACCTTGAGGCGCTGATGATCGTTGCCGACGCCGATATCCTGCTGATCCTGACCGGCAACGGCGATGTGCTGGAACCCGAAGGCGGGATCGCCGCGATCGGTTCGGGCGGTAATTATGCGCTGTCCGCTGCCAAGGCGCTGACCGACTACGAGGACGACCCGGAAAAGATCGCCCGCCGCGCGATGCAGGTCGCGGCTGAAGTGTGCGTTTTCACCAACGATCGCGTGACGGTCGAAGAAGTCTGACTCCCTCCCGCCTCAACCCCTCCCGTGAGTGGAGGGGAGAAGAGATTGCCATGATCGAAACCCTTACGCCCAAAGCCATCGTCCGCGCGCTGGACGAACACATCGTCGGCCAGACCGATGCCAAGAAGGCGGTTGCTGTCGCGCTGCGCAACCGCTGGCGGCGGCAGCGGCTGTCTGCTGATCTGCGCGACGAGGTTTCGCCGAAGAACATCCTGATGATCGGGCCGACCGGCTGCGGCAAGACCGAGATCAGCCGCCGTCTGGCCCGTCTGGCCGATGCTCCGTTCGTCAAGGTAGAAGCAACCAAGTTCACCGAAGTCGGCTATGTTGGGCGCGATGTTGAACAGATTGCCCGCGATCTGGTGGAAGAGGCAATCCGGCTGGAAAAGGATCGCCGCCGCGATGCGGTGCGCGAAGCGGCCAGCAAGGCGGCGATGGATCGCCTGCTCAAGGCACTGGTCGGCGATGGCGCCAGCGAGGCGACGCGTGAAAGCTTCAAGGCGCGGCTGGCCGATGGTTCGATGAACGAGGTCGAGGTCGAGATTGAAGTGGAAGACGCACCTTCGATGCCGATGGAGATTCCCGGCATGGGCGGCGGCATGGGCATGATCAACCTGTCCGACATGATGGGCAAGGCGTTCGGTCGCCAGAATATGAAGCGCCGCAAGATGCGCGTGGCCGAAGCGTGGGACAAGCTGGTCGACGAAGAAGCCGAAAAGCGCATGGATCAGGATGATGTCGCGCGCGAGGCGATCCGCAACGCCGAAACCAACGGGATCGTGTTTCTCGACGAAATCGACAAGATTGCAGTTTCCGACGTGCGCGGCGGATCGGTCAGCCGTGAAGGCGTGCAGCGCGATCTGCTGCCGCTGATCGAAGGCACGACGGTCGCCACCAAGTACGGTCCGATGAAGACCGATCACGTGCTGTTCATCGCCAGCGGCGCGTTCCATGTCGCCAAGCCCAGCGACATGCTGCCTGAACTGCAGGGCCGTTTGCCGATCCGGGTAGAATTGCAGGCACTCACCGAAGACGACTTCGTGCGTATCCTGTCGGAAACACGCGCCAATCTCGTGCAGCAGTACTGCGCCCTGCTGGCAACCGAACAGGTAACGCTCGATGTCACGCCCGAAGCCGTTCGCGCAGTTGCCCGGACCGCGGCGCAAGTGAACGAAAGCGTCGAGAACATTGGCGCGCGGCGCCTTCAGACGGTCATGGAAAAGCTGCTGGAGGAAATCAGCTTCGAGGCCGAAGACCGCGTGGGCGAGACGGTGACCGTGGATGAAGCCTACGTTGCAAGCAAGCTGGCGGTGCTTGCGGGCAATGCCGACCTTTCGAAGTACATCTTGTGAGACGGCATTTGTTCCATTAATGTTCCATTTCGACTCGAAGGGGAATCACGATGGAACTGGGCGGCGGGTGCCATTGCGGATCGGTACGCTACAAGGTTGAAGGCGCGCCGATGCATGTCGCGCTCTGTCATTGCAGCGATTGCCGCAAGAGTGCGGGCGCGCCAATGGTGGCGTGGGCAATGTTCAAGGCCGATCAGTTTGCGATCACCCAGGGCACAGTCACAACGCACAATTCGTCGGGCGCTTCTATGCGCAACTTCTGCCCCAAATGCGGGACAGGGTTGTTCTTCACCAATGCTGAAATACTGCCAGGCATCGTCGATGTGCAATCGGCAACGTTCGATGATCCGAACCAGTTACCGGCACAAGTCCATATCCAGACCGCGGAGCGCATTGACTGGATGGCAACGCAACATTCCCTGCCGGAGTTTGCGCGGTTTCCCGGCGCGGAGTAAGGTGCGGCGATGACATACCAGACCCCGGAAGACCGCCCCGTTTACCGCCTGCTCACTGGCAGGGATGACCGTGCGTTTTGCGAGCGCGTTTCCGAGGCTCTCGCAGAAGGCTGGCGGCTCTACGGTTCACCCTCGATCACGTACGATGGAGGCATGGACTGCATCAAGGTCGCGCAGGCGGTGGTGTGGCACGAAGCCGACGTGGTGAAGTAGGGTTGCCAGTCCGGAGCCGCTCGGCGTTGCGAGGAACGCAAAGCTGAGCTGGCACAGACCGGTTCGCTCTATTCCGCCGCTTCGCTGACTTCGGCGCTTTCCTGCGCCTGACGCGCCCACATTTCTGCATATAACCCGTCGCGGCGCAGCAGTTCGGCGTGGCTCCCTTTTTCGGCCAGTCTCCCCTGATCCAGCACGAGGATCGTATCCGAATCCGCAATCGTCGAGAGACGGTGCGCGATGGAGAGGGTTGTGCGGTGCGTGGCGACCGCGCGCATGGTGGAAAGGATGTCCTGTTCGGTCCGGGTGTCCAGCGCGCTCGTCGCTTCGTCGAACAGCAGGATCGGCGGGTTCTTGACCAGGGTGCGCGCAATGGCGACGCGCTGCTTTTCTCCGCCCGACAGTTTCAACCCGCGCTCGCCCACTTCGGTTTCATACCCTTTGGGCAGGCGCGCGATGAAATCGGCAATCGCCGCGCCGCGCGCTGCGGCTTCGACTTCGGCCTGATCAGCACCGTCGCGGCCATAGGCGATATTGTAGCCGATGGTATCGTTGAACAGCACGGAGTCCTGCGGCACGATGCCGATCGCGGCGCGTAGCGATGCCTGCGTCACCTGCGCAATGTCCTGCCCGTCGATCAGGATGCGGCCTTCCCATGGATCGTAGAAGCGGAACAGCAGCCGCGCGATGGTCGATTTGCCCGCGCCCGATGGCCCTACCAGAGCGACACGGCTGCCGGCAGGCACTTCAAACGATAGTCCGTGGAGGATTTCGCGGTCCCGGTCATACCCGAACACGACATTGTCGAACGTGACGCCGGGCCGCTTGATGATAAGAGCGGGCGCACCGGGCGCGTCTGCCACTTCCACCGCGGTGTCGATCAGGCGGAACATTTCGGCCATGTCGATCAGCCCTTGCCGGATCGTCCGGTAGACCATCCCCAGCATGTCCAGCGGGCGGAAAAGCTGAGTCAGGTAAGTGTTGACGAAAACAAGGTCGCCCACGGTCAGCTTGCCTTGCGACCAGCCATAGACCGTCCACGCCATGGCTCCGGCCATAAGCATGTTGACGATGGTTGCCTGCGCAATGTTCAGCAGGCCAAGGCTGTTCTCGCTCTTTACCGCGGCATCGGCATAGGCGCGGGCGGCTGCGGCATAGCGCGCTTCTTCGCGGGCTTCGGCGCCGAAGTACTTCACGGTTTCATAGTTGAGCAGTGAATCGACCGCGCGTGACAGCGCCTGCCCGTCCAGCCGGTTCATCTTTTCGCGCAAGTGCGAGCGCCATTCGGTGATGGTACGCGTGACCCAGGTGTAGGCGACGACCGCCGTCACCGTTGCTGCCACCAGCCCCAGCCCGAAATTGATCCAGAAGATCACGATCACGGCGGTCAGTTCGATCACTGTCGGCGCGATGTTGAACAGCAGGAAATAGAGCATCGTGTCGATGCTCTTGGTGCCGCGTTCGATCACCTTGGTCACTTCGCCGGTGCGGCGCGCAAGGTGGAAGCGCAAGGAAAGCCGGTGGAGGCGCGCAAAGACGTTTTCCGCAAGGTGCCGCGTTGCGTCCTGGCCAACCCGCTCGAACACGATGTTGCGCAGGTTGTCGAATGCCACACTTGCAAAGCGGCCGAGCGCATAAGCCAGCACGAAGGCCATGGCCACCGTCAGCGCCGCTTGCGATCCGGTATCGCCCAGCGTCATCGCATCGACAGCGCGCTTGTAGGCAAAGGGCAGAGCCAGATTTGTTGCCTTGCCCAGCAGTACCATCAGGACCGCGCCCACCACGCGGCGACGCAAGGTCGCGTTATCGGCGGGCCAGAGGTACGGCAGGAAGCGCCGCAGCGTCTTCCAGCCATCGTGGCGGGCATCCTTTGATGCAGGGGCGGTATCGGGTGGCATTGCCTTCACATAGGCAGGAAGTGGCCAAGCGCCAGCCCCTTGTAGCCCGGTTGCCGTTTTCCCTGATCAGAACCGGGCTGCAGGCGGTTCCAGTGCGGCTACTGTCGCCGGCAGGTCGAACAGGATGCGGCGCGTGGCAAAATCGATGGCGACCCGGCGGAACAGGCGCAGTTGGGCCATGCCCATCAGCATGGCGGGCCGCCGCGCCAGCCCAAGACGGTGAAAGACCGGCGCATCGGCAAACGCGAGAGGCGTATTGTGCAGTTGCAAGCCGCCAACGTCGATTCGCAAGGCGAGGGCGATGACCGCGTCAATGGATTGCCCCGTCACCGAAAGAAGCTGCGTATCGCTGGTCTTGCCGCGCCGCGATAGCGCGTTGCGCAGCGCCATGTTGCCGATCGAGCTGTCTGAACCCGTGTCGATCACGATGTCGGTGGATACGCCATCGACGATGGCGTTGGCCATGATGAGCTGGCCCGATCGCCGCCGCGCCTTGACCACGATCTCGAAACCGCGTGTTCCGCCAAGTTGCCCGGCATCGCCGATTGCAATCCGGCGCGACGTAAAGTCGATCAGCACGCGCTGGTCCTGCAGGCTGTCGAGTCCGACAATTCCATCGGCACCGATATGTTCTTCTTCCAGGAGCGGTGCGTTCAGGCCATAGAACGTGCGCTTGCCCAGGCTCAGTTCGTCAACGTCGACGAGTTCGACCGGGTGCGACCCGGCAACGCCAACCACGGTTGCGCTGCCGGTCGGAACAAGCCCAAGCGTTGCCGCCACTTCGCGCGAAAGGACAGTGCGCTCGGCCCCGGTATCGATCAGAAAATCGAAGGGGCCACTGGCGCCGATGCGGACCGGAACGGTCAGCCGTTCGCTGCGGTCCTTGCCAGCCTGCACGAGGTCTGTGTCCGCCAAGGGTTGCGATAGCGAGAGGGGCGGCGGTTCGTTTGCAGCGGCCTGCGCCGACAGGCAAGCGAGCGCGAGCGTCAACGCCCATGACAGTCCTGATTTCACTGGCATCGTCACTCTCCTGACGGTGACGATACGCCTCAGAACGCTTCTGCGCCAGCACTGTCACTTTGCCGGGGCGCGAACCCTTTGGTGCAGGGTGCCAAGCATCCCTTCGGCAATTCCCACGATCTCTTCGTGGAGCGGGTGGCCGACCATACGCAAACTGATGAACCATAGCGCGATGCCAAGCGCCGTCATACTGGCTACCTGTCCGAGGTCGGCAAACGAAGGCGGGTTCCACACGGCATAGCTGATCAGCAGCGGCGCCACCGCAACCAGCGTCACCACGGCGCTGCGCAGCCAGACCAGGCTGAGATCCCGCCAGCGCAAGTCCAGCGCCCCCCGTAGCAGCGGTGCATAGATGGCCACCCACAGCAGGCCATGTATCAGGCGAGACGCAGCCACCCAGACAAGGCCAAAGGGTGCGGTTATTGCGATCAGGACGATCGAGCCGATTGTTTCGGCAACCATGCGGCGCATCAAAGGCCTGATCCGGCCCAGCAGTATCGGCAGATCGGCGTTGAGAGGCAGGGCCACATAGCAAAGCTGCGAAAGCGCGATCCACAGCAGCAGCGGCGCAGCCGCAAGCCAGCGTTCGCCGTACAGGAAGTCGATAAGTGGGTGTGCCAGCACGGCAATGCCCGCCATCGCCGGCCACGTCACGCCGGTGAAGGCGGCTACCACCCGCAAATAGGGTGGGCCAAGCGGCTCGCCACTGTCGCGCACGCGGCGGAACGCGGGGTAGAATACGCCTGTCACAGCGCCTGCCACGAGAAGGCGCAGTTGCAGCGCCAGCCCGGACGCGCGCGCAAACAGGCCGACCGATGCGCTGTCGATCAGGCGCCCGATTACCAGTTCCGGGGCGCGTGCCGTGAGCGTCTGACATATCACCTGCACAGTGTTTGTGCCGCCAAGCGAAACGATGGGCGAGGCATCTCCCATCCGCAATGGCCAGGGCAGCATCCCGCCGACGCGCCACTGGCTGACCACCAGGCGGGCGGCCTGCTGGGCAAAAGCCCCCCAGGCCAGTGCAAGCGCGCCATGGCCCATGATCGCCAGCACCAGCGCGGTCACTGCATTGGCCACTGCCGACCCGACCTCGATCATGGTGTTGGAACGGTAATCCATGCGGCGCTGACACGTCGCTTGCGGCACTATCGCCATCGGTACCAGGAGATAAGATGCCGCGATGACCAGTGCGATCGGCATCAGCGCCGCATCGTCATAGAATTGCGCGACGAACCAGGCCATGGCCAGCGCCAGCAGAGCGATCCCCCATGCGAACAGGACCGAGATCGTGTAGGCGGTCTGGAGCTTTTCTGGCGTAAGATTGCGTTCGCCGTTGATGTACCGGGTTACGCCGAAATCCTGGAGAAAGGCCACCAGGGTGACGGCGGCAAAGGCGATCGAAAACTGGCCAAGCTGCTCTGGTGAAATGAACCATCGCGCCAGGATGATGCTGGTGGCGAATTGCAGCGCAAACGATGCATATTGGGAAAGGATCGCCCACAGCGCGGCCGCGCGCACGGACATCGCCGGGGGGGGATCGTCTGCAGGTGGTGGAGGCAGGGTCATCCAACGTTTCCGGGCGCGGCACTCGTGACGCGCAGTGGCGTCAGGCCGC
>JBHSCB010000022.1:0-2500 GCA_042650965.1 Novosphingobium lubricantis | reverse complement strand
GGCGGGTGCTAAGGTCCGTCGTCAAAAGGGAAACAGCCCTAACCTACAGCTAAGGTCCCCAAGTCATCACTAAGTGGGAAAGCATGTGGGAATCCCAAAACAACCAGGAGGTTGGCTTAGAAGCAGCCATCCTTTAAAGAAAGCGTAACAGCTCACTGGTCTAAACAAGGGTTCCTGCGGCGAAGATGTAACGGGGCTAAAGTGATGCACCGAAGCTTAGGGTTCGGAACTTCGGTTCCGAGCGGTAGCGGAGCGTTCCGTAGGCCTGAGAAGCGATCTGGTAATGGGTCGTGGAGGTATCGGAAGTGCGAATGCTGACATGAGTAGCGACAAAGAGGGTGAGATGCCCTCTCGCCGAAAGACCAAGGGTTCCTGCTTAAAGCTAATCTGAGCAGGGTGAGCCGGCCCCTAAGACGAGCCCGAAGGGGGTAGTCGATGGGAACCACGTTAATATTCGTGGGCCTGGTGGTGTGTGACGGATCATGTGTGTTGTCACTCCTTATTGGATTGGAGTGGCTTCGAAATGGTTCCAGGAAATAGCCCCACCGTATAGACCGTACCCGAAACCGACACAGGTGGTCAGGTAGAGTATACCAAGGCGCTTGAGAGAAGTATCCTGAAGGAACTCGGCAAATTGCCTCCGTACCTTCGGAAGAAGGAGGCCCTCATTGTGCGCAAGCATTTTGAGGGGGCACAGGCCAGGGGGTAGCGACTGTTTAGCAAAAACACAGGACTCTGCTAAGTCGGCTTCAAGACGACGTATAGGGTCTGACGCCTGCCCGGTGCCGGAAGGTTAAGAGGAGGAGTGCAAGCTCCGAATTGAAGCCCCGGTAAACGGCGGCCGTAACTATAACGGTCCTAAGGTAGCGAAATTCCTTGTCGGGTAAGTTCCGACCTGCACGAATGGCGTAACGACTTCCCCACTGTCTCCAGGATATGCTCAGCGAAATTGAATTCTCCGTGAAGATGCGGAGTACCCGCGGTTAGACGGAAAGACCCCGTGCACCTTTACTGCAGCTTCAGAGTGGCATTAGGAAAGAATTGTGTAGCATAGGTGGGAGGCTTTGAAGCACCGGCGCCAGCTGGTGTGGAGCCATAGGTGAAATACCACCCTGTTGTTTTCTGATGTCTAACCCAGGACCGTTATCCGGTTCGGGGACCCTCTGTGGCGGGTAGTTTGACTGGGGCGGTCGCCTCCTAAAGAGTAACGGAGGCGCGCGATGGTAGGCTCAGGCCGGTTGGAAACCGGCTGTTAGAGTGCAATGGCATAAGCCTGCCTGACTGCGAGATTGACGAATCGAGCAGAGACGAAAGTCGGTCATAGTGATCCGGTGGTCCCTCGTGGAAGGGCCATCGCTCAACGGATAAAAGGTACGCCGGGGATAACAGGCTGATGATTCCCAAGAGCTCATATCGACGGAATCGTTTGGCACCTCGATGTCGGCTCATCACATCCTGGGGCTGGAGCAGGTCCCAAGGGTTTGGCTGTTCGCCAATTAAAGTGGTACGTGAGCTGGGTTCAGAACGTCGCGAGACAGTTTGGTCCCTATCTGCCGTGGGCGTCGATACTTGAGAGGAGTTGCCCCTAGTACGAGAGGACCGGGGTGAACATGCCTCTGGTGTACCTGTCGTTCCGCCAGGAGCGCAGCAGGGTAGCTATGCATGGACGGGATAACCGCTGAAAGCATCTAAGCGGGAAGCCTCCCTCAAGATTAGGTATCATCGAGTCGTGGTAGACCACCACGTTGATAGGCCGGGTGTGGAAGTGCGGTAACGCATGAAGCTTACCGGTCCTAATAACTCTGTTCATGCTTGAAGAGTCCCACCATCAATGACAGCCCTGCTCTGTGCAGGGCGTGGCATTGGTCGGACGATACCAGCCAGAACGCATCTGAAACAAACGCATCGATTTGCGTGCACGGCATCCTGTCCGTGCACCGAACACGCCGGCTCCATTGCCTGGTGGCCATAGCGTCCGTGTCCCACCCGATCCCATCTCGAACTCGGCCGTGAAACCGGACCGCGCCAATGGTACTAACGCTCAAGCGTTGGAAGAGTAGGTCGCCGCCAGGCATTGAAGCCGACGTGTTCACACCAAAAACCCATTCACAAACCTTCCGCGCAAAAGGCCGTCTCGCAACGGCCTCGTGCAACGGAATGAACGGAGCGCGCCCCTCAAGGCGCTATCCCGTAACCCCGGCGCGGGGTGGAGCAGCCCGGTAGCTCGTCAGGCTCATAACCTGAAGGTCGCAGGTTCAAATCCTGCCCCCGCAACCAGATTTGGGGTTGACTGAAACTTCAGTCGAACTAAATGAGCGCCTCCCCGGCAGCCGCAAGGCGAGTCGGTCAAGGGGTGGCTTGTTTGGCGCTCCGGTTCTTTGACATTGTTGGTAATAGATGAAGGGACATGTGGGCGACGGCGTCTGCATCCGGGGCTTCAGGGCTCGGGTATGTAGGATAAAACAGTCGTTACCATTACACATGTCCTGACGTAACCATA
>JBHSCB010000021.1:0-79511 GCA_042650965.1 Novosphingobium lubricantis | reverse complement strand
CGGCTCGATCCGAGCCCACTGCGCATCGGAAAACCAAAAGAAATCAGACATATCAGCGCCTCCTCGCCGAGGCACTGAATCACAATCTGATCACCGTGGGAATCCAGTTATTGGGTCCGGACCCTAGCACTTTTGGCTGAATACTACGGGATCTCATCATCATCGAACAAACGAATTGGCTGGCTTTCTGAGCCCTTTCAACCTGGTGACATCCTTTTGAGCAAGGGATGGACTTTCTCCCAAAGCGTCAACTGCCTTGCCGTGGGCATCCAATCAAACCCTGCGCTTATTGCTGACCATCCGGTGCATCTGAAGTTGTTCTTCGATGATGGGGTGGAGGATGGTCATTACGCAGAAGTCTTTCTCGATATCGATTTGCCGCAGGGGCTTTGTGGCTTGAACGAAAAAGATGATGAATATCGCCCGGAATTAGTTCATTGGTTGTCAGTGTCGGGGATCGTCAACGCTAATCCGCATAGCTGATGGGTTTCGATTTCGGATATTAGCCGCCATTCGCCTTTCCACCCATTTCCTGCCGTTGGCGTGGCCATGGAAGCTTGCCGAAAGCCGCCACTCTTCCACAAGCCGCTAACAACCGCAGCTTACTTTACCTCACTCCCGGCCACCAGCGCATCCCACTCGGTCCATGCAATCGCGCGTCCCGGATATGCCACTTTCGTGAACGGCCAGTCCGTCTTCAGCCAGTTGGTGGCCCAAGAATAAAGCGCGGCGTCGAAGCCGGCGTCGTGTTCGGCCTTGGTCACCCAGATGCGGACCATGGCGTCATAGCCTTTGACGGGGCTGGGGTAGACGTAGATGCAGCCGCGTTCGCGCGCGCCATCGGGCGTTAGCACGGCATAGGCAAAGGATTCGCGTTTGGTGAACCGGGCCTGTTCGGTTTCCATGTCGAGCATGGCGTCGGCATCGGTGATGCCGGCGTGCGGCCAGGCGGTGCTGCGCGTGAACGTCTTTTGCAGGTGGTCGATGGACGACATGTAAGCGTCAAAATCCACTTTCACCAACGCCGGGCCGAGCGGGACGACCTTGAAGCCGGGGGTCTGGACCAGCACCGGCACCATGAAACCGGTTGCGATCCACGGCGATTCTTGCACCGTGGCGGGCGTCGCTTCGGTGGCCGCTGTTGCGGCTGCCGGGAGGCCCACGGCCAGCACGGTTGCTGCGAGGGCGGCGGTGATCTTCAAGTTCATGGCGTTGGCTCCTTGGGGGTGGAGCGTACCGTGCGATGTGAAGGGCACCAAAACCTTTGATGCCCTTGGCGCAAATCAATCGGGGGCGGGCACCACTTCCGGCGGACCGTCAGGCGCGACCCTGTCGGGTTCCACCACCGGCGCTTCATCGGGCACGATCACCGGCGGCACTTCATCGGGCGAAGTGACGGGAGGCGTTTCCGGGGGGATTGCGGGTCGATTCGGTCAGGCTGGGGGATTTCGGGGTTGGTGGCCATCGTGCGTGTCCTTCAGTGGCGGGGTGTTCTATAACGCAACGCCGCCGCGATCCTTGGAGTTCCATGGTCTTGTGTATTGTTTCTCTCTGAGCAAGGGGAGGGCTGTGGAGCAGAGCAAGAGCAGGCGAAAGACACGTCTTCAGGGGGGAAATGGCTCTATCCTTAGCCTCCAAATCCAAGGCGCTTGCCCTTTTCCGGCGGCTGCGATAGGGGCACCGCTCGCTTTTCGCCGGATGCGGGCGTGGCGGAACTGGTAGACGCAGCAGGTTTAGGTCCTGCCATCGCAAGATGTGGGGGTTCGAGTCCCTTCGCCCGCACCAGTCCGCACGCCGGTGTCCGAACAGCTTTTGCCGCGCCGACCGGCGTGAGTGACTTAACTGAAAGTTGGATCAGGATGCAGATCGTCGAAACCACCAACGAAGGCCTGAAGCGCGCCTATTCCGTCACCATCCCTGCGGCAGACATCGCCGCGCGGGTTGAAGGTGAAGTGAAGAAGATCGCGCCGCAGGTGAAGATGCCCGGCTTCCGCCCCGGCAAGGTGCCCGCCAACCTCGTGCGCAAGATGCATGGCCCGGCGCTGCATCAGGAAGCCCTGCAGACCTCGATCCGCGAGGCGATGGACAAACTTGTTGCCGACAACAAGCTGCGCCCCGCGATGCAGCCCGCCGTTGCGCTGGGCGAAGGGTATGACGAAGGCAAGGACGCCGAACTGACGGTCGAGCTGGAAGTGCTGCCCGAAATCGCGCTGCCTTCGCTCGACGGGCTGAAGCTTGAAAAGCTGGTTGTTCCGGTAACCGACGAACAGGTTGACGAAGCCGTCGCCCGCATTGGCCAGGGCCAGAAGTCGTTCACCGATGCCAAGGCCGGTGCCAAGGCGAAGGATGGCGATCAGCTGGTGATCGATTTCCTCGGCAAGGTCGATGGCGAGCCGTTTGAAGGTGGCGCGGCTGAAGACCAGACGCTGGAAATCGGTTCGGGCCGCTTCATCCCCGGCTTCGAAGAACAACTGGTTGGTGTGAAGGTGGGCGATGAAACCACCATCACCGTGACGTTCCCCGAAGATTACCCGGCGGAAAACCTCAAGGGCAAGGCCGCCACGTTCGACATCACCGTCAAGGCGGTGAAGAACCCCGGCGATTTCGAAGCGAACGATGATTTCGCCAAGATGCTCGGCCTGGAAAGCCTTGAACAGCTTCGCACCCTGCTGAAAGGGCAGCTTGAGCAGGAAACCAACGGCCTGACCCGCACGCAGATGAAGCGCGCGCTGCTCGATCAGCTTGCCGCCGGCCATGACTTTGCCGTGCCGCCGTCGATGGTCGAAGCCGAGTTCGAACAGATCTGGGCGCAGCTTCAGCAGGAAGCCCAGGGCGAAGAAAACCCGGAAGAGGCGCTGAAAGAAATCGAAGCCGAGAAGGACGACTACCGCAAGATCGCCGAACGCCGCGTGCGTCTGGGCCTTCTCCTGTCGGAAATCGGCCAGGCCAACGGCGTGCAGGTCAGCGCGCAGGAAATGGAAATGCTGATCCGCCAGGCGGCGCAGCAGTACCGTGAACAGGACCGCCAGCGGTTTGTCGATTACGTCCGTTCCGAACCGCTTGCCGCCGCACAGCTCCGCGCGCCGCTCTATGAAGACAAGGTCGTGGACTTCCTGTTCGACAAGGCCGAAGTGACCGAACGCGAAGTGACCCGCGACGAGCTGCAGGCCGCAATCGAAGCCGAAGACGGCGCCGCTGCCGCAGCAAAGCCTGCCAAGAAGGCCGCGCCGAAGAAGAAGGCTGCCAAGGACGAAGCACCGGCCGAGGAAGCTCCGGCAGCAGAAGACAAGCCGGTGAAGAAGGCTGCGCCGAAAAAGAAGGCTGCGGCTGATGCTGCACCGGCTGCGGAAGCGGAAGCCGAAGCGGCCCCTGCACCCAAGAAGAAGGCCGCACCGCGCAAGAAGGCGGAAGGCTGATCCACAACGGATTGATCCTGCCCGACGGGGCGGGATATCGGACGGCCCGGCAGGCTTCGGCTTGCCGGGCCGTTGGCGTTTCCGGGCGCAAAACTACGTTGTCGCGCGCCGTATGAATACGTGGTTGTTTCGGAAATCCATCGCATGGTCCGAAGCCGATCAGGTTGGCGATTCGCAGGCGGGCAGCGATGTGGCAGCTTCCTGCGGCAGGAACCCTCTGTCTGGGGATTGCCATGCACACTGTCCGCAATCGTGTTGCCGCCCGACCGCGCCTTTCCGGCAAGGGCGTCGTTCCCCCGGCGCCGCGCCGAAAGCGTGAACCGGCCTTCATGCTGCTTTCGGCAATCCCCCGGCGTTCCCGACCGGCCTGATCGTGCCGCCGCCGCGCGGCGCGGTGATCGCCACGGTCGCATGGCCCGACAGCCCGGTTTCTCCGCCCCCGAAGCCGCCACGTGGCAAGGCGAAACCGGCACGCAAGCGAGCGTCACCGCAAAAACGGAAAAAAACTGCCGCGAAGGCAGCCAGCGCGATCAAGCCCCCGGCAAAGCCACGCGCTACGCTGCGCCGGACTGCCACACCTGCCGTGCCCATCCCCGCCACGCCGAACAAGGACACGGCCATGACAATCGACGACCTGCTTGACCGTGCACTGGCGGTGCAGGCGACGCCTGCCGAAGCGCCGGTTCCGGTCGTACCGCTGCCTTCCGTTCCGGCTGCGTTGCCGTTGCTGGCAGCCGACGCCGCGATTCCGCGCGCCCGTGCGCTGGCCCCGCAGCGGGGGACCGGCCTGGTCGATGCGATCGCGGTGTGGTTGCACGATGCGGCGCGCTGGCTGGCGCGCTGGGGCGGCAGGGGGCGCCGCAAGGCTGATGCCCGTGCCGCTATCGCCCGCGCTCGCGCCCGCCAACACGCCTTGCAATCGGGGCTTGAGGCGCTGGAGGCCCTGCGCGAACCCCGCCGAGGGGATTGATCCCCGCCTATTCGCTCCAGCGTTTCAGGCCGGGAACCGGCAACGCAACGCTGCGCACCCGTTCATAGGCGGCACCGGCGGCCAGCACGCGCGCATCGTCCCACCGCGCGCCGATGAAGGAAAGGCCGACGGGCAGCCCTTCGACCGCGCCCATCGGCACGGTCAGGTGCGGATAGCCGGCAACCGCAGCAAGGCTGCCCGCGCCGACGCCGCCTGCCGAATGATCGCCGGTGACAAGATCGATCGGCCATGCCGGACCTCTGGTCGGCGCAATCAGCACGCTGACGCCGTGCGCCGCCAGCAGCCGGTCGATCCCATCCGGGCCTGCCAGCCGCAACGAGGTGGCGCGGGCCTTTTCATAGGCGGCACGGTCGGTCGTCGCTTCGGCCTGTTCGAAGATGTCCTGCCCGAACCAACGCAGTTCGGCCGCATTTGCCTGGTTGAAGGCGATGACATCGGCAAGGCTGCGCACCGGCGGCGATCCCGGCAGGCCGCGCAGATAGGCGCCAAGGTCGGTGCGCAATTCGTAGAGAAGCACGGTAAACTCGTCCTGCCGCATTTCACCGGGTATGGCATAGTCGATATCGACCAGCACGGCCCCGGCAGCGGCCAGATCAGCCAGCGCCTTGTCGAAAAGCGCCAGCAGCTTTGCCTGATCGCCTGCTTGCCGCCGCAGTACGCCGATGCGCAGGCCCTTGAGGCTTGCCGTGGCAAGGCCCGCAGTGAAATCGCGCTTGTGCCGATCTGCGTCCAGGGTTGCCGGATCGGCGGGGTCGGTTCCGGCAAGCGCGTTCATCAGCAGCGCCGCGTCGGCCACGCTGGTGGTCATTGGTCCGGCGGTGTCCTGGCTATGGCTGATCGGCACGATGTGGGTGCGGCTGACCATGCCCACCGTCGGCTTGAACCCGACAATGCCATTGACCGACGCCGGGCAGGTGATCGACCCGTCGGTTTCCGTGCCGATCGCGGCCCAGGCCAGACCGGCCGCCACCGCCGCACCGCTGCCCGATGACGATCCGCAGGGGCTACGGTCCAGCGCGTGCGGATTGCGGGTCTGCCCGCCGACCGCGCTCCACCCGCTGGACGAATCGGACGAACGGATGTTGGCCCATTCGGAAAGGTTGGTCTTGCCCAGCAGGACTGTTCCCGCCCGGCGCAGACGTGCCACCAGCGGCGCATCGCGTCCGGTGCGGTTGTCCTTCAGGGCAAGGCTGCCCGCAGTCGTCGGCAGTGGCCCTGCCATTTCGATGTTGTCCTTGATCAGCACCGCGCGCCCGGCCAGCGGCCCCGCCATGGCGCGCGCGGCGGTTTCCTGCGCCAGGGCATCAGGCGCTATGGCGAGCACCGCGTTCAGCATCGGGCCGGAATCGTCGATGGCGGCAATGCGGGCAAGGTAATCGGCGACGCCCGGCTGCTTTTCTGGCGTTTGCGCGGATGCTGGCAAAGACAAGACGCTGCACGCCAGGGCCATGCAAAGAGCGGTGGTGCGGACGCTTGCGGATGCGTGACGGATCATGACTGCTCCTCTTTTGCGTGCGGCACGGCGGCGGTGCGCGGGGTTCCGCCGGGCGGTAGCAGAGTGCAGGCGAGCGTGCCGTTTCACCACGCCTTTGTTCTGGTAGTGCAGTCTCATCCACGGGTTTGCGCGGATTTGCGGTTAACGCACTTGAACATCGCGCCATGGCACGCGACATAGGATGCCTTAAGCCAATGAGGATTCCCATGCTCGATCTGTTCGGCGCTTCCGGCGCCAGTGTCTATGGTACCCAGGGACAATTCAAACACGATCCCGTCACCGGCGCGTTGATCCCGGTCGTGGTTGAACAGTCGAGCCGCGGGGAACGCAGCTTCGACATCTATTCGCGCCTGCTGCGCGAACGCATCATCTTCGTGACCGGCGAGGTCGAAGACCACATGGCGTCGGTTATCATCGCCCAGTTGCTGTTCCTCGAATCGGAAAACCCGTCGAAGGACATTGCGATGTACATCAATTCGCCGGGCGGCGTGGTGACCGCAGGTCTGGCGATCTACGACACCATGCAGTACATTCGCCCGCGCGTCTCAACCGTGTGCATCGGTCAGGCTGCCTCGATGGGCAGCTTCCTGCTTGCGGCGGGGGAACCCGGCATGCGCGTGGCGCTGCCCAATGCGCGGATCATGGTGCACCAGCCTTCGGGCGGCGCGCGCGGCATGGCGTCGGACATCGAAATCCAGGCCCGCGAAATCCTGCGCATCCGCAAGCGGATGAACGATCTTTACGTGAAGTTCACCGGCCGCACGCTGGATGAAATCGAAAAGGCGATGGACCGTGACACCTTCCTCGAAGCCGAGGAAGCGCGGGCTTTCGGGCTGGTCGACAAGGTTGTCGAATCGCGTCCAAGTGGCGACGTGACCGGCGACGATGAAGGTTCGGGCGGCGCGCCAACTTGATTTTGTGACGACTGGCCAGTGACTTAAGCTTTGCGAAAGGGACTGGCCGGTACGGACTTTTTACCTGTTATTGCGCCCGGTTGATTAATGCCCTTGGGGTAGTAGGATAACCGGGCTGGCCCTTCGCGGAAGTGCCCCTGGGATGGACGAATGACGAAGCTTTCCGGATCGGATACCAAGAGCACCCTGTATTGCAGCTTCTGCGGCAAGTCGCAGCATGAAGTGCGCAAACTGATTGCCGGGCCAACCGTGTTCATCTGCGATGAATGCGTGGAACTGTGCAACGACATCATCCGCGAAGAAACCAAGGCCGGTATCGCGGGCAAGAAGGATGGCGGCGTACCGTCGCCGCGCGACATCTTCGAGACGCTGAACGATTACGTGATCGGCCAGGACCGCGCCAAGCGGGTGCTTTCGGTCGCCGTGCACAACCACTACAAGCGGCTCAAGCACAGCGGCAAGGGCGGGGAAGTCGAACTTTCCAAGTCGAACATCCTGCTCGTCGGCCCGACCGGTTCGGGCAAGACGCTGCTGGCGCAGACGCTGGCCAAGACGTTCGATGTGCCCTTCACGATGGCTGATGCCACGACGCTGACCGAAGCGGGCTATGTGGGCGAAGATGTTGAAAACATCATCCTCAAACTGCTCCAGTCCAGCGATTACAACGTGGAAAAGGCGCAGGCCGGGATCGTCTATATCGACGAGATCGACAAGATCAGCCGCAAGGCCGAAAACCCCTCGATCACGCGCGACGTGTCAGGCGAAGGCGTGCAGCAGGCCCTGCTCAAGCTGATGGAAGGCACGACTGCATCCGTCCCGCCGCAGGGGGGGCGCAAGCATCCGCAGCAGGAGTTCCTGCAGGTGGACACGACCAACATCCTGTTCATCTGTGGCGGGGCCTTTGCAGGGCTTGAAAAGATCATTGCCGACCGCCTGCAGAAGCGGTCGATCGGGTTCGGCGCGCACGTGGCCGACCCGGACAAGCGCAAGGTGGGCGAACTGCTCCAGAAAGCCGAGCCGGAAGACCTGCTCAAGTTCGGACTCATCCCCGAATTCGTTGGCCGCCTGCCGGTGATCGCCACGCTCAACGATCTCGATATCGAGGCGCTGGTCAAGATCCTCAAGGAACCGAAGAACGCGCTCATCAAGCAGTACGCCAAGCTGTTCGAACTGGAAGACGTGACGCTGACCTTCACCGACGATGCGCTGGAAGCGATCGCCAAGAAGGCGATCGAACGCAAGACCGGCGCGCGGGGCCTGCGCTCCATCGTCGAAGGGCTGCTGCTTGACACGATGTTCGACGTACCGACCGAAACCGATATTGCCGAGATCGTCGTCGACAAGGACGTGGTCGAAGGCCGCAAGGAACCGGTCCGCGTGCTGAAGGGCAAGGAAGAAGCGGCCTGACGCTTTGCTGCGCTGCTGGCGCAGGACAGCCGATGCATGAACAGGGGCGGGTGCTTTGCGGCACCCGCCCCTTTCCTTTGCGCCAGAGGTGCGACCCGAAGCGGCGCAGAAAATCAGTTCGGCAAACGTCAGTTCGGAAGGGAAACCGCGTCGGTCACGTGGATCACGCCGTTCTTCTGCATCACGTCGGCCTGGGTCACGTGCGCGACGCCACCCTTTTCATCCGTGAGCATCACGGTGTCGCCCATCAGCGACGCGGTGAGCGTTCCACCGGCCACCGTGGCAAGCTTCGCGCTGCCGCCATCTGCCTTGATTTTAGCAACCAGATCAGCCGCCGAAACCTTGCCCGCCACGACGTGGTAGGTCAGGATCTTGGCCAGCGTGGCCTTGTTTTCCGGCTTGAGCAGGGTTTCCACCGTGCCTGCGGGCAGTTTTGCAAAGGCGGCGTTGGTCGGGGCGAAGACGGTGAACGGGCCATCGCTGTTCAGCGTATCGACCAGACCGGCAGCCTTGACGGCGGCAACCAGTGTGGTGTGATCGGCGGAATTGACGGCGTTTTCCACGATCGTGCGGCTGGGCAGCATGGCTGCGCCGCCGACCATCACGGTTTCGTTGTGGTGGTTGGCCATGGCCGGGCTGGCCAGCACCAGCGGGGCAGCCGTGGCAGCGGCAAGCGCGGCGAGCAGGTGGGTCTTGGGCATCACATTCTCCTTGAAGGCAAAGGAGGAGGCTTGGCGCAATGGTCCTGCGTTTCACACGGACACGACGGGTCCGGGTGATGCACTGCCATCCCGTTCTGCCCCGTTCCTGGACCCCTAGATGGACCTTGTTGCCGCAGATGCGACATGGCCTATCGGGCAAGGCGGCGTTCTTTGGTCAGGCCGTTCCGATTTTGCGACTTGCCGTGCAAACCGCTGGTGTCGGACAAAAAAGGCGCGCTGCATGGGGGAGCAGCGCGCCAGAAGGGGAGAACGACGGCCGAAGGGAACGTGATGGCCGTACGTCAGGGAGGTGGCCGGGAAGGAAGGGTGATCTTGCCCGGCCGGGAAGTCTCCGGTCACTCAAATGGGTGCGTTGCGGCCGATGTGCGACCTGTCCTTTGGGATCATGCCCGCAAGGGCAGGTCAGATGGTCGTTTCGCTCACCAGCGCGCAGCCCTCCCCGTCCAGCGTTTCGATCTGCACGGTTGCGTGGCCGATGGCGAAGTCGTGCTCAAGATCGTGGGCCAGTTGGTGCAGGAAGGCATCGCCAGGATAGCCGCCCGGCATCACGAGATGCGCGGTCAGGGCGGTTTCGGTAGTGCTCATCGGCCAGATGTGCAGATCATGGACGGCTTCGACGCCGGGCCGGGCAGTCAGGAATGCCCGCACGCGGCGCTCGTCAATACCGGGGGGCACGGCGTGCAGGCTCATCTTCAAGGCATCCTTGAGCAGGCCCCAGGTGCCCGCTGCGATCACGCCGACGATGATCAGGCTGGTGACCGGGTCGATCCACCACGCCCCGGTCAGCGTCATCAGCAGCCCCGCGACGACGACGCCCGCCGAAACCGCAGCATCGGCCACCATGTGCAGGTAGGCGCCGCGAATGTTGATGTCGTGGTGGCGTCCGCGCATGAACAGCAGCGCGGTGGCGGTGTTGATGACGATGCCGATGCCCGCCACGATCATCACCTGCCCGCCAGCCACGGGTTCGGGTTCGATCAGGCGGCGCACGGTTTCGATCAGGATCGCGCCCAGCGCCACCAGCAGGAAGGCAGCATTGCCCAGCGCCGCCAGAATCGAACTGGATTTCAGCCCGTAGGTATAGCGCGCCGAAGGCGGCCGGGCGGCAAGAACGCTGGCGACCCAGGCGATGACCAGCCCCAGCACGTCGGAAAGGTTGTGCCCGGCGTCGGCCACCAGCGCCATGGACCCGGCAACGATGCCGTACACCGCTTCGATCGCCACGAAGCCAAGGTTGAGCGCGATGCCGATGGCGAAGGCGCGTCCGAAAGTGGCAGGGGCGTGGTGATGCCCGTGGTGATGCCCGTGGTGATGGCCGTGTCCATGCTGGTGATCGTGATGATGGTGATGGCCGCCGGACATGGACTTTCCCTAGCGCGGGACGGACGATCAGGAAACAGGTGAAGCGCCAGGGGGCCTGTAAGCCGGGTTCTGTAGTGCCGACGGTATCCCACGGGTGGACCGTATCGGCACTGGCAGCCATTCCTCTAGGCGGACCGTTGCCGGAACGCTCAAGCAATCAACCCGGACTGCTGGCCCGAAACAAGCCTGTCCCTTGCGGAACGCGCAGTCCCTATTCGATCTTGCTCCGGGTGGGGTTTGCCGTGCCGCTTCCGTTGCCGGTCGCGCGGTGCGCTTTTACCGCACCCTTTCACCCTTACCTCTGTTCGAGGCGGTCTGCTCTCTGTGGCACTTTCCCTTGACCCTTGGCATGAAGCCGCAAGCCCGGCGGGTGTTACCCGCCACCCTTGTTTCGTGGAGCCCGGACTTTCCTCGGCGAACGGATGTTCGACGCGGCTGCCCGGCCCCCTGGCGCGGGTATCACCTAGCATGTCCCATATCGCGTTCCAACAGCAGTTCGAACAGCAATGCGCCGATCTGGCCATCGACCTGCCCGTCGATCCGCTGCGGCCGCCAGCGCCGCTGGAACGCCCGCACCGCTGCTGCCTGATCGGTGATGTCATAGCCGAACCGTTCCAGCGCCAGAAAGAACGCGGCTTCATTGTCATACAGCAGGCGCATCGCCAGCCGGGGCGTGGCCAGGCACAGGCGGTGGCGCGCCAGCAGTTCCCACGGGAACAGTTCGCCCGGATCGCTCTTGCGCGCAGGTGCCACGTCCGAATGGCCGACGACATTGGCGCGCGGAATGTCATGGCGCTTGAGGATATCGGACAGCAGCGGCAGCAGCGCCTCGATCTGGGCGTCGGGGAAAGGGCGATAGCCGAACTCGTGGCCGGGATTGACCAGTTCGATGCCGATGCTGGCCGAATTGATGTCGGTCACCCCGCGCCACGATGCCCGCCCGGCATGCCAGGCGCGGTGCGCTTCGTCGACGAGCTGGATCACCGTCCCGTCCTCGTCGATCAGATAGTGCGCGGATACTTCCGCCGCCGGATCGCACAGCCGCTCCAGCGCCGCTTCGGCGGTTTCCATCCCGGTGTAGTGCAGCACGACCATGGAAAGCGGCAGCTTGCGCGCGTTCCAGTTGGGCGAGGGCACCTCGCGGTGGATAAGCCAGCGGCGCATTGCGTCGGCCATGTCCGCTCAACCCGTCGGGAGGACTGCGCCCAGCACCAGGCTTTCCGCCGTGACGTGAACCTGCACCCCGCCGCCCGAAGCGGCGGCCAGTTGCTGCACCATGGCAGCGGGCGCGGTACGGCTGGACAGTTCACCGGCCGGCAGCGTGCCTTCCAGCGCCTGACCGATGGCCGGGTCGAAGGCCACGCGCTGTCCGGCGGCGCGCACGACGATTTCGGCAATGCCGCCCGTGCCGCCACCATCGGCGCGCAGTTCGGCACCAACGTCCATCGTGCCGCCGCGCACCAGTGCATCCAGCCCGATCAGCGCAAGGTTGAGCAAGGTCTTGATCGCGGGCTTGGGCAGGGTATCCACCCCGAACATCCAGTTGACCGTGACCCGGCCGCTTGCGCCTGCCAGCGCATCGACCAGCGCGCGCGCCTCTGCCACTGGCACTGCATCGCCAAAGCCACCCGCCGCGCCGAAGGCCAGACGGAAGAACTTGAGCTTGTCCGCCGATGCCTTGGCGCTCTGTTCCAGCAGTTCGAAGCACCGCTGGCGCATTTCCGGGTCTTTTTCCTCGGCAAGGAGTTCAAGGCCGTTGGAAAGCGCGCCCACGGGGCTGAGCATATCGTGGCACAGGCGGGAACAGAGCAGGCTGGCAAGATCTATCGGGGATACGGTCATGTTCAGGAATCTAACCCTTCGCCTGAATAACGTTACACAGTTTACACAGTTCAGAGAACCACGGCACCTTCGCCCCTGAGATGATCCCCGCCACCGGCACGCAGGGGCGTGGCAGAAAGGCGGGGGACAGGCACAGGCGCACTGCGATCATGGCCCATGCCTTAGCCGTCCACGATCGCATAGGAAAGCGGTACGAACCCGTCCGGGCCATCCTGCCAACAGGTAATCGCGTCGCCGGCCACGATCGCCCAGATCCGCCCGTCGCGCGCGGCGCTGGCCTGATCGGTGGCCGATGGCCGGGCAAGGCCGTTGGGGTGCGAGTGGAAATAGCCGATGACCGGCGGCCCTGACCCATCCCGTGCGGCGCGGAGCGCGGCGATCAGCGCGGCGGGATCGATTTCGAAATGCTCCGCCGGATCGGCGGCGGCATTGGCGGTGGGGCGTGCCGTGTGCACATGGTCGCGGGCGCCCAGCAGCAAGCCGCACGCCTCCGAGGGGTGCGCGGCACTGGCCGCTTTGCGCATCGTGGCCAGCGCGCTGGCGGCAACCGTCAGCGGCATCGCCGGGGCCGATGGCAGGCGGGACAAGGTGATGCAGCACACATACGCAAGGGTGCTTATCTGACAGCCTTGTGCAACCGGCAAGTCCGTGACGTTTGCCGCGCCGACCGGGCAGGGAGATATTCCGGCACTGGTGGCGCGCACGCGAACGGGACTGTCGGTTGCGGGGGATTTCACATGAACACCAAGGCGGTTGTGCTGCTCAGCGCCGGGCTGCTGTTGCAAGCCTGCACCAATCCCGGCCTGCGCGTATCGGCCGTCACGCTGCCGGAGGAGGACTTTGAGGAAGACACGGCGGGTGCAGTAGCCCTGCTCGATGCTCGGCTGGCGCTTTACACCAAGGCGCAGGGGCAGGCGGCAAACACCCGTCAGGCGTTCGAATTGCCATCGTTGCTGGCGGTCATTGCGCCGGTCACTGCGGTGGCGCTTGGTGCGGGGCCGAACGTGGTGATCGCAGGGGGTGCTGCGAATGCCACGTTCAAGACCGGAAACGGCTATTTCGCGCCACAGAGCAAGGCCGACATGTACCGCGATGCAGGACTTGCGATCACTTGCCTGCGGGCCGTGGCCACGGGCAACAAGCCGATCGAGGTTGAAAGTGCCACGCAAGCGTTGCACGCCTTCGACACCAGCAGCCCTGATGACAGCGACGAGCGGATCTACGGCGCGTTCCGCCATGGCGCCGACAGCGTGCACGCTGTCCTGTCCCAACGTCTGGCCAGCGCCGGAGGTTATTCCGCCGCCAGCGGGCTTGCCGCCGAATACCAGCAATCGGTCAAGGCCGAAGAGGAAGCGCGCCAGCGGGTCGATCAGTCCAGAACGCAGATCAAGGAAACCCTGGCAGTCCAGAAAAGCGTGCTCAGCGATGCTAATCCGTCGGCACCCGCTGTGTACGGTGTGGCGTTCAGCGAGACGATGCGCGTCATGCAGGTCGTTCAGACCCAGGCCTATACCGATCAGCGCGCGGCATCGCTGGAAGTGATGCAGCAGGCAATCCAGCAGTGCGTCCTGCGGGCCAAGGGATGAGGGTGGAAAATGGCAGACTGGACCGAAGATGACACCGACCTGTTCCGCTCGGTAGGCGGAACCCGCATCAACCCTGGCAAGGGCCTGGACGCGGAATGGATGTTCGGCTGGTTCCCGCAAGACCCGTTTACCGACGCCACGCTGGATCTGGGCGCCAAGCTGTTTTCGGATGTGGCGCCGCTCCTCGAAGGCAGTGGCGCGGGCAAGACCGTGCTGCTCTACGAAGCGGTGCGGCAGGTCTGGCAAAGGGATCTCGACAGTGGCCCGCAAGCCATCGGGGACTGTGTAAGCTGGGGTTTCGGCGGCGCGGTCGATCTGCTGGCCTGTGTGGAGATCGTCGCGGGCGAGGCGGAAAGCTATGACTGGCCGTACCGCGCATCGACCGAGGTCATCTATGCGCTCAGCCGCCGGGAATACGGCAATGCCAGCCGGTTCCGCGATGGCTCCAGTTCGGTCTGGGCTGCGGTGGCGGTGGTCAAGGGCGGCACGCTTTCGCGTGAGGCAATCCGCCAGTATGATCCTGCCCGGCCTGAATACGACGGCGATCGCGCCCGGCGCTGGGGAAAGACCGGGTTGCCCGACGATCTGGAGCCGCTGGCCAGGGAACACCGCATCGCCAACGCCGCGCTGGTGACCCGGTTCGAGGATGCGCGCGATGCCATTGCCAACGGCTATCCGGTGGCGGTGGGCAGCAGCCAGGGTTTTGTCACGGTGCGCGATGCCGATGGCTTCTGCGCGCCGTCGAAAAGCTGGTCGCACTGCATGAAGTTCATCGCCAGCCGTGATGACCGGCGGCCGGGGCTGCTGTGCATGAACAGTTGGGGCGATGCCAGCCCGGCAGGACCGACGGGCGAACATGCGATCCCGGCAGGGGCGTTCTGGGTCGATGCCGCGATCTGCAATGCCATGCTCAAGCAGCGCGGCGGCTTTGCGCTCAGCGGCTTTGCCGGGTACCAGCCGCGCGCCGAGAAACTGCACGCGCTGCTTGGGGCATAGCGCCATCCGGCGTGAGAGCGGCGCACACCGCGACCCTTGCCCCCTGTGCCCGCACTCCCCATATCCGGCTCGATGGGGGCTTCTGACAGCATCATTTCCGGCACGATCCCGCCCGGTGGCCAGCGGCTCGACAAGGCGCTGGCCGAGGCGAGCGGCCTTTCGCGCGAACGGGTCAAGGCGCTGCTGGGCGAGGGGCGCATCGCCATCGGTGGCGTACGCGCGGCCAATGCCTCTGCCCGCCCGCCAGAGGGCACCGCCTTCACGATCGCTGTCCCCGAAGCGACCCCCGCCCATGCCGTGGCGCAGGACATTCCGCTGACCGTGGTGCATGAGGACGATGCGCTGATCGTCATCGACAAACCCGCAGGGCTGGTCGTCCACCCGGCGGCGGGCAATCTCGACGGCACGCTGGTCAACGCGCTGCTGTACCATTGCCGGGGCCAGCTTTCGGGTATCGGCGGCGTGGCCCGCCCTGGCATTGTCCACCGCATCGACAAGGACACATCGGGCCTGCTGGTCGTGGCCAAGACCGATGTGGCGCACGAAGGCCTGGCAAAGCAGTTTGCCGACCATTCGATCGAGCGGGCCTATGTCTGCGTAACCGCGGGCGTGCCGGTGCCGCCCGCCGGAACCGTGCGCGGTGCGCTGGGCCGGTCGAGCCACGACCGCAAGAAGATGGCGCTGGTCGAGGACGGGCGCGGCAAGCACGCGGTGACGCATTACCGCACGCTGGCGGTGCTCGACGGGCTGGCGGCGCAAGGCGCGGCGCTGGTCGAATGCCGGCTGGAAACGGGCAGAACCCACCAGGTCCGCGTTCACCTTGCGTCAATCGGCCATGCGCTATTGGGCGATCCAGTCTATGGACGCACGCCATCCCGCCTTCGCCCGCTGCTTTCCCGGCTGGCCTTCCAGCGCCAGGCGCTTCACGCCGCGCAACTGGGATTCATCCACCCGGTCAGTGGCGAACGGCTGCACTTCGCCAGCCCGGTTCCGGCAGACATGCGGGAACTCATCGCCGAACTGTGCGCTGAAGGGCATGATGCAAAGGTGCTTGGATTGCTGTAATGGACATGGTTCAACACCAGACCTCAGGAATCGGGCCGATTCCGCAATGTGTGGTCCCGCCGCCGGTCGCCCATCAGGGGGCCTGCAAAGGGTGCCGATACGATGAAAGGACAAGTTCAGGTGCGTGAGGAAAAGACCGCGTTGACTGTGCCCGCCCTTGGCGGTGAAGCCAGCCTCAACCGCTATCTCTCGGAAATCCGCAAGTTTCCCGTGCTCAAGCCAGAGCAGGAATACATGCTGGCGAAGCGATACCAGGAACACGGCGATCCGGAAGCCGCCGCCCAGCTCGTGACCAGCCACCTGCGGCTCGTTGCCAAGATCGCCATGGGTTACCGCGGCTATGGCCTGCCGGTCAGCGAACTGATTTCCGAAGGGAACATCGGGCTGATGCAGGGCGTCAAGAAGTTCGAACCCGATCGTGGCTTCCGCCTGGCGACTTACGCCATGTGGTGGATCAAGGCGTCGATGCAGGAGTTCATCCTGCGTTCGTGGAGCCTGGTCAAGATGGGCACCACGGCGGCGCAGAAGAAGCTGTTCTTCAACTTGCGGCGCATGAAGAAGAACCTTGAAGCGTTCGAGGATACCGACCTGCATCCCGACGACGTCAGGAAGATCGCCACCGATCTCGGCGTGCCGGAGCAGGAAGTCATCAACATGAACCGGCGCATGATGATGGGCGGCGATGCCTCGCTCAACGTCTCCATGCGCGATGATGGCGAAGGCTCGTGGCAGGACTGGCTGACCGACGACCGGCCGTTGCAGGACGTGACCGTGGCCGAGGCCGAAGAAACGCACATGCGCCACGAAATGCTGGTGGAAGCGATGGAATCGCTGAACGAGCGTGAACGCCATATCCTGACCGACCGCCGTCTGGTGGACGAACCGCGCACGCTCGAAGAGCTGAGCCAGGTCTATAACGTCAGCCGCGAACGCGTTCGCCAGATCGAAGTGCGCGCGTTCGAAAAGCTGCAGAAAGCGATCCAGCGCATTGCCACGGAACGCAACCTGCTGCCTGCGATGTAAGCGCGGAAGGATTGACGGATTGGTGAACGGCCGGGCTTTTGCCCGGCCGTTTGCGTTTGCGCGGGATTACACCTGCTGCCTCTCGCCCGGTGCGATCACACCGGCGTGGCATAGACCCGCGTCTGCGGGTTGTCGCGGAACTGCGGGCCACACAGAAACCATAGCGAGCGCCGCCCCGGCAGAAAGAAATAGCCGCCGCCGCCAAGGCTGACATGGCGTTGCAGGCGGTTGAGCACCAGCGGCGCGTTGCGGCCGGGGATGGTCAGGCAGGCGCCGGGCGCATCGTCGTCCCCCTTGTGCATCACGAAGGGGTCCGGCTCACGCTCCAGCCCGTGGAACGATGGCGAACCGAGCCAGGTCTGCTGGACGAACTCGAACTGCCGTTCGATATCGGCGTTGAAGCACATGAACAGGGTGCCGCGCACATGGCGGCGGTCCTTGTCGAGATAGGGCCGTCCGCGCCGCAACAGGCGGTGGCGGTTGGTCACCGAAAGCTCTTCGGGGTCGGTTTGCGCCAGACTGTCGCGCGGGAAGGTGCGGCGGACGTGCGCGGCAAAGGGGCAGCGCGCGCCTTGCGGGTCGGCATCCTTGTAGAGAAAGCCGTTGGCGGCGATGGCGTCTTCGCCGGTCTGGAACGCGGGGCGGAAGGGGTGATCGACCAGCGACGATCCATCGCGCCAGCGGCCCACCATCTTGGCGGCAATCCATTCGCGCGTGCGGGCGAAGTTGCCGGAGTGGGGGTTTATCACGTCCTTGTGGCGGCACACGGTTTCGGCCAGCGTATCAAGCGCGCGGTGAAACCCGTCGACATCCTGGGCAAGCTGGCGGATCACCAGATAGCTGCCGTTGCGCCCGAAATCGCGCGCCAGCGCGGCGCGGGCGGAAAAATCGGGGTATTGCGCGGGCTGGCTGGGCGGCGGCGCGGGCAGCAGTTCTTCCGCGCCCCCGGCCGTGCGTTCGATCAGCGGCGAAGGCGGGAAGTGGCCGCGGTTGTCGGCATAGCCAAGGATGAACTCGCCCGGCTCCACCGCATGCACCGGATCGGGCGCGCCGTGCCTTCCGGGAAAGCCGCGCACCAGCGGTTGCGATACGCCATCGACGAATCCGAACGGTTCCTGCGAAAGTTCGGCGTCGGCATCGGGCGCCACTTCGATGTAGGCGGTGCCGGGAAGCGCCTTTGCGGCGCTGTCGGCGCAATCGCCGTGGGAGTCCCAATCGGCGCGGAAGCGATCAAGGTCGAACGCACTCAGCCCGGTCTGGATGTCGCCTGCCTCCACCTTGACCAGTCCGGCGGCCAGCGCGCGGTCGATCTCCGTATCAATCGCGGCGGCGGCCGCGGTGCTGCGGGCATAGAACAGCAGTGTCACATGGGCGCGCCGGTCGCACCAGCCAAGCTCCTGCGGATCGCCCAGCACCCGCTTGCGCCCCGGATCAGCCATGCCCAGCGCGAAGGCGGCGGGAAAGCCCTGTCCGGTCCCGTCGCGCAGTTCGCGCGCCAGCCCCAGCCGGGCCAGCCCTTCGGCGGAAAAGGCGATGTTGCACACCAGATCTTCGGGTGGCTTGTCGCCAAAGGCGATTACATCGCGGCTGATCAGATCGGCCAGCCAGTCCTGCACATGGCGTGCGGGTTCGCCTGCTGGCGGCGGGGGGGCATCCTCGGCGTCGAAGCGCAGGGCGACGACCCGGCTGTGTGGATGGCGGCGCAGCCCGCCGAACATCAGCGTCTGGATTTCACCGTATTGCAGCCCGTATTCCGGGCGCGGGTTGGTGCCCAGCAGGTCCAGCCAGGCTTCGGCATCAGAAGGCGAAGCGGCCACGCGGTTGCGGCACAGAAGGCCGCTGACGATCAGCGCATGCTTGCGGATCGTTTCGGTCGTCAGCGCGGGATAGGCGGAAAACCAGAATGCCGTCGGCTTCATCGAACGGCGGGCAAACCGCTTGAACCTGTCGCCGTCGCTCGCGCCTTTCCAGAACAGCAGGCTGGTTTCAGGAAAGCCTTCGGTGTTGCTCCACACCCCGGTTGCGCCTTCCGACGATTTGGTGATGAAATCCTCAAGATAGCTTTCCCAGCTTCCGCCATAGTTGCTGGTAAAGACCAGTTGACGCGTGCCGGGCAGGACGAACCAGCGCGCGGCGTGGATCGTGCCGATGGTCGCCAGAAATCCGGCGCGCATTGCCCCAAGCCGGGCCATCATGCGGATCGCGCTGAACCCGGCGGAAAGGGCAAAGCGGCGGATCGGGGCGCGGCGCAGCGTGGTCACGCTGATCATGTGATTCTGGGCAAAGCCGGGGGCATTTTCGCGCGCTGCCATCGCCGCCATCGCCGCCGGGGCAGGGGTGCGATCGCGCGCCGTGTTGCGGGTTTCATCGCGGCGGAGCAGGAAGATTATCAGGGCCATGCAGGCGAGGATGAACATCAGCCCCGGCGCCATGCCGCCGAAGATCGCGGTCCACGGCCCCGCACCATTGGCCAGCAGCAACCCCACGGCGGCCAGATAGGGCAGCAGGACGATCAGTGTCAGCAGTTGCCGCGCTTCCCACACTGCCTTGCCCGCCCAGCCCAGCAGCGTTCCCGAACGCTGGTATTCCAGCCACGGCGCGGCGCGCGTTTCAGCAAACGACAGGCGCGCGCGGTCCTGCATCGCGGGCGCATCCAGCACCCCTTCCAGCGCGCAGGATACTTCTTCGAACAACGTCTGCGGGCCATGATAGCTGGCCAGCGCGCGGCGCGCGGCGATGATCTTGCGCACGCGGTGCACGATCAGGCGGTTTTCCCGGATGGCCCGCGCAGTCAGGCCCGGCAGCCCGTTGAACGGCAGGCCCGCCAGTTCACCGGGAAACCGGAAGGGCGCATCGGTCAGCCGGTGGCGGTGCTTTTCCAGCAGGGGCAGCACTTCGCCGATGCGTTCGATCCCGCTGGTCTGGCGCAGGATCGGCAGCAGCGCATCGCCCAGAACGGCGGCGATTGCCACGGTCGCCTTGGCGGCGCTGCCATCGACGGTTGCCTCGATCACCAGATGCGCTGGCCTGCCCACCGCTTCGGGAGCGATGACATGCATGCTCAGGAAATGGACGATGTGCGTCTGGCGCAGACGGCGGGCAAGATCGCCGCGCGCGGGATTGCCCAGTTGCGCGATGGCGCTTTCGATATCGGCAAGGTGCAGCCCGTTCCATTCGGTCCGGTCGCCCAGCGGGATGGTGATGGTGACGAAGTCCTGAGTCACGTGATCCTGCCCTTGAGGATGCCCAGCGGCACCTTGCCTGCGGCGATGGTTGCTGAAACGGCGCTCTGATCGGCGTGCACGGCTGGTTCGGGGCGTCCTGCGGCGCCCAGTGTCGCTTCAGGTGTGCTTCGGGGCACGGCAAGGAACGCCAGATCATCGGGCAATCCGCCAAAGCTGGCCAGCGCCGCGCCGTTGGCAGGGGCAATCCGCCCTGCCGTGGCAAGGATGGCTTCGCGCAGGATCGTCCACGCGATGGCACGGCCATAGCAGACATGTGGGCCTTGCAGCGGACCGGACGTGATGTAGGCGCGCTGCGGCGATGGCTGGAACAGGTGCGGCTGCGGGAACGCGGCGGGATCGTGCGATGCCGCGTCGATCAGCAGCAGGATGCGATCCCCGGCGCGCAGATCGATCCCGCGCCACGGCCCGTCCACCCGCACCGTGCGCACCAGCCGGTTGCCCCCGCCAAGGCGCAGCATTTCGTTGATCGTGGCGTCGTGATCGGCCTGCGTGCGGTCCGGGTCGGCCAGCGTGGCGATCAGCCCCGGCCAGTCGATCCCCGCTGCCTCGCCGGCATCCGATGCCGCAAAGGCGGCAATTTCCGACAGGGATTTGCCCACGATCAGGATCAGTGCGCCTGCCAGTTCGAACAGCACGCTGCGGGCCTGAAGGTGGAAGTTGGCGTCGGATACTGCCGGGAACTGCGGCCTGATCGCGTACATCGCGGCCACGAGGCTGTCGGGCGGGCCAAGGCCGGGCAGGGCCAGCGCCGCATCGAAAGCATCGAGCGCCGGGGCGGTTGTGGCGCGCGTGGCGGCCTGCATCCAGCCGGGACTGGTGGTGATGGTGCCGAAAACGTGGCCGAACAGCGGGTGCAGCGCGGTCAACGTGGCGGCGGCCAGGCCCTGCTCTCCGCGCAGGCGGACCCACGGGCCGGGGCGGATCGCATTGCGCAACGCCACGATCAGCCGGACGAGCGCCGGTGGCCGCGCCGGTCCTGGCACGCCGACAATGCGCCGCGCCACGCGATAGGCCAGCAGGAAAGCGTAATCGCGCACGAAATTGACCGGCTCTGCCGTTTCGGCACGGTGCGCCAGCACGTCGAGGATGCGCTGGGCTTCTTCGCGGACGATGGTGGCGACATGGCCGCGCAATCCCGGTGCAAGGTTCGGCGGGCCGGGATCGGGCGGAGCCTGACGCACGGCATCGGCATGGGCCTGCGCGGCGTGGAGCAGGGCCAGCCGGATGTGGCGGTTGGCGTCATTTTCCCCCACCAGATAGCGCGTGCCGGGTGCGACCTGTTCCAGCAGCAGGTCATAATGGATCAGGCTGAAGCGGTCCTCGTCGCACAGCATAGCGACCACCACATCGTGGCGGGCGGCCAGAAACACGCGGGGACTGTCCGGCCCGGTTTCGGACGCTTCATGGCGCAGCAGGGCCGGCGCATCGGGCCTGAGCAAGGCCGCCGCATCGCGGGCCAGGGCATCGGTGGCGGTCATGCGCAGCCTGCCGCAAGCCGTTCCAGCCGCTTCGACAGGATCACGACGCCTGCCGCTGCGATCCGCGCGGCGAGCGCCGCGCGTTCGGCTGTGCGCTGCGCTGCCTTGCCTTGCGCTTCCAACACTTCTTCGATCAGCACCAGGGCGTGGAGTTCGTGCATGGCTTCGCCGCACGCGTGGCAGTGCTCCAGCGCCTCCTGCGCCCGCAAGGCGGCGCTGGCGGTATCACCTTGCGCCAGAGCCAGCCGGGCACGGGCTTCGTGAAGGTAATAAGTCGCGGATGTGCGGATCTTCCTGAAATGGCCGCGCGCAACCGCTTCTTCCAGCACGGCTGCGGCTTCATCGCACAGCTCCTGTTCGATCAGGCACAGCGCCAGCCAGCTTGCGCTTGCCGGTTCAAAGCCCAGAAACCGCCGTTGCAGGCAATCGGCATAGGCGCGGCGCAGGATCGGCAGGGCGTGCGCGCTGCGCCCGGTGCGGTAGTGATGATAGCCCAGCGCCAGATCCGCGAGCAGCCGCGAATAGGCATGCGCGTGGCGGCGCGAAAGCCACAGCGCCTCTGCCAGCCAGTCCCGTGCCGCCGCATCCTGGCCAAGGTCCGTCTGGTACCAGGCACCGAAACTGCGCGCCAGGATATGCGGGATGACCACCACTGCGCCGAAGGTCTTGCTGCGCTGCCCTTCGTCGAGCCGCGCGCCGAGCCGTTCGATCCGGGCAATCGCTTCGTGCGGGCGCGCCAGCGAATTGGCGATATAGGCGCCAACTACATCGGCATAGGTGCGGCGCGGCAGGCTTTCGTGGCTGGCCAGATCGGTTTCGGCCTGTGCGAGCCACTGCGCCGCGGCATCGGGTGCGCCGTCGATCCAGTCGAGCAGCGCCATGTTGATTCGCGCCACGGTGCGCGCCGCCGGGCCGAAATCGACTTGCCCTTGCGCGATTGCCTGCATGTCATTGCGGGTTTCCTGTTCGCATGACAATTGTTGAAGCGCATCGAAAGCGAGCATGGCGAAGCGCGCGCGGACACGCGGCGCTTCCGTGTGGTCAAGCTGTGCGGTCATCGTGCAGGCACGGCGGTAAAGCTGCACGACGGATTCGATCGCGGCCAGCCCCAGTGCCTTCTGGCAGGCGTTCCACAGGTGGTCGATGGCGTGCGAAGGCAACCCGGCCTTTTCCGCATGCGCTGCCAGTTCGGCATGGTCCACCGGGCCGATGTCGCGCAGCGTTGGGCCTTCTTCCAGCATGGCGAGAATGCGGGCGTGGATTGTCTTGCGCCGCCTGCGCGACATGGTGAGATAGGCCGCTTCCTGCACCAACTGGTGGGTGAAACGGGCCTGTCCGTCCGCGCCGTGTTCCAGCACGCGCTGCGCGGTCAGCGTGCGGATTGCCTCGTCCGGGCGCGCGCACCAGCGGCGTGCGGCCTCGCGCAACCGGCCGTCGGGGAAGGCGGGGCCAAGCGCGGCGCATATCTGGCAAAGCCGGGTCGCGTTATCGTCCAGCCCGGCCAGCCGTTCGGCCAGCAGATTGTCCAGCCGCGCCGGAAGGCGTCCTTCCGGGTCTTGTGCGGAAACGGCAAACTCCTGCAAGGCCAGCGGCAACCCGCCTGCGCGGTCGAGGATGCTGTCGACAATTTCCTGTGGCAGCGCCTGTTCGGCGGATACCAGTGCGATCATCTGGCGGCTGTCGGCGGTGCAAAGCGGCCCAAGGTGGATGGCCCGCGCCGCGCCATCGCCCTGCCACCACGCGCCTTCGGGCCTTCCGGCAAGAAGCACGCCGCACCGCGCCGCCTCGCCTTCGCCTGGTTCCCCAGCATGGTCGGCAAGGGCATTCAGGACACCCAGCGTGGCCATGTCCATATACTGCACATCATCGCCCAGCACCAGCAAGGGCGCGTGCCCAGCCACCTTGCGGAACAGGCCGAGCAAGCTCTGCGATGCGATCCGGTTGCGTTCGCCAGGGGCGCTTTCGGGCAGCCAGTCGGAGCGCCCGGCCAGGAAGGCTTCAAGGAACGAACGCTGTTCCGCGCTTGCGGCAGGGTCTGACGCGTGGGCCGGTTCCGGTTCATCGGAAAGGCCGAATTGCGCCAGCAGTCCGGCAAGGTGGCGCGCGGGTCCGGCCAGGCACCCGAACGGCACGGTGGCCATCAGTGCATTGCCCCGCACCGAAACGAACACCACGCCCCGCCCCGCCGCGCTGCGCGATGCTTCCAGCAGCAGGCGGCTCTTGCCCATGCCTGCCTCTCCGGCAATCCGCAGGCTGCCACCGCGCCCGCCAGACAGTATTTTGACCAGCGCCCGGACACGCGCCATTTCGGCGTCGCGCCCTACCACCGGGAAAGTTGCGCTGCCCTTGACCGGAACGTGATCGGCCCGCGCCAGTTCAACCTCCAGCAGTTCAAGCAGCGCCATGCCGCCTTCATCCTGTTCGGCAGGCAGCGCCCCCAGTGGCCGCACCGCGCACTGTTCGGCAATCAGCGAAAGCGTCGATTGCGTGATCGCAACGCCGCCTGCCGGCGCGGCTTTTTCCGCCCGCCCGGCGACATGGGCCGCATGGCCGACGACATCGACGACGCTGCCGAAGTCGTTGTCCTGCCGCCGCAGCAAAACCGGCCCGGCATGCAGGCCGATGCGCAACTGCGGCGCGGGCAGCATGCCGATGACGCCGCTGCGCAACCGGTCGATCGCACGGCGTGACGCAAGTGCTGCGCGCAGGGCGTGATCGTGCGCGGCGGGATGCACTCCGAACACTGCCATCACGCCATCGCCCTGCACGCGCGCGACAAGGCCGCCACATTCATGGATCGCGTCAATGACGACCTGCACCGTGCGATCAAGAATGTCGCGCGCGTCTTCCGGGTCGAGCGTGCTGACAAGCCGGGTGGACCCGACGATATCGGCAAACAGGATGGTGGCAAAGCGGATGGTGTCGAGCGCGTCGGCCAGAGCCTGCTTGCCGGACGCAAGTGTCGGCAGGGCCATTGCACGCGGACCGTCGGCATGCACGCCTTGGATCGGCAGATGGCCGATGTGATCCGGCTGACCACCGGGAATCCCAGATTTTGCGCCCCGCACCTTGTTCGTTTTGCCCCAAGTGTGACTGCGAAGAGGCTGTTGCCACCTTCCCGCCATGCCGGGCAGAGTTTCAGCACCGCTTGAAAAGTGCAACCGTTTTCGAGCGGACCGGACCGGAGCGGGTATTTCTGCCGCTACTGCATTGAAGCAGAAGGAGATGTGGCCGTCAGGCAAGGCCGATGATGACATGATCGCTGGCGATGCGTGCCAGATCGGGCACCTGGCGCACGCTGGCTCTGGTAAAGCCATCGCGCCGCAAGGAGACTGGTCTGCCGCCCAGATGTTCGGCGGCAAAGGCCTGCCCTTCGCGCGAGATACGGATCGACCACCCCCACGTCCGCCGCCGCGCGCTGCTGGCCAGGAACGCGTCGCATTGGAAGATCAGGCATGGCGGACGCAGCGCGGTTGGCGATGACAGCAGGCAGTCCACTTGTGGCCCGTCCAGAAGGAAGCGGGCGATGTCGGCTTCGTCCTCGCGGCGCAAGGGCAGCGGACCCGACGGGGAAAGGATCTGCAGGTTTGGCCTCAGCGCAGCCTCCCCCAGCCGCCGGCATTCGACGGAAAGGGGGCCGGGGCCGGTTTTCCAGACAAGATATCGCTGCATTCGCCCTGACGATCATCGCAAAGACCGCATTCTGGCGGCGAACCGGTCCTGATGCCGTCTGCCAGCACACGGGGTTCTTGTGATTTTGCACACACGGTTTAGGCGATGAGCGCATAAATGACGCATTGGCGGCGTCATCCATGCCTTTACGGCCATGACCCGACAGCACGGAGCATCGCAATGGCAGCCGCAGCAGTTCTTACCTCGGTCCTGACCGTGCCCGATTCCGTCCGGGCGATCCTTGCCGCCCATGCGCGGCCGATCAGGGTGCGCAAGGGGCAGGTGCTGCTTTCGGTCGGAGTGCCCGCCGCCGATGTCTATCTTGTCAGCGAGGGCATGGTCACCGTTTCGCTCGTATCGTCGATGGGCCGCGAAACGGTGTTCCGCAGCATCGGGCCGGGCGAAATCTTTGGCGAACTGGCTGCAATTGACGGCGCGCCGCGATCGGCCGATGTCATCGCCGCTGAAAACAGTGCGCTGCTGATGATCCCCGGCCCGCGCTTCGTGGCGCTGATCGAAAGCGAACCGGTGGTCAGCCTGTGGCTGGCGCGGCACCTGGCCCGCCAGATCCGCTATCTCACCGGGCGGATCTATGAACTGTCGAACATGGGGGTCGGCGCGCGCCTGCAAGCGGAGCTGCTGCGTCTGGCCGAACAGGGCGGGGGTGCCGGTGCAGACAGCGCGGTGATCGTGCGCCTGCCCACCCAGGCCGATCTGGCTGCGCGCATCGGCACCAACCGGGAAACCGTGACGCGCGAATTTTCCCAGCTCCTGCGCGAAGGCCTCGTGCTGCGCGAAGGGCGGCGGGTGGTGATCCCCTCGCTTGCGCGGCTGGCCGACAAGATCAGCCGTTATTCGACGACCGACTGATCGGTGACCGCCTTTGCTGCCGGGCGGATTGCCAGCCCGCAGAAGTTGTTGGATAGATCGGGACCATGCTTGACGAACTCAAGAACCCCCGCCGCCCCGCCGCTGCGGCTGACCGGCCCGCCGGGCGTGTCGGCTGGTTCATTGCCCGGCTGATTGCGGCGTTCCTGTTCCTGTCGGTGGCGCAGGTGGTCATCACCCGCTTCGTGCCGATCCCCTATACCCTGACCATGGCGCTGGATGACAATCCGGTGCGCAAGGAATGGGTATCGCTCAACGCGATAGACCGCGACATGGTCGATGCCGCGATCGCGGGCGAGGATGGCAAGTTCTGCCTGCACAACGGGTTCGACCATGAAGCGATGATGGAGGCGTTCCGCCGCAACCAGCGTGGCGGGCGCATCCGTGGCGGCTCCACGATCAGCCAGCAGACCGCCAAGAACGTGTTCCTGTGGCAGGGCGGCGGGTATTTCCGCAAGGCGCTGGAAGCCTGGTACACCGTGCTGATCGAAACGATCTGGGGCAAGCGGCGGATCATGGAAGTCTATCTCAACGTCGCCGAGACGGGCATCGGCACCTATGGCGTGGAAGCCGGTGCGCAGCGGTACTACGGCAAGGGCGCCAGCCGGCTGAGCGCGGTCGAAGCTGCCCGCATCGCCGCCGTGCTGCCGCTGCCCAAGAAGCGCGAAGTCAACGGCGCCAGCGGTTTTACCCGTCGCCACGGCAATACGCTGGCCCGGCGGCTGGGCGTGGTCCGGCGCGACGGGCTGGACGCCTGCGTCTATCGCTGAACGGCAGCGGCAGACACGGAAAAGGCGCGGGAAGGTTGCCCCTCCCGCGCCTCTCCATGTTCGTTCGGATGCGGATCAGAACTTGATGCGTGCCCCCACGCGCAGCCCCCAGAACGACCCGCCCCGGATGTCCACGGCCTGGTCTGGCGGCGTCACCGTCGTGCCGGAACGGTTCGAGTAGGTGTACTGTGTGCACGCAGGCGTCGTGCAGGCCACATTGACCAGCGTGCCGAAGCCGGGGAAGGCCACCTGGCGGATGGTGCCCCAGTCGGAATCGATCAGGTTCAGCACGTTTTCAACGTCGACCAGCAGTTCCATCTTGCCCCCCAGCACGAAGGGCACTTCCTGACGGAACGACACGTCCAGCTTGTTGTACCGGGGCGTCTTGCCAATGTTCTTCGGCGCGATCTGGCCCTGATAGTCCTTCAGTTCGGAGTTCTGGACGATCTGCTGGAAACCGGCAAAGTCGAAGCCGGGCGCGTAGGTTACGCGGCTGTCTGCCGTAGGCGAAGACACGTCCGGCACATACAGCAGATAGCGGTTGTTGGTCGTCGGGTTCCCCGTCGCAGACTGGTTGACCCCGAAGATCGACGAGCGCAGGTTGCCCGACAACGCATCGGCAAAGGTATAGCTGAACCGCTGGCCCGATTGCGAACTGAAGAACAGTTCGATGCGGGTGTTGTTGTCACCGAACAGTTCGGCATCATAGCTGGCGACAAGCCGGAAGGTATTGTCGCGCTGATAGTTCGACGTACCGAAAGCGGCGTTGTTGGGATCTTCCCCGACGACACTCTGGCTGTAGTTGGAGAACGCCACGGACGAGGTGCCGGCGTTTTGATCCTTGGCGCGCTGGAAGGTGTAATTGCCGCCCAGGCGGAACCCGTTGTCCCAGCGTTTGTCGAACCGCGCCACGACGTTCCAGCTATGGCCCAGCGTGGTGTTGGTCAGCAGGATATCGGTATTCGTGGTCGTTCCCTGGCCGGGCAGGACGCTGTAACGCAGCCGCCCATCGGGGAGGACGCCGGTCGCCACCGAACGCAGATCGACCCAGGTCAGTGCGTTGCGGACCTTGGAATAGACCACGTCGACGCCCAGGTTCCAGTCATCGCCCAGGAAACCGAGGTTGGCGGCATAGTCTGCCGAACCCGAAATACGCCACTGCGATGGGGGCTTGAAGTTCGGGTCAAGCGCGTTGGTAGGGGCGCTTGCCGACCCGGTGGTGCGGATTGCGTCGATCAGGGATTGCGGCACGCCTGTACCGCCGGTGACGTTGTTCAAGGTAGCGGCGCCGATCGCGTTCTGCGTTGCCGCGCTGAGGCCTGAAATGCCCGCAACCGTGAAGGTGCCATCGCTGTTGCGCCGGACCTGCGCACGGCCGAGCGTCGGTCCAGGGTTCGAATAGTTGTTCGAAATCCAGACATTGGGGTTGCCGCCGCCATAGATGCCGGCAGACCCGCGCAGCCGCAGCCGGTCGGTCGGTTTCCAGTTCAGCCCGATGCGCGGCTGGAACAACTGGCGGCCATTGAGCGTGGCGGTATTGGCAAAACCGAAACGCCCGGCAAAGGCCGTGTTGTTGAAGGGACGGTCAGGCGTATCGAACAGGTCCCAGCGGAAGCCGGCAGTGGCGGTCAGAGTGCTGGTCACGTCGATCGTGTCCTGCATGCCGAACGTCCAGCTATTGTTTTCGAACTCGGCGGTAACCGTGTCGATGCCACCGCGCAGCGGCACGGCAAAGTCCAGTTCGCTGGCGCGTTGGGCCTGCAGATCGGCTACCGAATCGAAATACCATGCTCCCGAAACGCGCTGTGCGAACAGGTTGCGTACGTCCTGCTGCCGCCGTTCGGCGATCCACTTCAGGGTGTGGTTGCCCAGTTGCAGGGTGGCCTGGAACTCGATGTTCAGCGACTGCGATGAAAGCTCGTTGGCCTGGCGGCTGACGTCTGGCCCGAAGGTGAGCTGGCGCGTGCCCGAAGGGCATGCTTGCGGCAGTGGCGTCGATGTCGGTGCAAGGCAGGTGCGGAACTCACCGAACGATGCTTCCCCGAACGGCTGCTGCAGGCGCACGTAATCGGCATAGGACACGCGCAACTGGGTCGAGAAGCTGTCGCTCCATTGGTCGTTGAGCTGGAAAATCCCGAAATGGTTGATCGCGCCCTGGTTGTAGTTGTTCGATTGCAGCGCAAAATTGGGGCTGCTGGCATTGAGCTGGTTGGTGCCGGTCTGCCCCGCCAGGATGTTGCCCTTGTTGTAGATATAGGTTGCCGCAGCACGGTGACCGTCGGCGATGTTCCAGTCGATCTTGGCCACGACCTTGTCGTCGCGTTCGCCAACCGAGGTGGCTGCGCCCAGCGTATCGAACGTATACACGTTCTGGCCGATATCCTGGATCTGCTGGATCTGGGCGGCGGTGATGCCAAGATTGTCGGGCGAGATCGCGCTGGGAACGGTATCGCGCAGCCGTTCATAGGTGACCGCGAAGAACAGCTTGTCCTTGATGATCGGGCCGGTCAGCTGGGCGGTATAGACCTGCGACTTGAAGGCGCCGGTGCGCTTCACGCCGCGCGCGGTCTTTCCGCGCATCCCGTCGTCCTGGTAATAGAAACCGGCAAGGCCGCTGAAGCTGTTGCTGCCCGACTTGAGCTGGGTGTTGATTGCCCCGCCCTGGAAGAAGCCCTGCTGGATGTCGACAGGCGCTACTTCGACCGAAAATTCGCCAATGGCATCGAGCGGAACCGGGCCACGGGTGGAAACAAGCCCGCCGGCTTCCAGACCGAACGGATCGCCGAAAGCGACGCCATCGACCGTAAAGCGGTTGAAGCGGTTGTTCTGTCCGGCAATCGAGATTGCGCCGCCATTGGTCGAATCAAGATTCACCAGAGGATCGCGCGCGGCAAGGTTGCGGATGTCGCGGTTGACGGTGGCCACCCCGGCAACGTCCTGCGCGCTCAGCACGGTTGCGGCGCCCGAATCGAGTTTGGCCGTGCTTTTGAGCGCGGATGCCTTGACGATGATGACGGACTGCGATTGCAGGGCGATCGGCAGACGCAGGGGCTGTCCCGCCTGCAGGTAGATGTCGGTGACCGACGACTGTTCGTAGCCGTCTGCCAGGACTTCGACGGTCACCGGGCCGCCCAGGCGCAGGCCGTTGACGCTGAAGTTGCCATCGGCATCGGTGGTGGTCGTGGACGTGGTTCCCGAAGGCGTGTGGATCACGCGGACCTGTGCGCCACCGACCGGGCCGCTTTCTGCGGTAACCGTACCGCGCACCGACGAGGACGTTTCCTGCGCGAAGGCCGGAGTGGAAAGAGCCGTTGCAAGCGTAAGGCTCGCGGCACTGGCGGCCAGAAGGAATCTGAGTTGCATGTCATGACCCTGTTGATGCACCCGGAAGTGCGGTGGTGACGCAGCTTTGGCCGCGCCGAAGGAAAAGGCTTTCGCGGGGAATCGCTTCCCCCAAAAGCCTTTCGGCGTGCGGCTTTGACCATGCGTTCGCCGCCTCAAAACCGGTTTCAGATGACACCGGAATGACGGTATTGCGACCAGATGACAGGCGGTGGGGTGGTCGCGTAACGGAATTGCGCGTTGCGCATTGTTTGCGCGCCTTAAGTGCTTGAAGAGTGGGGTTTACGGAAACGATCGGACAAGAGTGGCTTGTTCGCAACAGCGAGAAATATTTGCTGCAGCGCGGCGATTGCACCACTTTGGTGAGGCCTCGATCCGGTGTGGATGCGCGATCGGGCGCATCGCGGCCCTGCCGCCACGCGCGCACCATCTTCTTGATTGTGAAATGCTTACTCGGCGGCCTGTGCTTCGGGCGCGATGTGTGCGGACAGGATCCAGGTCTGGTCGCCTTCGATGCCGAGCGCGGTCAGGCGGCCCGATGCATAGGCCCCGGTGTCGATGCCGATGCGGTTGGGACGGATGACGGGTTCATCGGTGATGGTGTGGCCGTGGACCACGACCGGCCCGTGGGAATCGGGATGATCGAGGAAATCGCGGCGGATCCAGCGCAAGTCGGCCAGCGTCTGTTCCTCTATCGGCACGCCAGGCCGGATCCCGGCATGGACGAACAGGTAATCGCCGACCATGATCCGGTCCTCCATCGTGCTGATGAAGCGGATGTGGCTTTCGGGCACGAGCCGCGTGATCGCTGCGCGCACATCGCCAATCCGGGCTGAGCCGTATTCCTCTGAGCTCAAGCCATAGCTGAACAGCGTTTCCTTGCCGCCATGGCGCAGGAAGTGCAGCAGCACTTCGTCGCTGTCGATGCTCGACAGCAGCATCTCTTCATGGTTTCCCTGCAGGGTGCGAACCTTGCCCGTGGCGGAAAGTTGTATCGCCCGTTCCACCACGCCGCGGCTATCCGGGCCGCGGTCGATCAGATCGCCCAGCAGGATCAGCCCGGTTTCGGCCGGGCCACGCGCCGCGTCGTCGGCATCAATGATCGCCAGCAACCGGTCGAACAGGTCAAGCCGCCCGTGAATGTCGCCGATTGCATAGATGCGTTGCCCCGCCGGAACGCGGGCGGGCGGCGCTGCGGGCACTTCGGCCTTCTCGGTTGAAAACAGGGAACGTAACTTGCTGAGCATGTATCTCTCTTGTCGGCCCGCATATGGTGGCGCGGTCGGCCATATGCAACCTTGCACACCCATGCTGCACTGCACAAGACGGGCGTGCACTACCCCCCGGTTCAGCGCAGGTAGAAGTCGATCGTCGTGACTACCCGCACCTTCTTGTAAGGGCTGTCCGAAACGCCCCAGCCACCGCCGTCGCCATCGCGGGCGGTGATTTCGAAGTAGCCTTGCGTGGCGTTCTTGATGCCATCGACCGTTGCCCCGCTGTCGCGCGCGAACTGTTCGGCGGCGGCGCGCGCATCACGGGTCGCGGCGGCAACCATTTCCGGCTTGATCGCGTTGAGCCGGGTAAAGGTGTAGGCCATGCCCGATCCTTCCTCCAGCATCACCCCGCGCCGGACGAGGTCGAACTGGCGCTTCACCGCCTTTTGTGCGCGGTCGATGTCGGTCGTGCGCAAGGTCATGCGCTGGCGCACCGAAAAGCTCGTCACGCCATCGTTGGTAAAGCTTTGCACGTTGACGCCGGTGGGTTGCAGCGCGTCGGCGGGAAAGCCGAGCTCGCCAAAGAAGGCGCGGATTGCCTGGCTGTCGCGGTCCACGCTGGCCTGTGCACTGGCGAGGTCGGGCGCGGTTGCCGAATAGGCCAGCGTCCAGGTAGCAAGATCGGCGGTCACCTCGCGCTCGGCCAGACCGCGCACGGTCACGGCGCGATCGGCCACCCTGGCACGGCGGAAGCCATCGCCGATGAACCAGCCACCAACGATCAGGCCGAATGCGAGCACGCCGACGGGCAGGAGCGCGGCGGCCCCGCGCGGGGAAAGGCCGCGTAGCAGGGCTTGGGTCCGGGTCGGATCGGCGTTATCGTCGTCATTCATGGCATGGCTCTCCGCGGGGTGTGCAACTGCGGCAGGATGTGCATTTCTGTCGATGAACCGATTTTGAACAGAGGATGGACCCTACGTGCCGGCATTCCTGCATACAATGATCCGCGTCACAGACCCCGACGCCACGATCGCATTCTTCAAGCTGATCGGTATCGAAGAGGTCCGGCGCTTCGATAGCGAGGCGGGGCGTTTCACGCTGATTTTCCTGGCCGCGCCGGGGCAGGAAGGGGTGGCGGAGGTTGAACTGACCTATAACTGGCCGCCCGCCGAGGGTACGCCGGAACGCTACACCGGCGGGCGCAATTTCGGCCATCTCGCCTACCGTGTCGACAATATCTACGAAACGTGCCAGCGGCTGAAGGACGCTGGCCACACCATCAACCGGCCGCCGCGCGACGGGCATATGGCTTTCGTGCGCACGCCCGATGGCATTTCCATCGAATTGTTGCAGGATGGCCATCTGCCTCCGGCAGAGCCCTGGGCGAGCATGGAAAACACCGGAAGCTGGTAACCCCGGCCTTCAGGCTGCCGGAAAGCAACGATAAACCTGTTCCCCACTGCACGCGGCGCGGCTTACCCGCGCGGCGGGCCTTTGCGCGCCTGGAAAAAAGGGTGCGGGGCATTCCCAAAAGGAAGTTGACTCGATGTTGCTATGCAGCATTATCAATCCCGGACGAGCGTCATAAAACGCAAAACGCGGCGCTCATCGAAGGGAAATTGAAACGCTGATCGACTTGGCTGCGCCCAGCGCAGCGGGCTGTAGAGCAACCATGCTCTGCGGCGGCGGGTTTGCTTGTCCTTGGCGGACGGGATGGCCTGAGGGCTTTTTCGCCGTGATGCGACGCAGCATTTGCCGGCGGGTCGGGCTGGCAGGTTTGGGACGGTTGCCGATGGGCGCGGGGAAAGCTCCGTTTCTGCACAAGGGGTAAAATCATATGGCTAAGCAGTTCGGGTTCAGGTCGCGCACAATGAGGGCGCTTGGCTTCACGACGATCCTTTCATCGCTGGCGATGCCGGTGGCCGCGATGGCCGCAAGTGCCGCCGAAGCGGACACACAGACGGTAGAACCGGCCCAGGCCGACGCCGATCAGCCAGGCGGCGGCCTTGGCGAAATCGTGGTGACTGCAACGCGCGAGGCGCAGTCGATCCAGAAGGTGCCGATCTCGATGCAGGCACTGGGGTCGGAAGTTCTCCAGCAGCGTCAGGTCAAGGGCCTGACCGATTTCGCCACGCTGCTTCCGTCGGTTACATTCTCCGGGCTTGGGCCGGGCCGCAACACCCCGTTCTTCCGCGGTATTGTCCCGGCGGGCGGGGCTTATGCTTCGGTTGGTTACTACATCGACGATATCCCCATCACGGGTACGAACGTGCCCGACATCCATGTCTATGACGTTGAACGCATCGAGGCGCTTTCGGGGCCGCAGGGCACGCTCTACGGGGCAGGTTCGCTGGCCGGAACGATCCGCTTCATCACCAACAAGCCAAGCCTCGACCGTGTCGAATACGGCCACAATGTCGAGGTGAACAAGTATGGCGCTGGCGATTTCGGCGGACAGTACGAAAGCTTCATCAATGTGCCGATTGCCAGCAACCTGGCCGTCCGCGCGATGGGGTATTACCGGCGCGAAGGCGGGTATATCGACAACACGCCAAACAACGGCCTGTTCAACGATGGCCGTTCGGCCACGCTGACGCTGGGCGACAACAATCCCGCGACCAGTTTCACCCTGGACAACGCGGCTCTTGCCGAGGACGACTACAACACCGTCGAGGAATACGGCGGCCGTCTGCAACTGCTGTGGGAACCGGCTCCCGGCTGGGAAATCATGCCCCAGATCACGCTGCAGCAACAGATTGCCGATGGCTATTTCGGGTTTGACCCGCGCGTGGGCGATCTTCAGGTCCACGACTACGATGTCACCAGCCGCAACGACAAATGGTATCAGGCGGCGCTGACGGTGCATGGCCACATCGGCGATTGGGATCTGGTATCGTCTACCGGTCTGTACCAGCGCCAGATCAAACTCCTGAACGATTACACCTATTACACGGTGACCTACGACAGTTTCGGGCCAGGTTATGAAAGCTATCTGCAGTTCTTCGACAAGAACGGCTGCAGTGGATCGGGGGCCACGCTCAAGTGCAATACCCTTATCAACCCGCAGCAGTATTTCCATGGTACGACCAACGAACGGCAGTTCACACAGGAACTGCGCCTGACCACGCCGAAGTCCTGGCCGTTCAACCTTACCCTTGGTGGGTTCTACCACCGCCGCAAGCAGGAAACTTCGAATAACTACGCCACGCGCGGGCTGGACCAGATCGTGGGCTACACTCAATCCGGTGGGGGCGATACCAACTTCCCGGCCGGATTCGGCGTTCCTGTCAGCCAGGGCGGCACGATGATCCTCGGTTCGCCAGCAGTGAAGGATGATGCCTTCTATTACAGCGAGCGCGACAATATCTGGACCGACTATGCGATCTTCGGCGAAGGGAACTATGATATCACCCCGACGCTGAAGCTGACGGCGGGTCTGCGCTATTTCTGGACAGAGTTCAGTACGGTGGGCTTTTCGGGTGTTGCCGCATCGGCGCGTAACACGGTGACCTCGCTGTTCGTGCCTACCGGCACGTTCGGTTGCCCGGTTCCGCTTCCCGCAGAACGGTTGCAGTGCCGCAATACCAATCTCCAGGCGGCTGATCAGGTCGGTCGTTACAAGGAAGAAGGCGAAACCCACAAGATTGCTCTCAACTGGCAGTTCGCGCCTTCCAAGATGGTGTATGCGAACTATTCCACCGGGTTCCGTCCCGGTGGCTTCAACCGTCCGTTGCGCATCCGCGGCGTCGGTGTGGCCACGGTGCCGCCCTTCAATTCCGAAGAGCTGACCAACTTTGAAATCGGCATCAAGACCACCTGGAACAACATCTTCCGCTTCAACGCGGCACTCTATTACGAAAAGTGGGACGACATCCAGTACAGCGTGGTCATCGCCGGTACGCAGGGCGCTGGCATGACCGGCAACGCCGGCAAGGCGCGCGTCTATGGCATGGAGTTCGATTCCGATCTCAAGCTTGGGAAGTTCACGATTTCGACCAATGGTGCGTACAACGACGCTGCATTGTCCGGGGATTTCTGCAACTTCCAGCTTGATCGTGCATCGCTTTCGATCAGCCAGCTTAACGCTTGCACCCAGGGCGCTACGTTTGGCAGCCCGCCGGTGGCTGAAGTAGCTGCGGCATCGGGTACCCGCCTGCCGCTGCAGCCGCGGTTCAAGGGAACCACATCGATCCGTTTCGATACGGCGCTGGGCGATGCCGATGCGTATATCCAGGGTGCCGCGCTTTATCAGAGCAGTGCCACGCAGGATCTCAACGTGTTCAACAACAATCTGCTGGTCTGCCCGGATATCGCCAATGCCGAAACTGCTGCCGGGCGATCATGCGCCACGCCGGGCTTTGTCAGCTTCGATTTTTCGGCCGGGGTGCGCAAGGACAACTGGACACTCGACTTCTTCATCCAGAATGCGTTCGACAAGCGCGGCGAGCTTTCCCGCAACACTTTCTGCTCGATCACCTTCTGCTCCGGTTCGTCGCGTACGTTCACCATCAAGCCGCAGTTCTTCGGAATGCGGTGGGGCCAGAAGTTCTAAGGCCCTTCAACCAACTTACACCCTGCGTAAGGCAAACTTGCAGGTCCCCACGGGAAACCGTGGGGGCCTCTTTTTATGGCGATACGGACAGGGTTTGCAGGTGCCGGATTGTACGGCGGCGCAGGCAGGCCGCAGAACGGGACGGCGGTTTCGGCGGGTCAGGCGGGCGGTGCGTCGGGGTAGGCAGGCAGGACCGGGCCAAGCGCGGCAACAAGCGGCCCAAGCCACGGTTCGAAGTTCTTCCACGGGTCCAGCCCGTCGCGGAAGATCGGCTGGCGCACCTGTTCGGAACTGGCGGTGCGCACCGCGCGGTCGTTGTTGTAGAACGCAAGGCAGGCCGGTTCGAACGGCAGGTCAAGATAATCGAGCAGCCGCCGCACTTCGGTTTCGGTATCGGCCACCATGCTTTCGTAGATCACGCGGTGCACCGCGCCGGGCGCAGCAGCATCATAGGCCGCCATCAGCCCCACGTAATCGGCATAATAGCGGCCGATGTCGCCCAGGTCATACGTGAAGGTCTGCCCGCGCGCGAAGTGCTGCTTCCACCCGGACAGGCAGCATGAAAGCGGATGGCGGCGCGCATCGACGATCCGCGCGTGCGGCAGGATCAGCCGGATCAGGCCGATATGCTGCCAGTTGTTGGGCATCTTGTCGATGAACAGCGGGCGGTCGGTCTGGCGGTGGATGCGCGTGCGTTCGAGGTATTCCTCCCCCAGCCGGGTGCGGTCGGCCGGGGTCAGCGAATCGATCATCGCGCCGAAATCGGCAAACTCCCCTTCGTCCACCCGCGCCTGCAACCGGGCGGCGATCATCATCATGTCGGGCAGTTCCATCGTGCCTTCGATCTGGCTGTGGCTTGCCAGGATCTGTTCGATGAGCGTCGAACCGGACCGCGGCAGGCCGACGACGAAGATCGGGTCGGGGGCGGGGCAACCGCCCGGCTCCACAGCAGAAAGGAACGTGGCGTTGAACTTCGCTGCCGTTGCCGCCACTTCCGCTGAAAACGCTTCGGCATCGTGGCGGATCATCGCGCGGCGCAGCGTATTGCCCCGGTCGTAGTGCCGGAAGGCATCGGCATAGGCCTTTGCGTCTTCATGGGCCTTGCCCAGCGCGAAGTGGAGATGGAAAATGTCTTCCTCGCGGTCGGGTGCGTCCTTTTCCAGCGTCGCAAGCGCGGCTTCGATCACCGCGATATCGGCAGCCTCCAGCTTTACCGTTTTCAGGTTGGCAAGGCTCCACCATGCCTCACCCATGGTTGGCTGGCGGGCCGCGGCAGTGCGATAGGCTTCGATCGCGCCGCCCTGGTCGCCCAGCGTCTTGAGCACATGGCCAAGGTTCTGCCAGACTTGCGCGTTGTCCGGCTGCTGCGCCAGGATGGAACGATAGATATCGCGTGCCTGATCCTGATGGCCAAGCCGCACCAGCACCGATGCCAGAATCATGTCGTTGCCGGTCGATTGCACTGGCGACCGGATCAGGACTTTCGCGTGCTCCAGGGCTTCTGGCAGCCGGTTCATCTGCATCAGCAGCCGGATCAGGAAATCGCGCGCCAGATCGAAGCCAGGCGACAGATCGACCGCGCGGCTGACCTTTTCCAGCGCCGGGGTCATCTCTCCCCTCCGCCAGGCGATTTCGCCTAGCATGCGCCAGGTGGGCGGATCATCGGGCGTGCGCTGCTGCCGCGCGGTGAGCTGCGCTTCGGCTTCGTCCAGCTTGCCTTCGTTGATCGCCACGGCCGCCTTGAGCAGTTCCGGGTCGCGCGATGCGGCGTGGACGCCGGAAAGATCGGCGCGCCAGCCATCGGCATCGCGCCCTGCCTTGCGCAATTCGCGCGCCAGCAGGAACCACCCCTGCGCCACGGCGGGATGTTGCGCGGTCAGCGTGTCGAGCGCGGCAATAGCCTGCGCCCGCTCGTTCGCGTCGATTGCGGCGTGCGCCAGTTCCCACAGCACCGCAGGCGGAAGGCGCGGTTCCCGCCGGGTCATCGCCACCAGCCGCTTGAGCGCGGGCCGGGCCTTGCCCATCTGGCGCAGCGCCCGCGCGGCAAGGAAATCTGCCGGGGGAAAGCCGGGCGCCTGCCGCAGGATCGCTTCGGCCCGGTCAAGCGCGGCGGCGGGCTGCGATTCCAGCAGGGCTTCGGCCTGCGCCAGCGCGGTGGCGGCGGGATGGGGCGCGCGCAAGGGGCGTCCGGTCTGGATCATCACGCGATCATAGGGCGGGCGGGCGCGATGCCGTGTACGCGATTATGCGCAATTGCCCGCCATCACGCCGCGCACGGTTGCAATAGCGCCAGCAGGTCGGCCTGCCTTATCGGGCGGCCCGCAGCGATGGTGGGGGCATTGGCGGCAGCCCAGCCGGTGACTTGCGCCACGGCAAAGCTGATGCCGTAAAGATTGCGCCGCTGCGGCACGCCGGGGATCGGGCGCGGGTGGCCGGTCGCCATGATCACGCTGCCGTTCGCGCCATCCCCCGAAAGGCGGGGCGCTCCGCGCGGCACGTCCCAGTCGAGCCCGACGCCGACGACGTGCGGAAGGCAGCCTGGCCAGCAGGGTGCGTCATCGGCTTCCCGCGCAGCAACGATCAGGCATCCTGCGTCAAGCGCCTCCTGCGCCAGATGGGCAAAGGCATCGGCGTGGGCGGGGTTGGGCGTGCCAAGGCTGAGGTTGATGAGATCGACGCGCGCTTCGATGGCCAGCCGTATTGCGCCGCCCAGTGCGCGGGCGCTGGCGCGCAAGCTGTCACGAAATACCCGGATCGGCAGGATGCGGGCTTGCGGCGCCAGCTCCTGTATGGCGGCGGTTACCGCCGTGCCATGGCCCAGCGTATCGACGGCCTCTGCCGGATCGCTCAGCACCGTTCCATCGGCGAGCACGGAAAGGCCGGGCAGCAGCGTGTCTGCGGTAATGTGCGGGTGCGCGGGGTGGACGCCGCTGTCGATCACCGCGATGCGCACCGCGTCAGCCATGGCTGGTGATCGGCGCGTTGAAGGGTTGCACGGTCACGGCGCGTGCGTTTTCCAGCCGGATTACATGGTCGGCAATGTCCGCCAGAGCGGGCTTGTGGGTAATCACGATCAGCGTGGCGCCGGGCAGCGCGCGGCGCAGGCCCGATGCCACGACCTGTTCGGTATCGGCATCAAGCGCCGCAGTCGGTTCATCAAGGATCAGCACATCGGGCTGGCGCAGCAGAGCGCGGGCAATGGCGATGCGGTGGCGTTCTCCCGCAGAGAGCGCCAGTCCGCGCTCTCCGGTGCGGGTGTCCAGCCCTTCCGGCAGGCGGGCGATCAGCGCGTCCAGCCCGGCGGCGCTGGCTGCGGCGGCAATCTGCGCGGGCGTCGCTTCCGGCCGGGCAAAGGCGATGTTCGCGGCAATGCTGGCGTTGAACAGGAAGGGTGTCTGGTCCACCAGCAGCACGCGCTGGCGCAAGTCAGCCAGGGCGAGCGTGCGCACGTCAATCCCGCCGATGGTGATGCGCCCGGCCACCGGATCGAGGAAGCGCACCAGCAAGTCTGCCAGCGTGGATTTGCCCACGCCGGATGGGCCGACGATGGCGGTGATCGCCCCGGCCGGGATCGTCAGGTCCAGATCCTCCAGCACCGCCTCGCGCCCGTGGTGCATGGTAACGCCTTCCAGCCGGATGTCGCCGGGCGCGGCGGCAAGCGGGCGGGGCGTGGCGCATTCGGTCACTTCCGGGGCGGTATCGAAAAGTTCGAATATCCGCGCCAGCGCCACGCGCGCTGTGGCGAGGCTGGCGGTCAGCCCCATCAGCGCCTGCACGGGCGAGAGCAGGCGGCTGTGATAGGTCATGAAGGCGACAAGCGCGCCGATGGTCATGGTCCCGTCGATGATCTGCTTGCCGCTATAAAGGATCACGGCAGCAGTCGATGCGGTCACGATAGTGCCGGGCAACGCGCCGGTCATGAACGATACCGCCTGCATCCGCAGCATCGTGGCGATAAAGCTGCTGTTGGCGGCGCGGAACCTTTCGGCCTCGTGCGCTTCGGCGCCCAGCGCATTGACCGTGCGCATCCCCATGATCGTATCGACCAGCAGGCTGCCGATATCGGCCCCGCGTTCGCGCATCTGGCGGGTCAGTTCGGTCATGCGGCGCTGGAAATAGAGGAAGCTGCCGACGGCCAGCGGGACCAGCACGATGCCGACCAGAAACAGCTTCCAGTCCAGCCACAGCATCATGCCCACGCTGCCGATGAAGAACAGCACGTTGCTCAGCACCGACAGCAGCGTATCGCCCGCCACGCGCTGGACATCGGAGACATCGCTGTTAAGCCGCGACATCAGATCGCCCAGCCTGAACGTGCCGTAAAAGCGCGGTGACAGTACCTGAAGGTGACGCAGCAGGGCTACGCGCATGTCAAACAGCATCGCCGCAGACAGCGCGACATAGCGATAGGATACCAGCGCGTTGACGGCAAAGCCGCCGATGGTCACTGCCACCATCAGCGCAGCGATCCGCACCAGCGCATCCCAATCGCGCTTGAGCAGCGCATCGTCGATCATCAGTTTCGAGATCAGCGGCTGGGCCAGGTTGAGGCCGGTAGCCAGCAGGCTGGCCACGAGCACCAGCGCCAGCCGTGGCGCATAGGGGCGCAACCAGGGCCACAGCCGTTTGTAGGTACTCCAGGGCGCTATGGCCGGAGCGGGTGCGGCGCTTGCGGGCTGGCCGGTCATGCCGCCAGTTCCCTGCGGACAAGATCGAAGCCGTGCAGGGCAAAGCGCGGTTCGGGCAACTGGCCCAGCAAGGCGCTGCACTGGTCATAGCCCGCGCGGGCCGAAGCGTATTGATCGTGCCACCAGCGTCCGGCCCCGCCACTGGCATAGAACGGCAAGGACAACCGCAAGTGCCGCCGCATCGCCGCCAGCAGCAGCGAATGGTAGTGCACGGCCAGATCGGCGGGATTTTCTCCCCGGTCCAGCGCGCCGATCACTGCGCTGGCGAGTATGCCTTCGCGGGCGGCCTGCGCGGTGCCATCGCCGCAGATCGGATCGAAGGCGATCGCTGCCGTGCCGCAGGCCAGCCAGCCTTCGCCCGCCAGGCGGGCCAGCATGCGCGGCGATGTGTCGAACGTCGTGCCTGCCGGTTCCATCGCTGCAATCAGCGGGCCGATCATGGGTGCTTGCGCTGCCAGTGCATCGGGCGCCGCGCCGACGGCGAGAAGCCACGCGCCGCCATTGCCATCGGGGATCAGGAACAGCCAGCCACCGGCAACGGATTCGATCCAGCACGTGGCCGGGGCTGCCGTCGGGGTCAGCGTGACGCGCGCCGTGGCGGAAAGCCTTTCACCAAAGCGCAACCGCTCGGCCTGTTGAAATGGCGGCATGGCGTGCAGCGTGAAATCAGCCGTTTCCGCCGCCGGAGTGATGTGCGGAACACCCTGCGGATCGAGCGCCGCCGCCAGATCATCCTCCGAAACGACCACGGCCCCATGCGGCATGGCCACCGGGTCGGTATCGCCCCATCGCACGATGCGCTGTTCGATCCGGGCCTTTCCGGCAAACAGTGATGGCTGACTGAATACATCGCGGAGCAAGGCCAGCGCGGGATCGCTCAGCATGATGACCGGGACCGGGCGGCGCTGGCCCGTTTCGCGCACGGTGGCAATGCCAGCGACACCAAGCAGATGCGCGGCGCTGGAAACCGCTACACCGCGCCCGCGCAGGACAAGTGCCACCGCCTGTGCCTTTCAGCGGCGGAACCGGGCAGCAGGCCATGCCGTCCGGTTCCATGCAGTGGTGCAGGGCAAGGCTTGTGCAGCGGTCACCGGGTGATGATCATCCCCGCGCCGGTCGTGTCGTTGCCCAGATCGACGGTCTTTTCGTGCTGGAGCGTCTGGGCATCGTAGATCTCGATGTCGTAGCTGGCGCCATAGATGTACAGCTTGGCGCCATCGCCGGACATGCCGAACTGGAACCGCGAACGGCAGGGAAACTCTGCCTTGTTCTTCAGAAGGTTGGTGTAAAGATCGAGGTGCCAGAACTCGCACCGCTTGTTGCCGGTCTTTTCATAGGTGACGACTGTCCAGCCCTCTTTCATGTCGGGCGAGATCTGCAATCCGGCCATGCCGGTGGGGGCCGGGCCGATGGGCCGGAAATCGAACGCCTTGGTCTTGAGATCGAAGCGTCCGACGCCGAAGATCTTGTTGCGGATATACGGATCCTGCGCGGTGAACAGCGCAACGTATTCGCGCGGATTGCGAAGGGCTTCCACACCGCCGCCAAAGCTCACCCCGTCGATCCCGGTGGCTTCGGGCCGCGAAACCTCGATGCGCTCCTTGACCTTGAGATCGGCGGTGTCGATCACCAGCACCTTGTCGCGGATAAGGAACAGCGTCTTGCCGTCTTCCGACATCATGTAGTTCGTGCGCCACCCCGCGTTCGGGTTGCGGGCATCTTCTTCGGGCACTTCGGCGGTGCGCACAACGGCCTTTTTCTGAAGGTCGATCACCGCGAACATCTGCGGGCTGACCGTGTAGCGATCCGCGAGCTTATCGAACCGCTGGATCGTGGTGTAGAAGTAGCGACCCGACGGGTCCGGCGTGCCGCCATTGAAACGATAACGCACCGTCGGCGTGTTCAGGCTGAACGAATTGATCACCTTTTTCGTTGCGGTGTCGATCACTTCGATGCCGCTCGTGGTGATGGTGGTGACGTAGATACGCTTCTGGTCGTTCGACAGGCGCATCGACGTTGGCAGGCCCGATGCCAGCGTGATGCGATCGCGCACCGTGCCGGTCGCCTCGTCAACGATCAGCATCTTGTCCGGGTAGGAACCCATGAACAAGGTTGAAGCCTGGGTAGAGGCTGTTCCGGCGAGCAAGGCTGGCAGGGCAGCAAGACAAAGACCGCGTTTCTTCATGAACAGGCTCTTCCGGTCGGTGATGGGCGAATGATCGGTATGGCGTATCGGGCTGGTCGGCAAAAAGCCGGACCGGGCCTCAGGGAAAGATGATGTCGAGCGTGCGCCAGTCCTTGGCCGCGGTGGCGCAATTGCTGGCCCAGTCGGGCGAGTAGTTGACATGGTCGGGCACCTGCACCGGCCAGAAGCAGGTGACATAGCAATCGTAGATATCGCGTTCGGCCGGCTGGCACAGACCGGCGGTGCCGCCCGTGGCATCGACTTCCCATCCGGGCGAAAACGAAATCGAACAGCCCATCGGCGTGTGCATCGGCTTTTGCTGAAGCGCGACGACATCCTCTTCGGCAGAACTGATTGTTTCCTCGATCCGCCGGGCCTTCTTGTTCAACGGGGTCAGGTGCTTCATGACAAGCCCTTTCGTGCAGCAAAGCGTTCAAGAAACTCAGGATTTTTCGCAGCGACCGTGCCGTAGATCTTCAGGCAGGTGTCGGTCCATTCACGGATCCAGTCGCAGTAGTGCAGGTTGGCATGGCCGGTATCGCCATAGCGCACGAAGGCTTCGTGGTGGCACCCGCCCGCACACAGCGGCCGTGCCCAGCACGATGCGCATTCGTACTTTGCGCCAACGTGGCCGCGCGTGAGAAAGTCGGTGCGCTTGGCCTTGTCCAGCCCCGTCGTCACATGGCCCAGCACGTGCGTGTCGGCATCGGTGAAGCGGTGGCAGGGTGAAAGGTCGCCGGAAGGGCTTACGCCGACAAGCCCCAGACCCGCGCCGCACGGGTGCGATTTGTTGGTGCCCTGGATCAGTTCGCTGATCGTTTCCGAAACGTTGGAAAAGCCGTGCATTTCGCCGCGCAGGGCATAGGCCAGCCATTCCGCCGCCAGTTCGTGGAAGGCGAAAACCACCGTGTCCATGCCATCGTCGTCAAGCGTGTAGGTCTGCTCGCCCGAATCCGTCACCGGGGCAAAGCCAACTTCGTGGAACCCCAGATCGTCCTTGAGGTGGCGATAGATACGGATCACGTCGGTCACGCCGTCGGTCAGCGTGACGCGCGCGGTGATGGCGCGGGTCTTGTGCCCGGCGATCAGCTTGCGCAGGCGCGGTTCCATCACCGCGTAGGAACCCTTGCCGTTCTTGTAGACGCGGCGCTTGTCCTGCAGGTCGGGCGGGCCATCCATCGAAACCGTCACGCCCACTGCCTGATCCGAAAGGAACTGGATGATCTCGTCGGTCAGCAGTGTCGCGTTGGTGGTCAGGCTGTAGGTCATGCGCTTGCCGCGCGCGGCTGCCGCTTCGTTGGCGTAGAGCACCACATCGCGCAGCAGCTTGAAGTTCATCAGCGTTTCGCCGCCAAAGAACGTGATATGCGGCACTTCGCGGTCGCCCGAACTGTCGAGCAGGAAATCGACCGAACTTTTCGCCGTTTCCAGCGTCATGTACTTGGGCTTGCCCGCGGGCGTTGCGATCTTGTCCGCCCCGAACTCGTAGCAATAGGTGCATGCCAGATTGCACTGGTTGGTGACGTTGAGCACCAGCGCCTGAAGCGGGAAATCTTCGGGCGGCGCAGGCGGCGCCAGCGGTGCTTCGCGGATCTCGTCCGAAACGATGCCGCGCACGGCGCGCAGTTCGCGGATCAGGTCTTCGGCATCGGCGCGCACATAACCCTTTTCGACCAGGGCGGCGATCATTTCGCCATAGGCCATTTCGCGGTGGCCAAGCAGCGCCATGACATTGGCCGCGCCTTCATCGAGGGCAAAGATCGCCCCGGCCGAAGCCAGATAGACAAATCCCTGATCCTGCGCGTCGAACAGGTGGATGTCGCCAAGCCGGTATTTGGGGGCAAGAACCGTTGTCACTTGGCCACCTCCGGCTGATCCCAGCGTTTGTAGGCGGGGACGCCGACGATCAGGTATGCCCTGGACGTGAGCGGCTGGCCCTTTGCGTCCTTTTCGGACTTGGCGGTGGCGACCACCCACACTTCGCCATAGTTGTTGCGGCCCCATTTGCGTTCGGGGTTCGGGCCGTCCGGCGCAGGGGTAAACAGCGCGGTCGGGCTGAGCTTGCCGACATAGCTGGTATCATCGTCGTAATAGACGGTGTGGAACTCTTCCATCGCCCAGGTTGCCTCGATCGGGCCGATAGCCACATCGTCGGCGGTGTAGGGCTTGCCGTCCAGGCCGTTGTCAAAGCCGATGGCATCGAACTGCTGGAGGCCGGGGGAATGTTCCGCGCCGCCCAGCCGGGCCAGCGCCGTATCGGGCGTGACCTTGATGTAATCGACCTTCTTGTACACCGGCAGGCCACCCGCCAGCACGCTGCCGCCAAGGCCCACGTCGTGCGCCCCTACGGTTGCGTCGGGCGCAACATCCACCGTCAGCACGGCTTGCGACGGGCTGACCGACACGACCCTGGTCACCGTCAGGCCCTTGCCAAGGCCGATATCGGAGGGGGTGAGCGTTGCGGGGAAGGCATCGCCATAAACCGTCAGCGTCGCGCCCTTGGTCCCGGCTTTCAGCGCATAGGGCGCGACCGCGGCGATGGTCGGTTCGGACGAGGCGCGGGTCAGCTTCACGTCAAAGCCGAACTCGTGGTAACTGCCCCAGAACCAGCGCCCTTCGGCGGATTTGCGATCGGGCGAAAACAGCATCGTTTCGCGCGTTTCGTTGTCTTCCGGTGCATCGGCGCGGGCGCCGCTGCCGCCGCTCGACGATGTGCCGCGCCACGAATAGCCGGTATAGACCATGCCCTTGCCGCTGCGCGTCAGGGTCGATCCGTCGGCCAGCGAACGCAGCGTCATCGCGGTGGAATAGGCATCGCCGCTGCCTGCAGGCGTTACCATCATCTCGCCCACGTACTGGCCCTTGCCCGGCAGCATCGCGCTGACCAGCCATTTGCCGCCAAGCTGCGACGCTTGCTGGCGCGCCTGCCACGCGGTCCATTCGGGGGTCACCAGCGGCGCGTTCTTGTTCATGTATTCCAGCGCAACGTCCACCGGCAGCGGCTTCTGCGCACCAGCGGCGGGGGCCGGCTGGGTGGGATCGTCCACCGGGCGGCGGTACTGCGCATCGGCCTGCGAATACATCGCCACGTGCAGGTTGCGCAGCAGGCCCCATTCAGCCTTCGACCGGCGCCACGACAGCGGCTGGGCAAAGGCGTGGCAAGCGGCGCAGGCCTGGCGGATGGTTTCGTTGGGAATGTTGGTTTCGTTGACCATGCGATGTTCGGTCAGGTACATCACCGGGCGCGCTTCTTCCGGGGCAAGGCCGTGCGTGCGCGAAAGCGCGGTGATCACCGCCCTGGTTTCCGATGGCGTGATCGAAAGCCCGTTGAGTTTGGACATGCGCTTGATCACCTGCGCCCAGCCTTCGGGCGTGGTGCGCACCCACGATATGCGCGAAAGGTTGCCCTTCGCATCTGCGGTATGGCACGATCCGCACTTTTCGATCACGGTGCTGTCGGTCACCGGAATGCCGGCCTCCGTTTCCACCGGGTTGGACGGATCGCGCGCCGCCTGGGCCAGCACGATGGTGGCGGGCAGGACAGTCAGGCCGACGAACTGCACGAGGCGGCTGCGCAGCGCGCCATTCAGGCGGATACGGGCGCTTTCGGCAAGTCCGGCGGTGTAACGGGTATCGGTATCGGCCACGCTCATGGTCGCAATTTCCCCTGATGCCTCAGCCTTCTCCCAGCGAGTCGAAAGCGGCTTCTTTACAAGACTGGACAGATGTCAAAAGTTGGTCAATGCCTTTGTTTGCACCTGCACAAAAAGGGGGCTTGCCAGCATCTGCGGTTTGGGGATGACGAACGCTCAAACCGGTGCGGCGGCTATCGGGAAAGCAGCGTCACGCCCAACTGCTACGGCGTCCATACGCAGTTCGCGCAGGCACCGCCCGCGATAAGGCAAGCGATGAGTTGACCTCTCCCCCGTCTGTGGCAATCGCGCCGCCGACGCAGCCAGCGCACCATGCGGCGCGCGGCAGGGCATGCGGGTGTAGCTCAATGGTAGAGCGGCAGCTTCCCAACCTTTTGATTGTCCATGTTTTCTGCGGTTTTTGGTGTAAAAATCGCCTGTAACGACCATCCACGTTTCAATGACTTACAAAGTCGCTGTAAAACGTTGCTAGGTTACATAGTGCTGGCCTAAACGGCTCAGTTGTTCATGTGCTTCCTCGGATGCGCTCATACACTTCGCGGGCAAGGTGATCTTGCGCTGCATTGCGGAACTGCTTGTCGCTCATCACCCGATTAAAGATTTCGTCGTTGCCCTCCAGCCGGACTCCACGTTCCTGTAATCGCTAGGCCGTCTTCCGGGCCACGAGACGCGGGGGCATGACGATACTTTCGGTGACCTCGCCCGCCAGGCGGCGCATCAGAAGGTCGACCATCGCGAAGGCACCGGCGCGAATGTCCTGCCGGACGGTGGTAAGCGGGGGGGCGGTTTGGCTCGCCATAGGGAGGTCGTCGAACCCGATTACGAGCACCTGCTCAGGCACTGCTACGCCGTTGACCTTCAGACGCGCGAGGCTGGCCATAGCGAGGCTGTCGGTCGCCGCGAAGATGGCATCTCCGGGAGCGAAAGCACGGTCCAAGTTTGCAGCGACTTCGGCCTCGAGACGGTCGCTCGAAAGGTGGCTCGTTAGTGGAGTGATCTCCACTCCCAGCCTACGCGCAGCATCGGCTGCACCGGCGTAACGTGCGGCGAATTCCACCGCGGAGATATCGCCCAGGAAGTAGATATGCCGCGCGCCGCCGGCGATCAGGCGCTCGACGGCAAGGCGCCCGCCCAGCCGATTGTCGGTACCGACCACGCAGTGCCGCTGGCCCTCGGCATGGTTGCCCCACACGACCATGGGAAGATAGCCGTCAGCCACATCCTCGATGCGGTCGAACTGGTCCGACTGGCCGATCACAAGCACCCCATCGATCATGCCTGAGCCGATGAAGCGGTCGAGCCAGTCCTCGTCGCGTTCGGGAATGACGCGCCGAAGCATGAGGTCGTAGCCACGCTCGGTAAGCGCGTCTGCCAAGTGGCCGAGAAGCGTCATGAAAAAGGCATCGGAGACCTGCTGGCGCTGGTCGTGGCCCAGCGGTATCGCGATGCCGATGACGTCGGTCTTCTGTCGTCGCAGGCTGCTCGCCATCTGGTTCGGCCGGAACCCATGCTCACGAGCGAGGGACACGATCCGCTCGCGCGTCTCGACGTTCACGAGGCTGTTGCCCGCCAGCGCGCGGCTTACGGTACCCGCGGAAACGCCTGCGATCCGCGCAAGATCGCTGAGTGTGCGGACGACCGGGCGGCCATTCGTAGTCTGGTTCGCGCTCATCGCGGCGGTGATACCATGCAACTAAGCCGGGGGAACAGCCGGAGCGGCCCCGCTTTCGGGGATTATCCGCGCGGGCCTGCCGCCCGCCTGTACGAACAACGTCGCTACAGCACCCAGCAACATCAGCGCGCCGCCCAACATCAGCGCATTGCGCGGATCGCCTCCCAGTATCGGTTCGTAGATCAGCGGCATCGTCGTCGTTTCGATCAGCATCGGGATCACGATGAACATGTTGAATATGCCCATGTAGATACCCGTTCGCGCGGGAGGGATCGCGTCCGCCAGCATGACATAGGTGTTGCCCATCATGCCCGCCCAGCCGACTCCAATGCCCAACATGAGGATGAAGAGCCCCGCCTTGGTGTCCATTCCAGGTATCAGCAGCATCGCCGCTCCCGACGCGGCGAGGCAAACGGCATGGATCGAGCGGGCGCCGAGTCGCCGCACTATCGGAATCAGCACAAGCGCCGAGGCAAATGCGATGAAGTTGTAAAAGGCACCGATCTGCTGCGCGGTCAGCGTTGCTTCGCGGAACGCCGCGCTTTGCGGGTCGGCAGTGTCGTAAAGCGAGCGCCCGATCGCAAAGGCAATGTACTGCCAATAGACGAACATCGCGTACCACTGACACAGCATCGCCAGCGCGAGCTGGCGCATGGGCCGGGGCATTTCCCTGATTGCGGTGGAGATGTCCGCGAAGGTCGAGCCGGCCGACAGCGGTCGAGCTGCCAAGTCTGCCTTCTCGGCGGGTGTGAGCGGGAGTTCCGGCACTCGCCAAACCGACCAGACGATGGTGCTGATCGACAGGATGGCCCCGATCACGAAAGCGACCCGCACGATCGTGGGAATCCCGTTCGCGTCGAGGACGTCCTTCGCAACGAACGCCGTGAGCAAGGTGGGCGCCAGGTAGCTCAGCGTCTGGGCGAGGCCGGTGAAGGCGCTCTGCGTCAGGAAACCGATCGGGCGCTGGTCCGGCGCGAGACGGTCGGACACATAGGCGCGATAGGGCTCCATCGTGATGTTGTTGCCCGCATCGAGGATCCACAGCAGCGACGCAGCGACCCACAGCGCCGGCGAATAAGGCATTGCAAGCAGCGACAGCGAACAGATGATTGCACCGATCAGGAAATAGGGAGTGCGTCGCCCAAGGCGGCTGCTGGTACGATCGCTCAAGGCGCCCACGATCGGCTGCACGAGCAACCCGGTCATCGGCCCGGCGAGCCATAGAAGGGGCATCGTCGCTTCGTCGGCGCCGAGGAAGCCGTAGATCGGTCCCATGTTCGCCTGCTGCAGACCGAAGCTGAACTGCAGACCGAAGAAGCCGATATTCATCTCGATGATTCGCAACAGCGAAAGGCGAGGTTTAACAGCAATTTGCATGGACCAAATCCTCTCGTCAGGCGCTCTCTGCGGAGCGATCTCTACATTCAAGTGACAGCAAAACCGGCGTATTGCAATCGTTTGCAAATTTAGCATTGCAATCGATTGCAATCGCTTTAGGTCTAATGGCGAATCGCGCCATCGACGCGAACCCTGGAGGAGAGTTGTCATGAAAGTCCGTCACGCCCTCGTCGCGAGCGCCGCGCTCTCGGCCTTCGCCACCCCTGCCCTCGCTCAAGATGCCGCTGCCCCGGACGACGCGTCACCTGCCGCCGACCAATCCGAAATCATCGTTACCGCGGTTGCACGCGGCCAGAACGTTCTCGAAAGCTCGGTTTCGGTGAGCTCGCTTGACCGCAAGGCCCTCGTCGACCTCGCTCCCCGCTCGTCGGCGGAACTCATCCGCCAGATCCCCGGTATCCGTTCGGAAAGCTCTGGCGGCGAGGGGAACGCCAACATCGCGGTTCGTGGCCTTCCCGTCGCCTCGGGCGGCGCGAAGTTCCTGCAGTTGCAGGAAGACGGGCTTCCGATCCTCGAATTCGGCGACATCACCTTCGGTAACGCCGACATCTTCCTGCGCACCGACTACAACATCGCCCGCGTCGAGGCAGTGCGCGGCGGTTCGGCATCTACCTTCGCATCGAATTCGCCGGGCGGCGTGATCAACTTCATCTCGAAGACCGGTGACCGCGAAGGCGGGTCATTCGGCCTGACAGCGGGTCTGGACTATCGTGAATACCGCGCCGACTTCGACTATGGCGGCCGCCTTGGCCCGAACACGACCTTCCATCTCGGCGGCTACAGTCACATCGGCGCCGGCCCGCGCGAAGTCGGTTACGACGGTGCGCGCGGCGGCCAGATAAAGGCCAACATCACGCAGAAGTTCGACGGCGGCTACATCCGGTTCTACGGCAAGTATCTGAACGATCACTCGGTCGGCTACCTGCCGAATCCGGTTGTCGTGACTGGCACCAATGCAGATCCGGTTTACACCAGCGTTACCAATTTCTCGATCAATTCGGCTTCGCTTCATTCGCGCTACTTCGCGCCGATCACGACGCTGGACCAGGACAACAAGGTCCAGACCTACAACATCAACGAAGGCATGCATCCCAAGGTTCTGGCCGGCGGGGTCGAGGCGCAGTTCGGCGTGGGCGGCTTCACCGTGACAAATCGCTTCCGCTATTCGGATATAAGCGGCGCCTTTGTCTCGCCATTTCCGGGCAGCGTGACCGGAGCCCAGGCCGCTGCCAATGCGATCGGTGGTGCCGGATCGCGCTTGTACTTCGCCAGCGGACCGCAATCGGGGCAACTCGTGACCAACCCCGCAACGCTCGGCGGCAACGGCCTGGTGGCGAACATCGTCACCTTCAACACGCGCCTCAACAGCCTGGACAATCTGACGAACGATCTGCGCGCGACAACCGAGTTCGACCTCGGCGGCGGAAAGGCGACGCTGACGGGCGGTTTCTACTACTCGCAGCAGGACATCGATACGGCTTGGCTATGGACTTCGCACCTGATGACCGTCGAGGGCAACGGCAACGCCGTGCTGCTCGATGTGCGCAATGCCGCGGGCGTTCCGCAAACGCAGAACGGCACCGTAGGCTACAGCGCCGCGTTCTTCGGCAACTGCTGCCGCAGGTCCTACGACCTCAAGTACACGACGAAGGCTCCCTTCGCCTCGCTGGGGCTCGAGTTCGGGGGTCTGTCGCTTGACGGCAGCGTGCGCTGGGACTTCAGCCGGGCCAAGGGGCGCACCTTTGGCGATGGACCGGTGAGTACGCGCGATATCAACGGGGATGGCACGATCAACCCTGCCGAAACCCTTGTCAGCGTTTTGCCGACGGCTGGCGCGTCCTTGATCGACTATGACACCGATTACGTGTCCTACTCGATCGGCGCGAACTACCTGATCACCGACGTGCTTTCGATCTTCGGCCGGTACAGCAAGGGTGGCCGCTCCAATGCCGACCGCATCCTGTTCAACCCGAACAACGTCAATTCTGCGACTGGCGCGCTGCTCAATTCGGCCGTGGCTGTAGATTTCGTTAAGCAGGCGGAAGTAGGCGTGAAATACCGCTCGGGCGGCCTGTCCTTCTATGCCACCGCGTTCGACGCTCGGACCGAGGAAGAGAACTACGAGGCAACCACGCAAACAGTCTTCAGCCGCTCCTACAAGGCGCGCGGCGTGGAACTGGAAGGCGCATACCGGATGGGTCCGTTCAGCCTATCTGCCGGTGCGACCTACACCGATGCTCAGATCAGCCGCGATAACATCAGCCCGGCAAACGTGGGCAATACCCCGCGTCGCCAAGCTGACTGGATCTACCAGGCGACCGCAGCCTACGACAGTGAGCTCTTCGGGCTCGGTGTGAACGCGGTCGGCACCTCCGACAGCTACGCGCAGGATAGCAACCAACTGGTCCTACCTGGTTTCACGGCGGTGAATGCCTTCGTGAATGTACGTCCGTTCGACGGAATCACTTTCTCGCTCAATGCCAACAACGTGTTCGACACGAAGGGATTTACCGAGGCGGAAGAAGGCTCGATCCCCGGGAATGGCATCGTCCGCGCCCGTTCGATCAACGGCCGGACCCTGTCGGCCTCGGTTCGTTTCGACTTCTGAGCCTGATCCGACCCGGGGTCTTCTAGCGGAGCCCGGGTCGGACCATCCGTTCTTCCTCCATCGAGGACAAAAAAGTGACCAGCGCATGGACCCCGGCCCACGTGGCCGCCATCGATCCCGGCACCGTACCCAGCGTTCCGGCCGTGGGCCTGCCGGCCCGTCCGGCAGGCGGCGAGGACCGCTATTACTGGGACATGTGGCCGGTCCAGCATCCCGACGGGACGATCGCCAGGGTGGGTGATCGCGACATGTGGATGGCGCTTTCTGCCCCTGACCGCAATGATCCCGGGGCCCGCCACTTCGAGGCTGACATTCGCTGGCTTGAACGCTCGCCGTCCGGGTGGGTCGATCGCGGTCCCGTGCTGCCCCGCGATGCCGCTCCTTACGAACGCGAGTGGGCCGGCTCGGCCTTGCTCGACGCTGGCAGAATCACTCTCTTCTACACCGGCGCCGGGACGTCCGAGCGCCCCGGCGGTTACCAGCAGCGCCTGTTCGAAGCGAGCGCGCCAGTCGCACACGATGGAACGATCGGCGAATGGACGCGGCCCAAGCCGTCGATCGCCAGCCTGACGCCCGAGTACTGCGCGGCCGATGCGCACGCCGGCGAACCCGGCCGCATCAAGGCCTTCCGCGACCCAGCCTTCTTCCGCGACCCCACCGGTGGCACGGACTATCTCGTCTTCACCGCGTCGCTCGCCGGGGCCGTCTCCGATCACAACGGCGCCGTCGGCATCGCGCGACGTGATGAAGGCGGCTGGACATTGCTTCCGCCGCTCGTGCACGCTGATGGTGTGAACAACGAGCTCGAACGGGCGCACGTCGTTTACCGCGAAGGACACTACTACCTGTTCTGGGTCACCCAGCGATCGACGTTTTCACCCGAAGTGACGGCCGGCCCGACGGGGCTGTACGGGATGGTCGCAGAGGTGCTGGCCGGCCCTTGGCGACCGCTCAATGGCAGCGGCCTCGTGCTCACCAACCCTTTGGACGATCCTGACCGAGCATACAGTTGGTTCGTCACTGCCGAGGGGATCGTGGCAAGCTTCGTCGACGATCCTGCCGGCACCGGTTTTGCGGGGGTGCCCGCACCTTTGCTGTGTCTGGACTTCCGCGGCGATCGCGTGTGCCTGGCAGACCAGGTCACAGCGGCATGATTGGCGGCATCGAGGCCGGCGGGACGAAGTGCGTGCTGGCAGTGGGCCCGTCACCGGACCGGATCGCCGCGAGCCATGCCATTCCGACGCGGGGGCCAGACGAAACGGTCGCCGAAGCGGTCGCGTGGTTCGCCGCGCAACCGGCCATCTCGGCTCTGGGCCTGGCGACCTTCGGTCCGGTGGGTCTCGATCCGGCGCGGCCTGACTGGGGGCGAATACTTGAGACCCCCAAACCGGGGTGGAGCGGATTCGACTTTGCGGGGGCGCTTGCTGCCGCACTCGGCGTTCCGGTCGCGGTCGAGACCGACGTCAACGCCGCAGCGCTTGCTGAAGCGCACGCGCGCGGAGGCTCGGCATCCATTGCATACATGACCGTGGGCACGGGGATCGGCGTCGGGCTGGTCATCGACGGGCGGTGCGTCCACGGCGCGGCACATCCCGAGATGGGCCATTACTTCCCGCGCCGTCCCAAGGGCGACGACGGGTTCGCGGGCGTGTGTCCGTTCCACGGCGACTGCCTGGAAGGGCTGGCGAGTGGTCCCGCCATTCTGGCGCGCTGGGGCGCGACGCTGTCCGACCTGCCCGAAGCGCATCCCGCGCTCGAACTCATCGCGGCCTACCTTGCGCAGGCTTGTCACACCCTGTTCGCTGCGACATCGGTCGAAACTGTGGTTGTCGGGGGCGGCGTGTTCAACGCGCCTGGGCTTCGCGAGCGAGTGGCGGATATCTTCACTGAATTGGACGCTGGCTACTTGCCGGGCGGCGAGCGCCACCGCATAATCGCGCCTCGTCTTGGTCACAGGTCGGGCATTACCGGGGCCATGACCCTTGTCGATCGAGAACCATCGGACGCCAACCTGCAGGAATGACCGTTTATCAGCGTTTACCAGAGCTGCTGGAATGTCGGAAATGAGGGCGCATTGCTGACCTGCCGCTTCTGCCTCGGTGATCGACCGGTTTCGGCTAAATGCGACGTTTACGGGTGCAGATGGGAACGACTGGGGCTGGTCGCAGTTGGCCCAACGGTAGCGGAATTAAGCCTGCCATACCTCCACGGTCCGAAATGAATGAGCAAACGCGTTGGGAAGAGGCCGCTTGCTGCCGTTCATGCTCTGCTTCTCAAGCAGCCTGCATTCGAGATTTGACGCTGTTGCGCGCATATGCCAATGGCGATGCGCGCATTGAAGCATTGTAAAAAGCCAATGTAAAAATGCAGCGAAGAGTTAGGCTAAGTGCTTGATTCGCGGGTGTAGCTCAATGGTAGAGCAGCAGCTTCCCAAGCTGAATACGAGGGTTCGATTCCCTTCACCCGCTCCACTTTCCTGTCTGCCGACGGACCCAAACGTCTAGACAAACCCCGAAAATCCAAGGCATTTTGCGGCTGTTAGGTCGCAAGCATCCCTCCGCGTCCGCGTCCAGCCGCCAGTCTTTGGGGGTATGATTTGGGGGCATATGCAAAACGGCTAACTCGATACCCCCACGCTTGGGGGTATATTGGGGCACAGACCCCGGAGAGGCCAGGAAATTCATGGCTTTGACCGATGTAGCCATCCGCAATGCCAAGCCCGGCGCGAAATCATCATCAGACCCGAACTTCTGGTTCTGACCCGTTCGCCAACAGGCCCGGCGCATGAACAGTGCGCTATGCAACTGCATGGGGCTTCGAGATTGCGTGCGTACCCAAGCGCCATGAGACGGGCGTGAAAACAGCCGATCACTTTAATCAACATTTGCGTTGACAGAGCGTCCCGACTTCCGCAAGTTCGACGCTGAAATCAGGCGCGGCATGCGCCCGTTTTTTTGCCCGTCAGTATAACGTCGTTATAATATTCGTGAGTTCAAGAAAGTGCGCTGAAGCGTGCAGTACCATGGGAGAATGTCAGATGTTGAAGGGGTATGATCGGCGCGATCTGTTTGCGGGCGTCAGTGTTCTGGCGGCCGTCCTGGCGCCTTTTGCGTCGGGCGCTGCGGCACAGACGGCGGAAGGCGGCGCTGCTGCCACGGCTGACATTGTGGTGACCGCGCGCAGACAGTCGGAGAAGTTGCAGGACGTGCCCGTTGCGGTCGCCGCGTTCGGAACGGAAGCTCTGGCCGAGCAGCGCATTCTGTCGCAGGTCGATCTTCAGGCGGCCACGCCAGGTCTGACCGTCCGGCAGACGGGGTCATCCGACCAGCTCAACTTTGCCATTCGCGGGCAATCCATCGATGCATTTTCCTATGCCTCGCCTGCGGTGACATCGTATTTCAACGAAACGCAGATCGGCGGTGCCGCGGCATCATCCTTTTTCGATCTTGCGTCGATCCAGGTTCTCAAGGGACCGCAGGGCACGCTGTTTGGGCGCAACGCTACGGGCGGTGCGGTTCTATTTGCCTCGCAACGGCCGACCGCCAACTTCGAGGGCTATCTCAAGGCGGCGTTCGGCAATTACGACAACCAGGAGCTTGAAGGCGCGGTAAACTTGCCCGCTGGCGAAAGCGTGGCCTTGCGTGTCGCTGGCAGGATACAGAAGCGTGACGGTTTTCAGCGGAACCTTCTGCTTGGCAATCGCCCCAACTCGATCGATTCCGCGGTCGGGCGAGCAAGTTTGCTGATTGCGCCCGCTGGCTCCGGTTTTGAGAACGTCAGCGTTTTTCAGTTCGGGCGCTTTCGTGGCCGGACTGGCGCCGTCAAGATGCAGCTTGCAAACGGCGTGAATGGTGCGCCCGCGACCTATTTCGATCCGGTAACGGGAACAACGCAACCGCTCGTCACCAATATGCGCGACGTCTATCAGCCTGGCGTGCAGGTGCTCGATTCACGCGTGAATGCGTTGTTCAGCGGCATCTCTGATTACCTCACGAAGCAGGAGAGTGCCGGATTTTACGATGTTTATGTCAATGCAGACCAGCGCCGGAAAGGGCGGCAAAGGACGGTCACTAACACGACGACGTATGACATTGGCAGCGCAACAATAAAGAACATCTTTGGTTATAATAACGTTCGTAACTTTGAAAGTTCCGATATCGACGGAAGCCCCTATGATTTCCTCCGTGTCGGCGGGGGTGTTGCCGAACGTGACCAGGGCTATACATTCGGGACCGAGCAGTGGTCTGACGAATTGCAGGTATCGGGTGAGGCTGGAGCCCTCAAGTACATCGCCGGCCTGTTTGTTTCGCAGGAAAAGTCGTACAACCGCGTCCCGTTGCGCGTTGTCGGAGATCTTGGCGCGCCGTTCCTGGGGGCGTACGATTTTACGGTCGATGACAAATCCAAGGCGATCTACGCCCAGTTGACCTACGCCATCACCGACCAACTGAACGTATCGGGCGGCTTGCGGTACACGTGGGAAGATGTCTCGATCCGGCAAGGGAGCGATAGTCTCCTTGTTATCGCAAACAGCGGCCTGAGCAGTCGGAAAGACAGCAAGCCGAGCTGGCTTGTGGGCGTCGATTACAAGGTGACAAGCGATCTCCTCGTCTACTTCAACCAGCGCGGTAGCTGGAGAACCGCTGGGTTCAATGGTACGTCCGGGGCAAGCTTGCCGGATGCGTCGACTTTTGCGCCCGAAACGACCTATGACTTCGAACTTGGTGCCAAGTATGCCGGATATATCGGGACAGTTCGTTCGCGGATGAACCTGGCAGTCTACAATCAGGTTATCAAGAACGTGCAGCGTGCGCCGTACCTGAACATTTCGGCTCTCGCCGGGAACGTCAACAAGGCGCGCGTGCGCGGCGCGGAGTTCGATGCAAGCTTCGACTTTTCGTCGTTCCTCCAGCTTGGCGGCGCAATCACCTACACGGACGCGCGCTACACCGACCCTCGGGCTACCGTGGCCGGGACGAAGTTCGTATTCGGGCCGTACGGCGATGTTCCCGAGTTCAGTGGCTCGGCCTTCGTGAAAGTTCGCGGGCAGCTCCCGGACGACAAGGGTGAGGTTTCATTGCGTGGGGAAGTCTATGCGCAGAGCAGGTTCTTCTACGCCAATCTTGGCGACACCCTGGTTCCGGGCGCCGTTATCCCAGGCTATGAAATCGTCAACCTGCGCGCGGAGTGGAACGAGGTCTTCGGAAGCCAGTTCACAGCCGCGTTCTATGCCCAGAATCTCCTGAAGAAGGAATACTGGGTTGGCGGATTTCCCCTTGGCGCGGTGACGGGTTCCAACGGTCGCCTGCCTGGCACGCCCCGCATGTACGGTGTTGAGCTTAGCTATCGCTTTTGACGCAGCGGTAAGGGCGGGGTGATCGCTTCATGGCAGAGCAGGATAACAACTCGCGCGTTTTCTATAACGCTGTTATATTCCTGCTCTGCCGCACTCACCCGCCCTAATGCGGCCTGACATCAGCACGCTTTGGCGTGGGTCGCTGCGGAATGGCGGCTGCGTTTCAGATCACATGCAATCTGGAGAGGAGTTCAATTTATGAATGCCGAAACCGAAATTACCGTGAAAAAAGCGATCGCTGCTTGCGGCCCGCTGTTCGTGATTGGCTATATACTGTGCTTCGGGGTGCTTGGGCACAATATCCCGCCGCCGCAAATGGTTGGCATAACCGGCGAAGAGTTTGTCGCGTCATATTACGGGCGATATCCTGAAATCGCCGTGGGAATGATTGGCTGTGCCGTGGTCGGCTTGCTCTATCTTCCGTGGTCCTGCCTGCTCGCCTCGATGCTACGTGACAAGCAGGGAAATCTGGGGCCGCTGGGTCTGATGGAGCTTTCGGGTGGGCTGCTGACGGCCTGGCTGCTTGCGTTCTGCCCCGCGCTCTGGGCGGCATGCAGCCTTATGGTGGGCAGTGTCGACGCAGACGTCATTCATTTGCTGCACATGGGGACGTGGATCATCTACGATTGCACGTTCATGATCACCACGGTTCAACTGACGGGCCTTGGTGTTTATGTTATCCTTTCCAAACAGACTACGTTCCCTGTGTGGACGGGGTGGAGTGCAATCGCAATCGGTGCCGGTTTCCTGCCGCTCGTGCTGGTTCCGTTTGTTTCGGAAGGGCCATTCGCGGTCAACGGCGTCTGGAATTTCTACATCATATTCGGTTCCTGGCTGTTCGCATTCTTTGTGCCGTTCAGCTATTACATGTTCAAAGCTCTCTCGCCGAATGGTGAGGAAGCCAGGCACATCGCTCAACGTCGAGCCATGGCTGCCTGAACCGGTATTGTGATCAGACCAGGCAGGGTGGGCATGGCTTGTAAGGCCACCTGACCTGCCTGGTCTTCATCGACACGAGGTCCAATTGGATTTGCAATTCAAACAGGCTGCGGCCGAAGAGAAGCGGCTTCCGGGTACATCGGGGATCTGGACGTTCCTGTTCATGGACATGATCGTCTTCTTCGCCATCTTCGCGGTTTTTGCGTCTGAGCGGTCGCGCATACCGGCGGTTTATCTGTCATCGCAGCAGCAACTGAACGGATGGCTTGGGCTGGCGAACACGATCGTGTTGCTGACCAGCTCATGGTTCATGGTTCGCGCTGTGCAGGCTGCACGCATGAATGATTGCCGCGCCGTGCGGGTTAACATGAACGGCGCAATAGCTGCCGCGTTGATTTTCATCATTTCAAAGTCATACGAATACTATTCAAAGTTTTTGGATGGAATAGGTTTTACGACAAACTCATTTTATTCATTTTACTATTTTATGACAATAGTTCATTTATTACATGTAATTATAGGATTAATTTTTATTAATTCTATAAAAATAGATATTGTAAAGAGTCGAAATGTTCCAAATCTAAGCAGCGTAGAAAATATAGCTCTTTTCTGGCATCTTGTAGATATATTGTGGATATACATATTCACGATTGTATATCTTCTTGGCGTTCGGGGATGAAAATGCTGCGTGCGCCAATGTCCGTAACCCGCATCTGGATCATCCTGATCGCGCTTACCATGGTTTCCGTCTTTACCGGTGAAAGCCGCGCCTTGGGGATTTTTTCGGATCCGGCGATAATCATTCTCGGTTCGCTCAAGGCGCGATGGGTCGTTCTGGACTATATGGAAGCGCGCCACGTGCCCGGCCCGTGGCTGGTCATGTTCGAGGCCTGGCTTGCGGCAGTGGCGTTCGTCATGTGCTGGATAGTGCTCGCCACGTAACGACGTACTGGACATAGCTTTTGCCGCCGCCCAAAGCACCGTAATGAGCAGGCAGCCAGCGCAAAAGATCACCCCGTCCCGCAGCAACGCAACATCTGGCCATGTCCGCCAGCGTCTGCTGCAGGCGACGCGCACCTTGCTTAGCACCGATGGGACGAAAGCGGCCACCGCTCGTGCCATTTGCGCGCGGGCAGGGGTGCAGGCGCCGTCGCTCTACCACCACTTTGGCGACCTGCAACGGTTGCACATGGCGGCGGTGAACGCTTCGTTCCTTGAAATCATGGCTGGCTATCGGCACCATTCACGGGCGGTCGGAACGCCGGCGGCAATTGCCGGAGCGTGGCAAGGGCTGCTGCTTTTTGCGAAAAGGGAGCCGCAGATGGCGCGCCTGCTTGTGCAGTCGGTTGTTGAGGGGCGCACGCCGGCGGCGCTGGATCTGACAATACGGCGGCTGACGGCAGATTTGACGCGGATGGAGCAGGCTGGGCAATTGCGCGTGTCCGGCGAAATTGCGGCAAGGATGCTCTGGACCGCTGCCGTTGGCGCTGTCCTGCTGGCGACCGGGGACGAACAGCCTGCCACTGGTGATGTGGACAAGCATCTCTTGCGCACGTTGATGAGCGGGATCATGGCGGCTTGAACAGACCTTGGGCGGTGTGCCTGCTATTGCCCACCGCACCAGCCTGCCATCCCGCCGGAACACTGGCGCGGCCGATCGGCTTGGCGATGCGGGCAAGGGGCGTTAAGTCCCCTGTTTGCACGGACTTCGATTGCATGCTGCCGGTCCCCTGACCGTTACCGGCCCTGCCGCCATCTTCAGAACGGGATTTCCGCCCCGTCCCAGCCGATCAGCCTGCCGCTGGCGCACGTGTCGATCGTGTCGATCACCCGCAGCAGGTGGGCGGCCGATTGTTCGGGGGTGAACAGCCGGTCGGCGGGCACGCCGCGCTGGAACGGGCGCGAAAGCGGGGTGTCGACCGTGCCGGGGTGCAGGCTGACTGCCACCGCCGCCGGGTTGGAGCGCGCCAGTTCGATGGCAAACGTGCGCACCAGCATGTTCAGCGCGGCTTTCGATGCGCGGTAGGAATGCCACCCGCCCAGCCGGTTGTCGGCGATCGACCCGACCTTTGCCGAAACCGCGGCAAAGACCGGGCGCCCCGTGCGGTTGAGCAAGGGCAGGGCATGCCGCGCGATCAGCGCCGGGCCGATGGCGTTGATGGCCATGAGTTCGGCCATCGCGTCAGCGTTCAGCGCGCGAAAGGTCTTTTCCGGCCCATCGCCGTTATCGCGCACCAGCCGCCCGGTGGCCACGATCACCCGGTCAAGCGGGCCGCCGATGGCCGCGCAGGCCGCCGCGACAGAGGCTTCGTCGGCCAGATCGAAACGGTGATGGCGCACCTTGCCATGGGCGGGAAACGGATCGTCCGGCGGCATGCGCCGGGACAGCGCGTGCACTTCGGCCACATCGTCACGCGCGCACAGCAGGCGCACCAGCGCGCCGCCAATCCCGCCGCTGGCCCCGAAAACGGCACATCGCATGGTCGCATCCATCATGTCGTTCATGCCCCTGCCAAGCCCCGCCCGTCGATACGGCACTTCGCCTCATCGCTGTATTGCCATAATAAGACAGCTTGCGTGGCGGCATCGGACATCCCATGTTGCCTTTCGCCCATCACGATGAAACTGGATTGCCATGGCCACGACAGAAACCGCCACCGCCAGCCCGTTGACCCTGACCCCGCCCGATCCCGTGCCCACCGTGGCACCGGCGCAGGCCGCCGGGCTGGTTCCCGTGTCCGACGATGCCCGCTCCAGGCTGGATGCCAAGGTCGATGCCTTCGTTGCCGATCTGATCGCCCAGGACGCGCAAAGCCCGGAGTTCGGGCGCAAGGTCGATCAGCTTACCGCCATGGGGCGCAAGGAGATTGCCCAGGCGGCAGGCATGGCCAACCGCTTCCTTGACCGGCCGATCCGCGCGATGGACAAGGACAGCGGCGTTGGCGCCGATCTGGCCGCTTTGCGCCGCACCGTGGAAGATCTTGATCCGGGCCGGCAGGGCAACCTGTCTTCGGGCCGCAAGTTCCTTGGCATCATCCCGTTCGGCAACAGCCTGAAACGCTATTTCGATGGCTATACCTCGGCGCAGGGGCACATCAAGGCGATCCTCGACCGGCTGGGATCGGGCAAGGACGAGCTGCTGATGGACAATGCCGCCATCGACGTGGAACGCCAGAAGCTGTGGGAAGCGATGGGCAATCTGGAACAGATGATCCACATTTCCCGCACGCTGGACGCGCGGCTGGAAGATGCCGCCGCCGATCTGGACCACACCGATCCGGCCAAGGCCAAGGCGATCCGCGAATCCGCGCTGTTCTATACCCGCCAGCGCACGCAGGATCTGCTGACCCAGATGGCAGTGACCGTGCAGGGCTATCTCGCGCTCGATCTGGTCAAGAAGAACAACGTCGAACTGGTCAAGGGCGTGGACCGCGCCAGCACGACCACGGTGGCCGCATTGCGCACCGCGGTGACCGTGGCGCAGGCGATGACCAACCAGCGGCTGGTGCTGCAACAGATCGGCGCGCTGAACACCACCACCGCCAACATGATCGATTCCACCGGCAAGCTGCTGCGCGAACAGACCGGCAAGATCCACGAAATGGCGGCATCCAGCACGATCCCGCTGGAAACGCTGCAACGGGCCTTCCAGAACATCTACGACACGATGGACACGATCGACACCTTCAAGCTCAAGGCGCTCGATTCGATGAAGCAGACGGTCGATACGCTGTCGGGCGAAGTGGAAAAGTCCAAGGGCTATATCGCGCGGGCCGAAGGCGCGGCGCAGGCGCGGGTGGCCGGGCCGGACAGCTCCCCGTTGCTGAGCCTGGAAGGCTGAAGCCGGCATGGCCAATTCCCCCGCGCACGAAAGCCAGCGCATCCTTGCCGAAGCGCGCACCACGCTGGTGCGCCAGCAGGCGGGCGGGCGCCGGTCCATCGGCAGGCGCTCGGCCGAAATCAAACGCCGCCATCTGGGGCGCAAGGCGGCGCGCATGGCGATGGCGGTCGGTGTCCTGCTGGTCGGCGCGATGGCGGCGGGGCTGGTGCTCGACGGCATCGGCTTTGCCGGGGTGATGGTGCTGGCCGTCGCCATCGTCGCCGCGCTGTGGTTCTTCGGCACGTACCCCCGGCTGAAGGTGCCCGATCTGGCCGCGCTCAATACCGGTGATGCCCGGACCATGGTTGGCCGCACCGAACTGTGGCTGGAAGCGCAGCGCCCGGCCTTGCCCGCGCCCGCCGTGCGGCTGGTCGATCAGATCGGCGTGCAGCTTGACGGGCTGGGGGTGCAACTCGAAGGGGTCGACCCGGCCGAACCCGCGGTGGGCGAAGTGCGCCGTCTGGTGGGCGAGCACCTGCCTGGCATGGTCGAAAGCTGGCGCAAGATTCCGCCCCGCTTGCGCAAGGAACAGCGCGGCGGCCGCGATGCCGATCAGCAACTGGCCGATGGGCTGGGCAAGATCAGCGCCGAAATCGACCAGATCACGCGCCAGCTTGCGGCGGGCGATCTCGATGCACTGGCCGTGCGCGGACGATTCCTTGACTATCGCTACGGAGCAGGGCTTGAAGCGGCCCCGCCGACCGAAGCTGCGAAGGACGCCTGATGCGCATTGCCATTCCCCACACGCTCGACCGCGAAGAGGCGCGCCGCCGCTTGCGCGAAAAGGCGCAACAGGCGGCGGCCAAGGCCGATGGCGTGGCCACGGTCACCACCCGGTTTGCCGATGACGATCACCTGACGATGACCGTCAGCGCGATGGGCTATACGCTCGATTGCGGGGTGGAACTGGGCGAAAAGGAACTGGTGGTCGACGTGGACCTTCCCGCCAGCCTCGGCTTTGCGCGCCGCATGATCGAAGGCGTGATCCGCGAAAAGAGCGGCAAGCTGCTGGGTTGAGCCGCGCCGCACTCCGGCGCGGTCAGAGCGTGCGTTCCAGCTCCAGCAAGGCGCGCGGCAGGCGCAGCGAACTGGCGGCGATGCGCGTTTCCAGCAGCAGATAGACCAGCGCGATCATCAGCAGCGCAATGGCCACGAAAAAGCTGATGCCGGTCATGCTGCGCAGTTCCATCCCGGCCATTTCGCCGATGAACAGCGCCCCCACCGTCACGCCGATGGCCAGGCCCGATATCACCAGCAGCAACAGCGCCCGCCCGATCAGGTGGATGCGCCGGTCGACATAGCGCAGTTCGATCACGACCGCGTCATGGTCGCGCCCGGTGGTTTCGCCGTGCAGCCCGGTCAGCGTGCGCGACCGGTCGACGATGCGGCCCAGCCGCGTCGTCAGGATATTCATGATGTTGCCGATGGCCACCAGCACGAACACCGGCGCCAGCGCAAGCTGGATGGTCTGGGCGATCACCCCGGTATGGCCAGTCAACATGCGGTGCCTTCCTGCTTTGCAACGCGGCGGTCATGCCATGGCCATCGCCTGCGCGGCAAGTGCAGGGCGGGGCGGGACAGATGCAAAAGTCGCGTGGCGCAACCTGTCGGCGTTTTCTGGCCGCCGGACGATTTGGCGTATGGCGTGTTCGGTTCGGCCTTCCTAAGGTGCTGGTTGCGCTGCCCGAAACCGATCCCCCAGCATTGGGAAGGACGTTTGCGGCAGCCGCACAGCACGGACGACCATGACCGATATTGCCGATCTTCTTCCCGATCTTGTCGCGCTGCGCCGCGATATTCACCAGCACCCGGAACTGGGCTTTTGCGAACACCGCACCGCCGCGCGCATCGCCGCTGAATTGCGCGTCATCGGCATCGCGGTGCACGAAGGCATAGGCACGACCGGGCTGGTCGGCGTGCTGAAAGGCAGGCGCGCCGGTGAGCGCAGCGTAGGGCTGCGCGCGGACATGGATGCGCTGTCGATCCACGAACAGACCAACCTGCCGTGGGCCAGCCGCACCCCCGGCACGTTCCACGGCTGCGGGCATGACGGCCACGTCGCCATGCTGCTGGGCGCGGCGCGGGTGCTGGCCGCAGACCCGGACTTTGCCGGTACGGTCAACTTCATCTTCCAGCCCGCCGAAGAAGGGCAGGGCGGTGCCCGCGCGATGATCGAGGAAGGGCTTTTCGAACGCTTTCCGTGCGACCGCGTCTATGCGCTGCACAACTGGCCGGGCCTGCCTGCGGGCACGATCAGCACGCGCCCCGGCCCGATCATGGGCGCGGCGGACAAGTTTTCCATCACTATCGAGGGCAAGGGCGGTCATGCCGCGATCCCGCAGGATACGCCCGATGCCATTCTGGCCGCGGCATCGCTGGTCCAGCAGCTCAACACAATCGTTTCGCGCGCGGTTTCCTCGCACGCTTCGGCGGTGCTTTCGGTCACCGAAATCCATGGTGGCCTCGCCCACAATGTCATCCCGGCGGAGGTAAGCGTCGTCGGCACCGTGCGGACGTTCGATCCCGTCGTACAGGACCGGATCGAGGCGCGCATCCGCGCCATGGCCAGGGGTATCGAGGCCAGCTTCGAAGTGGCCTGCCATGTCGATTATGAACGCTACTACCCCGCCACGGTCAACGATCCGCAGGCCGCAGCCGATGCGCTGGCGGTTGCGGCAGACGTGGCGCGGGCAGAGCTTGCGCCCGAACCGGCGCCGACATCGGAAGACTTCAGCTTCATGCTCCAGGCCCGGCCGGGCGCGTATATCTGGCTCGGCCAGGGCACGCAAAGCCACCCCGCGCCGCTGCACAACCCGCGCTATGATTTCAACGACGCGGTGATGGAAACCGGCATTCGCCTGCACGTGGCGCTGGCCCGGCACTGGCTGGCCTGACCTCCGCCCCCCGCGCGCAAGGGCTGCGCGCGGAGGCCGGGTGGCGTCAGGCGATCAGTGATGCAAGCCCGGTCGCCCCGCCGAGATAGGCAGGAATGGCCCCTGCCAGCACCACGGCGTGGTCAAGCTGCAACTGTTGCGCTTCATCAAGCCCGGCGGCTTGCGTTGCGCAGGTCGCGCCAAGGTCCTGCAAGGCGGCCATGAGCGCAGGCTGGCTTTCCAGCCAGAACCCCGGCGCAACCCGCGCCTGCACCGGCGCCGTAGCGCCATTTGCGCCAAATCCGGCCAGGGCAAGGTCGGGCTGGGCAGCAAGCGCGGCGGCGCTGGCGGCGGCGATGCTGGCGGTCGCGGCCTTGACCGCTTCGCCCGGCCCGCCATCGCGGCTGGCCTTGTCATAGGCTTGTTTGCCGAGGAACATCGTGCGGATCATGTTGCGCGGTTCGCGGCGCTGGATCAGGTGCGAGAACACCGACATTTCCGACCGGATGCCGCCATCGATCGGCTGCATCAGCCCCAGTTCGACGCAATCGAGAATGGCAATCGGGGCCGGTTCGTGGCCCAGCATGCGCGACAGTTCACGCGCGCGCTCGCGTTCGATCGAAGCGGCGTAGTCGGCATGGGCGGGCGGGTTTGCACCGGGGCGGTCCCATGGCTGCACGCAATGCGCCCGATCCGACAGAAGCCAGCGTTCCGCCGCGGCAACCTCTTCGCCTTCGGGCACGATCTCGTCAACCAGCCCGGCCTTCAGCGCGGCTTCTCCTTGCAGGTTGCGCCCCAGCAGCAGCACTTCCAGCCCCAGATCCACGCCGACAAGGCGCGGCATGCGCTGTGTTCCGCCCGCTCCCGGCAGCAGGCCGACGGCGCATTCCGGCAGGCCCAGCATTGCGCGCTTTGAATCGGTGGCCACACGGTAATGGGCGCCCAGCGCCAGTTCGCAGCCGCCGCCCAGCGCCACGCCGGCAATCGCCGCGGCCACCGGCTTGCCCGCCGTCTCAAGCCGTCGGATCGCGTGTCCCAGCGGGAAGAAGTGCGCAAACGCCATGTCGAAGCGGTCGGCAGGCGGCGCGGCCACGATCATGTCATAGGCCACGCCGAGTTCGGTAAGATCCGCCCCGGCGCAAAAGCCGGTCGGCTTGCCCGAACGCACCACCACGCCCTTGACATCGGCGCGGTGCAGCCATTCGACGAACTGGCCGAGTTCATGGATCGCCTTGTTGGAAAAGACGTTCATCGACTTTCCGGCGCAATCGAACACGAAATGGATCAGGCCGTTGTCCTGCGGTTCGATACGGAACTGGGTAAGATCAGGCAGCGTCATGGTAACTCCTTGCCGGGATGCGCGGCTTGCGGAACTTGCCCGCATCATCGCGCACCGGGGCGGTGGTGCAGGTGATGGAGCGCGGATGCTTGTTCCGCGCAAGGTGAAGGGAAAGGAAGCGGCCCAGATCGGCCACGGTCAGGGCCGCGTCGGTTTCGATCACCGCGTGCACTTCGGCGCCAAGGTCCGGGTGCGGCTGGCCGAACACGGCGCAACTGCGCACGGCCGGATGGCGCAGGATCGCTGCTTCGACCTCTGCAGGCCAGATATTGACGCCGCCGGTGATGATCAGGTCATCCTTGCGGTCGCTCAGGAACAGGTAGCCGTCGGCGTCGCAGTACCCCATATCGCCCACGCTTTCCCACCCATCGTGGCGCGCGCGCGGGCTGGCCCCGATGTAGCGGTAGGTCGAACCCGGCCCGCCGCCGGGCATGGCGAAGATTTCGCCCACTTCGCCGGGTGCCGCTTCGCTGCCATCGGGGCGCAGGATGCGGATGCGCCCTTCGCCCAGCGGCTTGCCGACCGATCCGGCCCGCTCCATCCATTCACGGCCACCGATCCAGCACCGCACCAGCCCTTCGGTCGATCCATAGACCTCCCAGATATGGTCCGGTCCCAGCCAGTCGATCCACGCCAGCTTGAGCCATGGCGCCATTGGCGCGGCAGTATGCACCACGGCGCTCCAGCGCGACAGGTCATACCCCTGCCGCCGCGCGAGGGGCAGGGCCATGATCCGGTGCATCATGGTCGGCACCATCAAGGCCCAGCCGATGGCTTCGTTCTGGATCAGGCCCAGTGCGCCTTCAGCATCGAAGCGATCCATCGTCACCACGGTAGAGCCGCTCCACAGTGCAAAGATCGCCGCGCTGAACGGGGCGTTGTGGTAGAGCGGCCCCGGCACGAAAACGCGCCCGTTGCGCGGGATGGCGATGAATCCCGTATCCGCGGCAAAGGCCGCTGGCCGCCCGTCGACGATCACCTTGGGCCGCCCGGTACTGCCCCCGCTGGTGCAGGCCTTCCACGAAGGGGCGCAGGGCGGCGCGGCATGTTCGGGTGCGGCAGCTTCCGCCCACGCCCCATCCAGGCTGGCGGGGTCGAGGAAGCAGCGCGGCTGCATGATGGCCAGGATCGCCTCACGCTCTGCCGGGGGCATGCGGGGCGAAAGCGGGGCAGGTGTTGCCCCTGCCTTGTAGATGGCGAAGGTAAGCGCCAGAAACGCGGGGCCGTTTGGCAGGGCGAAGGCAACAAGATCGCCCGCGCAGACCCCGCGCGCGTGCAGCAGCCCGGTCAACCGCGATGCTGCTTGGTCAAGTTCGGCAAAGGTCCAACGGCAGTCCCCGTGGACGACAGCCTCGCGCGCCGCATCGTGGCGGGCAAGGCAATCGGCCAGCGTCAGGACGGCGGCGTCAGAAGCCAACGCGATCACCACCCTTCAGTTCAAGGATTTCGCGCGCCTCGTCCGGGCTGGCGATCTGCAGTCCGAGACCCTCGATGATCTGGCGCACCCGTTCGACTTGCGCGGCGTTGCTCGGCGCCAGTTTTCCACGATCCAGCCAGAGCGAATCCTCAAGCCCGACACGGACGTGCCCGCCCATGCTGGCGGCCATGGCGGCAACTTTGATCTGGTTGGCCCCGGCTGCCAGTACCGACCAGCGGTAATTGTCGCCAAACAGGCGATCCGCCGTGCGCTTCATGTGCATCACGTCTTCTGGATGCGCGCCGATGCCGCCGAGCAGGCCGAAGCAGGTCTGGATGAACAGCGGCCCCTGTACCAGCCCTTCGGACCAGAAGTAGTGCAGGTTGTAAAGGTGGCTGGTGTCGTAACATTCGAACTCGTACCGCGTACCGGTGGCATTCAGCGTTTCAAGGGCATAGCGGATGTCCTTGAAGCTGTTGCGGAAAACCAGATCGTGGCTCGCTTCGAGCATTTCGGGTTCCCAGTCGTGCTTGAACTCCTTGTAGCGTTTCAGCATCGGGAACAGGCCGAAGTTCATGCTGCCCATGTTGAGGCTGGCGACTTCGGGCTTCCACACTTCGGCGGGCTTCACGCGGTATTCGACCGGCATGTAGGGCGATGCGCCGGTGGTGATGTTGACCACCACATCGCTCGATTGCTTGATGACCTTTAGGAACGGGGCGAAATCGTCCGGCGTATGGACCGGCTTGCCGGTCTGCGGGTCGCGCGCGTGAAGGTGGACGATGGCCGCGCCAGCCTGTGCCGCGCCAAGCGCGCTTTCGGCGATTTCTTCGGGTGTCACGGGCAGGTGGGGCGACATCGACGGGGTGTGGATCGACCCCGTGATCGCGCAACTGATGATTACCTTGTTCGCTGCCATGTCATCTCTCCTGCAGGGCGTTCATGCTGTCGCGCCAGCCGCGTGCCAGTGTTTCGCGGTGGTCGGGCGCGGCGATGCGGATCAGCGCCTGCGCGCGGTCTTCGTGGCCAAGTTCGCGCAGGTCCGCGATGCCGTGTTCCGTCACGACGAGATCGACATCGAACCGGGACAGCGACACCGGACCATGCCCCTGACCGGCCGGGACGATGCGGCTGCTGCCACCGGCCTGCGAGGGCAGCGCGATGATGCGCAGCCCGCCCCGGCTCGCCCGTGCGCCGCGCGCGTAGTCGCCCGCGCCACCGGGGCCGGACATGAAACCGCGCGAGGATGCTTCGGCATGGACCTGGCCGTACAGATCGACTTCCATCGCGGAATTGATCGTCACCAGCCCTTCGATGGCAGCAAGCGTGGCCGGGTCGTGGGTGACGGTTACCGGCTGGAACTGGAAATGTTCGTGATCCAGCCCGGCGTAAAGTTCCGGGCTGCCGATGGCGACACCCGCCAGCGCGGACCGGCCGGGCGCCATGGCGCCGGAGCGGACAAGCGCCAGCGCCCCGTCGCCGATCAGTCCGCTGTGCATTCGCAGGTTGCGGTGGCCAGACAGGGCGCGCAGCACCGCATCGGGTATCTTGCCAAGGCCGGTCTGCAGTGTGGCGCCATCCGGCACCAGCGGCGCAATGCTGGCGGCAATCGCTTCGCTGATGGCGTCGCTACCGCCGGGCATGGTGCGCAGCGGTTGCTCCTGTTCGTACCACGCGGTCAGTTCGGCAAAGGGGATGCCCTCATCGCCGGGGGTGCATGGCATGGCCGGGTTGATATGGGCTATCCGCACCGGAATATCGCGCCACAGCGCGGCAATATACGCGGTCTCGGCGCCAAAGCTGCAATTTCCGTTGGCATCCGGCGGGCTGCACATCAGCAGGGCCGCAGCAGGCGGATTGCGGCGGTACAGGCGCAGGATGTCCTGATAGCAAAGCGGCCGGAAATCGCTGCGCGCGCCTTCGCGGCGCAGTTCCGGCGTCTGGAAGAAGGTCAGCACGCGGCTGTCCGGCCCCGCCTGCCAGGTCGCCTTGTTCAGGCCGGGCACGAATATCCCGGAAAACGTCATGGCTCCCAGCGCCGGGCCAGCCGCCGCGACTTCGGCGGCAAGCAGGTCGGATTCGGCGGGGCTGGAGGAAACCAGCGTCAGCCCGCCGGGCGGGAGTGCCGATGCAAGGTCGCCGGGGCGCAAGAAACGTGCAGTCATGGCCTGCGCCCCGGTTCCCTGATTTACTTCACGAAGGCGTGGAAGTCGGGTGCGCGGCGTTCCTGGAACGCGCGCATGCCTTCCTTCGATTCCTCGGAATCATAGTACAGCTTCACGGCATTGAGCGACAGCATCGAGATCCCGCGAATGTTGTCGCTGTCGGCGTTGAAGCTGCGCTTGGCGAGCGCGAGCGCCGTGGGCGACCGCTGGCCGAGCATTTCGGTCCATTCGTTGACGGCATCGTCGAGTTCGGCGGCAGGCACGACCTTGTTGACCAGGCCCATCTCCATCGCTTCCTGCGCGGTGTACTGGAGGTTGAGATACCAGATTTCGCGCGCCTTCTTGTCACCGACGTGGCGCGCCAGGAAGGCGGTGCCCCATCCGGCATCGACCGAGCCGACCTTTGGCCCGACCTGGCCAAACTTGGCGGTGTCGGCGGCGATGGTCAGGTCGCACAGCGTGGCAAAGACGTTGCCGCCGCCGATGGCGAAACCATTGACGCGGGCGATGACGGGCTTGGGAATGTCGCGGATCACCGACTGGAACTCGTCGATCGGCAGGCCGACGATACCACGGCCGTCATACTGACCGTCCTTGGCGCTCTGATCGCCGCCGGTGCAGAAGGCCTTGTCGCCCGCGCCTGTCAGCACGACCGACGATACGCCCTTGTCGTCCGCCGCCAGCTTGAACGCCGCAATCAGTTCCTCGATCGTCTGCGCACGGAAGGCGTTGTACAGCTTGGGGCGGTTGATGATGACCCACGCGGCGCGGCCGCGCACTTCGTAGATGATGTCCTCGAACTGGGGCGTGCTCATTGTGCGTCCTTTCCTGTGAAGTTGCGATAGATCGCGCTGGCCCGTGCGGCGGGAGCGCCATCGGCGGTGATGACCGCCTGGGTAAAGATCAGGCTGCGCGTGGTGCGCAGCAGCGTCACATCGGCAATGACCCATGCGCCCAGCGGTGCGGGGCCAAGGTAATCGACCGAGAGCGATACGGTGGGGGTGTGCTCGGCCTCGTTGCCACTGTAGGATCGCACGGCAAGCGACTGCACATCGGCCAGCGTCGCCATCGCGCCGCCCTGCATCACGCCGTAGGCGTTGCACAGCGGTTCGGTGACCCGGACCGCCAGGCGCCGGTTGGCGCGGTCGAGCCAGAGGTCACCCAGCGACCACGCGCCCAGCCCGGTGGCGAACTGCATCGTCCACTCGCCCGGCAGGTCCGGTGTGATCGGGGTGTCCATACAGCCTCGCCCGCGCCTTGTGGGATCAGACCATGTTCATCCCGCCGGACACCGAAATGGCCTGCCCGGTGATGTAGGCGCCATCGTCGGATGCAAGCATGGCGACGATGCCGGCATAGTCTTCGGGTTCGCCCATGCGGCCCAGCGGGATGCCGCGTTCCAGCGCAGCCTTCCACTTTTCCGCTTCGGGGCCGGTCCCGGCGACTTCGGCCATCATCGGGGTGTTCGTCGGCCCAGGGCACACGGCGTTGCACAGCACGTTCTTGCGGGCAAGTTCACGCGCGATCGACTTGGTGAAGCTGATCAGGCCACCCTTGCAGGCCGAATAGACCGCTTCCATCGCGGTGCCGACCTTGGCCGCATCCGAGGCGATGTTGACGATCCGCCCGCCGCCGCGTGCCGCCATCCGGCCCGCAACGGCGAAGTGGGTGTTGAGGTTGCCCTTGAGGTTGATGGCGATGACCTTGTCCCAGAAATCGGGCGTGGTCTTGAGGAATGGCGCAGGACGATCCCAACCGGCGTTGTTGACCAGCAGCCATACGGGGCCGAGTTCGGCTTCCACTGCTTCGACTGCGGCTTCAACGGCGGGAAGGTCGCTCACGTCGAGCTGCCAGGTGCGCACGGTTGCGCCTTCACCGGCAAGCTTCGCGGTTTCTTCACCGGCAGCCGTGCTCAGGTCGAAGATGGCGACCTTGCAGCCTTCTGCGGCAAGACGCAGCGAAAGCGCCCGGCCAATACCCTGTCCGCCGCCCGTGACGATGGCGACCTTGTCCTGCAAACCCTTCACCTGTTCCTCCATGTCATGCGTGCGATCAGGAATCCATTTCCTGTGCGCCCTCAGCATCGCCGCCCACCAGTTCCAGCAGACGGCCCTTGATTTTTACCAGTACGGCTGCGCCGGCATCGAGTTCGTCCTCGGTTACCGCCGCAAGAATATCGGCCTCGACCGCGTCCACGCTTTCGCGGATGGTCGAGACCAGTTTCTGGCCCGCACGAGTCAGATAGACGCGGCGGGCGCGGGCATCGCGTTCGTCCGCGCGCCGTTCGACAAAGCCGGCAGTTTCCATCCGGTCGATCAGTCCGCCGATGGCGACTTTCGTCAGATCCAGATCGGCTGCCAGCGCGGTCTGGGTCATGCCATCGCGGCGTGAAAGGAACGCCAGCACCCACCATTGCGAACGCGTCAGGCCAAGCGGCTTGAGAGCGCGGTCCACGACAATACGCCGCAACCGCGACACATCGTGGATGAGAAAACCGAAACGAAGGCTGGAATCGAGATTTTTCTGGATCACTGCTATTTCTCCGGGAGAGGATTCTCCCGGACTAGCCGCCGTTTCGACTTCTGCAAGAGGGCGGGTAAGCAGGTTCACCGTTTCCTGCTCAGTTTGCCCTTGAACATGTCGCGCGAAATGATCGTTTTCATCACCTCGATCGACCCGCCTGCAATCTTGACGATGCGCGCATCGGCATAGGCGCGGGCAATGGGATATTCCCACATATAGCCCCAGCCACCGAACAGTTGCAGGCACTTGTCGACTGTTTCGCAATGCAGTTCGGAGGTCACCATCTTGGCCATGGCGGCATCGACGGGATCGAGCTTGCCCTCCATGAACAGTTCGATGCACTTGTCGGTAAACACCCGTGCCATCACTGCCCTCGCCTTGAGATCGGCCAGCACGAACTGGGTGTTCTGGAAGTCGGCAATCGTCTGGTCGAACGCCTTGCGCTCGCTGGTGTAGTCCACCGTGTAGTCGATAACCGTTTCGACGACCGTGGCGGAGCGGATGGCCTGGGCAAGCCTTTCCTGCGCCAGCTTGGTCATCATCAGCGAAAAGCCCTGGCCTTCCTCACCCAGCATGGCATCGGCGGGGACGCGCAGGTTGTCGAAGAACAACTCGGACGTATCCTGTGCCTTCATCCCCAGCTTGTCGAGGTTCTTGCCCCGGTTGAAGCCCGGTGTGTTGGCATCGACCAGGAACAGCGTCACGCCTTTTGCCCCGGCGGCCGAATCGGTCTTCGTCGCCAGCACGATCACGTCGCACATCTGGCCGTTGGAAATGAAAACCTTCTGTCCGTTGATCAGGAAATGATTCCCGTCACGTTCGGCTTTGGTCCTGATGGCCTTGAGATCGCTGCCAGCATGCGGTTCGGTCATGCCAAGCGAACCGATCGCTTCGCCGCGCACCATCTTGGGCAGCCAGTGCTTCTTCTGCTCTTCGCTTCCGAAGGTCAGGATGTAGGTAGCCACAAGGTCGGTGTGGATCAGGAACCCCGGACCGCTTGCGCCGACGCGCCACAGTTCTTCGAACACCACCACGTCGAACAGGTAATCAAGGCCAAGACCGCCGTACTCTTCGGGCACGGTGCAGCACAGCAGGCCCGCTTCGCCCGCCTTGAGCCACAGGTCGCGTGGCACGATACCGTCCTTTTCCCACTGTTCGTGGTACGGGACGATTTCCTTTTCGATAAAGCGGCGCACGGTTTCGCGCCACATGTCGTGTTCGGGCTGGAAGATATTGCGTTCGATCATGATCGTCCTAGCTTTAGCTGCGCTGCGACTTTTCCTTGGCGACCGAGGCGGCAATCGCCTCGCGTGCGGCGCGCCATTGTTCTCCGGTCAGGTTGGTCAGGTCCGCGAAGGTGCCTGGCCCGGCCAGATGCTGGCCGCCGTCGATCGCAATCGTCTGCCCGGTCAGATAGGGACTGGCATCGGACAGCAGGTACGCGACAAGGTTGGTCAGTTCCGGCATCTGCCCGAAACGACGCATGGGCACCGTTTCGCAGTTCGTGGCCGTGCTTTGCGTGTCGGGAATGGGGTTGAGCTTGTCCCATGCGCCTTCGGTTGGGAAGGGGCCGGGCGCGGTCGCGTTGAGGCGGATGCCGTAAGGCCCCCATTCGGCGGCCAGCGACATCGTCATCGCGTGGATCGCACTCTTTGACATTGCCGATGGCACGACGAAGGCCGAGCCGGTCCATACCCAGGTTGTCAGCATGGAAACTACCGAGCCGGGAATCCCGTCGCGGATCCACCGTTTGCCGCACGACAAGGTTGCATGGAAAGAGCCGTCCATCACGGTCGACGTGATCGCCCGGTAGCCGCGCGCCGAAAGCTCCTTGGTCGGCGCGATGAAGTTTGCGGCGGCATTGTTGACCAGACCTGTCAGCGGGGCGTCCTGCCAGATCGTTTCGATCATGGCGTCGACGGCATCGGCATCGCGGATGTCGCAAACGTGCGCGCCCACGGCAATCCCGGTGTCTTTGAAAATCTCTTCCGCCGTGGCGTCGAGCATGGCCTGACGGCGTCCGCAGATATGAACGCGGGCGCCAAGCCTGGACATGGCGTGCGCGATTTCACGGCCAAGCCCGCCGCCGCTGCCAGTGACCAGCACTGACTTTCCAGCCAGCGCATCGCTTGTGAAAATTGCCATTATCCTCTCCGTGTCGGCCCTTGCCAGACAATGTGAAGCTGTTTACTACATGATTCGAAGCTGTCAAGGCGACGCGGCGGATTTTAGCCCGCCCGGCCGATAAGGCAGATGATAGTAACGTAGTTTGCGGAGGGATTGCTTGGCACACGGTATCACTGCGGTGGGCGGATATCTGCCGCTGCTGCGTCTGGATCGCAAGGCGGTTGCGCGCGAACTATCCTGGTCCGGCCTGCCGATGCCACGCGCCGGAACGCGCGCGGTGGCTGGCTGGGATGAAGACTCGCTGACCATGGCGGTCGAAGCGGCGCGCGGTCTGATGGCCGATGGCCCTCCTGCGGCGCTGCGTTTTGCGTCAACGTCCGCCTATTTCACCGATCGCGCGCAAAGCGCCATCGCTGTCGACGCGCTGGCGTTGCCGCGCAGCACGCGCAGCACCGATGCCGCCAATTCCCGCCGGGCCGCCACGGGCGCGTTGCTTGACGCCCTGCTGGGGCAGGCCAGCGAAATCGTGACTGCTGGTGAAAAGCGCCAGACCCAGGCGGGCAGCGCCGCGCAACTGGCCTTTGGCGACGGTGCCAGCGCCGTGCGTACCGGCCCCGATGCGGCGGCGCGCCTTGCCGGGCATGCAACGCTGTCCCACGATCTCGTCGATCGCTATGCGTCGCAGGATCATCCCGCGTCGTACGCCTATGAAGAGCGGTTCGTCCGTGATGTGGCGGTGGCGGAACTCTTGGTTCCGGCGATCAAGGCGGCCTGTGCGGACGCCGGTATTGCTCCATCGGCGCTTGCCCATGCCGCTTGCGCGGAGCCGGTCGCTGCCACCTGGAAGGCGGTAGCGCGTGCGCTGGGCTGCCCTGCATCCAACCACTGCGAAAGCGTGACGGCGCAGGCAGGCGATCTTGGCGCTGCCCACGCGCTTTATGGTCTGGGGCTTGCCTTTGCAGCGGCGCAGCCGGGTGATTTCGTCCTGCTGGTCGGCTTCGGCAGCGGGGTCGATGCCCTGGTGTTCGAAGTGCTGGCGCCTGTTCCTGGCGCAGTGGACATGGCGGCAGGGCTTGCTGCGGGCCAGCCGCTGACCAGCTATTCGCGCTTTCTCAACCTCGCCGGATCCGTCGATCTCGACTGGGGCATGCGCTCCGAGTTCGAGCAGAAGGCGCAGGCCACCGTTCTGGAGCGGATCGGGCGCGACATGATCGGTTTTGTCGGTGGGCGCGACAGTCTGGGCAACGTCCAGTTTCCGAAAAGCCCGATGCCGGTGAACCCCGCACTCGACAAGCCTGAAGTGCTTGAGGATGTGCGCCTCGCCGAGCTGGAAGCAACGATCGTGTCGGTTACCGCCGACAGGCTGAACTACACGCCCGATCCGCCGTTCGATTTCGGCCTGGTGCAGTTCGATAACGGCGCGCGCGTGTTGATGGAGATGGTGGACCGGCCCGATGGCGGCTTTGCCGTTGGCCAGCGGGTAAGGATGCGGCTGCGGATCAAGTCGCAGAACCCGCGCCTTGGGTTCCGTACGTATTTCTGGAAGGCGGCGCCGCTTGCCCGTCCGCAACTGGGAGAGGCATGATGGCTGCTGGCATTCGTGACAAGGTTGCCATTGTCGGCATGGGCTGCACCCGCTTTGGCGAGCGGTGGGATGTTGGTGCCGATGGCCTGATGGTCGAAGCCTTTGCCGAGGCGCTGGCCGACGCAGGCATCGAACGCGCCCGGATCGACGCGGCGTGGGTCGGCAATGCGCTGGACGATATCAACGTGGGCAACAGTGCGCTCCCGGCGGCGCACGCGCTGCGGCTCGACAAGGTGCCGGTCACCCGTGTCGAGAACATGTGCGCGACCGGGACCGAAGCCTTGCGGGGTGCGGCCTATGCCGTGGCGTCGGGCGCCGTCGACGTGGCGCTGGCGATCGGTGTCGAAAAGCTCAAGGACACGGGCTATGGCGGGTTGCCGCTGCGCACCAAGGGCGTGCAGAACGACCTGTGGATGCCCTATGGTTCGGCCCCCGGCACTTTTGCCCAGTTGGCCGGGGCCTATGCTGCGCGCCACGGGGTTGATGCGGGCGACCTGAAGCGGGCGATGGCCCACGTTTCGTGGAAGAGCCACCAGAACGGCGCCCTTTCGCCCAAGGCGCATCTGCGCGGCGCTGTGGACATGGACAAGATCCTCAACGCACCGCTTATCGCCGACCCGCTGGGCCTGTTCGATTGCTGCGGGGTGTCCGACGGTGCAGCGGCGGCTATCGTGACCACGCCGGAAATCGCCCGTGCGCTGGGCAAGGCCGATCCGGTCACCATCAAGGCGATTCAGCTTTCCGCCAGCAACGGGTGGGAAATGCAGTTCGGGCAATGGGATGGGGCATCGGTGCCGAACACCCGTGCCGCCGCCGCACGCGCCTATGCCGAAGCCGGTATCCGCGATCCACGGGCCGAGCTTGACCTGACCGAAGTGCACGATTGTTTCTCGATCACCGAACTGGTGATTATGGAAGATCTGGGGCTGTCCGACGATGGCCGTGCCCCGGCGGATATCATGGATGGCCGTTATGACCGCGACGGGGCCATTCCCTGCCAGCTCGATGGCGGGCTGAAATGCTTTGGCCACCCGGTCGGCGCGTCGGGGCTGCGCATGGCCTACGAAGTCTATAACCAGTTGCAGGGGCGGGCGGGCGAGCGTCAGCGGGCCAAGGCCGATTTCGGCCTTACGCACAATCTTGGCGGGTCGCCGTTCAACAGCGTGGCTGCCGTGGCCATCCTTGGCCGCCTGAACTGATAGGAGAATTGGTATGGCGGGTCTGTGGTTCGATCAGTTTACGGTCGGTCAGGTCTTCAAACACGAAATCCGCAAGACGGTGCTGGACTACGAGAACAGCCTGTTTTCGTCGCTCACCTACAATCCGGCGCAGATTCACATTGATCACGCCTATTGCGCTGGAACCGAGTTCGGCAAGCCGCTGATGAACTCGATTTTCACGCTGGGTCTGGTGATCGGCCTGACGGTGCAGGACACGACGCTGGGCACGACGGTCGCCAATCTCGGCATGACCGACACCACCTTTCCGCGCCCGGTGTTTTCCGGTGACACGATCCGGGCAGAGACGCGCGTGCTTGAATTGCGGGAAAGCAAGTCCCGGCCGACTCAGGGCATCGTTACCTTCGAGCACCTCGGCCTCAACCAGCATGACGAGATCGTGTGCCGCACGGTCCGCAATGCGCTGATGCTCAAGAGCCCGGCATGAGGTTGCGCTCGCTCCTGTTCGTGCCCGGTGACAGCGACAAGAAGTTCGCCCGCGCCAGCACGTCCGGTGCCGACGTGCTGATCCTCGATCTTGAGGATGCGGTTGCACCGTCGATGAAGGCCGATGCGCGCGTGCGCGTGGCCGGATGGCTCGATCACGCCGGGGAGATCGAACCCGCCCTGTTCGTCCGGGTCAATCCGCTGGGTACGGGCCTGACGGACGACGATCTTGCCGCTGTGGTGCGCCCCGGTTTGGCGGGGATTCTCGTGCCCAAGGCAAACGGCGCGCAGGACGTGGCGACCATAGCCACAGTGATTGACCGGCTTGAGGCTGCTGCCGGAATGCCGGCGGGCACGGTCAGGATCATGGTTGTGGCCACCGAAACGCCGCAGGCCATGTTCGCGCTGGGCAGCTATTCGCCGCCCCATCCGCGCCTTGTCGGCCTTACCTGGGGTGCGGAAGATCTTGCCGCGGCCATTGGGGCCACCGCGAACAAGGAAGCCGACGGCCAATGGACTGAACCCTACCGGTTTGCCCGCAGCCTGTGCCTGTTCGCCGCTGCATCGGCGCAAGTCGCACCAGTCGATACGCTTTATGCCGATTTCCGTGATGCGGAAGGGCTGGAAGCCGATTGCCGCCGGGCGCGGCGCGACGGTTTTACCGGGCGGATAGCGATCCACCCCGACCAGGTGGATACGATCAACCGCTGCTTTTCCCCTTCCGAAGCCGAAATTGCCGATGCCCGCCGCATCGTCGCCGCGTTCGCGGCCAATCCCGAACTCGGCACCATCGGCATAGACGGCAAGATGTACGACATCCCGCACCTTAAGGCCGCGCAAAAGACGCTGGCCGCAGCAGGAAAAGACGCATGAACGGTTTTGCGCGCGGTGCATGTCTGGCGTGTCCGGCGTCAGCGCCAATGGCACAGATTTGAGGTTGTGAATTAAGGAGGATTTGGGCTTCGTCGTAGTGACGAAGGAACGAAGATGAAGCCCAAATCCTCCTTGAAAAAATCGGTGAAGGCTCCTGCGGAGCAGGTGGTGAAGGACATCCGGCGGGCGACACGCCGGCACTTCTCTGCCGAGGATAAAATCCGGATCGTGCTTGAAGGCCTGCGCGGCGATGACAGCATTGCTGAACTGTGCCGCAAGGAAGGGATCGCCCAGAGCCTGTACTACACCTGGTCGAAGGAGTTCATGGAAGCGGGCAAGCGCCGGCTCGCCGGCGATACCGCCCGTGCCGCAACCACCGGCGAGGTCCAGGATCTGCGCCGGGAAGCCCGTGCGCTGAAGGAATGCGTGGCCGACCTGACCCTCGAGAACCGCCTGCTTAAAAAACGTATGGCCCGCCCCGTCTGCAAGGGGGATTTTGAAGTGTTCTGATCAGTCTGCGTCAACGTATGCGGTCTCATGGGTGACCCCATGGCCAAGATGGACATCCGCACGTCTGGAGCCACAA